>CAWKJW010000084.1:0-19416 GCA_963849665.1 uncultured Alphaproteobacteria bacterium | reverse complement strand
AAATGCTCCAGGGGGAAACCTTTCAGATCGGTCTTGATCTTCTTGGAGATGAAATCCCGTGTGGTCTCGGCTATGTCACGGGCGACGCGCGCCTGAGTGTCGTCCTCGCTCGGCGAGGACAGCTTGTCGCCAGCCGAACCCGACGGAGGTTCGAAACGGCGAAGGAATTCGGCGGCGAAACCGCGAACCTCGAACAGGGTCAGGGTCGAGCCCAATTCGTAGAGGGCCCCTTGCGAGAATGCGTCGCGGCTGAGCGTATGCAGCCAGCGCACGCCCCTCCGGTGCGGAAAATCGCAATTGTCGGAGGGATCATAGATGTAGGGCGTGGCGATCTCGCCCCAAAGCAGGGTGCGGTCGACCTTGCGCGGATAAATGACCCTGTCGCCGATTTTCATTTCATGCACGAAGCGGAACAATTGGCCAGCCTGGACCGGAACGCGCGCCGGGCTTGAGATCGGCTCCGGCATTGACGAAAACTTCCTTGAAGGCGGCGCGCTGCGGGGGCAAGGCGCTGACGTCCTGGTCGACATTCAGGAAGCCGATGGCGATCTGGCCCTTTTCGATGAAGAGAGGATCGGCCTCGCCATCGCCGCCGGCGCGGACCGCCCAGATTCGATTTGTCATTTGGCGCCTGCAAAAAAACGGCCGGGCATTGAGCCGAAAGGACGATCGAGGCTAAAGCAAAGCTGTTATCAGGCCATGAACAAATGAAAGCGCCGCCAGGGAAGCCCCAGCGGCGCATCCAAAACTCATCCCGCCGGTCGGCCGGCGCCTGCATCAGATCATGTATTGGCCGCCATTGGCCGAAAGCGTCGACCCCGTGATGAAAGCGGCGTCGTCGGCGACGAGGAACAGCACCGCGCGGGCGATTTCCTCGGGTTCGCCAAGGCGTCCGACCGGGATATGCGGCAGGATCGCCTTTTCCACCCACGGCCGGGTCGATCGCCTTGACCATTTCGGTCGCGATATAGCCGGGGCAGATGGCGTTGACGGTAATGCCGGCCTTGGCGCCTTCCTGGGCCAGCGCCTTGACGAAGCCGATGTCGCCGGCCTTGGCCGCGGAATAATTCACCTGTCCCATTTGCCCCTTCTGGCCATTGACCGAGGAAATGCACACGACGCGGCCAAACTTGCGGGCGCGCATGCCTTCCCAGACCGGGCGGGTCATGTTGAACAGCGAGTTGAGGTTGGTGTTGATCACCCCGTACCATTGTTCCTTGGTCATCTTGTGAAACATGCCGTCCTTGGTGATGCCGGCATTGTTGACCAGAATCTCGACCGGTCCGAGGTCGGCCTCGACCTTGGCTATGCCGGCGACGCAGGCGTCATAATCCGACACGTCCCATTTGTAGACGTGGATGCCGGTTTCGGCGTTGAAGGTCTTGGCGGCCTCGTCATTGCCGGCGTAGCTGGCGGCGACCTTGTAGCCGGCTCCCTTGAGCGCCCTGGAAATGGCGGCGCCGATACCGCGCGTGCCGCCGGTGACGATTGCAACTCGAGACATTGTTTCCCCCGTTTTTGTTGCGCCGCGCATTCTTGCCCGGCTTTGATTGGAAAAAATGCGCCGGCCGCGAGCGCGGCCGGCGCAATGGCAATGGTGAGATCAGCGCTCGACGGTGAGGGCGATGCCCATGCCGCCGCCGATGCACAGGGTTGCAAGGCCCTTCTTGGCGTCGCGGCGGATCAGTTCATGCAGCAGCGTGACGAGAACGCGGGCGCCCGAGGCGCCGATCGGGTGGCCGATGGCGATCGCGCCGCCGTTGACATTGACCTTGGACGTATCCCAGCCCAGATCCCTGTTGACCGAAATCGCCTGCGCGGCGAAGGCCTCGTTGGCTTCGATGAGGTCGAGGTCCTGGATTTTCCAGCCCGCCTTTTCCAATGCCTTGCGCGAGGCCGGGATCGGGCCCGTGCCCATGATCGCCGGATCGACGCCGGCCGTCGCCCAGGAGGCGATGCGGGCGAGCGGCGTCAGACCGCGCTTGGCGGCTTCCGCGGCGGTCATCAGCACCACGGCGGCGGCGCCGTCATTGATGCCGGAGGCGTTGCCCGCGGTGACCGTGCCGTCCTTGGAGAAGGCCGGACGCAGCTTGGCCAGAGCCTCATAGGTGACGCCGTGACGGATGAACTCGTCCTGGTCGACGACAATGTCGCCCTTTCTTGGTCGAGATCGTGTAGGGCAGGATCTCGTCCTTGAACTTGCCGGCTTTCTGCGCGGCTTCCGCCTTGTTCTGCGAGGCCGTCGCGAACTGGTCCTGCTCCTCGCGGGTGATCTGGTATTTGGTGGCGACGTTCTCCGCCGTCGTGCCCATGTGATAGCCGTGGAAAGCGTCGAACAGGCCGTCGCGCAGCATCGTGTCGAGCAGCTTCATCTCGCCCATCTTCACGCCGGAGCGCAAATAGGCGACGTGCTGGGACTGCGACATGCTTTCCATGCCGCCGGCGACGATGATGCTGGCGTCGCCATTGGCGATCTGCTGCAGGCCGAGGGCCGCGGCGCGCAGGCCCGAGCCGCACAGCTGATTGAGACCCCAGGCGGTTTTTTCCTGGGGAATGCCAGCCTTTATCGCCGCCTGGCGGGCCGGGTTCTGGCCCTGGCCTGCGGCGAGGATCTGGCCGAGGATGACCTCGTCCACGTCCTCCGGCGCGACCTTGGCGCGCTCCAGCGCGCCCTTTACGGCATGTGCGCCAAGGTCATGGGCGGCGACATTGGCGAAAGCTCCGCTGAAGGACCCGACCGCGGTGCGCGCGGCGGAAACGATCACGATATCGGTGGACATAACTCAATCCTCCACTTTTCCATCCGCCGAGGGACGGACGTTAATCGACTTGGCGACTTGGGGGGTAGTTTGACCATTTTGGCGCCGGGGCGGTCAAGACGGATGGCGCCGCTTGTTATGCTCTTTTGGTTGTAGAGCCTTTGCCCGATATGAAGTATTGATGAAAAACCGCCTTTGCCTTTGGGCGCCGGGCATGCGCACCACCTGCGCCGGCCGGACCGCCGGCATGGCGCGCAGCACGTCGGCCCGTTTCGAGCGGATGGCGGCGGCGGAAAAGCCGACCGGCGGCTCCATCGCCACCATCGAGAGCAGGTTCAGAAGGTGGTTGGGCGCCATGTCGCGCAAGGCGCCCGTCGCCTCGTAGAATTTTCCGCGCGTCTCCACGCCGACCGTTTCCGCCGCGGTGATCTGCACGTGGTCGATGCGGTCGCGGTTCCAGACGGGCTCGAACAGACCGTTCCCGAAGCGAAAGGCCATGATGCTCTGCACCGTGTCCTTGCCGAGGAAATGATCGATGCGGAAAATCTGGTCCTCGTCCAGCCTGCGCCGGACACAGGCGTTCAAGGCCCGCGCCGAGGCGAGACTGTGCCCGAATGGCTTTTCGATCACCACGCGCCGCCAGAATTTCGGCCTGCCGTCCTCGTCCGGCGCCTGGTCGATGAGACCCGCCTCGTCCAGCCTGTCCACCACCGGACCGAAGAGCTGGTCGGCGACCGCCAGGTAGAAAATGGCGTTTCCCTTGGTCTTGTGGGCTTTCTCGGTGTGGTCGAGGACGCCGCGAATTTTCTGGTAGAGGCTGGGGTGGCTCAGGTCGCCTGAAACATAAGCCATCTTGTCCGCCAACCGCTTCCACGCGTCCTCGTCGAGATGGCCGGTCTCGAACTCGGTCGCGGCATTGCCGACAAAGCCTTTCAGCGCGGCGTAAAGGCCCTCGCGCCACTTTTCCGTGCTCGTCTGCGTGCGCGCCACGCCGATCAGCGCAAAATCGTCCGGCAGGACCCTGGTGCGGGAAAGATTGTAAAGCGCGGGGATCACCAGCCGGCGGGTCAGGTCGCCGGTCGCGCCGAACAGCACCATGGCGCAGGGGTCGGCGGGTTTCAACTTGCGCCGCGACTCGGGGGCCGGCCCCTGCGCAAGAGGCGGCGTTGCGATCGTGCGGTCTTCGAGCATGGGCTTTACCCCGCGACGCTGCGTGCGGCGTGCTCTGGCGTTTCCATCGGCTCCGATTCCGCAGGCGCCCGCGGCTCGACATGGCCGCCGAAACCCAAGCGCATGGCCGACAGAATTTTCTCGCCGAAATTATGCTCCTGCCGAGAGCGGAAACGCGCATAGAGCGCGCTGGACAGCACATGCGCCGGAACCTGCTCCTCGATCGCCGCCTCGACGGTCCAGCGGCCCTCGCCCAAATCCTGGACAGTGCCGGAAAAATTCTGAAGCTCCGGATCGCGCGCCAGAGCAGCGGCGCCGAGATCGAGCAGCCAGGACGAAATCACGCTGCCGCGCCGCCAGACCTCGGCTATGTCGGGAATATCGAGATCAAACCGCTCGTCCGCCGGCAGGTCCTTCGAACCCTTGTTGCGCAGGATGTCGAAGCCCTCGGCGTAGGCCTGCATCAACCCGTATTCGATGCCGTTGTGCACCATTTTGACGAAATGCCCGGCGCCCGACGGCCCGGCGTGGATATAGCCTTTTTCCGCACGCGGATCGCGCGCTTCCCGGCCTGGCGTGCGCGAGATATCGCCGCGGCCGGGAGCCAGCGCGGAAAAAATCGGATCGAGCCGCGCGACGGCGTCCTTGCCGCCGCCGATCATCAGGCAATAGCCGCGCTCGACGCCCCAGACGCCGCCCGACGTGCCGCAGTCGACATAGGCGACGCCCTTCGCGGCCAGCATTTTCGCGCGCCTGATGTCGTCCTTGTAGAAGGAGTTGCCGCCATCGACGATGATGTCGCCGGGCTCGAGCAGGCCGCCGAGTTCTTGCGCCGTCTCTTCGGTCGCGCGGCCCGCCGGCAGCATCAGCCAGACGGCGCGCGGCTTCTTATCAAGGGCCTTCACCATGTCCGGCAACGAGGCGACCGCCGCGGCGCCTTCCCGCGCCAGTTTTTCGCGCGATGCGGCGGAGCCGTCGAAGACCACGCAATCATGTCCCGCCTTCATCAGGCGGCGGGTCATGGCGCCGCCCATCCGCCCGAGTCCGATCATGCCGATCTGCATTTGCTGGCTCCTTGAATAGTGTCCGCAGAAGCCTGGCCGTCGTCGACGAGCTTCTGCCGCCGGCGCGCGAGAACCTCGAAAAGCTTGTCGAAGGCCTCGGCGAATTGCCTCACCCCATCCTCGACCAGCTTTTCGGTGATCGCGTCGAGTGACACGCCGAGGCGCGCCAATCCCGCGAGAACGGCGCGGGCGCCCTCGACGTCCTGTTCGACGCTGTCGGCCTTGACCTCGCCATGATCGCGAAAGGCGTCCATGGTTTCGGGCGGCATGGTGTCGACGGTGTCGCGCCCGACCAGCGCCTCGACATATCTGGTGTCCCTGAACGCGGGATTTTTCGCGCTGGTCGAGGCCCAGAGCAGACGCTGCGTCTTCGCGCCCATTTTGGCCAGAGCCTGCCAGCGCGGACTGGAGACCAGATCCTTGTAACGGGCGTAGGCGATTTTCGCATTGGCGACTGCGGCCTGGCCGCGCAAGGCTTCCGCCTGCCTGTCGCCGAGCGTCTCCAGCTTCTTGTCGACGGCCGTGTCGATGCGGCTGACGAAAAAGCTGGCGACGCTGGCGATCTTTGAAAGGTCGCCGCCTGACCCGCGAAAAAGTTCGAGGCCGGTCATGTAGGCTTCAGCCACTTCTTCATAGACCGCCACGGAGAAGAGCAGCGTGACGTTGATGTTCACGCCCTGGCCGATCAGCCGGCTGATCGCGGTCACTCCCGCCGGCGTCGCGGGAACCTTGACCATGAGGTTGGGCCGCGCGACCGCCCTCCACAGCCGCAGGGCCTCCTCCACTGTGGCCTCCGTGTCATTGGCGAGGCGCGGCGGGCATTCCAGGCTCACATAGCCGTCGCGCCCCTGCGTCCTTTGGAAAACCGGAAGCAACTCGTCGGCGGCGGCGCGAATGTCGGCGAAGGCGAGATGTTCGTAAATCGCCTCGACGCCGTGGTCGCCGCTTCGCAAAAATTCCTCGATCGCTGAGGCATATTCGTCGGATTCGCCGATGGCCTTTTCGAAAATTGACGGGTTCGAGGTCAGTCCCTTCAGGCCGTCGCCTTCGATCAGGCGACGCAATTCACCGCTCGCGACCAGGCTGCGCTTCAAAAAGTCGAGCCAGGGCGATTGGCCACAGGCTTCAAGCTGCTGGACTGGATTTCATCTGGCGGTTCTCCTCGGGCGCGCCTGTTACGTCTTGGCCGTCGCCAGGCGCCGGCTGCGCCCGCGATCCCCCCGAGTTCGTCGAGGCCTGTTCGCCCCACCCCCACCGAACGCCCGCCCCGCGAAACCGTTCCGCGCGCTCCTTCCTTCCCTGAACGCAAGACGAGCTTCAAAAAAAGCGGCCAGAGACGTCGTGTCGCGCAGTGGTCTAATTGCCCCGCTTGCTTGCACCGGAAGAAGACCCACCTCTTTTTTGCGGCGACGAAACGCAAAGCCGGCGACGGAGGCGACTATGGGCGAAAGCGGCAAGGGAACGAGCTCCGGCAAATCAAAATCTACCTTGCAGGCCGATCCCAATCGACCGGTCGAGCCGGGCCCCGATTGGGATGAAGTGGCGGAAGCCTCATGGGAATCATTTCCGGCGAGCGATCCGCCGGGCTGGACCGGGCGCCGCATGGGCGGACCTGCGACGGAAACGCGCGAAGGATCGAAAAAGGGATGAATTCCGCCGCGACTTGCCTTCGGGCTTTTGGCGAGGCGCGGATTTTCAAGCGAAGGCCTTGTTGAGCCGGACGCGCCTCCGGCGGAAAGGATTCTGAGGAGGTGATCGGCTTTTTCATTCAGCGCCCGATTTTCGCCTCCGCGATCGCGGTGATCATGGTGATGGCGGGCGTCATTTGCTATTTTCTGCTGCCGGTTTCGCAATTCCCCGACATCACGCCGCCGCAAGTGGTGGTGTCCGCGAACTATCCGGGCGCCAGCGCGCAAGTGGTCGCCGATACGGTCACCACCCCGCTCGAAGAGCAGATCAACGGCGTCTCCGGCATGAGCTACATGTCGTCGTCGAGCGCCAATGACGGCTCCTCGACCATCACCATCACTTTCAACGTCGGCTATCCCCTGGATATAGCGGCGGTCGACGTGCAGAACCGCGTCGCCCAGGCTTCCGCGCAATTGCCGCCGATCGTCAACCAGGGCGGCGTGACCATCCGCAAGCAAAATCCCAATTTCGTGCTGATCGTCAACCTGACCTCGCCCGATCATTCCGTCGATCCGATCGGCCTCAGCAACTACGCCTACACCCAGATCGTCGATCCCCTGAAACGCCTGCCGGGCGTCGGCGACGTGCAGATCTTCGGCGAACGCCGCTATTCGATGCGCGTCTGGCTCAATCCCGACAGACTCGCCAATCTGGGCATCACCGCGCTCGACGTCCGCAATGCGGTGGCGGCCCAGAACATCCAGGTCGCCGCCGGCAAATTCGGCGAGCAGCCGGCGCCTGCCGGCACAGCGTTCGAAACGCAGGTCAACGCGCTGGGCCGGCTGCGCGATCCGAAGCAGTTCGGCGACATCGTCCTGCGCTCCGATCCGACGCGCGGAGCCGTCGTGCGGCTGCGCGACGTCGCGCGGGTCGAACTCGGCGCCCTGCAATATTCCTCGACCGCCTTTTTCGGCGACCAGCCGACGGTCGTGCTCGGCATTTTCCAGATGCCGGGATCGAACGCGCTCGAACTGCAAAAGCGCGTGCAGGATGAAATGAAGACCTTGTCGGCGCGCTTCCCGAAGGGAATTGCCTACGCCATGCATTACGATACGACGCGCTTCGTCGCCGCCGCGATGCACGAGGTGCTGATCACCTTGACCGAGGCCCTGGCGCTCGTCGTCGCGGTCGTGTTCGTCTTCCTGCAAAGCTGGCGAACGACGATCATCCCGACCATCGCCATCCCCGTGTCGCTGGTGGCGACGCTGGCGGTGATGGAGGCGCTGGGCTTTTCGCTCAACATGCTGAGCCTGCTCGGCATGATCCTGGCGATCGGCCTCGTCGTCGACGACGCCATCGTCGTGGTCGAGAATGTCGAACGCCAACTCGAATCCGGGCTGCCGCCGTTACAAGCCACGCGGAAAGCCATGTCCGAGGTCACCGGTCCGATTCTCGCCACGACGGGGGTGCTGATGGCGGTGTTCGTTCCCGTCGCCTTCATTCCCGGCGTCGCCGGCCGCCTCTATAACCAGTTCGCCCTGACGGTGGCGATTTCCGTCGGCATTTCCGCGTTCAATTCACTGACCCTGAGCCCGGCGCTTAGCGCCGCATTCCTGCGCCGCCGTCAGGCCCGCAGCTTTTTCCTGTTCCGCTGGTTCAACGCCGGCTTCACACGCCTGCAGCACGGCTATTCCGGGCTGGTGCGCAGGCTCATCCGTCTGCGCTGGGGCGTCCTCGCCGTTTTCGCGGCGGGGCTTCTGGCCACATATGCGATCTGGGCCGGCATCCCCTCGACCTTCCTGCCGGTCGAGGACCAGGGCTATTTCTTCGTCGTGATCCAGCTGCCCGACGGCGCCTCCTTGCAGCGCACGGACGCGGTGGCCAAAAAAGCGCGCGACATCCTTCAGGCGACGCCCGGAATCGATATTGTCGGCTCGATCAGCGGCCTCAATTTCCTGACCGCGACCGCGCAATCGAACGCCGCGGTCGAATTCGCGATCCTGAAGCCATGGAACGAGCGGCCGCCCTCCCAGCAGGCGTCGCGCCTTGTGGCGCAGGTCCGCCCCAAACTGCTGGCGCTTCCCGGCGCAATCGCGCTCAGTTTCGATCCGCCGTCGATCCCGGGGCTCGGCGCCACCGGCGGCTTCGAGTTCGAGGTCGAGGACCTTGCCGGCCATGGCGCCGGGGCCCTGAACGACGCGACTCAGGCGCTGATCGCGGAGGCGCGCAAGCAGCCGGAACTCAATCCCCAGCAGCTCTTCACGTCGTTCGACACATCGACGCCGCAATATGATTACGACCTCGACCGGACCAAGGCGCAGTTGCTCGGCCTCAGCCTGCCGGACGTGTTCGACACATTGCAGATCTATCTCGGCTCGCTCTATGTCAACGACTTCAACCTTTACGGGCGCACGTTCCGCGTGACGATCCAGGCGGACGAGAAGGACCGCGCCTCGCCCGCCGCCCTTTCGCGCTTCTATGTGCGCAACGCCTCCGGCGGCATGGTTCCGCTCAGCACGCTCGGCCCCCTGCGGCCGGTGGTCGGGCCCAACGGCGTGCCGCATTACAACAATTACGGCGCGGCCCTGGTCAATGGCGTGGCGGCGGAGGGCTACAGCTCCGGCCAGGCGGTGGACGCGATGCAGCGCGCCGCCGCGAAGGCGCTGCCGCGCGATTTCGGCTATGAATGGACCGGCGTCACGTTTCAGGAGTTGAAGGCGGGTTCGGTCGCATCGCTGATCTTCACTCTCGCCCTGGTCTTCGTATTCCTGATCCTGGCGGCGCAGTACGAGAGCTGGACCATGCCCTTCATCGTGCTGATGGCGGTGCCGCTGGCGCTGTTCGGCGCGGTCCTGGCCATTTTTACGCGCGGCTTGCAGATCGATGTTTATTCGCAGATCGGCTTTGTCATGCTGATCGGACTGGCGGCGAAAAACGCCATCCTGATCGTCGAATTCGCAAGGCGCCGGCGCGAGGAAGGGCTGGGGATCGTCGAGGCGGCGATGGAGGCCGGGCGGCTGCGGCTGCGCCCGATCCTGATGACCGCCTTCGCCTTCATCCTCGGCGTGACGCCGTTGATGTTCGCCAGCGGCGCAGGCGCGGCCAGCCGCCATTCGATCGGCACGACGGTGTTCGGCGGCATGCTCGCCGCGACGATCCTGACGCTGGTTTTCGTCCCGGTGTTCTATGCGATCGTCGAGCGCATGCGCGAGCGGGCGCCTTTCGGCGCGGGAACGCGCGATACAGGCGCCGGGCAAGATCCGCGGGCCGAGGACGCTGTTTAGAGGTGGAGGATGACGCCATGGCCTATGGCGAACGCTATTCGCGGAAAATCCTGCGAACGACAATTTTGTTCGGCCTGGCGGGGGCGGCTGTGCTGGTCGGGACGCGCCGCCTCCCCAACGCCGGCAATGCGAAGGCCGTGGCGCCGCCGGCCGCCATGCCCGTTCCCGTCATGCAGGCGGCGAAACAGACGATCCCGCTCTATCTCGACTTTCCCGCGCGGACGGAGGCTCTGCAAAACCTCAATCTGCAGGCCAAGGTCAGCGGCTACCTGCAATCGCAGGCGGCGCGCGACGGCGCGGACGTCAAGGCCGGCGACCTTCTCTACAAGATCGACCCGCGTGATTATCAGGCGGCGCTGGACCAGGCGCAGGCGCAGGAACAGCGAGACGAGGCGGGACTGAATTACGCGCGTGGAAATTACAACCGCGGCCACAAGCTGATGCAGAGCGGCTTTCTCGCCAAGGACCCCTATGATCAGCGGATGAGCGCCCTGAATCAGGCCGAAGCCACGCTCGGTATGGACAAGGCCGCCGTCGAGGCCGCCCAGCTCAACCTCGGCTACACGAACATTCGCGCGCCCTTCGCCGGCCGCCTCGGCCGCAGCCTGACGCCGGTCGGCACGCTGGTCAGCGTCGGCGGCGCCACGCTCAACACGCTAGTGCAGCTCGACCCGATCTATATCACCTTCAACCCCAGCGAAACGGATATATCCGCCATCGAAAAGGCCCGTCGCGCCGGCGGAGTGCGGGCGGATATCGTGGTTCCCGGCGAAGAGGATTTGCATCACGAGGGCAATCTCGCCTTTCTCAACAATGTGGTCGACCAGACGACGGGCACGATCACCGCGCGCCTGCTGATGGACAATCACGATTTCGCGTTCCTGCCCGGGCAATATGTCCGCGTCCGCCTGCATATCGGAAAAATGCCCGATGCGATGATGGTCCCGCAGGCGGCGATCGGATCGAGCCAACTGGGAAAATATGTCTATGTCGTCGGCAAGGACGATGTCGTCGAGCAGCGCATGGTTTCGCTCGGCCCCGCCGAGGGCGGCATGGTTGCGATCAAGACGGGGATCGCCCAAGGAGACCGGATCGTCGACGGCGACCTGCAAAAGATCAGCCGCGGCATGGCGGTGCGGCCGATGCCGCCGACGGCGAAATGAAAAGCTCCCTGTCACACCGAGGCGACGACACGGGCGAGCCGCGTCGCCACTTCCTCGGCGATGGCGTCGAGCGCCTTGTTTCCAACCTGCCGCATAGCCGCGCGCGGGTCGATCGCCGAAACTTCGACAGCGCCTTCGCCGGCGTCGCGGACGATCACATTGCAGGGCAACATGACGCCAATGTTGTGCTCGAGGCTCAGCGCCTGGTGCGCGAAGCCCGGATTGCAGGCGCCCAAATGCGATAGCGCGGAAATTCCACGCCGAGCTTCGCCTTCAGCGTCTTCGCCACGTCGATTTCGGTGAGGACGCCGAAACCTTCCTGTTTCAGCGCTTCGGTGACGCGTCCGATAATGGCGTCGAAATCGCCGTTTGTGGTTCCGCTGATGTAATAGGTCACTACAATCTCCTTGGCGCAGGTCAATGCGGCTCGCATCGGACATGGCGATTATGGCCGAATTCAAGGCGACGCGGCTCGTCCGCACTTGCCAAATTTTTCCCGCCGGCTGAAACTGCGCCACTGCGGAAGATGCGCGGGAAACTGGAGTGATTTTCGATGAGTGACCAGGAATTCGAAGCTTTGCGCAAGCAACTCGAAGCGTTCTCCGCCCGCCTGAACGGAAAGATCAAGGAATTTCACGATCGAGGCGGGTTTTCGGAGACGCATCAAGCCTTTGTCACCCGCATCCAGCAGGGCCACGCTGCCGTCGAGGCGAAACTTAGATCGGCGGTTCACGGCGGCGCGGCAGGCGCCTCGACGAAATACGAGATCGAACGCGATCTCAACGCCCTGGTCGACGAGTTCGGGCATCTGGAAGAACGGCTGAGCGCCGAATTGATGAAACAGCGCTGAGGACGTCGGAGGCGCGGGAGGCGGCGGACCGAAAGGCGCCGCCAGGCTCGCGCGAGCCTGGCGGCGGTCTGGATTTATCCGCGGCTGAAGAACGCGCTAATCCCTGACCGTCTGGAAGCCGCCCGGCGGAATCGACGCCAGGGCGATGGTCTGGAAATCGGCGCCCTTCACATGATCCTCCAATGCATATTGGAAAGCGTCGCCGGCCGGCGATTTCTGCCACGCCATCACGCGCGCCAGCAGGCCCAGGCTGGCGTTCAGGCTGGGGTCATTATGAACCGCGGCGCGGGCGTCGAACGGCCGCAAAGGCTGGGACTCGATCGCCGCGTCCTTGAAAGGCTTGTCCGGGGCGGGGATGGCGAGAGCCAATTGGTAAACATCCCCCTCCGGCGAATTCTGCCAGGCGATCACCTGGGCGAGCCGGCCGAGGTTTGCGTCGAGCGATTCGCCGCCGTTCACCGGCGGACCGAACCCCTGGATCGGCGAGGCCGCGTAGGCCACGCTCGCGCCGGCGAGAAGCGCCGCGCCAACGATCGCAAATTTCCGGGATTTGAGCCAAACGCACATAGAAACCCTCCTTCGTTGCGAAAAAGGCGATCCTGAGACTACTGAAAAACGCTATCTCAAAATTGCGCCGCAACTACGACGCTGCTGTTTTTACAATGATATTCCTGCCTCAGGCCGTTCTCGGGCGCTTCGAGGAGAAAGACTGTGACCTCGTCGGGAAAATCTTCGCCGCAAATCTTGCGGCCGGCGTGCAGGGCGTGATCCCAGCGGAAACCGTGCAGGCTGAAGCCGCCCTCATGCAGATGCGCCAGTTCAAAGCAGCCGCGCAAAAGATCCGCCGTCAATCCGACGACCGGATGACCGCGTCAGCGATGCTGCGCTTGGTGATGACGCCGCAGATGTCGGCGCGCCGCGGCACGCCGGTCCCTCCCACGACGATGGCGGCGGAGTGCCCGTGCCGGTTCATGCGTTCGAAAACCCGGCTCAGCAGGTCCGTTTCACGCGCGAGGATATAATCCGGCAGCGCGAGCGCGTCGACAGTCAGCGTCGGGTCGCGCACGGCCTGCGGCCAGAGACCCGAGCGGACCGGCACGATGCCGCTGATGTGATCGCCGTTGACAATCAGGATCGGCGGCGTCACATCGGCGTCCGGCCGCACGGCGCTCAGCACCTCGAGCAAACTGGCGCCCGGCTCGGCGACGATGAACTCCTTCTCCATGATCGATTTCGCCTGCTGCACCAGATAAAGGTTGGCGTGCCGATCCTGCGGAATGTGATGCCCGCGATGTCGCAGCTTGATCGTGTAAATGGTGTCCCGGATCAGGGCGCGGCGCACACCGGACCCGAAAGCCACGGCGATGATCACCGGCACGATGACCGCGTAGTCGCGGGTCATCTCGAAAATCATGACAATGCCGGTCATGACGCCGCCGGTTCCCGCCCCGACCATCGCCGCCATGCCGATGACGGCGCAGGAAACCGGGGAGAGGTCGGTATGCGAGGTGATCGCCAAGGCGCCGAATCCCAGGCTCGCGCCCAGCGTGGAGCCGATGAACAGGAGCGGCGAGAAAATGCCCCCCGACGCGCCGGAGCCGAGGCTGATTGTCGTCGCGAGCAGTTTTGCCACGCCCAGAACCAGCAGAAGCGCGGGTATCGTCATCCCGCCTTCGAGAATCGACTGGATGACGCCATAACCGACGCCGTTGACGAAGGGATGGCCGTAAAGATGAGAGAAGCCGACCATCATCGCGCCGATCGCCGCCATGCCGGCCGCCGCCTGCGCATAGACTCCTCCGGGGAGCGTCGGGAACCAGTCCTCGAGATAGGCAAGAAGCGCGATGAAGACCCAGGCGGCGACCCCGCAAACCGCGCCGAGAATCATCACGATGAGAAAATCCACCGGGAGGGCGCTAAGGCGCTCGCCGCCCTGGAAAAACGGCACGGTGAAAGCGGGCGACGCGCCGAGCAGCACCCGTCCGGTATAGGTCGCGCTTCCCGTGGCGATGACCACCGGCAAAAAGGTGCGGTTGGAGATTTCCGGCAGCAGGATTTCGGTGGCGAAAAGCACGCCGCCGAGCGGCGTGTTGAAAGTCGCGGCTATGCCGGCGCCAGCGCCCGCGGAAATCAAGGTGACCTTCTGGGAGGTCGCAAGGCGCATGACGCGCCCGAGCGTGGAGCCCAGCGAAGAGCCGATCTGGATGATCGGCCCTTCCCGGCCGACGGCGGCGCCCGCGCCGATCGAGATGGCGGAAGCGAGTGATTTGATCACCGCGACGACGCCGCGAATGTCGCCGCCTTTGTAATAGATCGAGTCCATCACTTCCGGCACGCCATGTCCCTTGGCTTCGGGAGCGAAATTCTGCACCAGGAAGACCACGATCAGGCCGCCGATGATCGGCGAGAAGAAGACCAGGTTGCCGAAGGGGCTCAGCGGATCGAGCTGGTTCGCGTCGTAATGAAACGACCAGCGCCCGAGATAGGACAGGTTGTAGAACAGGGCGATCAAGGCCCGGAACGTCGCGGCGCCAACTTCGGTGCAAATACCGACGCACAAGGCGAGCAGGCTCATCAGCCAGAGCTCCGCCTCGCCCCCGTTGGCGCGCTGCGGCCGGGCATTCAGGATGTTGAAACGTGGAAGCCGCTTCAGGACGCCGATCATCACAACCTCCGCATCTGGCGATGGATCGCGCGTCCGGCCGCCACGAAGCGCGGTCGCCTGCGGAGATCTCCAGCTGACGGGATTGTCCCCGGAATATCGTTTGGAAATCAAGACGGATTATATCGGGGCGAGCGGCGGCGAAGCCGCCGCTCGCCCCGAAGCGCGCCGACGATTCAGTCGGCGGCGACGTCGAGCCCGGCTTCCCGCGCCTTGCGCTCGAAATATTTCTCCGCCTCGTCGGTGAAGTCGTCGGTGCGGACATAGCAGGACGTGCGCGGATGATTGACCATGTTCGGATCGGGCTCGATGCCGACCGCCTCAAGGAAGGCCGGCAGGCCGATGCGGTCGATGGTCTCGCCGATGCGCTCGTGCTCCAGCGCGTTGTCGGCGAAGAAGTCGAGCAATTTCCGCGCGAATTCCTTGAGCTTCTCGTAATCCTCGTCGGTTTCCAGCTTGATGAAGGGAACCATCATGATTCCCATCATGTCGCCGACTTTCAGCGCGCGCTTGCCGCCGATCAGGATCGACGCGCCCTTGTCATCGCCCGGCGACAGCGCCTTGGTCATGACATTGAGGCAATGCATGCAGCGCACGCAGGACTTGTTGTCGACGTCGAGCGTGTCGTCGTCGTTGAGGCTCAGCGCGCGGGTCGGGCACATGGCGATGACGTGGTCGATCGCGTATTTGCGGCCGACGCGCCCGACATAGGCCTTCACCTCGTCCTGGTTGACCTTCATGTCGTCGCGCCAGGTTCCGATCACCGCGAAATCGGCGCGATGGATGGCGTTGACGCAATCATTGCCGCAGCCGGAGAACTTGAACTTGAACTTGTAGGGCAGCGCCGGGCGGTGCATCTCGTCGAGAAATTCATTGAGGACGGTGCGATGCGCCTTCACCTCGTCGTAGCACGACATTTCGCAGCGCGCATGGCCGACGCAGCTCATCGAAGTGCGCAGGGCCGGGCCGGCGCCGCCGAGATCGAAGCCCGCCGCATTGAGTTCGTCGAAGGCCGGCTGCACGTTTTCCGACGAGCAGCCCTGGAACATGATGTCGCCGCTCTGGCCGTGGAAGGCGATCAGGCCCGAGCCATGCCGCTCCCAGATGTCGCAGAGCTTGCGCAGCGTGGCGGTGTCGTAATGCATGCCTGCGGGCGGCTGCACGCGCAAAGTGTGGAACTCCTTCGACGCCGGATACTTGTCGGCAACTTCCGAAAAGCGCGGAATGACGCCGCCGCCATAGCCGAACACCGAAACCGTGCCGCCCTTCCAGAAACCCTTGCGCTCCTCGTAGGAATGCTCGAGCTGGCCGAGCAGGTCGTTCATCATCGGCGCATATTTTGCGTCCTGGGTGTCGCGCAGGCGTTTCAGGCCGGTCACGAAGCTCGGCCAGGGGCCGGTTTCCAGCTGGTCGAGCATGGGGGTGGGATGTTGAGCGGCGGCTTCCGCCGGATCTCGTTGCGTTTCGTCATGCGCCATGTTGCGACTCCCGTTGTTGACGCGGGCGAAGGGCCTGAAACCAATGGCGCATCGCCGCGTCGACCGAAGACAAAATCGTGCCGAAAGGCGCGAGCCTCCCGGCGTCCTCCAATCCGCGCGCATTCGCATCTCGTCGCGACATCAGCGACATAACAACAAAGAATGCGAATATAACGATCCGTATAACGCCCCGCTTCGAAGCTGGTTCCGAAAAAAGCGATGCATGTCAGCGCCATCGGCTGAACGTCGCCGCAGCCGCGTTTCCGGCGGGTTCATCCCGCCGGGCCGTCCAGCGCTCCCGAAGCTTCGCCTAGCGCGTCAGCCCCTTGGCGGCCAGCTCTTCGAGATAGCCGCTCCAGATGAGGTCACGCTCGGCGCCCAGTTGATGCAGATAGTCCCATGTGTAGATGCCGCTCGCGTGCTTGTCGTCGAATTCGATCAGCGCCGCGTAATTGCCGACCGGCTCGACGGACACGATCGTCACGTTGCGCTTGCCGCCGACGGTCTTTTTCTCCTGCGGAGAATGGCCTTGCACTTCGGCGCTGGGACTGGCCACGCGGAGATATTCCGCGTCGAGCGCATAGGATTCTCCGGACTCGAAAGCGACATTGAGGATTTTTCCCTGATCCGACAGCCGCAGTTCGCTCGGCCAATGCGCTTCATTCATTTGATTTCCTCCCTTTGATCTCGTCGCAGATATATCCCATCATCATGATATAAGAACTTATTGGCGAGAGAGGAAAGTGGAGTCCACGCGCGATGAAGCTCGATTTCGCCGAACGCCCGAATGTTCTGCCCTGGCCGCCTTTGATCTACGCGGCTTCGGCCGTGGCGGCCTATGGCCTCGGGAGGCTGCTCCCTCTCGCATTTGCGCCCGACCCCGCCGCCCGATGGGGCGGAGCCGCGCTCGCCGGCGCGGGACTGGCGCTCGACTTCTGGGCGATGGGCGTCATGTGGCGGGCCAGGACCAATATTTTTCCGCATCGCGGCGCCGACGCCCTGATGATCTCCGGCCCCTTTCGATGGACCCGCAATCCGATCTACCTTGGCAATACGGTCGTGATGCTGGGCCTGTCGCTTGGTCTC
Source organism: uncultured Alphaproteobacteria bacterium (assembly GCA_963849665.1). Classification (GTDB taxonomy): domain Bacteria; phylum Pseudomonadota; class Alphaproteobacteria; order Rhizobiales; family Beijerinckiaceae; genus Rhodoblastus. The sequence goes on along the minus strand of CAWKJW010000084.1, from coordinate 2,271 downwards.
GACAACCTCTGGTTCGCGGCGCTCGGCCTGGCGGCGGCGGTTTTCGTCCAGCATCTCGCCATCCGCCGCGAGGAAATCCACCTGGCGCAGCGATTTGGCGAAGCCTGGCGCAGCTACGCGGCGCGAACGCCCCGCTGGCTGTTCTGACGTAGGAGAGCTACCGCAAGCAGCGCGGCGATCGACGGCGCGCGCGATCATGATGCAAGAGCGGTCCGCCGACACGTCGAGGCCTAGCCGACGTCGGCTCGCGCCCGCTCAGAACTCGGTGCAAGTCCTTGAGCAGCGCCTCGGTGATTTCGCCGACCTTGAGCCAGACTTGGTGTCCTTCCCGGTCGCCGGCCGACGCAAGCTGTCGAGCTATTTCGCGGGCCTTGACTGGGGCATGGCGGCCATCGCGCTGCTTCATCGCCCTGGCGTGGATTTCGATGGCTTGATCGAGAGACACTTCCATGACGCGCCTCCTCAGACTAAAACGGACTGCCGCCAACATATTGTAAACAAACCGTTCACTCAAGCCTTGACTGCGCTGTCATCGCCGCCGGCCGGAAGGCGTGGCCGCGGCCATGCGCATCCGTAAACGCCGCAACCTCGCGAACGTGCTTTCAGGGCCTATATTTTTTTGGGGAGGACTGTCTCATGACCCATAAATTGCGCAGCTTGTTCCAGGCGCTGTTCGCCGATGGACCGGCGCCGAGCATTTTCTCGGTGCTTATTCCTCCGCGACAGGACGCCGAACATTGGTTTGGCCGGACGCGACCGGGCTCGGCGGCGGCGAAAGCCGTCGGGAACGATGACGCCGCGCCGCCAGGCTCGGCGTCACCGAAAGGCGATTCTCGTCCTCGGTGATCCGTCGACCGCCATCGAGCGCCATTCGAGCCCGGCGCATCAGCGCCAGAAGCGCCGCGCTTTCTTGAAGCCGCTCCAGGCGTCCTTCAGGCCGGCGTCGGAAAGGGCCCCGCCCCTGCCATACCAGCCGATCACGATGCCGGCGGCGCGCGCCGCCTCCGCATCATGGGCCGCGCCCATGAAGCCCTCCGCGCTCGCGACGTCGTTATTGGCGCCGAGCAGGTCCTGCAGGCGCGCCGCCGCGCGCACATAGGCGTGGACCGCTCGGCCATCGTCGAAAAACGTCCCGAAAAATTCCGCCGCATAACGGAGATTTTTCAGAACGATCCGCACTTCATGCCGCTCATCGTCGGGCAGGAGCAGAAGATCCTTGCCGCGCTTGGCCGCGCGCTTGTGGAGACGCTCGAGGGCGCTGGCGGCGAAAATGGCGGCCGGCTCGGTCAGGCGGCCAAGATCCGGGCCGAGAAGGGCGTTCCGCCAGCCGCGGCGCGCCAGAAACGCCTGCATGCCGACGACGAAGACCGCCGTTTGCGGCGCGTCGATCAGCGCGCGCGCATCGCCGTAGGCGTCGCTCCTTTGTTCATCCAGCGCTTCCAGCAAGGGCGCAAAATTCGCCTTGGCGCTGAAATGCGCCATCGGGCCATCCTCGACCAGCTCGCGGAAAACGTCGCAGTCCCTCGCCGGCCCGAGCGCCGAGGCGATCCGCTTCGCCTCGGCGCGAAAATCGTCGAATTCGGCGCAGGGCAGCGCGCGCTTGAACATGGCCAGAGCCGCGCGCAGCCGGCGCAGCGCGACGCGCATCTGATGGATCAATTCCTTGTCGCCGCTCTCGCGCAGCGCCGCCCAGTTGGCGACGAAATGCTTGAGCGTATTGGCCAGCACCGCCGCCACCGCGTCGTCCAGCATGGCGTTCGGCGGAAACAGCAGAGGACCCGGCTTGACCGCTTTCGGCATTTCATTCGCGGACAGCGCGAACGCCCGCGCCGACTTGCTGGTGACGTCGAGCCTTGCCGGCAAGGCCATGGCGATCCGCGCGCCGAATTCATAGAGATCCGCCGCGTCGCCCGACTTGTGCTCCAGTTCGATCTCGGTCACCGGCCAGCTGCGCTCCCCGGCGACGATGGAGCCCTCGTCAAACGCGACCTCTATCAGCAAATCCGCCACGTTCAAAAGCCTGATGCGGCGCCTGATCCGCGTTTCGAACCGCGGCGTCAGCGGCCGGTCCGCGATGAGAGCCTTGAGCCTCGCCGAGAGCGTTTCGTCGAACAGGTCCAGGTCCGGCGCCAGGCTGCGCGTCCGGACCTCGATCTCGCCGCGGGAGAACACGCCTTCCGTTTCGGCGGGCGTCCATTTCAGCGTCATGACCGGCGCGCTTCTGCCTGCGCGCCGAACGCGCAGGATCATGCCCTGCCTGGCCAAATCCCA
>CAWKJW010000083.1:0-41094 GCA_963849665.1 uncultured Alphaproteobacteria bacterium | reverse complement strand
TCCATCGCCTCCATATTTAGACCGACGCCAACCGAAGAGCGAATCGGCCGGAGTGTTGCCGCCGACGTTGATACATGGCGACTGGGTGAAGGCGGCGTTGGCCGCATTGATCGTATTCGCTTGTTCGCTGCGCTACACGCAAAGGCGGCTTGCCCAGCGTTATAGCCCAGATAGGTGCCAAAATTGGTGGCGCCCCTATAGCCGAATAGCGAACCAGCATCAGCGAAAACGGCGCCTTTGAGACCGATGTCCCTCGGCAGTCCCCAGATCGGGAACTGCGCTTCAACCGAAGCGCCGTAATATTGCGTACCGCCAAGGGCGTTGCCGTTATTGTTGCCGTAAAACGTGTTGGTTATGTCGCGCGGGCCGATGCCGCCCGGCGCGAAGCCGCGCACCAGACTGTCGCCGAGGTTGAAATTGTCGACGATGCGCAGGGGCTGATTGCCGAACGGAACGATGTCGCCGCCCTGCAAGTGCAGGACGCCGACGATATCGTCGAAATAGAGCTCATGATAGGCGCGGATATCGCCCGTCGTGCGCAGGAATTCGGAATTACCGCCGACGCCGGCGAAGTCCTGCTTCAACTCGGCGTGGATGCCGGAGTGGGGATTACGCGGATTGTCCAGCGTATTATAGGACAATGTGTAACCGACCATCGAGGTCAGCCAGTCACCCTGCGCCTGTTTCAACGCCACCGACGCTTCGCCGTTGGCAATACAATTATTGGTGGCGCTGATCGGGTTTCCAGCGAATGTCGTCGGCGGCGCCTGGCCCGGGAGAACGGCCGTACAATCGTTATACGGCTGGTTCGTATTGTTCGGAATGGTCAGGCGCGAATTGTAGATCGTATAGCGCGGGCCGATCGAAATCTCGTCGGTCAGCGGCAGGCCGAAGCGGATCGTGCCGCCGGTAACCCAGTTCGAATAATAGGCGTACTGGGAGGCGTCGGATATCTTGCTGTAGAGATCGAAGCCGGCGGCGAGCCTCTGGTCGAGGAAGAAGGGCTCGGTATAGTTCAGCTCGACGCCCTGGGCGTACTGGCCGGCCGACACCGCCGTGCGGATATAGTCGCCCCTGCCCAGCAGGTTGGACTGGGTGACCGAGACTTCGGCGAGGAAGCCTTCGGTGGTCGAATAGCCGCCGGAAATCGAGAAATTGCCCGTCGACTGCTCTTCGACATCGACGTCGACGATGATGCGGTCGGCGGAGTTGCCGGCTTCGTTGGTGATTTTCACCTTCTTGAAGAAGCCGAGGGCGTTCAGGCGGCGCTCCGCCTTGTCGATCAGCGCCTTGTTGTAGGCGTCGCCCTCGCCGATATCGAATTCGCGGCGGATGACGTAATCGCGCGTCGCGGTATTGCCGCGGACGTTGATGCGCTCGATATAGACGCGAGGCCCTTCCTCGGCGACGAAAGCCAGCGAAACCGTGTGCGTGGCGGCATCGCGCTCGCCGCGCGGCGTCACCTGGGTGAAGGGATAGCCGCGCCGGGACATTTCGGCCGTCATTTTCTCGACCGATTTCTGCACTGCGTCGCCGTTGTAGATATCGCCCTTGTGGACCCAGACTTCGTCTTCAGAGAGCTGGCCGGGACGCCGCGCAGATGCGATTCCACATTCACCGAGCTGACGGTATATTGCGCGCCTTCCTCGACGGTAATGGTGACGATATAGCCGCCCTTCGCCGGGTCATAGACCGCGTCCGTCGCCGATGAGGCGGAAATCGGCGTAGCCGTTCTTGAGGTAATAGCGGCGGATCGCCTCGGCGTCCTTGGCCAGGCGGTCGGGATCATAGACGTCCGACGTCTTCAGGAACGACAGGTAGTTCATCTCCGTCGTTTCCATCAGACCCAGCAGCCGCGGAGTCGAAAAGACGTGGTTGCCGGCGAAGTGGATTTCCTTGATGCCGGTCTTTTCGCCTTCATTGATGTCGAACACCACGTCGATCGTGCCGCGCGGCGTCTGGACCGTGCGGGCCGTCACCCTGGCGCCCGAGCGGCCGGCGCGGCGGTAGACGTCCTCGATGCGCTGAATGTCGGCGTCGACCGTCGCCTGGTTGTAGCCGCCGCGCGGCTTCGACTGGATCTCTTTCTCGAGCTCCTCCGACTTCACCTTGCTGTTGCCGACGAAGACGACGTGATTGATGACCGTCGAGTTCTCGACGACGCGCACCACCAGGGTCCCGCCCCTGTGGCTGACCTGCACGTCGGAAAAATAGCCGGTGCCGTAAAGCTTCTTGATGGCGTCATTGGCGTCGCCGCCGACGAAATAGGATTTGATCGTCTCCGCGTCGACGCGCTTGTTGCCCTCGACCACAATCGGCGCCGCGGCGCGCGCGACGACCGGAACGGCCATGTTGCCGACGACCAGAAGGGCCGCCAGCGCGGACCGACGCATAAGACCTTGGCGAAACTTCATTGAAACCCGGTCTCCGTGACTATTGCGCCCAAGGCCCTAAGCCATGCGACGAACGCCGGATCAGACAAATCCGACGCATGTAAATCCAGACACGGACTGGATAGCACAATCCAAGCCTGAACATTGCGACTCTGCTTCTACAAGGTTTATAAAATCCTGCAAATGCCTAAGGTCGAATGTCCCGTTTTTTTACGATGCCGTGGCCTGCAAGCCACGCTCCTTCGACCCAATTCCGCCGCAATTCCGGGTGGTTGAAGCGGGAGGGGAGCGGCTCCGGCCGTGAAAAAGCCCATTGCGGCTGCGCAATGGGCTTCGGGATTCCGGGGTCCGGCTTTGCCACCGGACCGCTCCGCCGACTGTCTCGCGCCTATCCCAGATTGAGCCATTGCCGCGTCAGGCGGACAATGTCGTTATAGGTGGCCACCAGCATCAGCGACGCGACGAAGGCCAGGCCGATCTTGAAGCCGAACTCCTGCGCCCGCGGCGTCAGCGCCTTGCCGCGCGCCGCCTCGAAGCCGAAATAGAGCAGATGGCCGCCGTCGAGCAGCGGAACCGGCAGAAGGTTCAGGAGGCCGATGGAGATCGAGAGAATCGCGGCGAGATTTAACAAGGGCGACATGCCGGCCTTGGCGACCTCGCCGGAAACCTGAGCGATGCGGATCGGCCCGGACAATTGCTGCGGCGATTCGCGGCCAGCGGCCAGCCCGCCGAGATAGGCGCCGGTTTGAGCGACGACATACCAGGTTTCGCGACCCGCCTCGACAGCCGCCATCGGCAGGCTGTAGGTCTGCGTCCGCCAGTCCGCCGGGCTGCCGCCCGCCGCGACGCCGAGAACGCCAAGCCGATTGACGCCGAACGGCGTTTTCATGTCCTTGCGCTCAGGCGTGGCGTCGATATCCACCTTCCGACCGTCGCGCTCGACGACGAAATGCAGCTTCACGCCGCCCGACACCGCGACGATGCGCTGCATGTCGAGGAAGCCATCGATCTTCTGGCCATCGATCGAGACGACGAGATCGCCCTTCTGGAATCCGGCGGCGGCGGCGCTGCCGCCCGCGATCACGCTTTCGACGCGCGGGGTGAGAATTTGCCGGCCCGAGAAATAGAACAGGCTGGTGAAAATGACGAGCGCCAGCACGAAATTGGCCAGCGGCCCCGCCGCGACCACGGCCGCCCGCTTCCACACCTTCTGCGCGAAAAACGAAACCGCGCGCTCGGATTCCGGCATGGCGTCGGCGGCTTCGAAATCGGGTTCGCTCGCCCCGTTGGCGTCGCCGTGAAAGCGGACATAGCCGCCGAGCGGCAGGGCGGCGAGCCGCCAGCGCGTGCCGTGGCGGTCGGTGTAATGGGCAATTTCCGGCCCAAAGCCCATGGAAAAGGCGTCGACCTTCACGCCGCACAGCCGTCCGACCAGGAAATGCCCGAATTCGTGAAAGAACACGACCAGGCTGAGCACGAAAATGAAGGGCACGAGATAGGATCCCAATGTCCACAGCGAATGGAAAACTGACATGACAACTCCCCGACTCGGCGCGCACGGGAGCGAGCCCCAGTTGACGCACGAATGGTTACCAGTGTCTTACCATGCCGGAACGCGGGTTAACGGGAAACCCCTGCAAGCCGCGCCAGCGACCTTTCTCGCACAATATGGTCAACGGCGAGCGCCGACGCTACATCTGCCGGCGTTCCCGCCCCGCCTTCCCGCGCGAAAAGTTCAAGAATCGCTTCAACATTTTTTGCGATATCATTGAAATACAATGCGTTTCTCAAGAAACGCGGCGACCATGATCTCGTTCGCGGCATTGAGAATGGTCGGCATCGCGCCGCCGGCCGCCAACGCGTCCATGGCCACGCGCAAGGCCGGAAAGCGCGAAAAATCCGGCTTCTCGAATGTTAACGCGCCGATTTCGGCCAAATCGAGACGGCGGGCCTGCGTCGGCACGCGTTCCGGCCAGGCGAGGCAATGGGCGATCGGCACCTTCATGTCGGGCACAGCCATGCCCGCCGTCACCGCTCCGTCGGAAAAGGAGACGAGCCCGTGCACGATCGACTGCGGATGCACCAGCACGTCGAGCTTTTTCGCGTCGACGCCGAAAACATGCAGCGCTTCGATCAGCTCCAGCCCCTTGTTCATCAGGCTGGCGGAATTGACGGTGACTTTCGGCCCCATCGCCCAATTGGGGTGGGCCAGCGCCTGTTCCGGCGTCGCGGCGGCGATTTTTTCGGCGCTCCAGGTCCGGAACGGACCGCCGGAGGCGGTCAGCCACATTTTTTCGATCCGGTCGGCGCTTTCGCCGCCGAGCGCCTGGAAGATGGCGTTGTGCTCGGAATCCATCGGCAGGATCCTGACGCCTTTCTCGCGCGCCTTGCGCATGAAAGGCTCGCCGGCGCAGACCAGGCATTCCTTGTTGGCCAGCGCCACGTCGCGCCCCGCCTCGACAGCGGCGTAGGTCGGCTCGACGCCGGCCGCGCCGGCGATCGCACCGATCACGAGATCGGCCTGCATGCAGGCGGCCTGCTTCAGCGCCTCGGGGCCGGCGGCGGCCTCGATCCCGGAGCCGGACAATTCGGCTTTCAGCTCGTCATAGGCCGAGGGCTCGGCGACCGCGGCGAATTTCGCGCCGAGGATCCGGGCGACGCGGGCCAGGCTTTTTGCGTCGCGGCCGCCCGCGACCGCCACAGTTTCAAAAGCGCCGGGCGCGCCGAGGATGACCGCCTCGGTCGAGCGGCCGATCGAGCCTGTCGCACCGAGAATGGTCAGTTTTTTCGGGGCGATTGTTTCGCCTGAGACGGCTGCGGCGGGCATGATGATCCTATGGCCAGAAGAACAGACCGGCCGCGGCGTGACGGCAGGCCGCGAAAAAGTCCGAACAAGGCGGCGAAGATCGCCGCCGCGACAAAGCCGTCGAGCCTGTCCATGAAGCCGCCGTGGCCGGGGATGAGACGGCTCGAATCCTTGACGTTGTGACGGCGCTTGACCCAGGATTCCAACAGGTCGCCGCCCTGCGCCAGGGCGCCGCCACAAGACCGAGCGGAACAGCGGCAGGAGCGGCGCCTTGACGTCGCGCCAGAGATGCGCGACCACCGCGCCAAGGCTCGCGCCGCAGAAGACCCCGACCAGGAAGCCCGACCAGGTCTTGCCCGGCGAGATGCGCGGAGCAGAGCTTCGGCGCCGCCGATCAGCCGGCCGCCGAAATAGGCGCAGACATCCGTGCCCCAGACCACCGCGAACAGCCAGCCTATGGCGCAAACGCCGAAAAACGGCGCGTGGCGAAGGGCGATACGTCGCCAGCAGCAGGCCGCCGGCGTAAAACACGCCGGCCGCCGCCCACAGGCGGAAGCCCCGCCCGGCCGCCCAGGCGCAGAAGCCGGCGGCGAGCGCCAGCAGAAAAGCCATTTCGCGCCGCCCGAAGCGGAAGAGCGCGCCGCGAGGCACAGCGCAGCCCCGCCGGCGAAACAGCCGGATCCAGGGCAGCGGCGCGCCGATCAGGCGTTGCCATTCCCAATGCACGGCCAGGGCGGCGACCAGCCAGAAAAGCACGAAAACCGCGCCGCCGGCACATCAGCGTCGCCGACCGCCGCCGCGACCAGGACCAGCGCCGAAGCGCGCGCGAACCCAGAGATCGCCGAGGTGATGGCGAGCCATCAAGCCCGGCGCGCTGGCGGCCCGGAGCGTCGCGTTTCCGGCGGCGAGTCAGCGCGGCAGCGCGCGCTCATGACGCCGATCATGCGCCGACGCTTGCCGAACGCGCGGGCCGACGCCGCCGAACCGCCTTTCGCGGGCGCGAAAGATTCGATGGCCGACTCGAAGGCCCGCGGTCGAAATCCGGCCAGTAGATCGGCAGGAACACCAGTTCGCTATAAGCCGACTGCCACATCAGGAAATTCGACAGGCGCATTTCGCCGGAGGTGCGGATGATGAGATCGGGATCGGGCGTCCCGCGGTCTGCAAGCGGCGCGGCGAAAACCGCCTCGTCGATCGCTTCGGGACGCAGCCGCCCGGCCGCCGCCTCGCGCGCCAGGGCGCGCGCCGCCTCGACGATTTCGTGGCGCGCGCCGTAATTGAAGGCGACGATGAGGTCGAGCTTGTCATTGTCGCGGGTGCGCGTTTCCGCCTCTTCCAGCAGGGAGACGATGTCGGGCTTGAGATTGTCGCGTTCGCCGATCACCCGGACCCGCACGCCGGATTCATGCAAGGTGGCGAGATCGTTGCGGATGAAATATTTCAGCAGGCCCATCAGTTCGGATATTTCCTGGGCCGGCCGCGTCCAGTTCTCGCTGGAGAAACTGTAGACGGTCAGATAGCGGACGCCGAGTTCGCTGGCTGCGCGCACCGTGCGCCGCAGCGCCTCCACGCCGCGGCGATGGCCCTCGAAGCGCGGCAGCCCGCGCGCCGCCGCCCAGCGGCCGTTGCCGTCCATGATGACTCCGACATGCAGCGGCGCCTGGCTGGATGCGCAGTTCGCGGCGCCGGCGTCAAACCCTGATTTTCGCTCATCAAGCCCCGTCCGCCCGCCGAAAACAGCCCCAACGGTCTCGTCCGGACCGCGTCCGAAAGACCTGACAGCGCAATCGTCCGTAAAAAACCCCGCGTCATGAACGCTTAACATATTCCCGCAGCCGGAAACGACGCTTCCGCCGCGCAGACGCCGGCATATTCACTCCTGTCCGTTCAGACCTGCATGATTTCCTTTTCCTTGGCCGCCAGCGCCTGGTCGATTTCGACGATGGCGGCGTCGGTGGCCTTCTGCACCTCGTGCTCGTGCCGCTTCTCGTCGTCTTCGCTGATCGCCTTGTCCTTGACCAGCTTTTTGAGCACGTCCATGCCGTCTCGGCGGACGTGGCGGACGGCGACGCGCGATTCCTCGGAATATTTATGCGCGATCTTCGCCAGCTCCTTGCGGCGCTGCTCGTTCAGCTCGGGAATGCGGATGCGCAGGATCTGGCCCTCGACGTCGGCGACAACCCGAGATTGGCGTCGCGGATGGCCCTGTCCACCGCGCCGACCATGCCCTTGTCCCAGACCTGCACCGCAAGGGCGCGGGATTCCGGCACCGAAACGGTGGCGACCTGGTTGATCGGCATGGCCTGGCCATAGGCCTCGACCATCACCGGCTCCAGCAGCGCCGCGGAGGCGCGGCCGGTGCGCAGGCCGCCCAGTTCGTGCTTGAGCGCCTGGATCGCCCCCTGCATGCGCCGCTTGAGTTCCGCCAGATCGAATTGAGCACTCATGTCACACCTGTCCAGAACGGCGTCGAAACGCCGGATAATGCACGCCGGATTAATGCACGAACATCAGGGAACGACAAGGGTCGACTTGCCCCGCCCTTCCAGCGCCGCGGTAATGGCGCCGGGTTCGGCGATGGAGAAGACGATTATCGGAATCCGGTTCTCTCTCGCAAGAGCAAAGGCGGCCGTATCCATGACGGCGAGATTTTTGGCGATCGCCTCGTCATGGGTCAGCCGCTCGTAGCGGCTGGCCGTCGGGTCCTTTTTCGGGTCGGCGGTATAGACGCCGTCCACCTGCGTCGCCTTCATGATCAGGTCGCAGGACAGCTCCGCGCCACGCAGCGCCGCGCCGGTGTCGGTGGTGAAGAAGGGATTGCCGGTGCCGCCGGCGAGAATGACGATCCGGCCCTTGCCGAGATGATGCAGCGCCGCCTGGCGGGAAAAGGGCTGGCATAGCGAGGGCATGGGGATGGCCGACAGCGCGCGCGCCGGCCGGCCGCGCCGCTCGACGGCGAATTCGATCGCCAGCGCGTTCATCACCGTCGCCAGCATGCCGATGGAATCCGCCCGCGCCCGTTCGATGCCCTTGTCCGCGCCCTGGATGCCGCGAAAGAAATTGCCTCCGCCGATCACCACCGCGATCTCGACGCCGAGTTCGGCGGCCGAAACCAGGTCGTCGGCCATGCGGTCGAGGGTCTCGGAATCAAGGCCGTGCGTCTGGACGCCCTGCAGCGCCTCGCCCGACAGCTTGACCACCACGCGTTTCCACTGCGGAACCTTGGGTGCGTCGGTCATGGCGTCTTCTCCTGCGCGAGGCGCGCGATTCGATGCGGCGCGGTGATTTCATAGGCAAAGGCGCAAGTTTGCACAAGCCGAAGCGGCGCGCCCCACCGCCGCCGCACAATATTAAAGTTTTTTCGGAATAGTCGGCGCATGACGTCTTCGACCTCTCCCATCCCCGCCGCTGCGACCGCGCGCCTCCCCATCGCGCCAGCGGAATTTCTCCCCCTGGTCGCCCCGTTGTTCGCCTTCGCCGTGGCGATCGGCTCGCCGGCGGTCCTGAACGACCCCGACACCTGGTGGCATCTGGCGACCGGCGCGTGGATTTTTGCGCATGGCGCCGTTCCGACGGCCGACCCCTTTTCCTTCACCATGCCCGGCGCGCCCTGGTCGGCGCACGAATGGCTGAGCGAACTCCTGCTCCAGGGCGCCTATCGCCTCGCCGGCTGGAGCGGCGTCGTCGTCCTCACCGGCGCCGGCGTCGCCATGGCGCTGCTGATCGTGACGCGTCGCGCCGTGCGCGACGGCCTCGGCGGGACGCCGCTCCTTGTCCTGATGCTGTTGAGCTTCAGCCTCGTTTCCGGCAGCCTGCTGGCGCGGCCGCATGTTTTCGCGCTGGCGCTGCTCGCGGCCTGGACATCAGGACTGCTGGCGGCGCGCGACGCCGACCGCGCCCCCTCGATGCTGATGCTTCCCCTGATGGCGCTCTGGGCGAACATGCACGCCAGCTTCCTGCTCGGCCTCGCGCTTGCCGGTCCCTTCGCGCTCGAAGCCATTCTCGCCGCGCCGGCGGAGCGCCGGGCGCGGGTATTGCGCGACTGGGCGGTCTTCGGCTTGGCCGCGGCCTGCGCCGCCTTGATCAATCCTCAGTTTTACAAGGCGTTCCTCTATCCGCTTGGGGTCATGAACCTATCGTTTCTGACCGAGATCACGGAATGGCGCCCCGCGAGCTTCGAGCATCTGCAACCGATGGAGATTGCGCTGCTGGCTCTCGTCGGACTGGCGTTCTTCCGCCCAGTCCGTCTCGCGCCATTGCGGCTGGCGATCCTCCTCGGCCTCGTTCACATGGCCCTGCATCAGGTCCGTCAGCAAATGGTGCTCGCCATTATCGCGCCGCTGCTGCTCGCCGGACCGATGGCCGCGTCGTTCTCGCCGGCGAAAGACGAGTTGCGGAGGATGGGCCTCGATCGTTTCGCCTTTGTCGCCTCGGTCGCGGCGATGGCGCTCATGGCGGCGCTGCGCCTCGCCCTGCCCGTCCAGCGCGTCGACGGCCCGGGCGCGCCGATCTCCGCCCTCGCCGCCGTGCCGGCGGATTTGCGCCAAAAGCCGGTCCTGAACGAATTGGGCTTCGGCGGCTATCTCATCTTTTCGCATGTCCGGCCATTCATCGACGGGCGGACCGACATGTATGGCGACGCCTTCACCCAGAGCTTTTTCCGGATGACCGATTTGGCCTCGCCGACGCTCGACGGCGAACTCGCCAAATACAAGATCGACTGGATCATCTTCCCGCCTCAGGCGCCGATCCTCCAAAGCTTCGAAAATCGTCCCGGCTGGAAGAAGATTCATGGCGACGGATTCGCGGTGGTTTTCGCGCGGGAGGACGCTCTGGCAGGCGGACTCCGGCGGTAACTCGTTTTCGGCGCCGGCCCCTCTCTGACGATCGCGCATAACAAAAAAGGCGGCCCCGAGGGACCGCCTTTCAAGCAGAACGATGAGCCTCAGGCCTCGCCGCTCACCGCGGCCGCGACTTCCGCCGCAAAGTCCGATTCCTGCTTCTCGATGCCTTCGCCGAGCGCGTAGCGGACGAAGCCCTTCAGCGCGACCGGCGCGCCGACGGTCTTGGCCGCTTCGGCCACGGCCTGCGCCACCGTCTTGGCGTTGTCGTGGATATAGGGCTGCTCGAGCAGCGTGACTTCCTTGAAATAGGTCTTCAGGCCGGATTCGACAATCTTGTCCAGCACATGCGGCGGCTTGCCGGCGTTCTTTTCGCGCAGCACGTTCTTCTCGCGCTCCAGCACCGCCGGGTCGATGGCGGAGGCGTCGAGCGCCAGCGGGCCCGTGGCGGCGACATGCATGGCGATCTTGCGGCCGAGTTCGGCAAGCTCAGCCTCGCCGCCGGTCGATTCGAGCGCGACGAGCACGCCGATCTTGCCGAGGCCCTCGCCGATCGAATTGTGGACATATTGGCCGATCACGCCCTGCGAAACCTGCAAGCACGCGACGCGGCGAAGCGTCATGTTCTCGCCGATCGTCGCGACGGCGTTGGAAATGGCGTCGGCCACCGTGCCGGCGTCGCCGGGATAATGCTGGTTCTTCAGGACTTCGACGTCGGTCTCGCCCTTTTCGACCGCGACCAAGGCGATGGTCTTGACCAAAGCCTGGAATTCCTCGTTGCGGGCGACGAAATCGGTTTCCGAATTGACTTCGACCACCACGCCGGTCGCACCGCGCACGGCGACGCCGACCAAGCCTTCGGCGGCGATGCGGCCGGATTTCTTCGCGGCCTTGGACAGGCCTTTCTTGCGCAACCAGTCGATGGCGGCTTCGATGTCGCCGTTGGTCTCGTTGAGCGCGCCCTTGCAGTCCATCATGCCCGCGCCGGTCTTTTCGCGCAGGTCCTTCACCATTGCGGCGGTGATAGTGGCCATGAATTCTGTCCTTCGGTGTTCGGCCGGCGCATCGGCGCCGCGTCCTATAGAAAACGGGGAAATGTGAAGCCTCGACGACAGTTTTCCTGTCGTCGTCATAGAGAAGGCGCGCCAAGCAAGACCCGGCGCGCCAACGTTCAATCTGCCGACCGGGTGAAAATCAGGCCGCGACGAGGCCGCGCGCCTGCTCGATCCAGCCGTCGCGCTCGATACGCCCGTTGAGCTTGAGCTCGCCGTCGAGCTTGGTGACGTCGGCGGGCGTCATGGCCGCGAGCTGCCAGTAGTGGAACACGCCGGCGTCGTTGAGCTTTTTCACCAGCTGCGGGCCGACGCCCGTCAACTTGGCGAGATCGTCGGGCGCGCCGCGCGGCGCGGTCAGCAGTTCGAACTGCTCCGCCGGAGCTTCCGCGGCGACTTCAGCTTCCGCGGGCAGTTCGGCGACGACCGGGGCTTCCGAGGCGCCGATATCCATGCCGAGCGAGCCCTGGCTGCGCGAAATGCCGTCGAGCGCGGCGCGGGCGATCAGATCGCAGTAAAGCGCGATGGCGCGGCCGGCGTCGTCATTGCCAGGAATTGGGAAGGTGATGCCGTCCGGATCGCAATTGGTGTCGAGGATGGCCGCGACCGGAATCTTCAGGCGGGCCGCCTCCTTGATCGCCAGCTGCTCCTTGTTGGTGTCGATGACGAAGATCAGGTCGGGCGTGCCGCCCATGTCCTTGATGCCGCCAAGCGCCTTTTCGAGCTTTTCACGCTCGCGCGAGAGCATCAGGCGTTCTTTCTTCGTCAGGCCCGAGGCGCCGGCGCCGAGCTGGTCGTCAAGCTTGCGCAGACGGGAGATCGAGGCGGAAATGGTCTTCCAATTGGTCAGCATGCCGCCGAGCCAGCGGGAGTTGATGTAATATTGCGCCGAACGCTTGGCGGCGTCGGCGATCTGCTCCTGCGCCTGGCGCTTGGTGCCGACGAACAGCACGCGGCCGCCCTTGGCGACCGTGTCGGAGACCGCCTTCAGCGCCTGGTGCAGCAGCGGCACGGTCTGGGCGAGGTCGATGACGTGGATGTTGTTGCGGACGCCGAAAATATAAGGAGCCATTTTCGGGTTCCAGCGATGCGACTGGTGGCCGAAATGGGCGCCGGACTCGAGCAGGCCGCGCATGGTGAAGTCAGGAAGAGCCATGAATTATTATTCTCCGGTTATGCCTCCGCGAATTTTTGGGCCTTCTGGGCCACCGGAGCGAAGCCTTGAAGCAGGCTCGCCTTAATTCGCGTGTGGAATGGACGGCCCTCTTATAACGGGCCGGGGGTTTTGGCAAGGCCGATCGAATAAATCACCAGACCGACGTGAGAGCCATGGAGATCGGACAACCGACGCAGAAGTCCCAACAGCGCCCCCGCGAAAACATCGCTCGGGTAATGGTGAGCGGTCGCGACCCGGGACCAGGCGAGGCCACAGACCATCAGCGCCGCCGGCGCCGCGAAGCCCGACCAGAAAAGCACGATCGGAACGAGAACAGCCGACAACGTCATGATGTGGCCGCTCGGAAACGAATGTTCGTCGAGGGTTTCGAGCAGGGACGAGAGCTCTGGATCGACACTGAACGGGCGCCGGCGGAGATAACGTCGTTTGATCATCGGATAAACGGCATGCGTCAAGGCCGCGTTGGCGCCCGCGTAAAGCATGGTCTTGGCGCCGGACACACCCCAATGGACGAAGATCAGCGCCGCCAGCAATATGTAAAGCCAGCCATTGCCTAGCTTGCTGAATCCGATTGCGCAAAGCCGCCCGACAGACGAATGCGCCATTTGGGCGAGGAGTTCTGACCGCCTCCAGATCGGCCGCCTGGAGCTTTTCGACCCAAGGGGCAGGTGCGGCGGCGCCCGTCTGATCAATCGGCTTCCTTGTCATCCGGCCGCACGATAGGCGCGAACGCGGTTCGAATAAGGCGCCCGAACGGATGAGGGAACCTCCACGCCAAGCCTGCTGCGCCTACTCCAGCGGCCACACTTTTACTCCGCCATGGGCGACTGCGCAGGGCGTTGGAAACCAATTCTATCGCCTCATCAACATAAGGTCGCGTTCGAGCCCGTTCCAACCCTTCCCGGCTCCCTATGGGCGGGCCGCCAGTTCGCACAGTCCGTCGGATTCGATGCCCAGAGGCCTGTTGGTGAGATTGTAGCAATTCTCCAGCGCATTCAAAAGGGTGATCTCGGCGATCTGCGCGTCGGAAAAGTTTTGCCGCAGAGCCTCGAAGGTGGAGCCGCTGGCGTCCTTGGTCTTGGAGACTTCCTCGACATAGGCCAGCGCCGCGCGTTCGGCGGCGGTGAAAGCGGGATCGTCGCGGTAATGCGACAACTTGTCGATCTTCGCCGCCGCGCCGCCCTCGCTCAAGGCATAGGCCCTGGCGATATCCATGCAGAAGGCGCATTGGTTGATCTGCGCAATATGGGCGTGCAGCAGGCTCTGCAAATTCTGGTCGAGCGTAAATCCCTTCTCCATCAGCGACGCCATGGCCCAGGCCAGATGCGCCGATTTCGGGATGCGCGCCGTCACGACCTTCACAGGCGTGATGACCTTGCCGAATTTTCGACGCATGAACCAGTAAACCGTCCGCAGCATCAGGCCCGGCGGCCGCTCGATGGGCTCCAGCCGCATGGCTCGACTCCAGTTGCCGGCGGCTCACGCGTGACGGAGCCAGGAGGATGTTCGCGCAAGAGCCGATTGGAAAGTCTGTCGCCGCGCGGGAAAATTCGTATGCATCCGAGAGCGACCGCCTTGATTGGTCTGGCGGATCGATAAGACATTGGCCGTATGGATAGTCATACATACAGTGTCGAAAGGCTGGCGATCGTTGAGACGGGGCGTCGCCGCCGTTGGTCCAACGAGGAAAAGCAGCGGATCGTCACCGAAAGCCTGGCGGGCCCTCGCCTTGCTTCCGCGACGGCGCGGCGTCACGGAATTTCACCGGGGCAATTGTTCACCTGGCGTCGCGAACTGCGCGTCCAATTACAGCAGCCTGCCATCGAGCCGCCGCAAATGGTTCGCGTCTGCGTCGACGACGCCCCCAAGGCGAGCGGGTCGCTGTCGCGGGTTGAGATCGTCCTGCCCGGCGACGTGCGCCTGATCGTCGCGTCCGACATTGATCCCGTCGCGCTGAGGCGGATTATGATGGTCGTGGAGTCGAGATGATCGGGCTGTCGAGCGACGTCCGTGTCTGGCTGGCGACCGGCCACACCGACATGCGCAAAGGCTTCAACTCTCTGGCGTTGCAGGTGCAGGAGACGCTGAAGCGCAATCCGCACAACGGCAATCTATTTTGTTTCCGCGGCCGCCGCGGCGATCTTTTGAAGGTGATCTGGCATGATGGTCAGGGGGCCTGCCTGTTCGTGAAAAGGTTGGAGCGCGGCCTGTTTTTGTGGCCATCGATGGCCGATGGCGTCGTGACGATCTCGGCGGCGCAACTGTCCTATCTCCTCTCTGGCATCGATTGGCGCATGCCGCAGAAAACATGGCGTCCGGAGGCGGCGGGGTGACTGCGGCCAATTGACTCGGGCAACTGTTTGCTGACGATTTTGCGCCCGAAATATGGTTCAATCGGAGCGTGAAAAACGCCTCCGATCCGCTTCCTACCGACCTCGCCAGCGCCCACGCGATGATCCTCGCGCAGCGCGAACAGTTGGCGCAGAAGGAGGCGGAAAATCTTGCCGCGCAGAGCGAAGCCAAGATCACCCGGCTGGAGATCGAGCGCCTGAAGTTTTTGCTCGCCAAGGCCCGGCGTGAACAGTTCGGGCAATCGTCGGAGCGCGGCAAGCAGCTGATCGAACAGCTCGAACTGGCGATTGAAGATCTCGAAGAGACGCAGGGCGCCGAACAGGCCAAAGCCGAAATGGTCGTGTCGGAAGCCACAAAGGAAACGCACAGGCGCGCGCCGCGCGGCCCGCGCAAACTGCCGGACGATCTGCCAGTCGAGCGGGTCGTTGAGCCTGCGCCGTGCGCTTGCGGCAAATGCGGTGGCCAACGCTTGCGCAAGCTGGGCGAGATCGTGACCCGGACGCTGGAAAGCGAACCGCGTCGCTGGAAGATCATCGAGCATGTGCGGGAGAAATTTACCTGCCGGGATTGCGAGGCGATCACCGAACCGCCGGCACCCTCGCATCCGATCGCACGCGGCTTCGCCGGCCCCAGCCTGCTCGCCATGATCCTGGTGTCGAAGTTCCTGCTGCATCAGCCGCTCAACCGGCAGAGCGCGACCTACGCCCGCGAAGGGATCGAAATCGACACCTCCACGCTCGCCGATTGGGTCGGCGCCAGCGTGGTGACGCTCGATCCGATCCTGGTCGCGCTGAAAGCCCATGTCCTGCGCGGCGCGCGCATCCACGCCGATGACACCACGGTTCCCGTGCTGGCCAAAGGCAAGACGGCGACCGGCCGGTTATGGACTTATGTCCGCGACGACCGGCCGTTCGGCGGTGAGGAGCCGCCGGCGGCCTTCTACGAATACTCGCGCAACCGCGCCGGCGAACATCCGCAAAAGCATCTCGCCGGCTGGACCGGCATCATGCAGGCCGACGCCTACCAAGGCTACGACGCGCTCTATGAGGCGGCGCGCAAGCCCGCGCCGATCAAGGAAGCGGCCTGTTGGGCGCACTGGCGGCGCAAACTGTTCGATCACGCGAAAGACGCCAAGTCGCCGATCGCGGCCGAGGCGGTGCGCCGCATGGACGAGATCTTCGCCTATGAGCGGACGATCGTCGGCCGTCCACCTGATGAGCGCGTCGCCGTGCGAAAGCAAACCATCGCGCCGCTCGTCGCGGAATTGCGCGTGTGGTTGACCGAACAGCGCGCGAAACTCTCGGCCAAGACCGATCTCGCCAAGGACATCAATTACGGTCTGTCGCGATGGGTCGCCTTCACGCGGTTCCTTGACGACGGCCGCGTCTGCCTGACGAATAACGCCGCCGAACGCGCCCTGAGGGGCATAGCCGTCGGACGCAAAAACTGGACATTCGCCGGCTCAGACGCCGGCGGTCGCCGGGCCGCGGCGGTCTATACCCTGATCGAGACGTGCAAGCTCAACGACATTGACCCGCAAGCGTGGCTCGCCGACGTCTTCGCGCGCCTGCCGGACCATCCAGCCAAGCAGATCAACGACCTGCTACCCTGGAGATGGAAAGCGCGCCAGATCGCCGCTGCCGCCGCTTGATCTTCGCAACCGCGATATCGGAGACTTCCTGCGGTGCCGGTCGGATGCGTACGAAAATTCAAGGCTAGGCGCGGCTTGTGATCGCTTTTGTGTCAGGGCTGTCCAAGGCGTCCGCTTCTGATAGAATAAGAGCAACGCTGACACTTCGCCATTCATGCTGGATGGGCGGCCTGTCGAGGAAGCATCGATTCACATGGCGATTCTTGATGCTATTCTCTATCGAACGATCAAGGTCTATGCCAACGCCAACAAGGTCATTTTTTCACTATACCTGAGACTTTTTCCCGAGCAGCGGCAGGAAATTCCCGCATATTTGGCGCCGAAGGGAGCGCCCCCTGCCAACGGTCGCATACCGCGCGTGGTATGGCAGACCAATTATACGCGACGTGTCACAAAACAGGTTTTTATGTGTTTCAGATTTAATAGGTTCCTCTCATCGACATACGAATATCACCTGTTCGATGACGAACAATGCGACCGTTTTGTGCAAGATAATTATCCTGGAGAAATCAATCGCGCATACAAGCGCCTACGAATTGGCGCGTCCAAGGCTGATTTCTGGAGGATACTTGTGCTATTAAAGCATGGCGGGATCTATCTTGACATAGATGCGAACTTTACAGCCAGGCCAGAAAAACATATCGACGAAGGAACAGAAAATGTCTTTATTTCGGTAAACGACGGCGAGATCACAAACTATTTCATGGCGAGCGCGCCCGGAAATCCTGTTTTGCAGGAGGTTTGCGACCAAATCGTTCGCAATATCAACGACGGCTCGATTGCGAGCGTATACGAAATGACAGGGCCTATCGTGCTGGACGCCGTCGTAAAACGGCGCGGAATTGAGCCAATCGTCTACAAAAAAGTTTGCGTTCAGGGTCAGTTTACGAACAAGAAAGGTCAATACGCCGACAATAGCGACGCCGCCTGGACCGTAGCGCAGACGCTCGGCCCAATCGTTTCGGAAGATATCGCCTCTGAATAGTATACGAGCGTAGAGCTAGACCAGCTCCACCTCCGCCACGCCGGAAATCGCCTTGATCGCGTTCGACGCCTGCGGATTGATCGGATAGCGGCCGGGCAGCTTGATCTCGACGTCGCGTTCCGGCGCGTCAAGCCGCAGGATCAGCGTCACCTCGCCCTCCCCTCGACCCTTCAGCTTTTCGCCCAGCATCGGCAAGGAGGCCGCGTCGCGCAAGAAAATCCGCAGGCCCTTCTGGATGCGCGCCGCCGCCTCGTCGAGCTTTTCAACCAAAGTGATGCGGGCGCGCACGTCCTCGCCCTCGACGTTGGCCTGCAAGGTCACGAGCACGGTCGCGCCCTTCTCCAGGAGGTCGCGAAACTGGTTCAACCCCTCCTGGAAAAGGATCGCCTCGTATTGCCCGGAAGGGTCGGACAAAGTGACGATGCCCATCTTGTTGCCGGATTTGGTGCGTCGTTCCGCGCGGTCCAGCACCGTCGCCGCCAATCGCCCGGCCGAGGCGCCCTGTTTCACTGCGCGGGAGAAACTCAGCCACCGTCGACGCGCAATCTTTGCAAGACAGCCTGGTAGGCGTCGAGCGGATGGCCCGAGATAAAAAAGCCTATGGCGTCGAACTCCCGCCGCAGCTTCTCCTCCGCCGACCAATTGTCGAAACGCGGGATGCGCAGGGCTTCCGGCTCCGAGCCGCCGAACAGCCCGCTCTGGCCGGCGAGCGCCTCTTCCTGCGTGCGGTTGGCCATGGCGAGGATCGGCTCGACCGCGGCGAAGGCCCGCGCCCGGTCGCGCTCGATCTCGTCGAAGGCGCCGGCGGCCGCCAGGCTCTCCAGCACCTTCTTGTTGACTTCGCGTGGATTGAGCCGCGCCGCCAGCTCGTTCAGGTCTCGGAAAGGCTTTTGGCCCCGCGCGGAAACCAGCGCCCCCGCCTGCCCCTCCCCGACGCCCTTGACCGCCGACAGCGCATAACGAATCGACAGCAGGCCCTGGGAATCGCTGATGCACGTCGAAATCGACACCTGAAAAATTGATCGAAGGCGGATCGACCTTCATACCCAGGCGCGTGGCCTCGTTGCGGAATTCCGCCAGCTTGTCGGTGTTGCTCTTGTCGAGAGTCATCGACGCGGCCAGGAACTCGACCGGGTAATTGGCCTTGCACCAGGCGGTCTGGTAGGCGACCAGCGCGTAGGCCGCCGCATGGCTCTTGTTGAAGCCGTAGTCCGCGAATTTGGCGAGCAGGTCGAAGATTTCGTCGGCCTTGGCCTTTTCCAGCCCCCGCTCGACCGCGCCGTCGACGAAGCGCGCGCGCTGCGCGTCCATTTCCGCCTTGATCTTCTTGCCCATGGCGCGGCGCAGCATGTCCGCCTCGCCGAGCGAATAGCCCGAAAGGATCTGGGCGATCTGCATCACCTGTTCCTGGTAGATGATGACCCCGAAAGTCTCCTTGAGCACCGGCTCGATCTTCGGGTGGATGTAGTCCGCGTCCTCCTCGCCGAGCTTGACCGCGCAATAGGTGGGGATATTGGCCATCGGGCCGGGGCGGTAGAGCGCCACCAGCGCGATGATGTCCTCGAAGCGGTCGGCGCGCATTTCGGACAGCGCCTTGCGCATGCCCGCGCTTTCCAGCTGGAACACGCCCACCGTCTCGCCGCGTCCGAGCATTTCGAAGGTCTTCTTGTCGTCGAGCGGGATTTTCGACAGGTCGACCGCGATATCGCGCTTTTCCAGCAAGGCGACGCAGGTCGCCAGCGTCGTCAGGGTTTTCAGCCCGAGAAAGTCGAATTTGACGAGGCCGGCCGGCTCGACCCATTTCATGTTGAACTGAGTCGCCGGCATGTCGGATTTCGGATCGCGATAGAGCGGCACCAGATGGTCGAGCGGCCGGTCGCCGATCACGATGCCCGCCGCATGGGTCGAGGCGTTGGAATAAAGCCCTTCGAGCTTTTCCGCGATTTCCAGAAGCTGCTTGACCCGCGAATCCTTTTCCGCCTCTTCGCGCAGGCGCGGCTCGGATTCGATCGCCTGTTTCAGCGAGACCGGCGCGGCGGGGTTCTGCGGCACCATTTTCGCGAGCTTGTCCACCTGGCCGAGCGGCATTTCCAGCACGCGTCCCACATTGCGAAGGACTCCGCGCGCCAGAAAAGAGCCGAAGGTGATGATCTGCGCCACCTTGTCCGCGCCATAGCGGCGGCGGACATAGGCGATCACCTCGTCGCGGCGGGTTTGGCAGAAATCGATGTCGAAATCCGGCATCGAGACGCGTTCGGGATTGAGGAAGCGCTCGAAAAGCAGGGAAAAGCGGATCGGGTCGAGATCGGTGATGGTCAGCGCGTAGGCGACCAGCGAGCCGGCGCCCGAGCCGCGCCCCGGCCCGACGGGAATCCCTTGCGACTTCGCCCATTTGATGAAGTCCGAAACGATCAGGAAATAGCCGGGGAATTTCATCCGCTCGATGATCGACAGTTCGAATTCGAGCCTTTTCGCGTAATCCTCCTCGGTATGGCCGGGGGCCGGGCCATGCTTCGCGAGGCGGTCGGCGAGCCCCGCCTCGGCCTGGGCGCGCAATTCGGCCGCCTCGTCCGTCCCTTCGGTGAAATTGGGCAGGATCGGCTTGCGCGTCAGGGGCCTGTAAGCGCAGCGAAGGGCGATCTCGACGCTGTTGCGTGTCGCCTCGGGCAGGTCGGCGAAAAGCTCCACCATTTCCGCGCGGGTCTTGAAGCGGTGCTCGGGCGTCAGGCGGCGGCGGTCGTCCTGGCTCACGACCGCGCCATCGGCAATGCACAGCAGCGCATCATGCGCCTCATAATCCGACGCCGCCGCGAAATAGGGCTCGTTGGTCGCCACCAGCGGCAGTTTTTCCGCATAGGCGAGGTCGACCAGCAGCGGCTCGACCTGCGCTTCGCTCTCCAGCCCGTGCCGCTGCAACTCGATGTAGAACCGGCGCGGAAACAGGGGCGCCAACGCCGCGAGCCGCGCGCGGGCGGCGTCGGGCTTGCCGGCCCGGAACGCCTGGTCGAGCGGGCCGCGCGGGCCGCCGCTGAGCGCGATCAGCCCCTCGCTCGCCTGCGCCAGTTGCGCCACGGAGACATGCGGCGTGTCGCCCGGCTCGACCTCGAGCCAGGCCTGCGACACCAGATGCATCAGATTGGAATAGCCAAGTTCGTTCTGCGCCAGCAGGACGATATGGGCTTGCGGAGCGTCGAGCGCCAAAACCTCGCCGCGATTACGAAAATCCTCAGCGTCGCCGAAATCCACGGTCAACTGGCAGCCGGTGATCGGCTGGACCCCCTCCTTGGCGCATTTCTCGGAAATCTCGAGCGCGCCGAACAGATTGTTGCCGTCAGTCACCGCCAGGGCGGGCTGGACGTCGGCCACGGCGAGTTTCAACAGCTTGCCAACGGGAATCGCGCCCTCTCGCAACGAGAAGGACGTATGCACGTGCAGATGGACGAAGCCGACCCTGGCAATCGTCTCTTCGATCATCCCCTGCCTCCACGCGGCTTGAACGCCGAATCCCCGCCGACCATACAAAGCCGCGCCGCAATCGCCAGCGGGAAACGCGGCCGTCCCGTTGCGGCGGCGGCGCCGACAGGACAATGCCGGCAACGTTCACCTTATGAGCTTTTTATGTCCCGTCCGCGCCGATTCGCCGCAGTCACATTTTTACGACAGGCAAGCGCCTTGTATTTCAGTAAGTTAATGCACGTCATCCTGTGGATAAGTCGAAAACAGGCCTGTGGACAACAGCTTGGGCGGCAAAGGCTGAAGAACATCGCCAATCCCCTGAAAAATGAGGAATAGGCGCCAGCGTCGCAAGACGGTTTGATGACTGTTCGCAGTCCGCAGGTTGTGTTTCATTGCATTTCAACCAGCAGTCCGTTGCGCAAAGTCAGCCGCCGATCCATGCGCGCCGCAAGATCGAGATTGTGAGTCGCGATCAGCGCCGCCAGCCCCGTCGCGCGGACCAGCGACATCAGCGCGGCGAAGACCCGATCGGCGGTTTCGGGATCGAGATTGCCGGTCGGCTCGTCAGCCAGCAGCAAGGTCGGCGCGTTAGCGACGGCGCGGGCGATGGCGACGCGCTGCTGCTCGCCGCCGGAAAGCTCGGACGGACGATGCGTCCCGCGCCCTGAAAGGCCGAGATAATCCAGCAATTCGCCGGCGCGCTTGCGCGCCTCGGCCTTGCTCAGGCCGGCGATCATCTGCGGCGTCATGACATTTTCCACCGCCGTGAATTCCGGCAGCAGATGGTGGAACTGATAGACGAAGCCGATATTGTTGCGGCGGAGCGCCGTGCGCTGGGCGTCATTCATGCCGGATGTCGGCTGGCTGTCGATCTCCACCTCGCCGTCGTCGGCTTTTTCCAGCAGGCCGGCGATGTGCAGCAGCGTCGACTTGCCGGCGCCGGACGGGGCGACCAGCGCCACCGCCTGCCCCGGCCAGAGCGCCGCATCGGCGCCGCGCAGGATTTCAAGGAAACCCTCGCCTTCCCTGTAGCGACGCACGACGCCCGACAGTTTCAGGGTCGGCCGCAGCAGTTCGTTTGCCGATCGATTTACGGAGTCTTGCACGAGTTCATTCATGGCGAAGGGCCTCGACCGGGTCGAGCCGCGCCGCCCGCCAGGCCGGGTAGATGGTGGCGAGGAAGGACAGGCACAGGGTCATTATCGCCACGACTGCGACTTCGTGCGGATCGAGCGCCGAAGGCAATTGCGACAGATGATAGATGTCGGCGGGAAACAGGTTGAGGCTAAAGACGCGATTGACGAATTCGCGGATGTCCTCCAGATGGCGCGCCAGCGGCACGCCGAGGGCGACGCCCAGCACCGAGCCGATGACGCCGATCGACAGGCCGGTCAGGATGAAGATGCGCAGGACCGCGCCGCGCGTCGCGCCCATCGTGCGCAGGATCGCGATGTCGCGCCCCTTGTCCTTCACCAGCAGGATCAGCCCCTGCACGATCAGCAGCGAGGCGACGGCGACGATGATCGCCAGGATCAGGAAAATGGCGTCGCTCTCGACTTTCAGCACGTCGAAGAAGCTTTTGTAACGCTGGCGCCAGTCGGTCAGGATCGATGGCCGCTCGACGGCCTGCCCGATCGCCGCCCGCACGGTGTCCATGTTGTCGGGATGGGCGACGAACCCCTCGATGATGCTGGCCTCGCCGGGCTTGTTGAAAAACTCCTGCGCGTCGGCGAGCGGCATGAAGACGATGAGCTGGTCGAAATCGAACAGGCCGGACTGGAAAATCGCCCGCACCGGATAGGCCTTTATTCGCGGGGTCACGCCAAAGGGAGTCTGCGCGCCATGCGCAGTCAGGATCGAGACGCTGTCGCCGACCCGCACGCCGAGATTTTCCGCCATGCGCTGGCCGATCGCCACGCCCTCGGCCTTGTCGAAATTGTCGAGCGTCCCCTGTTTGACGTTGCCGACAATGCCCGGCAGGCGCTTCACGTCAGCCTCGGTGACGCCGCGCACCAACGCGCCGGTCTGGTTCTGCGGCGAGGAAATGCCGGCGGCGCTCTCGACCATTGGAAAGGCCATGGTCACGCCGGGAACTTTCTCCAGCGTCGCGGTCAGCTCCTTGTAGTCGGTCATCGGCGTATCGACCGGCTGAAGGAAAATATGGCCGTTGACGCCGATCAGCTTGGACATCATCTCGTCGCGCATGCCGTTCATCACCGACATGACGACGATCAGCGCCATCACGCCCACCGTAATGCCGGTCACCGACAGGCCGGCGATGGCGGAAGGCAGCCAGCGATGGCGGCGCGAGCGCATGTAGCGCAGGGCCAACATGCGCTCGTAGGCCCCGAAGGGCGCCGCGCCGGACAAAGCGCCGGATGCTTCGCCGCTCTGGCGTGACAAGATCTTGCCCATATAATTCATGGCGTCCCCTGATCGAGGCCGGATCGAAATCTTAGGCCGGAATTGGCTCCACGCCGCCGAATCGCGCCGATTCTAGGGCCTGCCGCATCCGGCAAAAAGAGCGGATTGCGGCATAAAGGGCAATTGCGCGCAAATAAAGACTTTACGACAACGCCGAATTTTGCCCGCCATTGGCCGGGAACGCTGAAAATTAACGGCTTTAAACCGGCATTTTAAGTTTTTGCCGAACAGGGCGGCAAGCCGGACCTGTCAATTCTCCCGGAACGACCAATCCGGAGAAGAAATGTCCGACCCCCGCCTCCTCGAACTCGCGCAAATGCCTTTGCAGCAGCGCGCCCTGCGCATCGCCGAACTTTTCTCCGCAGGGCTCGACGACCAGGGGCCGCCCGCCCCCACCCGCCTGCAGCGCCGCGCCGCGCGAAAAAAGATGCTGGCCGAGAAGCCGGCGGCCTGGCTCGGCCGCAACCTGCGCGCCCTGCGCCATTGGCTGGCGCCTCGCCGCGCGCCGCGCCTGGCCAGGAACCTCGCGCTTTTCGCGCTGCAAGCCGTTTCACCCAGGGCTTTTTTCCCGGCGCTGCGCTCGCGCCCGGACGGCTTTTGCGGGCGAGCGTCCTCGCTCGCGCCCAGCGACCTGATCGAGGTTTTCTGGCGCGGGATGACGCCGCGCGCCCTGCTCGGCCTGACCGTCCTGTGGTCGCCGCCCGGCCGCGCCGTGCTGCGCCCAAGCGATTTTCCCAGGTCGATGAGCGACGGGCGCTCGGAAGCGCATCGTGTCGCCCTCGACGAATCCTTCGACCGCGTCCTCGCCCTTTGCGCCGAAGCCCAGCCGGCGCACGAACGCAAGCTTTCGCTCGAACTGGCGCTCGGCGATCTCTACGACGCGGGCTTCGCCCATTCGCTGGAAGTCTACGACCGCTCGGGGCGCCTGATCGCCGGCCTGATCGGCGTCGCCGGCGGCGGCATTTTCACCGTGGAACGGATATTCGCCGAGGACCAGGAGGCCTTTGTCCGCGGCGTGAACAATCTCGCCGCGCAATTGCAGCGCTGGAATTTCGCTTTGATCGACTTCAAAGAGGCTTCGGCCACCTCCGACTTGCTCCGCTGTGGAAAAATGACCCGCGAGGCCTTTGGCGCCCTCGCCTCCGAACAGGCCTGCGCTGGCCGGCACGGGCGCTGGTCTCTCGCCGCCGACCTGCGCCAGCCGCCGCGCCCCGCCCCCGCGCCGGCGCTGAAGCTTCTGGCCCGCGCGCAACAAGTCTCCTCCGAAGATCAGCCGCGCCGCAGCACGGCGATGTAGAAGCCGTCGACGTCATGGCGCGCCGGGCTGAGCCGCAAGCCCGGACCATGCGATGAAGCCGCGCCCGCAAGGCTGGCCAACCCTGCCTTCTGCAAGGTTTCTTCTGGCGGCTCGGCGGAAAAATCGGGGTGACGGCCCAAAAACTCCGTCACGCGGTCCTCGTTTTCCTCGCACAGCAGCGAACAGGTGACATAGGCCAGCCGCCCGCCCGGCTTCAGATAAGTGGCGGCGCGTAAAAGGATTTCGGTCTGGGCTTTGATGCGCTGCTCCAGCGCGCCGGGCCGCATGCGCCATTTGGCGTCGGGATTGCGCCGCCAGGTTCCCACCCCCGTGCAGGGCGCATCGACCAGCACGAGATCGCAGGCGCCGGCGAGATCGGCGACAGGATCGGCATGCGGCCCGCGCGGCGCCCGCACCTGAACGTTGCGAACGCCGGCACGCTCCAGCCGCGCGAAAATCGGCGTCAGCCGCCGCCCGTCGGAATCGGTAGCGTAGATCTGGCCGCGATTGTCCATGTCGCCGGCCATGGCGAGCGTCTTGCCGCCGCCGCCGGCGCAAAGGTCGAGAACCTGCTCGCCCGGAGCGGCGCGGGCGAGGCGCGCCGCGATCTGCGAGCCTTCGTCCTGGATTTCCACGAGGCCGCGCACATAGGCCGGTTCGGCGGCGAGCGCCGGGGCGCGTCCGCCGGCCCCCTGCGCGATGCGAATTCCGAGCGGCGCATGGTCGCAGGCGACCGGCGCAAGATGCGCAAGCTCGGCCAGCATGTCCGCACGGCTGGCTTTCAGGCCGTTGACGCGCAGGTCGAGCGGTGCGCGCGCGGCCAGCGCCCGCCCCTCCTCGCCCGCCTTGTCGCCGAAGGCGCGCGCGAGATGCGGCGCCAGCCATTCCGGGAAATCGCCCAAAACCCAGTCCGGCGCGCCGCCGAGATCGGCGGCTTCGAGGTTGCGCCTTTCCGCCTCGTCGAGCGGCGCAGGCGCATGGCCCGAGCCGCTGAACTGGGCGTCGATTTCTTCCGCCGGCATCAATCGGGCCAAATGCAGCGCGCCGATCATTTCTCCGCGCGGCGTCTCCGTTTTCATCATCCAGCGGGCGGAGGCGCGGCGGCGCAGAGCGTCGAAAACCAGCGAGGCGATGGCCGAGCGGTCCTTCGAGCCGGCGAAACGGTGCGCCAGGCCCCAGTCCTTCAGCGCATCGGCGGCGGGGCGGCGACGTGTCTCGATCTCTTCGAGAATCTCGATCGCCGAGGCGATGCGGGCGGCGGGATGCATGGCGACTTTCTCTGAATAAGCCCCTCGGGACTATGTCGAACCCGCGGGCTTTGCTGAAAAAAGCGTCGTTCCACAGACGAAGCTCGGAAGCAATCTAAATCCCTTCCCGGCCCCCTGCGCATCGTGCGCCCCGACGCCGTCTGGCTCCTGATCGCGCAGTCGCCGGCAATGCGCCGTCAATCGGGTATAAATACTTCGTGAACGCCGCATTTGCATTGTTGCGCTCAAGCCGGTCCCGGCGCATGTTTAGCCGTCAAAATGACGTCGCGTGAACGAGTTGGCAAAATCTCGTTCGGACGTCGCGTTGCGATGGAGGTATCGCCATGCGTCTCATCCGCCTTTTGTCTCTGGCCATTCTCTTGAGTTTCGGCCTGCTCGCCGGGCTGGCGACCGCTCCGGCGCAGGCTGCGCCCTTAGCCGCCTCGAGCCTCGCCACGCAGGCGGCGGCGCCCTCGATGACGGAGCAGGCCCGTGTCTACTGCTACAACCGCTATACGGGCCGCTTCCTGCACTGGGGCGCGTGCGGCTATCACCGCTATTACTATCACCGCTATTACTATCGCCGCCACTATTGGCATCCCCATTATTATCGGCGCCATTACTATCGCCGCTATTACTGGTAGGAGCCATCGCGCTTGAAACCGCCGCTGTCCCCGACAGCGGCGGCTTTCTTATGCGGCTCGAAAAATCACAGGCCCGTAGGGTAGTTCGGGCTTTCGCGGGTGATCGAGACGTCGTGCACGTGGCTTTCGCGCAGGCCGGCGTTGGTGATGCGGACAAACCGCGCCCGGCTCTGGAATTCGTCGATCGTGGCCGCGCCGACATAGCCCATGGCGGCGCGCAAGCCGCCGGCGAGCTGGTGCAGAATGGGGCCGACCGGCCCGCGATAGGGCACCTGGCCCTCGATGCCCTCCGGCACCAGTTTCAGCGAATCCTTGATGTCCTGCTGGAAATAGCGGTCCGCCGAGCCGCGCGCCATGGCGCCGACCGAACCCATGCCGCGATAGGCCTTGAACGAGCGGCCCTGGTACAGGAATACTTCGCCCGGGGCCTCCTCCGTGCCGGCGAGCAGCGAGCCGATCATCACGCAATCGGCGCCGGCCGCGACGGCCTTGGCGAAATCGCCGGAATATTTGATGCCGCCATCGCCGATCACCGGCACATTGGCCTTGCGCGCCTCGCTTGTCGCCTCGAGGATGGCGGTGAGCTGCGGCACGCCGACGCCCGCGACGATGCGGGTGGTGCAGATCGAGCCAGGGCCGATGCCGACCTTGATCGCGTCGGCGCCGGCGTCGATCAGCGCCTTCGCGCCCTCCGCCGTTGCGATGTTGCCGGCGATCACCGCCACATTGTTGGAGATGCGCTTTATCCGCGACACCTGGTCCAGCACCGATTGCGAATGGCCGTGCGCGGTATCGACGACGATGCAATCGACTCCGGCGTCGATCAGCAGCTCCGCGCGCACAAAACCCTTGTCGCCGACCGTCGACGCGGCGGCGACGCGCAGGCGCCCCGCCTCGTCCTTGCAGGCGGATGGATGCAGGGTGGCCTTTTCGATGTCCTTGACCGTGATCAGCCCGACGCAGCGATGATCGGCGTCGACCACCAGAAGCTTTTCGATGCGGTTATGGTGCAGCAGGCGGCGCGCCTCGTCCTTGGTCACCCCTTCGCCGACCGTGATGAGGGCCTTGGTCATCAGCTCCGACACCGGCTGATGCCGGTTGTCGGCGAAGCGCACGTCGCGATTGGTGAGGATGCCGACGAGCTTGCCGGGCCGGTTCTCGGCGCCGCGCGCCACCACGGGAATGCCGGAAATGGAATGGCGGCTCATCAGCTCCAGCGCGTCGGCGAGGGGCTGGTCCGGGAAGATGGTGATCGGATTGACCACCATGCCGCTTTCGTAACGTTTTACGCGGCGCACTTCCTCGGCCTGCTCCTCGGGCTCGAGATTGCGGTGGATGACGCCGATGCCGCCAGCCTGCGCCATGGCGATGGCCAGGCGCGCCTCGGTCACCGTGTCCATGGCCGAGGACATGATCGGCAGGTTGAGCTCGATGCCGCGCGCCAGCCTGGTCTTGATCGAAACGCCAGATGGCATGACCATCGAATGGCCGGGCCGCAGCAGGACGTCGTCGAAGGTCAGAGCTTCGGTCAAGAGGGGGGTCGGGTTCATGGCCAGCTCCATCGGCGCGGGACGCAAGCGACGCGCTCGCCGCTTTGCGAAAAAGAAGTGGAACGGCGCATCCTGCGCGCCATCCGAGTTGGCGTGTGCTGATAGCATTTCTATGGCCGGTTTCAAACAATTCCGCCGCGCTAATCAAATTTTATGCACTGCCGCGCTTTAATGCCCTCACGGAATCGTGAACAGGGCCAGGGCAATGTCGGCACAGGCGCGGGAATTCGCAGTCGCAATCATCGGCGCCGGCGCGGCAGGCGCCTCGTTGGCCATTGTTCTGGCGCGCCAGGGGCTGCGAATCGCGCTGATCGATCCGCGCCAGCCGCATGAGCGCGACTTCCGCGCCGAAAAGATCACCGCGGCGCAATGGGCTCAGGTCGACGGCATCGGCCTGCAGGATGTCCTGCGCCCGGTCCTGACCCCCGAGCCGCGCGTCTGGGTGGCGCGGCGCGGCCGACTCATCGAAAAATGCGTCAGCGGCAATTGGAATTTCCGTTATCCCGCCCTGATCGAGGCGCTGCGCGGCGAGGCGCTGGCGCAGCCGGCCATCGAATTCGTCCCCCAGCGCGTCGCCGAAATCGTCGCGCGCGAAAACGGACAGCAGGTCCGTCTCGCCGATGGACGGCTCGTGGCGGCGCGTCTCGTCGTGATCGCCGCCGGCGTCGGCGGCTTCCTGCCGAAGGAGCTCGGGTTCGAACGGAAAATCGTCTTCGCCGGCCATTCCGTCTCAGTCGGCTTCGACATCGGCCCGCTGGGGCGGAAAACGTTCGATTTTCCCGCCCTGACCTATTATGGCGAGCGCCCGGCCGACCGCCTCGCCTATCTGTCGCTGTTTCCGATCTTTGAAACGATGCGCGCCAACCTGTTCGTCTATCGCAATTCCGACGATCCCTGGCTGGCGCTGATGCAATCCTCGCCCGAGGCCGCCTTGCGCGACATCATGCCCGGACTGGCGCGGCTGATCGGCGGCTTCGTCGTGCAGGACGCCGTGGCGATGCGTCCGGTCGATCTTTATCGCATGGAGAAGGTCCGCCGGCCCGGCGTCGTTCTGATCGGCGATTCGTTCGGCACGGCGTGCCCGGCGAGCGGCTCCGGCCTCGACAAGGTGTTCTCGGATGTCGCGCGGCTCGCCGCGCATCTGCCGGCCTGGCTGGCGACGCCCGGCATGGCGAGGGAGAAGATCGCCTCCTTCTATGACGACCCGCTCAAAATCGCCGCCGACGCCGATTCGCTGTCGCGCAGCCGAAACTTGCGCGAAATGACCACCCAGGCCGCTTTGCCCTGGCGGCTGCGGCGCGGCCTCCGATATTACGCGCAACAGGCGCGCGGAAAATTCCGCGCCGCGGTTCACGCCGGCGCACAGGAAGCCTGAGACCGATTCTCATTGAGGGGAGTTGGTCGAAAGCGAAGCCAGCCTGTGCGAGGGATTCGCTGACCGCGGCGAGACGCGGTCAGCGAGAAAAGGCAAAAGAAAAACTCCCGAGCCTTAAACATTAAACCTAACCAATTCTTAAGCTTTTTTCCTCGGGCGTACGGCTTTGCGGCATATTGGGGGTCGGTCGTCGATCGCAATCGCGGCCGAAATGTCACGGAAATCGCCCCATGCAAAACGCCCTGCTCGAATGGCGCGCGGACGACGCGGCCAATTTCGGCAAAAAACCGCTGGCGATGCGCCACAAGGCCCACAAAAGCCCGCTGTTTTCCGACGAAGCCCTGGTGCGCCTTATCGACGCGGCGCCGCGTGAAAAAATCCATGTCAACACGATGGCGCGTGAGGGCCTCGACCCGCGGCAATGGCGCGAAGGCGACCTCGGCGACCTCGACGGCGCGCAGGCGCTTGCGGCCGTCGCGCGCGGCAATCTGTGGCTGCACCTGCGCCGCGTGCAGGAAACCATTCCGGCCTACGGCGAATTGCTCGACCGCCTGTTCGACGAGATCGCCGGCCATGTGCCGGGCTTTCGCAGCTACAGGCGCTCGATGAGCGTGCTCGTCTCCTCGCCAGGGATGTCGGTCGCCTATCACAGCGACGTGCCGGGCCAGAGCCTGTGGCATGTGCGGGGCCGCAAGCGCGCCTACATCTACCCGGCGCTCGCGCCCTTCCTGCCGCAGGAGGCGCTGGAAAACATCATTCTCAAGCGCGACCGCGACACCGACCTGCCCTTCGATCCTTCCTTCGACGAGAAGGCGCTTGTCGTGGACCTGGAGCCCGGCGACTGGGCGACCTGGCCGCGCGCCTGCCCGCATCGCATCGTCAACGGGGATTGCCTCAACATCTCTTTCACCACCGAACATTGGACCGACGACCTGCGCGCCGGCTACGCCGTGGATTACGCCAACGGGCTGCTGCGTCCGCTGTTCGGCGAACGTGATTTTTCGCGCGCGACGCGAGGCCCGGCGGCGCTGGCGAAATTCGGTCTCGCCGCCGCGCATAAGGCGCTGACCGGACAGATCGGCCGCCGCCGCCGGCCGCGGCTCGCACTGCAAATCGACTTCCGCGCAAAGCCGGACGCAGCCAGCGGCTTTGTCGATATCGAGCCCTACCGGGTCGCGCGATGAAACTTTCGGTACGGACCATTTCCACGATTTCGGCGCTCGAAAGCCTCGGCCCCGATTGGCGGGCGCTGGAGCAGGCGACGCCGGAGGCGACGGGCTTCCAGTCCCCCGCCTGGCGGCTTTGCGCCGACTTCGAAAAGCGTCGCTCCGCGCGTCGTCACCGTTCGCGAGGACGGGAGGCTCGCGATGCTGATTCCGTTGCAGGTGGGGAAATTTTGGGGTGTCGCCGTCGCGCGCTGGCTGGGCGAGCCCCTGGCGCAATATGGCGACGCGCTGGCCCTGCCCGATCCGCGCCGCCCGGCCTGGCTTGCCGCCGCCGAGGCGGAAATTTCGCGCTGGGGCGACGTCGATCTCCTCGCCTTGACCCAGCTGCGCGCCGACGGCGTGCTCGCTTCCTGCGGCGCGCCGCTGGTCCTGGCCGATCTCGAAAAATTTTCAGCGCCATACATCGATCTCGGCGCCGGCCCGCCGCGACGCCACAAAAGCGTCGAGCGGCGCCAGAGAAAGCTGGGCATTCACGGTCCGCTGCGTTTTGAAGTGGCGAACGGAGCGCGGGAGCGGCGCGAGGCCGCCGCGCAAGCCTTGTCGTTCAAGCATCAGTGGCTCAGGGATCGGCGCCGCTTCAGCGCCGCGCTTTCCCGGCCGGAGGTCAACCAAAGCCTGCTGGCGCTGGCGGAAAGCGGCGCCTTGCGCGCCCATCGCCTGTGGGCTGGCGAAAGATTGGTTTCGGTTGAACTCGGGGTGAAATTCGGCGCCTGCTACCGCTCGCTGATCGGCGCTTTCGACACGGAGCTGGGCGAAGCCTCGCCCGGCCACGCCCTGACGCTGCAATTGCTCGACAGGCTCGGACAGGAAGGCGTCACCCGCTTCGATTTCCTGCCCCCCGCCGATCCCTACAAAATGCCGTTCGCCACCGGCTCGTCCGCCATGGGCGCGCTCTTCCGCCCGCTCAACGCGCGCGGCGCCGTCGCGGCTTTCACCTTGTCAAGATTGCGGCCGCTCGCCAAGGACGCCGTGCAGGCCATGGCCTGGGCGAATGTTACGCTGGCCCCGGCTTTGCGCTATTTGTCCGCGCCAACGGCATTTTCGCAAACCACTCCGGCTTCGCAAAGCATTTCCCAATCATTCGGCCCGGGTCTAAATAGGCCGTCCTGACCCGCCCGCCGGAATTCGCGCATTGCGTCCATTCGTTCTCACGCCCCTGATCGTCGCCTGCGCGCTGTTCATGGAGAATCTCGATTCGACGATCGTCGCAACCTCCCTGCCCGCCATCGCCGCCGACCTGCACCAGGATCCGATCGCCCTGAAATTGTCGATGACCTCCTACATGCTGGCGCAGGCGGTGTTCATTCCCGCGTCCGGCTGGGTCGCGGACCGTTTCGGCGCAAAAAGGGTTTTTCGCGCGGCAATCGTGGTGTTCACGCTCGGCTCGATCCTGTGCGGCCTTTCCAGCACCCTGCCGCAATTCGTGGCGGCCCGCATATTCCAGGGCTGCGGCGGCGCCATGATGACGCCGGTCGGACGGCTCACCCTGTTCCGCTCGGTCGAGCGGTCGGAAATCGTGCGCGCCATGGCCTATCTGACCATTCCGGCGCTGGTCGGCCCGATGCTCGGGCCGCCGCTCGGCGGCTTCATCTCGACCTACCTGCACTGGCGCTGGAATTTCTGGATCAACGTCCCCGTCGGCGCGCTCGGAGTCGTGCTGACGACGCTTTACATTCCCGACATTCGCGAGGCGAATGTCTCCGCCTTCGACGCCAGGGGCTTCGTGCTGTCGGGCCTAGGACTGTCTAGCCTGATCTTCGGCCTCACCGTGCTCGGCCGCAACTTCATCGGCCACGACGCCAATATCGGCCTCATCCTGTTCGGCCTCTGCTGCATGGCGGTCTATGTCCGCCACGCGCAGAAGGCCGCCAATCCCATCCTCGACCTGCGGCTGTTGCGGATCAAGACCTTCTGGGCGAGCCTGGTCGGCGGCTTCCTGTTCCGCATCGGCGTGGGGGCCACGCCGTTCCTGCTGCCCCTTTTGCTGCAACTCGGCTTCGGCATGTCGCCTTTCCAGTCGGGCCTCACCACTTTCATCGCCACGGCGGGCGCGCTGGTGATGAAGGCCGCCGCCGCGACGGCGCTGCAACGTTTCGGCTTCCGCTCCACTCTCGTGTTCAATTCTCTGGTCGGCGCCGCCTTTCTGGCGGCCAATGGCTTTTTCCGCCCCGCCACGCCGGAGGCGCTGCTGCTGGTCGTGCTGTTTGCCGGCGGCTTCTTCCGCTCGCTTCAATTCACCGCGCTCAACGCCCTCGCCTATGCCGATGTCGATAATGCCTCCCTGAGCAAGGCGACGAGCTTTACCGCCGTGGCGCAGCAATTGTCGCTGGCCTCCGGCGTCGCCATCGGCGCGGCCGTCATCGAGGCGACGCGCGGCCTGTCGCCGGGCGGCGTGATCGGCGCCCAGAGCTTCCCGCCGGCCTTTTTCGCCGTCGCGGCGATCGCAGCCTCCTCAGCGCTGGTGTTCATGCGCCTGCCTGAAGACGCCGGCGCCATGCTTTCCGGCCATAAGCGTCAACTGGCGAGCTGAGATGGAGCCGAGCGTCAAATCTTGGTGAAAGCGACCTCGCAAAGGCCGCGCCGACCGGCGGAGCCGCCGCGATCGTCGAAACTATCAGAAGCAATTCCAACGCGGTTCTCGTCGGACTGATCTACAAGTTCGGCGATCCCGAAGCTTCCACCTCGTCCAAATACTGATCCGCAGGCGACGCCGCCTTCGAAGCCCGCGAGCCTTTAGCGGCAGCCGAATTTCTCGCATCCGGCCCGATCCGTTGGTAATCGAGGCTCGCGCCGCCATTCCCTTGACGGCGCCCAAGCGTCTTGTCGTGCCTACGCTCCATATCCGGAATGTATAGAAGCTGTGCAGCCATGCTCCATGCTCACAAGAAATTGATCCGCACCGGGCGGTTTTTTCTTGATCATCTCATCGAAGAGGCGGAAATGCGGTCCGCTGACGACGCCGCGGCGTTCTTGTCAATAAAGTAAAAACGCATGATGACAGACGGTTGGCTATTAGACGGCATTCGCTCTACCCGTCGTGTCAGCAGATACTTAAGGACGCATTTTTGCAACATTGCGCCAAAACCAAATGCTTCCTTGACATAACGCATGTGCCTTGGGCGGCTTTTTACGTATTGTGACAACTAAGCAATCCTGAAGTAGCGTCAAAAAGGATTTCGCAAATGCGTCGTCTTCTTCTCTCCACAGTCGCGCTGGCCGCCCTGGCGCTGCCGGCCCTCGCCGCCGATCTCCCCTCGACCAAGGCGCCCCCGGTTTACGTCGCCCCGGCGCCGATCTTCACCTGGACCGGCTTTTACGTCGGCGCCGACATCGGCGGCGGCTTCGGCAACGGTAAACTCAATTGGGCTGCCGGCAGCGAAAGCCTTTCGCCTTCCGGCGTGATCGGCGGCGGTTTCGTCGGCTACAATTACCAGATCAACCAGTTCGTCCTCGGCCTGCAGGGCGATTTCCAGGGCGCCGGCATTTCCGGCAACGCCCGCACCCCGCTCTTCTTTTCGGGCCGCCAGGACTATCTGGCGGCATTCAATGGCCGACTCGGCCTGGCGTATGACCGCGCCCTGTTCTACGCCATCGGCGGCGTGGCGTTCACCAATTCACGCAGCAACGTCGGTCTGAATATCAATGGCGCTCAAGTAGGAAGCGTTTCGTATTCCCATGACTGGACTGGCTACGATATCGGCGCCGGCGTCGAATACGCCTTCACCAATAACTGGACCGGACGCATCGAGTATCGTTATTATGACTTCGGCAGATGGAATTACCCGGTCAATGGTCGGGTGCTGCCCGGTCGCGCGACGCTTTCCGACAACACGGTCACCGTCGGCCTGAGCTACCTGTTCAACGCGCCAGAAGCTGTCCCGGTCGCCGCCAAATACTGAAGCGCCACACAGATCAGCCTTCATGGCATGAATGCTGAAAGAAGCCCGGCCGCTCGGTCGGGCTTTTCTTTGCCGCCCTTCAATCGCTTTCCGGCGCGGAGGAAGGACTCCGCGCCCTAAATCCCGTCGCCAGCACGTAAAGCTCGGCCGAACCCGCGCGGCTGGACTGCGGCTTGATGTGGCGCACGACGGCGTAATCGCGCTTCAGCCGCGTCACCAGTTCGCCGGTTTCGCCGCCCTGGAACAATTTGCACAGGAAATAGCCGCCGGGCGCCAAAACCTCGCCCGCGAAATCGGCCGCCAGCTCCGCCAGATGGACGATGCGCAGGTGATCGGTCATCTTGTGGCCGGTGGTGTTGGCCGCCATGTCGGAAATCACGCCGTCGGCCGCGCCGCCGAGCATGGCTTTCAGCCTTTCGGCCGCGTCCTCGTCGAGAAAATCCATGACCGCGAAATCGACGCCGGGGATCGGCTCGATGTCGAGCAGGTCGATGCCGACGACCTTGCCGCCGCCAAGCTTGGAGCGCACATTTTTCGCGGCCACCTGCGACCAGCCGCCCGGCGCCGCGCCAAGATCGACGATCTTCTGGCCCGGCTGCAGCAGGTGATATTTTTCGTCGATTTCCAGCAGTTTGAACGCCGCGCGCGAGCGCCAGCCTTCGCGTTTGGCGCGCGCGACATAAGGATCGTTCAACTGCCGCTGCAGCCAGAGCGTCGAGGACAGGGTGCGCTTGCGCGCGGTTTTCACGCGCGTCTTGAGGCCCCGGCCGCCTTCGCCGCCAGATCCGCCGGTGGGTTTCTTCAATTTTCCAGACCTTTTTCGCGCCGGCGCGGACATGATCGCCCCGGCGCCTTTCCCTAACCGGAAAAGCGGCGCTTGAACAGTTTCGAGAGAAGCTTGACTGTTTTTGGCGAATCCCTCGGGCAAACTCGGCGCAGCATTCGCTCCTGAGCCTTCCCCCGCTTCAGTGAAGCGGGGAAGGCTCTAAAGCTCGAAAGACCTGTCGGCGCGCATCAATTGGAGCAACATCCCCTCACGCAAGCCGCGGTCGGCGATGCGGATGCGCTCCGAGGGGAAGCAGCGGCGGATGCCTTCGAGAATGGCGCAACCAGCGAGCACGAGGTCGGCGCGGTCGGGCCCGATGCAGGAATTCTGGGAGCGTTCGGCGTAAGACATCGCGCGCAGCCTGTTCATCACCGCGTCGATTTCCGCGTGCGACATCCACAGGCCATCCACCCGCCGGCGGTCGTAGCGCGGCAGGTTGAGGTGCACGCCGGCGAGCGTCGTCACTGTGCCCGACGTGCCGAGCAGATGAAAGCGATGGCAGCGCTCCTCCTGCGCGGCGCTGGCGATGAAATGCTGCAATTCGGAGACGACGAGGTCGGTCATGGCGTTGAACTGCGCCATGGACACTTCCGCGCCGCCGAAACGCTCGGCCAGCGTGACGACGCCGAGTTGCAGCGAGGTCCAGTGGCGGACGCGCTCGTCCCCCAAATCCTTGTCGCCAAAATCCTTGTCGCCGCGCCTCTTGTCGCGGCCGAGCCAGACGATTTCCGACGATCCGCCGCCGATATCGAACAGGACGACGCTCTTGGCGGCGGAATCGGCCAGCGAGGAGCAGCCGGCGGCGGCGAGCCGCGCCTCGGTCTCGCGGCTGATGACCTCGAGCTTCAGGCCGGTCTGCTCGCGCGCCCTTTCGATGAATTCCGCGCCGTTTTCAGCCGCGCGGCAGGCTTCGGTGGCGATGAGCCGCGAGCGGGTGACGCCGCGCGCCATCATCTTGTCGCGACAGACCAGCAGGGCGTCGATGGTGCGGCGGATCGCCGCCTCGCCGAGACGTCCCGTCTGGGACAGGCCTTCGCCGAGCCTGACGATGCGCGAAAAAGCGTCGACGATGCGGAAATTCTCGTCGCCGCCGCGATCATGGTCGCGAATGGGGCGCGCCACCAGCAGACGGCAGTTGTTGGTGCCGAGATCGAGCGCGGCATAGGTCGCGGGCGCGCGCTGGCCAAGGGACTTGGCTTCGGATCTGCCTTCGGCGTCGAACCGTTGCAGACGCGTTGCAACTGGTTCGCCGACCGAGCTTTCCGCTCCTGTCGCGTTCGCCGACGCCAAATGTTTCTCTCCCGCGCGAAAAAAGCGCATGATTATTAAAACGCCAGCATAAGGCCGCCGGGACCGCGGCGACAAGCGATTTGTGTCGCCGGGCGAAAGGCCAATGGTCAAAGCCGGATCGTCGAGCGGCGATCAAAAGGCGAATACGCTTCGCGCCGCTCTTGGCTATGCCACCCGGACCAACGACGACAGCCCGGTGGGGGATCGTTCAACGGTAGACGCCGCCAGGTCCATCTTCTGATGCTGTTTCATCCGCGCATTTCGCCGCAAGGGCGACCTGCCTTATGTCGGCGGCCAACGCGTCGACGCGCGCGGGGTCTGCATCCCAGGCGAACATGAAACGTCCGCCGCCGCCGATGAAAGTGTAAAATCGCCAGCCTCTTTGCCTCAAAGCATCCTGGACCTCCCGCCTGGCGCGAAGAAAGACGGCGTTGGCTTCGACCGGGAACATCAGCGCCACGCCCGGAACATCCACGATCTGCGCGGCCAGCCGGCGGGCGCAGGCGTTGGCGTGCGCCGCATTCCTGAGCCAGGCGCCGCTTTCCAGCATCCCGACCCAGGGCGCGGCAAGAAAGCGCATTTTCGAGGCCAATTGCCCGGCTTGCTTGCAGCGATAGTCGAAGTCCCTGGCAAGCTGCGGGTCGAAGAAAAGGATCGCCTCGCCGACAGCCATGCCGTTCTTGGTCCCGCCGAAGCAAAGCACGTCGACGCCGGCTTTCCATGTGAGGTCCGCCGGCGAGCAGCCGAGCGAGGCGCAGGCGTTGGCGAAACGCGCCCCGTCCATATGCAGGCGCAGCCCCAGTTCGCGGCAGGTCGCCGAAAGCGCCTTGATTTCGTCGATGCTGTAGACCTGCCCGGTCTCCGTCGCCTGCGTGATCGTCACCACGCTCGGCTTCGGGAAATGTATGTCAGACCTCGAAATGGCCGTCGCCCGCACAGCCTGAGGACCGAGCTTGCCGTTCTCGGTCGAGGCGATGAGCAGCTTCGCCCCGTTCGAGAAGAATTCCGGCGCGCCGCATTCGTCCGTTTCGACATGCGCGACGGAGGAGCAGATCACGCTGTGAAAAGACTGGCACAGGGCGGATAGCGCCAGCGCATTGGCGGCAGAGCCATTGAAGACGAAGAATACGTCGCAGTTTGTCTCGAACAGCCTCCGGAACGCGTCGGACGCGCGGGCGGTCCAGGGGTCTTCTCCATAGGCCGCCGCGTGCCCCTTGTTGGCTTCCGCCATTGCCGACCATGCTTCCGGACAAACGCCCGCGTAATTATCGCTGGCAAATTGCTGGGGATCCCGCTCCATCGCTTTAGCCTGCCTCGACCGTCCTCATTGCGGGCTTGTCTATCAGGATGCCGCCGATGGCGCTACACAGCGCCGGCCAGCGCCGCCAGCTTGCGGCCAAAATGGAAACGTGGGGGGATGACCAGACGAAGACTGCGATCCGGACCGCCGCAGAGCATCGGCGTGGTGACTCGTTACAGGACTTATGGACCATCCGGAGGCGCCCGCCGGCAACATCTTGCTGCTCGATGAGGAGGCTCGCAAGCGGACCAAAAAGCCTCTCTGGGACGTTGACACCGCCGACGGGAACAATTAGACAACCGCTCTGCCCGGCCCGATCGGAAAAGCTCTTTTCGATTGCAAAACCGGCGCCCGAAAAGTCCAGATTACCGGGGCTTTTTGATGGGGGATAGTTCAACGGTAGAACAGCGGACTCTGACTTCGTTAATCTTGGTTCGAATCCAGGTCTCCCAGCCATTTCAGTCTGACACCCCCGCAAAGCTCCGAAACTCTAGGCGTCTTTTTGTCCGCCGAGAGGATTCTCACGTCCTGGTCCAATCGGCTGGTCCATTCAGACGGGCGGCGGGCCATAAATTTCATGTCCTCCAACAATCTCCGACTGCGCGGTCAGGCCTACCATTTTCGTCGGCCGATCCCGGTGGATTTGAAATCGCGATTTGGGCAGCATGAGATCGTCCGCTCTCTGGGGCGCGCCACAGCCGGCGAAGCGCGCCGGCTGGCGCATGATCTATGGAACGCGACCGAGGTGCTGTTCATGACCGTTCGGCTCAACACGAGCTTGTCAAAAACCGAAATCGAAGCAATCACCGCCGAAATCGTCGAGAAATTTCGTTTCGGAGCCGACGTCTTGCTTGCTGTTCGACGCCCCGGCCATGGAATGCCGGATCACGCGTTTATCCACGACGCCGAACAGGCTGTCGCCTTCCACGCGACGATCGCGCAAGGATTTCGGGAGAATTTGGCGGCGAACGACATCGGCGCGATCCGCGAGCCCCTTCACGCCGCCGCGTCGGCGATCGGAGCCGAGATTGAAGTCGGATCGATCGAAGAAGCGATGATCGGACAAAAGGCTTTGCGAGCGGCGATCCAGGTCCAGGACGATGTCGTCGCCCGCATCAAATCCGAAATCCTTTCCTACTCAAATTCGGTCGAAACGGCGCCGCAGCCGATTTCCGAGCCGAATCCAGAAATGCGCAACGCCCACAAGAAGTTTAGCCAGCTTTGGGCGACCTATGCGAGCGACATGGTTCAGGACAAGCGATGGAAATCGGCGACCCAGCACGACGCCACGGCAAAGCTCTTTAGCGACA
This sequence comes from uncultured Alphaproteobacteria bacterium, assembly GCA_963849665.1. GTDB lineage: Bacteria > Pseudomonadota > Alphaproteobacteria > Rhizobiales > Beijerinckiaceae > Rhodoblastus. The sequence continues at coordinate 1,993 of CAWKJW010000083.1, read as the reverse complement.
TTTGCGGCGACAAGCCGCTCGACAGCTATGGACCAGCCGACGGCGCCCATTTCAAGCGACAATTGCTTTGTCTACCAGCAGCGTATGACAAGAAGCACCCGTGGCGAAAGTTATATTTCGAAAAAGGCGCAGCGGCCGTGATCGCACAGGCCAAGAAACAAGATGACGCGCCCCTTCTCACCGCAAAAACGTTCAACAAACATTTGTCCGCCCTCACCCCGATCTGGCCATGGGCATTGAGAAATGAGTATGTCGTACGCTCAGCGTCCATATTTGATGGTTTGCACATTCATATATCGAAGGGAAAGGTCGCGAAAATACTCGAACGCGAAGCGCGGCCGATGTGGCGCGAGGCTGCCCTCCAGACCTTGCTCTCCTCGAACGTTCTGGTCGGTTTGCGATCCAGACGGGATTGGAGGATTCCGGGTGACCTTGTTTTCCGTGATGAGCGATACTGGGGATGTCTGATCGGTCCCCATACGGGGATGCGCCGCGAAGAAATTTTCCAGCTGCGAGTCAGGCATGTGCGGCTCTATGAAGGAATTTGGCATTTCGACCTGAAGACCGACGCCTTGAAGCTCGCCGCCTCCAAGCAACAATTGCGGCTCAAAGACGTTGGCAGCCCGCGTTGGATACCCATCCATCCAAATCTTTTGAGGCTTGGCTTCATAGAAGCCAGAGTTTTAGGCCGAGATCCCGAAGCTTTGCTTTTCCCTGAAACAGCAGGTTCGCTTCCAGGAAAACACGGCGACGATTATGGGAAATGGTTCCATCGCTACCGGCGCGAAGCGTGCGGCGCCGAAGAAGATGAGGACTTTCACGGCCTCCGCCATACAGTCGCCACCCTGCTGTCGCGCGCAGGCGTGAGCGTGGTGCACGCCGAAGAATTCGTCGGGCATGAGGACACCGAGCGCCGGTCCGAATTTGCGCGATACAACAAAGGGCAAACGCTCGAACTGTTAAAGGGGGTGGCGGACAAATTGGTCCTGCCGATCAACATTGACGCTTTGCTTGCGGCCGTTGAGCGATCGGAGCGGATCGACCGATCGTCGGTGTGGCCAGATCTCGGAGAAGTCGGCCGACTGGCTGCTACGAAGAAAGAGGAAAGACGCAAAGAAAGCGTCAAGAAACCTTTTGGCGAAGGTGAGCTCGAGCTCCCACCCGGTTCGCGCCCGTCGGCATATGAGACGCCACCCAGCGATGCATAGAATGCATCGAGGAGTTGTCCTGGTCGACAGCGATGTCTTGGCTGAGATCCGTAAGGATCGGAGTGAGGTCGTCGGCCAGAGGCTGGTCGGCTTGCGTCGGCGCTTCCGCGAAGGCGACGACCATCCTAACGCGAGGTTGCACAATAACATAATTAGAGTTAGTGTGCACCCCCATGTTATCAATATCGACAGATCGTGAGAGGGCGTTGCTCGCGACGGCGACGCGCTATATTGAGCAAGTTCTGCAGACTCCGCTGGTTATCGACCGGGCGGCCGACAGCGCGAAGCTGCCGGCATTCCTTACCGAGCGCTACACCCTGGTCGAGGGCGAAATCCTCGGCCGGCCATGTATCCTGATGCTGGAAACTGGTATCCATGACGACATGCCGGCCACGATCGCCAAGCATCGCGACCTTCTGCGCCGGCGTTCGCCCGGGCGGGCGGTCATCCTCGTGACCTACCGCCTGAGCAACCACAATCGCCATCGCCTCATTTCGCAGCACGTTCCCTTCATTGTGCCGGGCAATCAGCTGTTCGTGCCGGAACTGGCCGTCGATTTGCGTGAGCATTTTCGCAGCGAACGAGACACGCCCTCCGACGGTCTGACCCCGACAGCGCAGTTGATCGTGCTGGCGGCATTGATGGGCCGGATTGGGCCGGAGACAACGCCCTCGGCACTCGCGTCGCAGTTCCACTACAGCGCGATGAGCATGGGCCGAGCCGTCACCGAACTCGAGGCCTTCGAGCTCGCTGAAAATGAAGCCGTCGGTCGCTACCGCCACCTA
>CAWKJW010000082.1:0-60044 GCA_963849665.1 uncultured Alphaproteobacteria bacterium | reverse complement strand
CCTCGCCACCCGCGTCGCCTTCCACCCCAAGGCGCTGATCGTCGCCATTGGCTACGACGACGGCTGGATCCTGCTGGTTCGGCTGACCGACGGGGCGGAAATCCTGGTCCGGCGCGTGGAGGAAGGCGAACGCGACGCGGTCACGGCCTTGGCCTTCGACGCTTCGGGCGGCCGCATGGTTTTCGGGACGCAGGGCGGCAAGGCGGGAGTGCTGGATTTTCCGGCCTGAGCAGCGGTTTTTTCCGGCGGATTGCGGACGATCCCGACCCCGATCCCGGGCGAAGCCTCATGTGGATGTGATTCCGGCTCAACTCCGGCCCAGATTGCCGGCAGTCCAGGGAACGAGATCGCCGACGGCCTTGTCGAAAGCTTGATTCAGCCCCGCCACCGCGAGCTTGACATCGCTTGTCGAGCCGGGCGCCGTCGCCTGAAAAAATCGCGCCGCGATGATCCGTCCATCGCCGGACATGATCCTGGCTGTAAAGGCGATCTCGGCCGAGGCTTTTTCCGCGCTGACGATCTCGAACCTGCGAATGTCGATCACCAGCTGGCGGTCGGCGTTCATTCCCTCCATCGGCCGCGACACCTGGTCGAGAAAGCCGGCGTTTTCGAAACTTTGGGTGATCTTCGCCTGCAAGAGCTTCGGGATGGTGTCGCGCCATTGCGCCTTGCCGAATCCTGGACCGGTGTGGTCGTCGGAGCGCACCAGGATTTTCTGGGTGTCGTATGCAATCAAGGCGGTCGGCTCGGCCACCACGAATTGCGCGCCCGATGTCTTGCCCGGCTTGACCGCTGGTTGCGGCGCGTTGAGATCGTAGGATTTCGGGCGGCGTCTGGTCGGCGCCGCCGCCCGTCAGCCTTTCCAGGCCGGCGATGATCGGATCGAGACGGTCGGAATTGCGCGCCAGCGCGGAGGAAAACGTCGTGATGTTGGCGATCGCCGTTTTCAGCGGCTCGGCATTGTCGCTCAGGATCGCGTCGAGCCGCAGCAAGGCTTCGCGCGCCGCCTGGCCCATGCTGATCCCGACCGAAGGATCGGCGACGAGAAGCCGCGCCTTGGCCTCGGGCGGCCAGGCGGGGGCTTCGGCGGTGCCTCCTTGCAGGGCGATGACGGGCACCCCGGTCAGGCCCTGGAAATCCAGCCCCACCTTGGTGTCCGGCCGGATGGGAGCGCCAGCGGCGACGGCGATGGTCGCGATCACCTGGCGCGGGTTTTCAGGCGAGAGCCGGAGGCCGGTGACCTCGCCGACGCGGATGCCGTCAAACAGCACGGGCGCGCCGTCCGCCAGCCCGGCGACGGTGTTTTCGAACTGGATCCGGTAGGTCGCCCGCGCCTGCAGTCCGGCGGAGTTATGCAGCCAGTACACGAAGCCGAAGACGGCGACGATAGCAGCCGCCATGAAAAGTCCGATCAACGCAAAGGGGGCCCGCGATTCCATTGATCCAGCCTTTCGCGCGATCTAGCCTTGCGCGCCAATTGCCGTCGCCCGAGCGCGGCTGCCGCGGAAATAGGCCTGCACCCATGGGTGCTCGCAGGCGAGCATCGTCGCCATCGGCCCCAGGGCGACGATCCTGCCCTCGGCCAGCGCCGCGATCCGGTCGCAGACGGCGCTCAGACTGTCGAGATCGTGGGTCACCATGAAGACCGTCAGTCCCAGCGTTTCCTGCAGCGCCGTGATCAGCGCGTCGAATCCCGAGGCGCTGATCGGGTCCAGTCCCGACGTCGGCTCGTCGAGAAAGAGAATTTCCGGGTCCAGAGCCAGCGCGCGCGCGAGCGCCGCGCGCTTGACCATTCCGCCGGACAATTCGGCCGGAAATTTGTCGCCGTCCTCGACGCTCAAGCCGACGATCTCCAGCTTGGCGTTCGCCATCTCGTCGAGCAGCGCGTCCGAAATATGCAAGTTCTCGCGCAGCGGAAACTGGATATTTTCGCGCAATGTCAAGGATGAAAACAGCGCCCCCGACTGGAACAGCACGCCGCAGCGGCGCTCGAGGGCGCGCGCCGCCTCCTCTCCCGCGCGATCCAGGTCGACGCCCAATATTTGCACGCGCCCCGCCCGTTTCGGGATCAAGCCGATCATCGAGCGCAGCAGGACCGACTTGCCGCCGCCCGACGCGCCCACGAGTCCTAAGATCTCGCCGCGGCGCACGTCGAGCGAGAGGTGGTCGATGACGATGACGTCTCCGAACCCGACGACGAGATCGCGAACCTCGATCGCGTGGAGGAGGCCTTGCGTCTCCATCTCACATTCCGATCGATGCGAAGAAGACGGCGAACACGCCGTCGAGCACGATGACGAGGAAAATGGACTTGACCACCGACATCGTCGTGTGGACGCCGAGCGACTTGGCGCTGCCCTTGACGTTCAGGCCTTCACTGCAGGAGACGAGGCCGATCGCCAGCGCCATGAAAGGCGCCTTGATCATGCCCACCTCCAGATGCGTGACCGAAATGGCCTCGCGAAGTCGCGCAACAAAGGTTTCCGGGCTCATGCCGCCGTATAGCCAGGCGACCAGGCCGCCGCCGTAAAGCGCCGCCATGGAGCCGAGGAACACCAGAGCCGGGACCGCCAGGACGAGCGCGAGGACGCGCGGCAGGATCAGCACGTCGATGGGATTGAAACCCATGGTGCGCAGCGCGTCGATCTCCTCCCTCATCTTCATCGAGCCGAGTTCGGCGGTATAGGCGCTGCCCGAGCGCCCGGCGACCATGATCGACACGATCAGGACGCCGATTTCCCGCAGAACCAGGATGCCGACCATGTCGACGACATAGGAATCCGCGCCGAACTTGCGGAAGTGAAAGAAGCCCTGTTGCGCGATGATGCCGCCGATCAGGAAGGTGATCAGCAGCATGATCGGAACGGCCTGCCAACCGACGCGATGCAGATGATGGACGCAGGAAGTCAGGCGAAAGCTGGAGGGGCGCGCCAGCGCCCTGCCAAGCGAAACGGCGACGCCGCCGAAAATGTTGAGCAGCCCGACGAGCGAGTCCCAGAAGGCCACCGTCGATCGCCCGAATTGCTCGAACTGGGGCGTCAGCGGAAATTTTCTGGGCGGGACGGGCTTCGGCCTGCGATTGACGGCGCGCACTTCGTCAAAAAGCTTCCGATAATGCTGCGGCAGTTCGAGAAATCGAACCTCGCGGCCCTCCCGCCCGAAGTGGCGGCGCATGCGTTCGAGAAGCCAGGCCCCCAGCATGTCGAGGCGCTCCAGACCGCGCAGATCGATGTCGACTTGCGTGATTGTCCGGTCGACGGGCAATGGCCGCGCGCTCAGTTCATCGAGTTCGCTGGCGCGCTCTCCGGTCCAGGATCCGCCGACCGAGATCGTCAGTTGGCCGCCCCGGACCGACGATTGCAGCAGCAAGGGATTCGACATCGGCCCCTCCAAAGGTCGGCTGCCGCAAACAGGAGCGGCGCAGCCACGGCCGCCCCGCGCTCAACGCACTGATCAAGCTTTGGTTCCTGGCTGCGCCGCCAAGTCCGGACGGGATGGGATCAGGCCGCCCGGCCGCAAGCCGTCAAAGCCAAGCCCGACCTCGTCGCAGAGGAGGTTGCTGCGTTCCAAGCATCGGGCGCGTGGCGGAAACCGCGCGCGTCGCCGGAGCCATTCTAACCCGCCCCGCCAAACAATCGCACGATCCGGCCGAGCCGCGCCTGCGCGCTCGTCGCCTCGCCGCGCACTTTCGTCGAGTAATGCGAGGCGTTCAGTTCGCCGGCGCAGGCTTTTCGCGAAAAAACGATCAGGTGCTTGGACAACGTGCAGCAGGCGATCACTTCCTCGATCCTGCCCGCCTTCAGGCGCGGCCAGGCGAAGGCCCAGAAGACCCGGCGATAGTCCCCCAGCACGCCGAGCTTCCAGATCAGCATGAACAGCATGGTCAGGCCGCGCCGCACGTCCTTGCCCTTGATCTGGCCGGGCGCGCGCGGCCGCGCACGGCGGTTGGGGTAGGTCGTGCGGGTCAAGCTGTCATAGCGGGCGTAAAGGCGGGCGGGATCATAGGCATAGGCCAGACATTGGCGCCAATCGGCGATCACTTCGTCATAGGGACGCTTGAAAACCACATTGGATTCAAGGTTCTCGTCGGCGGTCAGGCGGTTTTCGCGCGCCAGACGATCCCATAGCGGCGAACGCGGCAAGGCCTGCAAGAGGTTCAGCGTCAGCATCGGAATCTGCGTCCGGTCGATGAATTCGATGATCCGCTCCACGGTCTGCGGCCCGTCCGTATCGAGGCCGGTGATGATGCCGGCGATGACCTCCATGCCCTTGCCATTGAGCTTTCGCACCGCCTCGTCGATCGGCAGCCGGACGTTCTGGTCCTTGGAGATCGCATGGAGCGCCTCTTCCTCCGGCGTCTCGACGCCGCAGAAGATCGCGGTGAAGCAGGCGGCGCGCAACTGGTCGAGCAGGTCGTCGTATCTGGCGATATTGAGCGTCGCCTCGAAGGCGAAGCTCACCGGAAAACTGTTCCGCTCCTGCCAATCGATCAAATGCGGCAGCAGCTCGCGCAAGGCGCGGCGATTGGCGATGAGATTGTCGTCGACGAAATAGACGGCCGTGTTCAGCCCGCAGGCGATCAGCTTGTCGAGTTCGGCGACGATCTTCTCCGGCGGCTTCAGTCTTGGAACCCGCCCGTAAAGGCCGGGAATGTCGCAGAATTCGCATTCATAAGGACAGCCGCTGGAGAACTGGATCGAGCCGAGGAAATATTTGTCGAAGCTCACCAGCTCATAGGCCGGGATCGGAAAGCGATCGAGCGGCAGCCGCTCTTTTGTCTCGAACCGCAACTGGCTCGGCGGCCGGGCGCAATCGCGCTCGAGATGGGCGAACAGCCTTGCCGTCGCGTCGCCCATTTCGCCGAGATGAAGAATGTCCGCGTCCGGATAGAATTCGGGACAGGAGGTCACCGACGGCCCGCCGAGCGCCACCACCTTGCCGAAGCGATGGGCGCGGGCGCAGATATCGCCGATCTGGCGGCGCTGCACATGCATGCCGCTGACGAAAACCGCGTCCGCCCACGCAAAATCCTCACTGGTGGCGGGCTCGATGTTTTCATCGGCGAAGCGGACTTCCCAACCTTGCGGCAAGGCGGCGGCGATCACCAGCAGCCCCTGCGGCGGCATGAAGGCGCGCAGGCCGGCGGTGACGTCATAGGCGTAATCGAAAGATCCCAGCGATGGCTCGTAATGCGGAAAGACGCAGAGAATGTGTCGCCGCGACGAAAATGCTTCGAGCTGCATGGCGGTTGCCTCCGCTGACGCCGAAGTTCAGGGCGCAAACGCCTCAATCCAGACTGTCGCCCGCCGTCATGCCACTTGCGCGAAATTCAGCGCCTTTTTCGCAGAACTGTTTTACAATGTCGGCATAAGGAAACCAGTTCCGTTTTTCCCGCAAAAAGTCGGCGCCAGCCGGCCGCGCCTTTACGAGTTGATCGCGTCTTGACCGAAACAGAGCCATCGCCGCCCCCAGCCGACGCCGATTTCGGTCACCCCTGGCGCCGGACGGAGCGGCCCGGACGACAAGAGTCCGAACCAGCCGCGCGAGGTCGAGGTCAAGTTCATCACCGAGCCGGAAGGCCTCGCCGCGGCCCTCGCCTCGCCCTTGCTGCGCGGCGGCGCGGCGGCTTCGCCCGGCCGCAAGCTGGCTTCGGTCTATTTCGACACGCCCGAATGGGATTTGCAGAAAAACCGCATGGCGCTGCGCGTGCGCCGCGCCGGTCGGGGCGCGCCGGTCATGACGCTGAAATGGCCGCCCGAAGGCGGCGAAGGCGTCTTCGTCCGCGGCGAGATCGAATTTCCCGTGCCCAAACTCCAGCCGGACCTTTCGCTGTTTCAAGGCGAGATGGCGGAAAGGCTGCGGCTGGTCATCGGCGAAAGCCGAACTCGAGGCGAAATACGAAACCCGCGTCTGGCGCGTGACGCGACTCATCGAGCATGGCGCGGCGCGGATCGAGGCGGCTTTCGACGAGGGCGTCATCCTTGTCGGGGAACGCAGCCGGCCCTTGTGCGAACTGGAGCTGGAGCTGAAATCCGGCCCGCCGCGCGCGCTCTATGAATTCGGCGCAAACCTCGCCGAAAGCCTGCCGCTCGTCCTCGATATCGTCAGCAAGGCGGAGCGCGCCTTCCACTTCGCCAAGGGAACGACGCCGATTCCGGCCAAGGCGCGCCCGACCGCCCTGCAGCCCGACATCATTCTCGACGAGGCGATCGCGCGCCTCATCGCCGGCGCCTGCGAACATTACATCTCCAATTGGGCGCCCCTGCGCGAGAGCGACGACCCTGAGGCGATCCACCAGATGCGCGTCGCGCTGCGGCGGCTGCGCGCGGCGCTGGCCATATTCAAGCGCGCCGTTCCCTGCGCCGAATTCGAACAATTTCGTGAGGAGGCCAAGGCGCTCGCCACGGCGCTCGGCCCGGCGCGAGATTGCGACGCGCTGCGCGAACTGGTCGAGACCGGCCCGCTCGGCCATTTCGGCGAAAGAAAGGACTTTTCGCCCTTGCTCGATGCGCTCGAGTTCGCGCCGCCTCGACGCTTACGGCCATGCGCGCGCCCTCATGGCTTCGAGACAGCCGACGATCTTCCTGCTCGAGCTGAGCGCCTTCGCCGCGCGGCGCGGCTGGCGCAACGCGCTGTCCGGCGAGGACCTCGCAGTGCTGACCGGGCCGGTCGGGGCTTTCGCGGCCGAGGCGCTGGAGCGGCTGTACAGGCGCGTCCGGCGGCGCGGCAAAAATCTCGCCTCGTTGCCCGACGAGGCGCGGCACCAGGCGCGGATCGCCTTGAAAAACCTCCGCTACGGCGCGGAGTTCTTCGCCCCTTGCTTTGACGACCCACGCGCCTCCTCGGCCTTCATCAAGGCGACGGCGCAATTGCAGACCGTGCTCGGCGCGCATAATGACGCGGCCAGCGCCGACCATTTCCTGAGCCTGCCGCATGAAAACGACGCGGCGCGCGCCGCCGGCCTCGTCACTGGCTGGTTCGCCAGAGGCGCCGTGATCGCCGATGAAAGACTGGCGAAGGACTGGAAGAAATTCAAGCGGATCAAGCCGTTCTGGCAATAGCGCCCGCCGCTCCGGCTAGTGCCTTTTGCGATCCGATTGAATTGGATCGGCTCTCGTTTCTTTGTTTTGACGCGTATTCGCTAACGCGGCCCTACGGGTCTTTACGCGAACCGTCGTCCACTTCGCTTGAAAACGCTCCAAAAGCTCATTTCGCCCGGAGGAAATATTGCATAGCTTCGAGGATCGCTCCGGCCGCCTCGCCGCCGCCGGCCGCGACATCGCTCAAGAAGCCCGACGGAATCGTGAACGCCGGCTCCTCCTCGCCTCCCACATAAGCCATCGCCCAGCCCGCGAAACACCGCGTCCCCATTTCGGCCTGGCTCAGCAAGGCGATCTCCGTATGGCGCCGGTCCCTGAGGATATTGGCGTAAAGATTGGCGATCGCCCGCGACGGGCCCTCCAGGGTCTGCACGAAATGCAAGCCGTCGAAAAACAGGACGCCCGTCACGTCGAAACGCGGATTCTGGACGCGCGCCATCTGCAGGATTTCGCCGACCCCGGCTGAAATCTCGGGGCGCGGGCCGCGCAAAAGACTGCGGCTGCGATAAATGATCTGGACGAGGGCGTCCTCGCCATCGGCCGATGAAACAGATTCCACGATATGCTCGCCACGGCCGCACCGCGCGGCGGCGGTCATCCTAGCCGCAACGCGAGCCTGACGCTATCGTCGATGACATTTCGCCGCGACGCCGATCAGCGCCTGTCGGCGAGCGCCGGCCGCCGCGATTTGCGCGCGATATAGGAGACGATCATGTCCTCCTCGTCGAGGCGGACTTGCGGCAGCAAATCGAGCGCGTGCGCCACGGCGTCACGCGCCCGCTCGTCGGCGACGGATTGCCGGACGACCCGCAGTCGCGCCGTCTGGTCGACGCCGCAAGCCTGCAGCGGCGAAGTGACGATTTTCGCGGTCCACAGCGCGTAGGCGCCGGGAAAATCCCGCCAAAGGGCGAAATCCGGGGCGATCGCCTCCCATCGGTCCACGTTTTCGCGGACGATGAACTGGTGGAAGTCGGCCAGCGCCGCCGTCGCGGCCAGAAGATCGGGCGCGCTGCGGCTCGTCGAGACGACGTCGAGCGCCTCGACGCCGGCGGGATCGCCGGTCAACATGTCGTCCGCGCCTGCCGCCGCTTTGATCGGCTTGAATTTCTTGCGGAAGGACTTGGCGAAGTAGGAGGCGTCGACCTTGAGAAAGTCCACGAGCTCCTGCGCCACGAAGGATTCCCTCGGCGTCTCGGCCAGGCGCCGCGGAAACCTGAAGGAGGCGAGCGTGGTCGTCGGCATGGCGCGCATTTCCCTGTCTGACGGATTGTCGTTTCCGGCGGACGCCTAGCAAGACCGGCGCCGCGCGCGAGAGGCTCAAGCGGCCTCCAGGGTCGATCGGACCGGCGAATTCAGCGTCCAGCACAGTCCTGTCTCGTTATACTCGACCTTCACTTTGCCTTGAACGGCGTTCTCCATCATGGAAACGATGACTTTATAGCCGAAGCCGCGGCGCGTCGGCGTCACGACGCGGGGACCGCCGTCTTCAAGCCAGTTCATCGCAAACATTTGCGTCTCCCCCGAAGCGACGACGCTCCAATCGATCCGGACGGAGCCGTCGTCATTGGACAAGGCTCCGTATTTGGTCGCGTTGGTGGCGAGTTCGTGCAGGGCCATTCCAATGCCCTGCGCCGCCTTCGGCGACAGATGCAGAGGCGGCCCCTTCAGCAACAGCCGGCGGTCGACGAGGTCGCCGAAAGGGGCAAGCTGCGCCCGGACGAGGTCGGCGACGTCGACGCCGCTCCATTCGCCGCGCACCAGCAGGTCCTGGCTCGCGGCCAATCCCGAGATCCGATCCGACAGGTTTGACGCGAACACCGCGGGATCGCTGTTTTTGGCTGACAGCATGGCGATCGACTTCACCACGTTGAGAAGGTTCTTGGAGCGGTGATTGACCTCGCCGAGCAGGAAATGAATGTTCTCCTCGCCGCGCTTGCGGGCGGTGATGTCGGCGCGGATCGCCACATATTGGCGCGGCCGTCCCCTTTCGTCGAGGAACGGCACGATCGTCGTGTCGACCCAGTAGAACGTGCCGTCCTTGGCGCGATTGCGCAACTCGCCGCGCCACACCCGCCCGCTGGCGATCGTCGACCACAGGTCGCGGAAGAATTCCTTCGAGTGATGGCCCGAATTGATGATGCGATGGTTCTGGCCGAGCAGTTCCTCGCGCGAATATTGCGAAATGGCGCAGAACTTGTCGTTGACGTAAGTGATGGCGCCCTTGCGGTCGGTGATGGCGACGATGGCGTGCTCGTCGAGCGCCGCCTTCAGGTCGTTGACCTCCTTGAGCGTGTCGCGCAGCGCCTTCTCGACGCGCTTTGCGTCGTCGATGTCGTCGACGATGCATATGGCGCCGGTGACTTCCCCCGCCTCGTCGAGGAACGGAGCCGCCGTGACGCGCGCCCAGACCAGATCGCCATCGTCCTTGCGATATTGCGCTTCGAGGCTTGACGTTTCGCCACGCAGCGCCCGCGCGCTGGGAAAATTCATCTTCTCCATTGGCGCGCCATTGGCGTCGAACGCGAGCCAGCGGCTATTGGCCTCGTCGTCCGGCGACCGGGTGACGTCTTGACAAAAGCCCGACATGCGCGAGTTTTTCGCGACCAGCTTGCCCCCCATGTCGATCAGGCCGACGCCAAGGGGCATCTGCTCGAACGAGGCGGCCAGCAGCGCCCTGCTTTCGCGCAATTGGTCCTCGGCGCGCTTCCGGTCGGTGATGTCGGCGCGGATCGCCACATATTGGCGCGGCCTTCCACGTTCGTCGAGGAAAGGCACGATCGTCGTGTCCACCCAGTAGAACGAGCCGTCCTTCGCCCGGTTTCTCAATTCGCCGCGCCAGTTGCGGCCGCTGGCGATCGTCGACCACAGGTCGCGGAAAAATTCCTTGGAATGATAGCCGGAATTGATGATGCGATGATTCCGGCCGAGCAGCTCCTCGCGCGAATATTGCGAGATCGCGCAGAATTTGTCGTTCACATAGGTGATTTCGCCCTTCCGGTCGGTGATGGCGACGATGGCGTGCTCGTCGAGGGCCGCCTTCAACTCCACCACCTCCCTGAGCGCGGCCTTCTCGGCGTCGAGAGTCTGCCGGGCATCGTTCAGCGTCTTCGCCAGCTCCGCCAGCTCCGCGGTTTTCCGCCCGGCGTCCTGAAGCGCGGCTTGAGAATTGGCCAGATGATCGCAAAGGCGCCGGAGTTCGCCGTATCTGCGGCGATTTTCGATCAGCAGGCACATGGCTGTCAGGAACAGGGCGACTCCGGCGACCGCCAACATCATTCCCGTAAACGGCTGCATCTTCCACCGTCCGCCCCAGGGGCTTTTGCAACGCTGCCATAATTTCGAAGAAAGGCGCGCCCGGCGCGCGCGATCTAAGCCATAAAATATCGGTTATTCAGACGCTTAAGTTCCAAAATAAGAACACGCGGCCCCTGGCGGGTCAAGCGTGGCGATAAAAAGCTTCGGCGCCGCTCGCGGCCGATCACTTGAATTTGAAAGCCCCCATCCCATATCCATCCATATGGATGGTGGAAGGATGGTCCAATGGTCAGCAATATTCAGGAGCTTCGACCGAAACAGCCTGAAAGTGAAAAGATCACGATCAATCTCGGCTATGTCGACCTCGGCCACATCGACCTGCTGGTGCAGGAGGGGTTTTTCTCCAACCGCACCGATTTCATCCGCACCGCCATCCGCAGCCAGCTCGATCGACACAACGACGCGGTCAAGCAATCCATGACGCGGCGCCGGCTCGACATCGGCCTGCGGCGCTACAGTCGCGAGGACCTCGAAGCGGCGCGCGCGAAGGGCGAAACGCTCCACATCCAGGTGCTGGGGCTGGCGGTCATCGCCGAGGACGTCTCGCCGGAGCTGGCCGCGCAGACCATCGGCTCCATCCAGGTTCTCGGCGCCTTGCAAGCCAATGCGGCGGTGAAGGCGGCCCTGGCCGCGCGGATCGAGGATCGAATCTGATGAACGCCCCATCGAAGATCGACATGCTTGCCGCGGCCCGCCTGACGCGCGAGGGCCGTCTCGAAGAGGCTCTTGCCGTCTTGCGCAGCGGGCTGTCGGGATCCGGCGCGCCCTCGGGAGGCGCCGGACTGCCGCGGTTCTCGATTCCGAAAGCGCTCGGCGGCCTCGTCCAGCGGCTCGGCCGCCTCCGCCCCGCGGAGCCTCTTGACGAACGGCTCGACGAGGTTTTGGCGCCCGGACGCGGCCGGATTTGCCTGCCCGAGGGATCGCGGTTCGAGCCCCGCAGCTTCGCCAATGCGGCCGGCGTTCGCGCCTACAAGCTTTACGTCCCGAGCGGCTACGCCGGCGCGCCAATTCCGCTCGTGGTGATGCTGCACGGCTGCTCCCAGTCGCCCGACGATTTCGCCGCGGGCACACGGATGAACGAGCTTGCCGAGGAGCAGACCTTCCTCGTCGCCTATCCCGCGCAGTCCCGGTCGGCCAATGCCGGAAAATGCTGGAACTGGTTCAATGCGCAAGATCAGCGGCGCGACCTGGGCGAGCCGTCGCTGATCGCGGGCATCACCCGCGAGGTCATGCAGGATTTCGCTGTCGAGCCCGGCAGCGTCTATATCGCCGGCCTGTCGGCGGGCGGCGCGGCGGCGGCGATCATGGGTTCGGTCTACCCCGACCTCTACGCAGCGATCGGCGTTCATTCCGGCCTGCCGCACGGAGCCGCATGCGACATGCCCTCGGCTTTCGCCGCGATGAAGCAAGGCGCGGCGGGAGCAGGAGCGCGGCCGCGCGAAGAAACAGGGACCGCCGTCCCGGCCATCGTGTTCCACGGCGATCAGGACACGACGGTCCATCCGGCCAACGGCCACGGGGTGATCCTGCAGGCGAAGGCCGGGGCGGATCTCCACGTCACGGTCAGCAGCGGGACGGCGGCGGGCGGGCGCGATTACACCCGCACGGTCCACACCGACGATCGCGGGCGGCCGATGGCGGAGCACTGGGTGCTGCATGGATCTGGCCACGCCTGGTCCGGCGGAAGCGCCGCCGGGTCGTTCACCGATCCGCGCGGCCCCGACGCCAGCCGGGAAATGGCGCGCTTTTTCCGGCAGCACCGAACCAGATAGGCGCCGGGAGCGTCATCCCCCGATCCGGTCGATGAAAGCCATGATCTCGGGAACCACCCGCGCCCGGCAGGCCGCGCCGTGGAACAAGGAGAAATGGCCGCTCGCCGGAACCAGCAAATGATGGCGCCTGGCGGCAGGAACATGAGGCAGCAGGCCGTGCGCGGCGCGGGTCTGCCCGGGCGCGGCCAGCCTGTCCTCCTCCCCCTCGACGGTCATCAACCCCGTCGATCGGATCGCTCGCGCCTCCACCCGGCGGCCGGCTATGCGCAATTTGCCGCGACAAAGCGAGCGTTCCTGGAAGACGTGGCGAATATTCTCCAGAAAATGCTCCGCGGTCAGATCCATCAAGGTCGACGCCAGCGTCCAGAACGGAAATTGCAGCGGATCTTCGCCGTCGTCGACCAGAAGCTTCCAGAACAGCTCGTCCCTGTTGAGGGTCTGGCGCTGGAGGAAGGCGAGGAAAGCGCTGAACTGCCGCTCCTTGAGATAGGCGCGCCGACCTTCGCCGGGAGCGCCGGCGGGGGTCGCGGCGACCAGATTGTCCTCCAGCCATTGCAAGGACCTCGACGCGAGCGAAGCGACGAGCGGGGTCGGATTGGCGAAGGGATCGACCGGGCCGCCAATGAGGATCAGCGATTGCGGCGCCTCGCCTCGATCATTGGCGGCCAGAAGCGCCGCGGCGGCGAGCGCCGGCGTGACCGCCTGGCACACCGCAAGGACGTTGAGATCGCCGCCGCCCAGCGCCAGGATCATGTCGCGCAGCGCGATCACATTTTCGTCGAGGCCAAAGCGCCCGGCGCCTGCCGGCACATAGCGTGGGTCGAGCCATTCCGCCACGGCGACGGTTCCCGCATGCCGGAGCAGATCGACGACAAGATCGCGCAGCAGCACCGGAAAGGCGCCCGCCAGCGGCGGGACGACCAGCAGCCGCTTGCCGGCTTCGGCGTCCGGCCGCTTGAAAACCGTCAATAGCGCATAGGGAAGCGTCAGGACGCTGGTCTCCACGACCCGCGCCCAGCCGCCGCCGGTCCGAACGGACGAAATGTCGAAGCGCCTTCGGGCTCGTGGATCGCAAGGCGGAGACGCCGCGCTCATGTGCGGACCCCCGCCGGGTCGCGCCTCTCCACGCGCAGCCTTGGACATTCGCGCCGCCTTTGCCCGTGCGAACGCGCCAGCCGTCGCGGCGCGCGTCGCGCGAGCATCCGCTTCAACACCGAACTTAATATGGCGAGGGCGCGCGCTTCGGCTCAATGTCCCATCGGCGCGGGGCCGCCGAGCTTGACCTTGCGCAGCAGCAAGGCGAGCGGAATTGTGGCGAGCGAGATCAGCATCAGCGTCCAGAACACGTCGACATAGGCGAGAAGCGACGCCTGCTGCTGCGCCTGCTGGCCGATCCAGGCGATGGCCTGCTGTTTCGCCGCGATCAGGGAGCTGCCCTGCGAAACGAAATAATGCGTCACTTGCTGCAACGTCTGCTGGTATGAGATTCCGGAAGGAATGAGCAGTTCGGTCAGGCGGCTCTGATGAAACTGCTCGCGGTGCGCCAGCACATTGGAGGCGAGCGAGACGCCGATCGAGCCGCCGGTATTGCGCGCGGCGTTGATCAGCGCCGAGGCCTGGTCGGTCTGGTTCGGCCGGAGGCCGTCATAGGAAGCGGCCATGATCGGGATGAAGACCAGCGGCAGACCGACGCTGAGCAGCATGCGCGAGTTGGCGAAGAACCAGAAATCGAGATCGGCGGTGAGGTCGGTCAGGCCATACATCGAGAGGGCGGCGATCGCCGCGCCGGCGGCGATCAGATATCTGGGCTGGACGCGACGCGACAGCTGGCCAGTGACGAACATCATCCCCATGGCCACGAGGCCGCCGGGAGAAAGGGCGAGACCGGCCCAGGTCGCGGTATAGCCGAAATCCTCCTGCACCAGCTCCGGCAGGAATTGCGTCGTCGCGAGCAGGATGGCGCCGATCGCCAGCATCACCAGGAAACACGAGCCGAACTGACGGCTGGCGACCATCCTGAGGTCGACGAGCGGATTGCGCCGGGTCAGCTCCCAGGGAATCATCAGCAGGAAGGCCAAGGCGGAGATCGTTGCGAAGGCGATGATGAAGTTCGATCCGAACCAGTCGTCCACCTGGCCGCGATCCATGACGACTTCGAGCGCGCCGAGGAAGGCGGCGACGAGCAGGAAGCCCGTCAGGTCGAAGCGAACCCGGCTTTTCGCCTTCGCCGGCTCCTTCACCAGCACGAAGATCAGCGCCATCGACAAGAGCCCGACCGGCCCGTTGATGAGGAAACACCAGTGCCAGGACCAATTGTCCGACAGCCAGCCGCCGAGCGTCGGCCCGATGACCGGAGCGACGACCACGGCGAGGCCGAACAGCGCAAAGGCCTGGCCCCGCTTGGCGGGGGGAAGCTGTCGGCGAGGATGGATTGCGCGACCGGCACCATGCCGCCGCCGGCAAAGCCCTGCAACACGCGGAAGATCAGCAACGCCGAAAGATTCCAGGCGAGGCCGCAAAGCACCGAGCTCGCGGTGAAAAGACCAAGGCAGGCGAGGAAAAAGGCCTTCCGCCCGAATTTCTGCGCCAGGAAACTCGTCGCCACGACAATGATGGCGTTGGCGACGAGATAGGTGGTCACGACCCATGACGACTGGTCCTGGCTGACGCCGAGGCCGCCGGCGATATAGCGCAGAGCCACGTTGGCGATGGTGGTGTCGAGGATTTCCATGAAAGACGCCAGCGCCACGACCATGGCGATCAGCCAGGGATTGGTCGCCCCGGCCATCGGCGCGGCTTGCGCTTCGGAGCCGTCGCTCATGCCTTCCTCCACAGGCGATCGAAGGACGCGACCAGCCTTGCGTAGATCGAGGGGTTCGGATCGACGCGCACGGTCGGCACGACCGACATGCCCGGCCCGAGCGCGACGTCTTTCGGCGGATTGTCCATGATGATCTTCACCGGCACGCGCTGCACGACCTTGACATAATTGCCGGTGGCGTTCTGCGCGGGCAGCAGCGAGAAAGCCGTCCCGGATCCCGGCTGCACGCTCGCGACATGACCGCGGACGACGCGCTCGGGATAGGCGTCGATGCTCAACGTCACGGGCTGGCCCGGCCGCATGGCGTCGAGGTCGTTCTCCTTGAAATTCGCCGTGACCCAGATCTCGTCGGGGACGAACATGGTGAGGTCTGTCCCGGCCTGGGCGAATTCGCCGGGCTCGGCTGTGAGGTTGACGACGCGTCCGGGCTCGGCCGCGGTCACTTTCGTATAAGACAGGTTGAGCTGGGCCTGTTCGCGCTGCGCCTTGGCCTGGGCGAGGCTCGCCTCGGCGCTGGCGTGCTGCGCCTTCAGCGCGTCGATCTGGCGCTGCGCGACGACGAGGGCGGCCTCCGCGCTCCTGACCGCCGCCTGCTGCTGGTCGAGCTGCGAATTGTACTGCTGGGCGTTCTGGACCGTGCCCGCGCCCTTCTGCTCCAGTTCCTTGTAGCGCGCCGCCTGCTGCTGCGCGAACACCAGCGTCGCCTTGGCCTGCTGCACCTGCGCCTGGCTGGCCTCGACCTGCGCGCCCTGCACCTTGGTCTGCGCCTCTATATTCTCGATGCCGGCCCTGGCGGCCTCGACCTGCGCGTTCGCATTGTCGAGAGCGGCGCGGTAGTCGCGATCGTCGATGCGGGCGATCACCGCGCCGGCGGCGACATGCTGGTTGTCGGTGACCGGCACGGCCGTGACATAACCCGAAACCTGCGGCGCTATGGCGATCTGGCGCGATGCGATGAAGGCGTCGTCGGTCGACTCGAAATGGCTGGCGTAATCCCACCAGACGTAGCCGACGCCAAGCGCCGCCGCCACGACGAGCGCGCCAAGGGCGGAGCCGATGGGATGCCGGCGCAGGAGGCTCTCGCCGGCCCCGCCGCCGCGCGCGCCGTCGTCCTGCGCGCCGTTTTCGTTGCCCGGTTTCGTTTCGTCGGGCTGCTTCCGGTCGTGCCGCGGCCCCTCGGCGTCCGGACGATCCAACCCGGCCGGCGCCAGCGCCTCCTCACGTCCGGTCCCGTCGTCCGCACGCTCCCTGCCGGCGGGCGCGCTCTCCGAGGCCGCGCCGGCGATCTGGGCTTCGATTTCGAGGCTCTCGCCTCGGTCTTCGCGACGGTCTTTCAACATGACCCTTCTCCAGCTTTCTCCGGGTCGCCCCATCGGCACAGCCAACGCTGGAACGAAACCGTATCGTTTTATTAATTAAAGGCGCCGGCCGGCGCATGTCAATAACAAAACGATACGGTAACGTTCTCTTTACAAGGACGGACCGAAAGACTATCTGTCTGAAAGGGTCGATCACGGCGACAAGGGGGAGCGCGACATGACGACGGACAATGCAGCGGAAGCCGCGACGACGGAAAAGGTTCCTGCGACCGGCGCCCAAATGCGGGTCGGACGGCCGCCGCTCAAGCGCGCCGGCGAGGTCGAAGCGCGCATCCTCGAGGCGGCCGGCAAAGTCTTTCTCGAACGCGGATTCGACGGCGCGAGCATCGACGCGATCGCGGTAGCCGCGCGAGCCGGAAAGCCGACGATCTATTCGCGATATCCCAACAAGGAAGCCCTGTTCGCCGCGGCCGTGGCGCATCGGATCGCCGTCAAGAACGCAAGGCTGGGAAGCCACAAGCCTAGCGGCGCGACGATCGAGGAGCGCCTCGCAAGCATTGGCGTCGCCATTATTCGCGAGACTGTGACGGAAGAATTCATCGGATTATTTCGCCTGGCGATCGCCGAAGCGCGTCGCTTTCCCGATCTCGTCGGCAGCCTGACCCGGATGGCGCGAACACGCGGAACCGGGACAGTGGCGGGGCTGCTGGCCGAGGTGGCGGAATGCCGCGAACTCGGCCCCGGGGCGAAGGAAAGCCCGGAACGCTGTCAGGTCGCCGCGCGGATTTTCACGGATTTGATCCTCCTGCCTTGGCTCACGCGGGCCTTGTACGGTGAAAGCTTGCAGGCGCTGCGCCTGGAAAGCGACGCCCATGTCGCCCAAAGGGTCGCCTTCTTCCTCGCCGCGTGCAGGAACGGCGGCATGGCAGGCGAAACAGAAACCGCGACGTCAGCTTCCTTGTAAGCGAACATGACGCCGGGCTTGCGCGACGGGGCCGCTGATCGCGATGACCCGGCCTCCTGTGTCGGTCGACGTCGTGGATACGCGCAAATCGACCTTCGCCCTGCCGACCAGATGAGTTGTTTATCGACGCCACGCGCTCGCCTCGACGCGGATCATGCGATACCGACGGTTGCCCGGCCTTAATGCTGGGCGCCAACTCAACGTTTAAGTATTTCGTGGCCGCATGCCTATGCGCTCTTTCCGCGTTGCGATCTTAAGGCGTAACACAAATGATTTTAAGTCTGAGCTCCGGCTGGAATATATCGATAGCGCTGTACGCCTATGGACGGAGCCCCAGAAGCTGCAACGCTATGAAAAGCCATCGTATTCTACGCGAGAAGAAGCTGCAAACATGACAACCGCGCATCGATTTGGTTTTGTTCGCACGTGCGAAAGACGCCTGACAATTCGGTTTCGCGCATTGACAAACCGACGTTGATGAGTGTTAATTTCACCACAAAGCTGATGTTAAGCACAATGCATAGCAGTGTATAAGCATTAATATATGCGAGGCCGTTTATTCATCCACTTTGTTCACCGCAACATATTTAACACTTGCTGATAAACAGACAGAATATGGATAAACGCGAAACACGGATATTTCAAGGAGCGGACGATATAAAGCTAATACTTGAATGACAACGCGTCAAAAACAAAACGCGCCGCCCGCCGTCGCAGTCCGGCCTAGACCCTGGCCTGCGACGTGTCCGGCCGCGCCATGGCCGGACACCGAATTTTGAGCTGATTTCAAATCGTTGAAGATCGGCTTTCGAATTCATCCTTGTCATCGAGTTCGGGAAAATTGTTCCGAATTCGTCACGCCTCCCAAGAGGGCTCGACGTCGAGTAACCCTCATGGCGGCAGCGTGCTCAAAATCGAACAGGCGACGCCGCGGCGCCGGCCCAATCCGATGGAGCGGCCTTTTGCCTTCCATTCGGCCCTCGCACTCCCGAAAATCGACGGCGCCATCCAATCCCCGCCGCCAAAACAAGGATCGTTTCGATGAAGGAAAGCGCAAGAAAGACGGCGCTGATCACCGGCGTCACCGGCCAGGATGGAGCCTACCTTGCCGAACTTCTGCTTGCCAAAGGCTATGTCGTCCATGGGCTCAAGCGACGCTCATCGTCATTCAACACCGCGCGCATCGAACATCTCTACCGGCATCCTCACGAACAAAACGCGCGTTTTTTCCTGCACTATGGGGACCTTACGGATTCGACCAACCTCATTCGCGTCGTGCAGGAGACCCGCCCCGACGAATTGTACAATCTCGCCGCCCAATCACATGTCCAGGTGAGTTTCGAAACGGCTGAATATACCGCCAATGCCGACGGGATCGGAACATTGCGCCTGCTCGAGGCGATCAGGCTTCTCGGGCTGCAGAGGAAGACCAAATTTTATCAGGCGTCGACTTCGGAGCTTTATGGCAATGTCGACGTCACGCCACAGAACGAGACGACCCGATTTCAGCCGCGCTCCCCCTACGCGGCCGCGAAGCTTTACGCATACTGGATCACCGTCAATTACCGCGAAGCCTACGGCATTCACGCTTCGAACGGCATATTGTTCAATCACGAAAGTCCGATCCGCGGCGAGACATTCGTCACGCGCAAGATCACCCGCGCCGCCGCGGCGATCCACCTGGGGTTTCAGGACCGCCTGTATCTCGGCAATCTCGACGCAAGCCGCGACTGGGGGCACGCGCGCGATTATGTCGAAGGCATGTGGCTGATGATGCAGCAACCGAAACCCGACGACTATGTGCTCGCGACCGGCGAAACCTCCACTGTGCGCACGTTCGTCGAGCTCGTATTCGCCGAACTCGGCGTGCCGCTCGGATGGAGGGGCAAGGGAACCGGCGAAAAGGGCTTTGACAAAAGGACGGGCCGCGTCCTCGTGGAAGTCGATCCCCGCTATTTCCGCCCGACCGAGGTCGAAATGCTGCTCGGCGACGCGTCCAAGGCCAGAGCGCGGCTTGGCTGGGCGCCGAAGACGTCACTGAAAGAGCTGGTGGCGGAAATGCTGTCGGAAGATTTGGCCGAAATGAAGCGTTTCAACTCCGCCATGCGCAATGTCGCCTTTCAGGCCGCGGAATAGCGGCCCCTCCCGTTTTCCTCGTGCGCGCCGCGCGGATCGCGCCGGCCTGCAACATACCGGTCGCAAAGTCGTCGCTCGATGATCATTCCCAGGAGGCGCCATGACGCAGGAACGGGTGTTACACCTCGACGACCCGATCGACGAGGCCGGCGCATGCCTCCTTCGTCAGGTCGGGGAAACCGACGCCGCCGGACGTCAGCGCCAATCCACGATTTTCATACATGGCATGAACTTCTTCCCGGAATTCATCGGTTGCGGAAAATACACGGCGGAGCTGGCTTTCAGTTTGGTCGAGAAAGGCCACAGGGTCGAGGTCGTGACCGCGCCGCCGCATTACCCTGGCTGGAGCGTCAGGAGTCCTTACAAAGCATGGGGGTATGCGCATGAAACGATGCGTGGCGTCGTTGTCCGGCGCTGCCCCATTTTCGCCCGCAGCGGCGGGGGCTTGCGCCGAGCGCTCGCGCCGCTGAGCTTCGCGCTTTTTGCGGCGCCGCTGGTGTTCTGGCGAATTTTGGTATGCCGGCCCGATGTTGTCCTTTGCGTGGAGCCGACCCTGTTTTCGGCACCCGCCGCCCTTCTGGCCGCGAAGATCGCCGGCGCCCGCGCCGTGTTGCACGTTCAGGATCTTGAAATCGACGCCGCGTTCGCGGTCGGCCATCTGCGCGGAAAGTGGTTTCACGATATGGCCAGAGCGTTCGAACGGCTCGTGCTGCGCAACTTCGACCTCACGGTGACGATCTCGCGCAAAATGCGTCAGGCCTTGTTGGAAAAAGGAATCCGCCCGGAGCGGGCGATCGTGATCCGCAACTGGATCGATCTCGACGCCGTCCAGCCTCCGCCCCCGGACAAGCTGAATGTCTTTCGCGACGAGTTGGGCCTGGATCGCGAGACGTTCGTGACGCTTTACGCCGGCCACATCGGCGCCAAACAGGCGATCGACGTCTTCCTCGACGCGGCGCGGCTTTGCCTGGACGCACGTCGGCTGCATTTTGTCGTCGCCGGCGAAGGACCAAAAAAGTCCGAACTGCTCGCGCGCTATGAAAATCTGCCGAATGTGTCGTTCCTGCCGCTGCAGCCTGCCGAGCGTTTCAATCAGTTGCTCGATCTCGCCGATCTGCATGTCCTGCCTCAGATGAAGCAGGTCGCCGATCTTGCGCTCCCCTCCAAGCTCGGCGCCATGCTGGCGAGCGGCAAGCCGATAGTGGCAACAGCCGAACCGGACACCGAGCTCGCGCAAATGCTGCGCGGCTCGGCGCTGCTGGCTCCAGCCGGAGATCCAGCAGCACTCGCCAAAGTGATCAAGACGGCCGCATCATCGGATCTGGGCCGCCTGAAGGAGGGGCAACGGCGCCTGGCCTTGTCCTTGAGCAGCAAGACGATCCTGCGTGAATTCGAAATGGCGCTGGTCGGCAAGCCGAGCGCAGCCCCTGCCTTCATGCGCACAGGAAAACGACCATGAATGGAAGGCGCGTATTTGTCGCTGGACATACGGGAATGGTGGGGTCGGCGATCGTCCGCCAACTTCGGAGTCTTTGACGTCGAGATCTTGACTGTCGATCGGTCGAAAGTCGATCTGCGACGCCAGTCAGCCGTCAAATCTTGGCTGCGGCACAACCGCCCGGACGTCGTGATCCTGGCGGCGGCGAAAGTCGGCGGCATCCTTGCCAACGGCTCCTATCCCGCCGATTTCCTTTACCAGAATCTGGCGATCGAAACCAATGTCATTCACGCCTGCCATCTGGCGGGAGTCGAGCGCCTGATCTTCCTTGGCTCCTCT
The DNA here is from genome assembly GCA_963849665.1 of uncultured Alphaproteobacteria bacterium. Taxonomy (GTDB): domain Bacteria; phylum Pseudomonadota; class Alphaproteobacteria; order Rhizobiales; family Beijerinckiaceae; genus Rhodoblastus. Next base: position 38,840 of record CAWKJW010000082.1, on the reverse strand, counting down.
TGCATCTACCCGAAATTTGCTCCCCAGCCGATCAAGGAGAACGCTCTCCTCGACGGGGCGCTCGAACCGACCAACCAGTGGTATGCAATCGCCAAAATCGCCGGGATCAAAATGTGCGAGGCCTATCGGAGGCAATTCGGGCGCCGGTATATCTCGGTCATGCCATGCAACCTTTATGGCCCCAATGACAATTTCGATCTGCAATCGAGCCATGTGCTGCCGGCGCTCATACGCAAGATCCACGTAGCGAAGGAGCGAGACGCCGGCGAAGCCGTCGTGTGGGGGACCGGGACGCCGCGCCGCGAATTTCTGCATGTCGACGATTTGGCGAAGGGTGTCGTCTTCTGCATGCGCCATTACGACGAGAGCGAGCCGATCAATTGCGGCGCAGGCAAGGATATCACCATCTGTGAGCTGGCTGAAATCATCGCCGAAAAGATCGGCTTTCGCGGAAAATTGCGGTTCGACGCAAGCAAGCCTGACGGGACGCCCCGAAAATTGATGGATTTCAAGCCGGTTGGCGGCGCTCGGCTGGAAACCGGAAATTGAATTGGCCGAGGGCGTCGCCAGCACTTATCGGTGGTTTTTGCATCATCACGCTGAATTGGCGCGTGCATGAACTATCGCAAGCCCTCAGCCGCCGTTGGCAAGCCCCGGGCCAGACGAACGCATCCAGCCCACTTGCAACCGGCCCGGCCGGATCGAAAGCGCTCGAAGGCGGCGCCGAGCCGCCAACATGAAGATGAGAAACGCATGACCAGTTATCCAGAAGTAAAATGGTTTGGCTTCGACCGGCTGGACGGAACGGTGCTGTTCTTCAATTATGTCAACAGCCTCTGCTTCCCGCAAGCGGTCGTTCTCGATTACGGCGCCGGACGCGGCGAATATTTCGAGGACGACGAATGTAACTATCGCCGGAACCTTCGCGTCCTGAAAGGAAAGGTCGCCAAAGTTGTCGGAGTAGACGTAGACGACGCGATTTTTTCCAACAAAGCCGTTGACGAAACACATCTCATCGGCGGCGACGGGCGCCTGCCTTTTGCCGACGCATCTTTGGACATCATTCTGGCGGACTGGGTGCTCGAGCATATCGTTGAACCTCCCGCCATGGTCGCCGAGTTCAAGCGGGTGCTGAAACCCGGAGGTTACGTTTGCGCGCGAACGCCAAATAAGTTCGGGTATATCTCATTGGCCGCAAGATTTATTCCGGAATCACTGCACGATTTTGTTTTAAATTTCGTTCAGCCCGGACGAAAGGACATCGATGTATTCCCTAAATTCTATCGGATGAACACAAAGGGCGATCTTCTTAACGCCTTCCGGCCCGCTGATTTCGATTTACTGACATTTTGCGCCGACGCGGCGCCAAGCTACGCTGGCGGCAGCGCAATTCTTGCGCGTCTGTTCGAATTTCTTCACCTGATCATCCCGGAACCGCTGAAGAGCGTGAGATTGGTATTCGCTCGCAAACGGGCCACCGCCTGAACCTTTCCTGACGCTCGTTTCAAAGACGGGCCTGCCGGAAGCCGATGCCGACGCTCCCGAGATCGATGTCGAAACCGGAAGCAATGCTGATGTGGCCGTTTCACAGGGAGTCTGGCCATGGAAATATCTATCTTGGATCCTTTTGTGCGGCATTTCGCGACCCGTCTCTGGCAGCAGAAGCGTCGCGCAGCGCGTGTATTCGTCGCAACCGCCGCATTGTCATGGCTTGGCGTTTCGTTTTTGACGCCGTCTTATGACGCGTCGGCTCTCGTTCAAATCAACTTTCAAAAATCGCTTTCGCAGATTGATGGCCCCGGCGCCGGCAGCGAGACGCGAACGGAGGAATATCTGAATTCCCAGGCGATGATTGTCAGCAGCGGCGACGTCGTGCGCAATGCGATCGGCGATATCGGCGCAAACCGCCTGTATCCTGGCGAAACAGGACTCTTCCAGTCTCTGAAGAATGGAGCTCAGTCGCTTGCCGCCGGCGTGCTGAAAGAGACGTTTTCATCTGTGGGACTCCGCTGGTTTTATGAGTACCGCGTCGCGAACCTGTTGGCGCCAGGACCGCAGTCTGAAATCGAGAAAGCTCTCTCAGACCGCGCGTATACAAAAGTCCTTGCTTCGCTCAATGTCCGCCCGGAACGAAAGACCGACCTGATCAGAATCACGTTCAGCCATCGGAATCCTGAGTTGGCGGCGCAATTCGTCAATGTGCTTGTCCAGAAATACATCAATCGGCATATCGAACTTGCAGACAACGCCAACGGCGCCGGCTTTATGACGAATCAGAAACTCAAGTTTGACGAGGAGGTTGCTGTCGCCTCGGCGGCGTTGACGACTTTTTCCGCCAAAAACGACCTGTATTCGGCCGACGCGCAGCAAGAGATCATCTTAGCTCGTCGCAAAGATCTCCAACTGAAAATGGCGGACGCCACGGGAAAGATTACGGAACGGGAAGCCGAGGTGAACGAACTCACGCGGCAGCTCATGCTTCTGAAGCTCAATACGTTGGCGCCGCAATTGGCGGCCTTGGCGCGTGAAAGCACTCGAAACGCGATAAACAGCTTGCCATCGCATGCGCTGAGAGGCAGCAACGACTTCAGGGCCGCTTCATCCCGATAAAGACCCCCCCCTGCTGCTCGTGCGCGTCTATCAGGACACCGCGGAATCATTGGTAAAAATGAACGCTGAGCTGATCGGCCTGCGTGAACTTGTCACGCAACAAAAAACCCAGCTGTCGGGCCTCGATCGCGAATTGATCCAAGTCGCCGGCAAAAGAGCCGAGTTCGAAGCGCTCAAGAGAAATGTCGATTTCGCGCGGCGTTCGGCGGACGCCTTCGCGACGAAAGCAGTCGAACAGAGAACCGAATTGGGGCTCAATCAACAAAAGCTCACAAGCCTGCAATTGGTCCAGGAAGCGCTCGTTCCGGCAAACGCCGCCTTTCCGACGACTGTGGTGAAATTGATTACCGGTCTTTTGTTCGGCTTCATGGGCCTTGCCGTATTTGCAATCGCGTCTCTCAGAGATTTGCTAAGACAGCCGTCAACGGTGGAATTTGCAACGTCCGACCCGAACCTTGCTTTCCGGAACTCGGCCGAACAGCTCGCCCGGCCGCGGCGGCCTTTGCCTTCGCCTTCGCCTTCGGAAATCGCGCTCCAGGTCAAGCGCGCGCTCACCGAATTGAGATAGCCCGTGCTCGATACAGTTTCCAAATCCGTCGCAGCGTCGCAGGCTTTGACCGCGAGGCCGATTTTTGTCTTCGCGGGAGCGCTTCCGCCACCCGTCCACGGCCAATCCTCTGTCAACAAATATGTTCTGGACGCAGTGCGGCCGTATTGCCGGGTAGTCGAGATTGACTTGTCTCCTGGCGCTCTGGGACGGTCAGCCGGCTACTATTTTCGCCGCGCAGCTCAAACAATCTTGGGCCTGGGCGCCATTATTCGACAATCCGGTCCGAACAAAACGCTCTATGTGTCGGTCGACAGCGGACTCGGAATTATCCTCAACATTGCAATTGTTGGCATTGGCAGAATTTTCTTGTATTCGTTATTTTTGCACCATCACAGCTATTCCTATATTGAAGCACCTTCACGTCTAATGACTATTCTCACAACCGTCGCCGGTTATAAAGCCCGACACATATTTTTGTGCGAAGAAATGCGACGTCGCTTTGAAGCCAATTATGGCGCGAGAACCGACGCGCTCGTCAGTTCAAATGGCCGCCATCTTCCTGCCCCGCTGCGGGCCAGGACCCGCTTCTACCGTGGCGACCGGCCCCTCCGCATCGGCCTCCTGAGCAATTTGTGCGCAGAAAAGGGCTTGAATGACTTTCTTGAAATTCTTCGCGAATCCAAGGACGTGAACTTCGACCTCGTCGGCGTATTGGCTGGGCCGCCCGTTTCGAACGCCGACGCCGCGGCGATCAAACGCGCCGTCGCGTCGCTTGAAGGACGCCTGCAGTATCTCGGACCAGTATACGGCAAGGACAAGCTCGCGTTTTTCGATGGCGTCGACGTCCTTGTTTTTCCGACCCGTTACCGGTGCGAGGCTTACCCGCTGGTCGTCCTGGAAGCGCTCGCCAGCGCCGTTCCTGTCATCGCTTACGGACGAGGCTGCATTCCGTCTTTGCTCGAAGAACCGGCGGGGTTCGTGATTTCGCCCGATAATCGATTTTCCGCGGAGGCCCTGACCATCTTGAAGAGGTGGCGCGACGATCCTGACGCCTGGCAGGCCGCCGCCGATGTGGCGAGCCGCCTCAGCCAACGTCTCGAAGCGGAGTCCGAGGAGCATTTCAAGACATTGGTCGAAGCCTTGACCGGCAACGGCCCCAACCTGATCAACCTTGCTGAACAATAAGGAGCCTGCCGCGCGCCGCTCCATCAACCGCGTCACTCACTTAGGCTGATCGCCATAACCAGGCAAATTATCCATGGATAGTATTGATCAGGGAAATGAAACAGCGACAGGGAGCGCGGCTGTCGCGCCGGTTGGCGACGACAGCGTCGGCGCGCCACAGAGGCCGCGTTCGCCGACGACTACAGCCTTCGCCTCGAATTCCGAATCGAAGCGCCGTTTCGCGATTTTCGAAGATATTGGGGATATCGCGCAAGCCGTTGTCCGGCTGGCCGTAGTGGCGCTACCCTGGCGCGTGCGTCGGGTTTTGCTCGTCCGCTTCTGGGGGTACGAGTTACATGAGACAAGCCGGATCGGATTTGCGTGGGTTTTCCCCAAGCATCTGATAATGGGCCCGTATTCTCGCATCGATCATCTGACCGTATGCCGAAGCGCCGAGCTGATCCATTTGGAGGAATTCGCCTATATCGGCCGCCTGAACTGGATTTACGGCTATTCCGGCAATGAGACATACCAACGCGACGAAGGGAGGCGCTCCGAACTGATCCTCGAGCGTCACTCCACGATCACCTGCCGGCACATCGTCGATTGCACAAACTGGATCCACATCGGAAGCTTTGCGACGATTGCCGGATATCGCTCGCAATTGCTTACACATAGCATAGATCTTCTGTCCAACAGGCAAGCATCGAAACCCATAACAATATCTGATTACTGCTTTGTTGGTAGTGGCTGCATCATCCTCGGAGGCAGCATATTGCCAAGCCATTCTGTGCTTGGCGCCGCATCATTGCTTAATAAACAGCATACCGACACCTACACGCTTTATGGAGGCGTTGCAGCGCAACGCCTCGCCCCGCTGTCTGCTGACTACGGCTATTTCCTGCGAACAGAAGGACACGTTGGTTGACAGTCCCAAACACCGACTGTCGCCAATTCGTGGAGATTTGCACTTGAACAACGCCAGTTTCCTCAGACGCATCGCTGGACTGACTATCGGCATCATCCTGGGTCAGGGGTCCATCTTTGTATTGCAAACCTTGCTGATGACCCATCGCCAGGTCGCCACGACGGCGTCGTTTGGCTTCGCCTTCGCCCTGCTCTCCTTGGTTCAGTGGACATCGGATTGGGGCGGCCAGATCCTGCAAGGGCGGCTCAACGCCAAGGATTTATCGTTTGATCACTTGTGGGAGGCGGGGCTGGCCCGCGAAATTGTGACGCCCGCCATTCTCGCTTGTCAATTGTCATTTGCTTATTTCTACAGAAGCTTCGACCCGCTTGCGTCAGCCATAATCACCGGGGGCGCGCTCATCGCGCCAATATGGGCGCTCAACCTGTCCGGCTTCCTCGACGCCCACGGCAAAAACGATCTCGCCGGCCCTTTGGCGGGCTTCCCTGCGGCCCTTGCCGCCGCCGCAGGGGGCCAATTGCTCGACGCCAAAATGGACCCGATATTTACCGGACTCACTATCGGCGCCGCCTATTCGATGGGATGCCTGGTCTGCGTTCTCGGGCAATTTCTCATCGCCGGCCAAGTCGCGCCGCTGGCCCTGCCGAAGGACGTCAGCGCACATCGCGTTCGACGGTTTCTGGTTGACGGCGCGATGTGCTGTCTCGGGGAATTCCCTTCGCAATTTTATGGCCGAGCGCTGCTTTTGATCGTGTCCCGAAGCCTGGGGCTCCATGCGGCCGGGATTTACGTCTATGTCAGACAAATAATCAGCGCGTCCGCACAGATCGTGCTGCTGATCAAACGCGTTGAATTTTTCGCGGTGCGCAAAATCGCGTCGATCAAACCGGTTCATTTGGGAGACGTTTTCGGCGCGCAAAGGACGAGTTTGGCAGCGTCGATTTGTATTTTTGTCGGCTCTCTGCTGATGCATTTGATTCGCATTCCGCCAGCACTGGCAGATGTCGCGGCAATACTTCCATATTTTTTGGGATCCATTCCCATATGGGCCAGCTCAGTGACGTTGGGACAAGTCGTGGTCGTCAGCGGCAGGGCTCGGCTCTACTCCTCGCTCATGATCACCGACGCCGCTGCCTCGGGTTTGCTGGCTTGGCTGCTGACCGAGCATCTCGGCCTGCTGTTTTTGGCTTTCATCGACTTTGTTGGGTTTTCCGCCCTCTCGTTTTCGTACTATCGCGTCCTCAGGACGGGAAAGCTGTTATGACAATCCTCTTCGTCTTTGTATTCATTGTGAATACCGCGGTTGTCGTCGGCCTTTCCCTCGCCAGTCGCTCACGCTGCTTTGGCCGGTTTGCGGGATCGGCGCTCAATCCCCTTATCATATTCGCACTTATTCACGTATTCGCCAACACTGATTTCGCCTTAGTGTACAACACCAACACTATTGATTTCCTTGAATTGCGCGAATTCATTCCGTCAGGAACAATCGTCGAGGCATATTGTGTATTTACACTAATAGAATTTGGCTCCGTCATTGGCCTGTTGCTTGCCATGGCCCGCCCCCTAAATTGCACGATAGCGCCACCGGATATAGATCCCGCGTCGCGACAGTCCGCATCGATCATCTTCGTCATTTACGCGATCACAGCGCTGGTTACCATTGTCCCAGCCTTGCGCGCGGGGCGGGACGGCCTTTCGTTCCAGATGTTTTCGCACGACCAGCCATGGGCAACGGCTGCGGCATGGTTACAACCCATGGCTCTCGGGTTGTTTTTGGCTCATATGCGCCGCCCCCTTTCGCTCGGCGGCGTCGTTGCTTCTCTAGCGACGATTGGCCCGCTCATCCTTTTGGGTGGATCGAGAATACCACCGCTAATATCCGGACTCTCCCTTGCCGCAGGCTATTCGACAAAACGAAAGCTTAGCGGAGCCTGGTATATCCTCCTAATTCCCGCGCTTGGACTGTTTCTCAGCACCACGAGATACCTTTTCCGTGAAACAAGCTACACAAGCTTCAACGAATTTCTTAACGCTTACGGCGGAATGTTCGGGTTGTTTTTTTCAGGAGAGGAAATCAGCATTGGCAAAATGTTCTCTGCCGTTTATGCGTTCGGATCGCAGCTTCATGTCTATCCCTTCGAAGGGTTTGGCGCCTCCCTCCTGCTTCCGATACCGCGCGCCTTTTTCGCATTGAAGCCTCACGGTATCAGCGCTTTGTTCACACAAACGTTCTCCCCCGAACGATGGGAGCTTACAGGAAGCGAATTGATCGTCTCCGGCTACGGAGATTTATATTTGGAGTTCGGCGCGTTTGGCGCCTCCCTGATTGCGCTAATTTTGTGTTACGTATGGATGCGCCTTTGCATTCTCACCATCAATGCATCGATACAAACCATCATCACTTGGCTCCCCTTGTTGCTGTGGTCGATGTATACATTTCTCCGTGGCGACTTATTCAATCTCGCTCTCGTGCTTTGGCCGACTGTATTAATTTATATGTTCCACACGTCTCTCTCCATGGTCATAAAACGATTACGCGCCCTTCTCGGCAGCACGCGCCTGCGTCCATCGGATTTGGGAAACTCCGCCACCTGACTGGGGCGGCGGGCCGCCATTCCGTAGGCTTCTAAGCTCTGTTGGCGGTCTTGCAATTGAGCCTTGCATCCTGCCCCATCACCTCGCTTCAATTGATGGGCCAGGGCATGGGAACGCATAATGGGAGAGTAAAATGAGCATCCGCTTCCCGCCGCTCGCAGCAGCCTCGGACGAGTTGCTTCATCTTGACTTTGTTAGGTTCGTTGCATCGCTTGGGATCGTTTTTCACCACTCGCACGAATTTTTTTACACAGCGGCCGATCGTGGGGCTTTCACCGAACGAACGACGGGCCTTGCCCTCTTTGTCGACCTTTTCTTCCTTATTTCTGGATATGTGATTGCGCATGTTTATCGGCTGCGCGTCGGAAGCCTGAGCGAGTTCGCACGCTTTATGCAAAGGCGTTGCGGTCGACTAGTCCCGCTGCACTGGCTCACGCTGTTCCTGTCGATCGCTCTCTGGGGCGTTTTGTCTAAGTTTGTGCATAGCAACCATCAGCCAGACTTTTCACCGTACTGCATCGCAAACAACGCGCTCTTGCTGCACGCCATGATTGGATGCGGCAAAGTCCAATTCAATTACGCGAGCTGGTCGATCAGCGCAGAGATGGCGATGTATGTCCTGTTCCCTCTGATTGCGCTCCTTGGCGCACGGCGAAGAACGCTACCTCTACTCATCGGACTTGTCACCCTCGTTGCGGTTTTCATATTCACCTACGGAACCGCCCTTGAAAGTTCCAACTTGTGGACGCAACTTCCCCCAGTTCTCCGCGCTCTTCCCTCTTTTTTAATTGGGGCCGGGCTGTCTTACAACAGATCGGCGCTCATCGCCCGCCTGCCGGCTCCGCAGTATTTACTCGGCGCCACCCTTTTCCTTCTGATCTGCGCCATGCTCACAGGCGCACCGGAACCAATCCAACTACTACTAACATACGCCGTCGGAATCAGCGCAGTTTCCAGTGACGCAAGTCAATCTGCTGGGCGCCTCATCCGCAAATTAGCGCCTCTCGGGCAGCTTACTTATTCAATTTACATGTGGCATATATTATTTATTTTCGTAATTATGAATATAATAGGAGATAAACTTCTATCTCTGCACGGTGCTCCAATGCTTTGCTTCGCAAGCTTTTGCTATATTATGATTTTCATCTGGAGCTATTTATCTTTTACGTTCATCGAAACGCCGGCTAGACGCTGGATAGATGGTCTCTTTAAAGGACAGCGACAGATCCACGGCTTGGCCAAGGAGCCGGCGTCGGCATAACTCCTCGCGGCGACCGATACACCATTTTGATCGCAATCCGCCGTGATGCCCGAGGCCCTTCTCGCCGACTCGGCGACGTTGCGCCGTGCAGCGAACACTCCCGCCGCTCGACCGCGCCGCTTTCTGAAGCTATATGAGGAAACAAATGATCTTTGCTGAGGAATGGTGGCTGAGGGCCGCGACTGGCGACAAATATCGCCTCATACAGTCTTGTCGCAAGAGCGTTTCCGCGTCCATGCCCGTATTCGCAACGCGAAAACTAGGCATGAGAGTTTTCGCGCCCCCTCCCTTCACGCGGATATTCGAACCGACGATAAATTGCGATTCCAAGGCGAGGGCCGTGAGGATTGAAAAGACAGCATCTATATTGAAAGATTGCCTTAGCCAATTATCCGGCCACAAACGTGTCGAGTTCGTATTAAGACCTGGGTCTGACCTCTGCCTTGGCTTCATCGCCGCCGGCTTCTCAGTCGAAGACGCGAATACATTTGCATCGATCGGCCCCGTACATGCAGACGAACTTTGGGCGCAAATGCACCCAAAGACACGCAACAGCATTCGCAGCGCAATGCGCTCATGTATCGTCATCAAACATCGGAATATCGAACGATTTATAACCATGTCTAGCGCCGAACGTTTAGGCAACGACAAGACAGATTACGCAACACTTCGACGCTTGTGGCCGGCAATAACAGCGCATGACGCCGGTATTATTCTTTCTACGGCCAATATGAATGGAAGCGATCGGGCCAGCGCCATAGTTGTTTGGGACGAAACGACACTATATTATCTGCATTCTGCGCGATCGATCAGGCATCATTCCGCAGGGGATAATGCGCTTTTGGTATGGAGCGCGATCGAACTGGCGGAAAGCAATGGCCTCGCCTTCGACCTCGACGGCTATCATTCACTTAGCGCCCTGCGATTTTGCAGTAAATTCGGCCTTGCGCCCGTGGCGCGAAAAAGGGTGTTTCTCAACAGCATCGCATGGAAACTCGCCGAACTCGGGCGCGACGCCCTGCGCAAATTCGCACCGGCGCGCCGTTTGCTCCCGTCCTCCTGGGAAGGACAGGAAGAGCCTCGACCGGCAGGAGTTCCCGTTCCGGCGATCAACTCCAACGAATTGCTCTCCAATAATCTCGCGAAAAAGGGCGAAATGTCCGCAGACGAACGTTCCGCAAATTAAATCAGGCCGACTTCGGAATGATGTGATGACCGCTTTCGCCCTCGCCATGACGCCGCGTCGAGCCCTCGCTTGCAGCTGGATTGGCCAGCTTGCTCGGAGCCGGCGCCAAACTGGAGGGCGCGGCTCGGCGATCACGCCGAGACCTGACACTTGGCGCGGCCCGAGGTCTTGGCCAGGCGCGCGCGTCGCAAGCGGGACTTAGCATCTTGGGACGGGTTGCTTGTCCGCCCATCAACGATTGCCGATGGAGAATGGCGATGAACAAAAGTGAGGCAAAACTTGGACTTGGACGCATTCTCACGTCATCGCCCCATTTATGGCGGGTCTGCGTGGGCCTGTACAACAGGCGCGCTCGTTACCGGTCCCAACAAGGCGTTCATCCACTGGACCGGGCCAACGGCGTCGACACTGGCGGCGCCATCCCGGGCTGGCTTCTCGGAGGAGGCTCCAATAGCGATCGGCACATCACTGCTTACGCGGGTTGCCAACCAAGCTGTCTGAGAGCCGCGCTTTCGTTTCTCGGGGACGACATTCGCGGCGCGACTTTCGTCGATCTGGGCTGCGGAAAAGGACGGGCAATGATTGTCGCGAGCGAGTATCCTTTCGAGTCAATCGCAGGAGTGGAAATGTCGGCCGGCCTCTGCAGGATCGCTCGCCGCAACATGGCGCAGCTGCAATCCAGAAAAAAACTTGGCGTCGCGCCCGACGTTGTTTGTGGCGACGCGCTCTCATTTCAATTCCCACCTGGTGCACTCGTTGTTTTCCAATACCATTCCTTTGGCCCCAAGGTCTTGACCGGCATCATGAACGCGCTCGAGTCGCTCCCAAGGACCGGACATGAGATATTCTTTATTTACGAGAACCCGGTCTATGGAAAAGAGATCGATCGGCGCAAAGGTTTCGAACGCTGGTTTGCACGCACTGTTCCGGCGGAGCCGGATGAGCTTCCGTTTCACTCAGGTGTAAGAGCCCCGGGTCAGGAAACCGTCATTGTCTGGAGGCGCTCGAACGGTCAGCGCACCTCGCCGGACAATAATGCGCATGAGAATATTGTCATAGAAGCAGAAGATTGGCGCGCGACGCTGGCGTCGCCTGGTCCAGCCTGACAGCTGTCCATGAACCATCTCGGCCGATCGAGCGTTCACGCGCCCCGAAACAGCCGCACCCCTTTCTAACTTCTTGTAATGGCGGCCAAAATGGAAAATGTCTACACCAGCGGCGCCTATCTGGAATCCACCCGCACCTGGCACGTCGAGGATTCTACATGGAAGGCAAATCAAATATCGCGCCTCCTGGCAAAGAACGATGTCCATCCGAAGCTGGTCGCCGAAATTGGCTGCGGAGGAGGCGCCATTCTTTCGGAACTCTCGCAAAAGCCCCAGTTTGCCGATAGCGTCAGGTTTATTGGCTATGATATTTCGCCCCAGGCCATCGCGCTTGCCAAATCCAGAACATCAGCCCGGCTGACGTTTTTCTGCGAGGACATGTTTCTTGCAGCGCCATCCGAGGCCCCGGACGTACTGCTCGTCATTGACGTATTCGAGCATGTTCCTGACTACATGGGGTTTGTGTCGAAATGCCAACAACTGGCGGAAATCAAGGTTTATCATATTCCCCTTGATATTCATGTCTCTTCCGTACTGCGCAACAGCCACGATCGCATCAGGCGGGAAATAGGGCATATTCACTCGTTTACGGCCTCCTCCGCGATCGCGACGCTGAAGGACACCGGACATGAGATCCTGGACCAATGTTACACGAATGGGACGTTTGGTCTATTCTGGAAGCACCCATCGGCCAAGATGGCGATTGCTAACGTTCCGCGTTGGTTGCTGTCGCAGTTCAGCATCCCATTCACCGCCCGATTGCTCGGCGGCTACTCGCTTCTCGTTCTTGCCAAATAAGATCCGAAATCGACATTGCGCCGCTTTGCAACGATGCGTGACAATGCCCCTGACCCCTCCCGGCTTGCCAGGAAATCGACCGCGCCCACCGACAGCTACACCACCATTGGGACACGATCGACCTTGTGCGTTACGATAGCAATACGGCTGAATTCGTTGCTGTAGACATCGTTTCAGAGAACCAGATTATCAATTGGCGACGCATCGTGAATATTCCCGATTTCGGGCTGGCGGCGTTTCAGGTTTCCGTTCGTTTTTCGTCTTCGGCCCGAGATCCTGACATTCGTCGCCTCCCGACGGCGGGTTCGGCGTCGGGCGAGTCAAGATTTATCATTCACGGGAGCCTGTCAGTTCGGTGGGGCCACTATTCCCTGGCGCCGATTTTTCCCATCTTCCCACTTCGCCAAAAGGTCTCCCTCCGGGCAAATTATGGGTTGATGAAAGCGCCGGCAACGTGCTGCGGCGCGCGTGAGTGGTGGTAGCGGAGGAGGGACTCGAACCCCCGACACAAGGATTATGATTCCTCTGCTCTAGCCGGCTGAGCTACTCCGCCCCGATGCGTGGGGTGGCCCGCGCCTCAAGTGGGGCGTCTATAGTCCGCCGGCGCCGTCATTGTCAAGGAACGCGCGGCTCACTTCAGGCGTTCGATCCGCGCCAGCGTGAAAAGCCCCAAAGGCGCGATCTTGCGCCGCTCGACCAGGCGCAGGTCGGGCGGCCGGCGATCCAGTCGCCGAGAATCGCCCAGGGAAATTCCGGCCGCCATCCGAGCGACGCCGATTTCTTGCCCAGCCAGCGCTCGATCCAGGCGATCGGCCCCGATTCGGCCGCCACGTGATTGACCAGCACGATCTCGCCGCCCGGCTTCACCACCCGCGCCAGCTCGTCGAGCGTCGCCGCGGGGTCCGGAACCACCGTCAGGACGTAGGGCGCCACTACCGCGTCGAAATGGTCCGACGCAAAAGCCAGCCGCGTTGCGTCCATCACGCAGAGCCCCGCCACCTGGACCAGGCTTTTTCGCGCGACCCGATCCTGCGCCCGGCGCAGCATAGGTTCGGACAGGTCCACGCCAACGAGTTTGACGCCGGAATTGAACATCGGCAATTCGAGCCCGGTGCCGACGCCGACATCGAGGATCAGGCCGCCCCGCCGCTGCGCCGCCGCCACCGCCGCGCGGCGGCCAGGGGCCATGACCAGCGTGAAGGCCAGGTCATAGACCGGCGCCCAACGGGCATAGGCCTCCTCGACATGCGCATTTTCCATCAGCGCGATTTCGCGGCGGACTTCGCTCATCGGCTGGCCGCGCGCGGCTGCGAAGCGGGAGCGGCGCAAGCCGATTCGGCGCTCTTGATGAAGCCGCCGCCGAGCACGCGGGCGCGCGGACCGGTGTTTTCATAAAAGACGCAAGCCTGGCCCGGCGCGACGCCGCTTTCGTCATCGACGAATTCGACGCAAAGCCCGCCGTCCCTCATCTCCAGCAGGGCCGGCGCCGGCGGCCGGGTCGAGCGCACCCGCACCGCGATCTCGAGGCCTGCGGCGGCAGACGCCTCGAAATCGCCGGGGCCGATCCAGTTCACGTCGCGCAGGCAGACTCGCTTGGTCGCCAGCGCCGAGCGCGGCCCGACCGTCACGCGCGCATGGGAGGCGTCGATCTTCACCACATAGAGCGGCTCGCCCGCGCTGGCGCCCGCCGAGCCCAGGCCGAGGCCGCGCCTCTGGCCGATGGTGTAATGCATGACCCCATTGTGGCGGCCGAGCGCGCGCCCGTCGACATGGACGATCTCGCCCGGCTCCGCCGCCTGCGGCGCCAGCCTTTCGACAATGTCGCTGTAGCGGCCGGTCGGCACGAAGCAGATATCCTGGCTGTCCGGCTTGTCGGCTATGGCGAGGCCGAAGCGGCGGGCGTGCGCGCGCACTTCCGGCTTGCTCATTTCGCCGAGCGGAAAACGCAGCATCCGCAACTGCTCGCGCGTGGTCGCGAACAGGAAATAGCTCTGGTCCCGGTCGGCGTCCACGGCGCGAAAAAGCGCGCGTCCGGCGCCGTCGGCGCGGGAGGCGATATAATGGCCGGTGGCCAGAATGTCGGCGCCGAGATCGCGCGCCATGTCGAAGAGATCGACGAATTTGATCTGCTGGTTGCAGGTCACGCAGGGGATCGGCGTCTCGCCGTCGGCGTAGGATTGCGCGAAGGCGTCGATCACCTTGGCCTGGAAGCGGGTCTCGTAATCCAAAACGTAATGTGGAATGCCGAGCCGCGCCGCCGCCTGGCGCGCGTCGTAAATATCCTGGCCGGCGCAGCAGGAGCCGGGGCGATGCTCGGCCTCGCCCTGGTCGTAGAGCTGCATGGTGACGCCGACCACGTCATAGCCTTGCTCCTTGAGCAAAGCCGCGACGACGGAGGAATCGACGCCGCCGGACATGGCCACGACCACGCGCGTTTCCGCCGGCGGTTTGGGCAGGTCGAGGCTGTTGAGCTTTGGCGACGCGGCGGCGTTCATGAACAGATGTCTCGCGAGACGGTCTCGAATTTCTCATCGCCATGCAAACGCCGGGCGAAAGCCGCCGGAGGCGCCGGGATGAGCGCGAAATCGGCGCCCTTGTCCGGACGCTCCCTTTCAATAAGGACTCTTCCGCCGATTTTCAACGGATTTGCCCCAGGGGCGACGACGCGGCGCGGACGATGGCTTCGCGCGGCATGGTTAACGACGCGCCTCCACCTGTGCCGATCGGAAACACAATCGCGGCCCTGTTGAGGAATTGGCAAGAAAGTTCCGGCCAAACAACGATTTATCTGGCGATTTTGGCCCATAGCCTTAGGCGTTTTTTAAGCCAGACAGATTAGTGTCGAACCATAGTTAGGGTTCTCCGCGTAACGTGAGTATCGAACATGACCGAGCCCCACCGCCCGAGGGTCAAATATGTCATCGGGCCCGATGGCAGCCCACTGACCATCGCCGACCTGCCGCCTCCGTCCACCAAGAGGTGGGTCATTCGCCGCAAGGCGGAAGTCGTCGCCGCCGTACGCGGCGGCCTTCTTTCCCTTGAGGAGGCGTGCAGCCGCTATACGCTGACCGTCGACGAATTCCTGTCCTGGCAGCTTTCGATCGACCAGCATGGCCTGGCCGGCCTGCGGACCACCCGCTTGCAGCAATATCGCATGTGATTTCGCCGTCGCGATAGGACTTCGCCTCAACCGAAGGCCGGCCCTCGAGGCCGGCTTTTGCCATTTTGGGCGTCAATCCGGGTGAGCGCCGGATTTCGCGCCGCCATAGTCTTGTTGGCCGGCGATCTGGTGATGATGTTCGATCGCCTCGGCGAGGCGGCGCTTTTCGAAAGCCAGGACGACCAGGATCGCGAAGGCCAGGGGCAACAGCAGGTAAAGCAGGCGAAACAGCAGAAGCGCGGCGAGCACGCTGTCCTGCGGCGCGCCGGGCATGCTTTTCAGAAACACCAGTTCGAACACGCCCAGGCCTCCCGGCGCATTCGAGGCAAGCGCGGCGGAAAAGGAAAAGATGAACACCGCCAGGACGACAAGAAAGCCCGGATTTCCGGCTTCCGGCAATGTGTAATAAATGATCGCCGCCGCGCCGAGAATTTCCGCCGGCGCCGCGATCAACTGGCGCAGCACGATGCCGCCACGCGGATATTCGATCCGGACCCCGAAAAAAGTCCGCGACGGCAGGTGCGCCGCCGAGCCGGCGACATAGAACGCGACGCCGACGATGCATGCGGCGCCGAAGATCCGCGCCGTCGCCGCATTGGCGAGGAAGGACGGCAGAAAATCGCCGAGCTGCGAAAGGACCTGCGGCCTCACGGTCAGGACCACGCCGCCGACCAGAACTTCGCCCAGGACGAAGGTCAAGGAGGTGATCGCCACCAGGACCGCAATCTGCGCGGCGTTCAGGCCTTTCGACGTATAGCCGCGATACCGCACCATGGCCCCGGAGACGACGGAGGCGCCGATATTGTGCGAAAGGGCGTAGGTGGTGAAGGAGCAGGCGGCGATGAAGCGCCAGGAAATGTTCTTCACGCCCAGGTGCAGCAGCGCGATCCGGTCGTAAAACGCCAGGGCGGCGTAGGCGATGAGCGTGGCGACGAGAGCGAGCAGGTAATGCGTCGCCGGGATGGCGCGGAAGGCCGCAATCAGATGCGGTCCCAGCGACTGGCCGCGGAATTCGCGAAACAGCAACCAGAACGAGGCCAGGACAGCGGCAAATCCAATCGCAGGCCAGACGTAATCGAGATTGCGCTTGATGAAGTTCATCCGGGCCCTGCAACGCTCCGACGGCGCCAGACGCATTTTCGTCTCTGCTGCCGCCTCCTTTGCATCAGGCTCGTGCCGAGCGCAAGCCCGGAACTTTGTCCGGGCCGGCTCATGACTTCACAAAAATTCAGGCGCGGACGCCGCGAAAGACCGCCATATCCATGACATCGCGCGTCAGATCGCTCAGCACCGGGGCTTTCTCGCGGTTTTCGAGGACCTGCGCCTTGGCGAGTTCGTCATTGGCCTGTTCGAACAGGGCGCGAGCCTCCTCGAGCTGGCTTTTCAACTCGTCGGCCGAATGAAGGAGATTGTCGCGGCGCCCGCGCGCGGCGCGGGCATAGGTCGAATAGGCGTAATGAGCCGTATCCTTGACGCCGGACTTCTGTTCCTCGGCGGCGATCTCGCGGTCGAGCTCCCCCGCCATGCGGTTGAATTCGGCGATCATCATTTCGATCTGCGCCAGGCGGCGGCGTTTTTCCTCCACCTGGAAACGCTTCAGACGGACGAGCGTATCCCGCGATTTCATCACATTCAACTCCAAGGACGCAGGCTGAAAGATTATTTCAACCACCAACGACAATTTCCGCGAGACAATGGAACATTGCCTCACGGAGGTTGCCGCTTTCTTACCCGCGCGGCGAAAGCGCGAAGTTTTTGTCGAAAATGTTGCAAAGGGCGGGAAATGCGCATCCGCCGCTAAGCCTTCGTTAACCGCCGTGCTTAACAATCCTTTCCATGTTCCTACCGGCGCGTCGTGAAACGGCGCCGCGGGCGGGAGCGGAAAAAAGATCGACTCTTCCGGCCGAAAGGCGGACGGGCGAACTTTTCCACAGGCAACTATGATCGGGAACAGGGGCCGACGCGGCCAATAGCGAATTAACGCCAAAGACGCTTGCCAGGGTGAATCATCCTTTGTTAACCATTCGGCGTTAAGCGTTTTTGGAAATGATTTGCGTGGGCGCTCGTCTCGAGTTCGAGGGCAGGCCGCCATCCCGGCGGCGGCATCGGCCGGCGTCGAAATTCCTTGGGGCGGGGTGAGGACTTCACATGCGCGTATTATTGATCGAAGACGACAGCGCAACCGCGCAAAGCATCGAACTGATGCTCAAGTCCGAGAATTTCAATGTCTATACGACCGATCTCGGCGAAGAAGGCATCGATCTTGGCAAGCTCTATGACTACGACATCATCCTGCTCGACCTCAACCTGCCGGACATGTCGGGCTATGAAGTGCTGCGCACCCTGCGCGTCGCCAAGGTCAAGACTCCCATTCTGATCTTGTCCGGCCTCGCGGGCATAGAAGACAAGGTGAAGGGCCTCGGTTTCGGCGCCGACGACTATCTCACCAAGCCGTTCCACAAGGACGAACTGGTCGCCCGCATCCACGCCATCGTCCGCCGTTCGAAGGGCCATGCCCAGTCGGTCATCGCCACCGGCGACCTGATCGTCAATCTCGACCAGAAGACGGTCGAAGTCGGCGGCGCCCGCGTGCACCTGACCGGCAAGGAATACCAGATGCTGGAGCTGCTCTCGCTCCGAAAGGGCACGACCCTCACCAAGGAAATGTTCCTCAACCACCTCTATGGCGGCATGGACGAGCCGGAACTGAAGATCATCGACGTCTTCATCTGCAAATTGCGCAAGAAGCTCGCCAACGCCAGCGAAGGCCGCAATTACATCGAGACGGTCTGGGGCCGCGGCTATGTGCTGCGCGAGCCGTCCGACGCCGACGACCGCATCACCGCCTGATTTTCGAAGGCGCCCCCTTTCTCCGACACGCACAAAAACCCGCCGGAAAGGCGGGTTTTTTATTTTCCATTTGATGCGTCTTCGAAGCCGGCGCTTACCAGATCAGGCCGATATCCTCGAATTTCTCCTGGATGGCGCGATGATCGAAAGGCTTCAGCAGCACCTCGTCGGCCCCGGCGCGCAGGGCGCGGCCGATCGCCACCGGATCGTTTTCCGTGGCGCAGAAAATGATCTTCGATTCCGCGCCGCCGGGCAATCTGCGCACGGTGCGCAGGAATTCGAGCGTATCGGTGCGCGGCAGGCTCCAGTCGAGCAGGATCACGTCGGGCATGGTCTGGGCGCAAAACTCGAGCGCCTTGGCGCCGTCGTCCGCCTCGGCGCTTTCAAAATGAAGCAGCTCCAGTATGCGGCTCGCGACCTTGCGGATCACCGCGGAATTGTCGACGATCAGCCCCTGTTTCATCCTCAGACCCCTGTTTCCGGCGCATCGTCCACGCCGCTCCATCGCCGATCCTAAGGCGAGAAGCGTTAAAGAAACCGCAAAAATTGCGCGGTTTCCCACGAAAGCGCAGGAAAATCAGCCGAGAGTTCGGCGAAGCGAACGCGTTCTAATGCTCTTGCGCCGCCAGCCAGCGCTCGGCCTCGAGCGCCGCCATGCAGCCGAGCCCTGCCGCCGTCACCGCCTGTCGATATTTGTCGTCGGCCACGTCGCCGGCGGCGAAGACGCCCTCGATATTGGTCGAGGTGGAATCTGGCGCGGTCTTGATGTAGCCGTTGGGCTTCATCTCGATCTGGCCGACAAAAAGCTCGGTCGCCGGCTTGTGGCCGATGGCGACGAAGACGCCGTCGACTTCGAGCTTGTCCGTCGTTCCGGTCACGATGTTCTTAAGCCGCACGGCCTCGACCGACAGCGGATTTTCGGCGCCGAGGATCTCATCGACGACGCTGTTCCAGCGGACTTCGACATTCGGGCGGGCGAATAGCCTTTCCTGCAGGATGCGCTCGGAACGCAGGGCGTCGCGGCGATGGACCAGCGTGACATGCGAGGCGATATGCGAAAGATAGAGCGCCTCCTCGACCGCCGAATTGCCGCCGCCAACCACGGCGACCCTTTTGTTGCGGAAGAAGAATCCGTCGCAGGTGGCGCAGGCGGACACGCCGAAGCCCTTGAATTTCTCCTCGGATTTTTCGCCCAGCCATTGCGCCTTGGCGCCCGTCGCGACGATCAGCGCGTCGGCGGTGTAGACTTGGCCGGAATCGCCGGTCAGCCGGAAGGGGCGGACGCCAAGCTCCGCCTTGACGATATGGTCGCTGACGAGATCCGCGCCGACATGTTCGGCCTGAAGGCGCATCTGCTCCATCAGCCAGGGGCCCTGGATCGGCTCGGCGAAGCCGGGATAATTCTCCACCTCCGTGGTGATCATCAACTGGCCGCCGGCCTCGAAACCGGCGATGAGCATCGGCTTGAGCATGGCCCGGGCGGCGTAAATCGCCGCCGTATAGCCGGCTGGGCCGGAGCCGACGACAATGACTTTGGCGTGGACGGGCGACGATTGATCGGAGTTCGGCATGGATTCCCCGCGAGCGAAAACATTTCCGCTCAGCTTCTAGTGTGTTTTCAAGCGAAGTGGAACCCGGTTGGCGAGAGCGGAGGCCTACTCGGTCAGCGTCATCAATATGTCGGCGTACCAGGCGCAATTCAGCCCCAGCGCCTCGTCGGCGCCCAGGTCGCGCGCCACGTCGAAGCGGGTGGAGTGGACCCCGGCCAATATCCATGGCGGGTCGAGCCTGACGGAAGCGTGTTGGCTGGCCCTCGTCACCACCGGCGAACCGCTGGCGCCGCGATGGGTCCGCGCGTCGGTCAGGAAAAAACCCTGGCCCTGGAATCTGAGCCCGAACGAGGAGGCGATCGCGCCCTGGCGCACCACCGGCATGTGATGCAGCCGGTCGTGAAAACCGAGCGGAAAGCCGACGACGAGCAGCGGAGCGCCGGTTTCGAGGTCTTCGGAAACGCCCGGCAGATGGTCGGGCGAGAAAGCCCGGTACAAGGCGTTTTCGGGCAGCGCCGATATATCGATTTCAACGGCCGCGACGTCGACTTCGCCCGATCCGTCGGCGGCCTGCCGCCAGGCGCGCGCGCCGTCGCGATAAAGCGGAATGGAAAAGCCGGTCGATTTCGCCAGATCGTCCTTGTCGATATGAAGCTCGATCTCGATCCGATCGGGAAAATGGCCGCTCGCCTCGTCCGCGAGCACATGCCGGCTGGTCACCAGGAAAAGGCGGCCGTCACGCTTGAAGAAGAAACTCGTCGCGCCCGTGAGGAGGCTTCCATCCAGAAATGTCGAGAGCCGCGTCGCTGTGAGAAGAAGAGGTTCGACTGTCCAGCGCCTCATGCCTGCTCCCAGTTCCCGCCACAAAGGTTCCGCCGCGCGGCAAATTGCTCACCTGCGGACAAGGTTCAACAGTCCCTCCGTCGCAACCCTTTCGTAATCCTCGCGTTCGCTCTTGATCCTGTATTGAAGCCCTGCCCCGCCATCAGGCAGTTGCCGCGTGATCTTGAACGTGGCCTGCTCCGCCCGCCCGATCAGGGAAACGACGGTTCCGACGGCGAATTTATGCCCGGCGTTCAGGTCGTTGCGAGGCGCCTTTTCGGCCTCGCGCTTTCTCGGATTATTGCTCACGAGCCGTCCTTCCGAAATTTTCGTACGGCCGCCGCCCGCCTGGGTCATTCTTCGCGGCCGGCCCGGAGTCCGGACCGGAAATAAAAAAGCCCCAGGCGCCGCCCGGGGCTTCTCGATCTCGCGGCGCGCCGCGCCATTACATCCATGACCAGCGGCGCGGCTGCGAGAAATTCGGTTCAGCCCGTGGTCTGGAGACGCGTGGCCGAGGACTTGCCGGTGCGGCTGTCGGCCGACAGCTCATAGGTGATCTTCTGGCCTTCGTTCAGGCCGCGAAGCCCCGCCTGTTCGACAGCGCTGATATGGACGAAAACGTCCTTGCTGCCGTCGTCGGGCTGAATGAAACCGTAACCCTTTTGTCCGTTGAACCATTTTACAGTGCCGGTAGCCATGCGTGACGCTCCTCTATGCAAGCCAAACCTGGGCCCATCACAAGAAATGGGCCGCTTTATATCGATATCTCCAGGGGGGGTCGTCAGCTGCGTCTCAGACGCAAGGCCAAGCCTTCGGCCAAAAGTTCGATCGAGGCAAAGTATACGTCTCTCAAGGCAAAAACAAGGCTGATCGAACATTATTTCCGATCACGATATTTTTTTTTGACGCGCCGGAATATTTCTGCGTCGATTTGAGCGCGCGCCCTTCTAGACTGCGCAACGCCGGCATGCGCCATACTAACGAACTGAAACAACTAACATTCCCCGGTTCCAAGGCGAGTGGTGATCCGTGTCCGCCATCCGTGCGAGAAGGCGGAGACGAGGCGAAAACCGGCTTTCGCTTTTTTCCCGGCGGCTCTAACTTCGCCGTCCCTTCCTTCCAGAACCCGATATGGAGCCTTGCATGAGCCGCGTCACCCTCGAACAGGCCAACGCCATCGTCGCCGCGGCGCTCGCCAAAGGCCTGGCTCTGGGCCTGAAGCCGTTGACGATCGCGGTGCTCGACGCGGGCGGATGGCTGATCAGCCTGCAAAGGCAGGATGGCGCGTCGAACATGCGGCCGCAGATCGCCATCGCGAAAGCCGCCGGCGCGCTGGCGCTCGGCGTGTCGTCGCGGAGGATCGGCGAGATGGCGCAGGAGCGCCCGACCTTCATCGCCTCGCTCGGACCGATTTTTCCGCAGGGGATCGCTCCGGCCGCCGGGGGCGTCATCCTGGTCGACGAGGCCGGCGCGCCGGTCGGCGCCATCGGGATCACCGGCGACACTTCCGACAACGACGAGGCCTGCGCGCTGGCCGGCGCCGCCGCAGCCGGGCTCAAGACCCAATAATACCGGGACCGGCCTCTTTCCGCTTCCCAGCCTCTTTCCGCTTCCCAGCCTCTTTCCGCTTCATTGTCAAAAAGTTTTCCGGACTTAGAATGCCGCCGTGAAACAACGCCGGGCCCGCCGGCGTTTTTGCTTGGCAAGCGGTGCGCGGGACCGGAGGAGCGCCATGATCAAGATGCCGCCGGCCGACGAGAAAA
The DNA here is from genome assembly GCA_963849665.1 of uncultured Alphaproteobacteria bacterium. GTDB lineage: Bacteria > Pseudomonadota > Alphaproteobacteria > Rhizobiales > Beijerinckiaceae > Rhodoblastus. The sequence goes on along the minus strand of CAWKJW010000082.1, from coordinate 16,497 downwards.
TTCTCGCCCGACGCGATGAAATCGTCGCCGCTCTGAGGGAAATCGCGCCCGGCGAAGGCGTCATCGACGCCGAAAACGAGCGCCGCGCCTTCGAATGCGACGCTCTGACCGCCTATCGCCAATTGCCTATGGTTGTCGTCCTGCCCCAAACCACCGCGCAGGTCGTCGAGATCATGCGCTATTGCTCGGCCAACGACGTCAAGGTCGTGCCGCGCGGCGCGGGAACCTCGCTGTCGGGCGGCGCGCTTCCCCTGCTCGACGGCGTGCTGCTCGGCATGAGCCGGTTCAACCGCATCCTGGAGATCGATGTCGCCAACCGCTGCGTGGTCGTGCAGCCGGGCGTGACCAATCTCGGCGTCACCCATGCGGTGCAGGCGCATGGCCTTTATTATGCGCCCGATCCCTCCAGCCAGATCGCCTGCACCATCGGCGGCAATGTTTCGGAAAATTCGGGCGGCGTGCATTGCCTGAAATATGGGCTGACCACCAATAATGTCATCGGCGTCGAACTGGTGACGATCGACGGCGAGGTCCTGCGCTTCGGCGGCAAGCATTTCGACTCCCCCGGCTATGATCTGCTCGGGATCACCGTAGGCTCCGAAGGCATGCTCGGGATCGTCACCGAGGTCACGGTGCGCGTGCTGCCGACGCCGCCGGGCGCCCGCGCGCTGATGATCGGCTTTCCGAGCATCGAGGGCGCGGGCGATTGCGTCGCGGACATCATCGGCGCCGGAATCATTCCCGGCGGCATGGAAATGATGGACCGACTGGCCATCCAGGCGGCGGAGGATTTCGTCCACGCCGCCTACCCGCTCGACGTCGAGGCGCTGCTGATCGTCGAACTCGACGGCTGCGAAGCCGAGGTCGATCATCTCATCGCCGCGGTCGAGGCGATCGCCGCAAGACATGGCGCAACCTCCTGCCGCGCCAGCCAGTCGGAGGAAGAGCGGCTGCTGTTCTGGGCCGGCCGCAAGGCCGCCTTCCCGGCGGTGGGGCGCATCTCGCCCGATTATCTGTGCATGGACGGCACGATTCCGCGCAAGAGATTTTCCGAGGTGCTGCTGCGGATGAAGCAGATGGAGGCGGAATACGGACTGCGCGTCGCCAATGTCTTCCATGCCGGCGACGGCAACCTTCACCCGCTGATTCTTTACGACGCCAACCAGCCGGGCGAACTCGACCGCGCCGAAAAATTCGGCCAGGATATTTTGCGTCTCTGCGTCGAAGTCGGCGGCGTCCTGACCGGCGAACATGGCGTCGGCGTCGAAAAGCGCGACCTGATGGACACGATGTTCAACGAATGCGACCTCAACCAGCAGCAGCGGCTGAAATGCGCCTTCGACGAAAAAAGCCTGCTCAATCCCGGCAAGGTCTTTCCGCAATTGTGCCGCTGCGCGGAGCTGGGGCGCATGCATGTCCACGCGGGAAAACTTCGCTTTCCCGACCTGCCCCGCTTCTAGAGCCTTTTCCGATCCGATCGAATCGGATTGAGGCTCCAGTTTTTCGTTCCTACGCATTTTCTTCACGCGAACCGGCATCCACTTCGCTTGAAAATGCTTTCCGCGAGCCGAAGCATGAATTTCTTGAAGCCAACGGACGTCGGCGAGGCCGCGGAAATGATCGCCTCGGCCGCGGCCGAGCGGAAATCGCTCGAAATCGTCGCCGGCGGCAGCAAGCGGCGACTGGGCCGTTTTTCGCCGGCCGACGTCCTGTTCGACGTCTCGGGACTTGGGGGCGTCGTCGAATATGAGCCGGCGGAGCTGGTGCTGACCGCGCGCGCCGCCACGCCGATGAAGGAGATCGAGGCTTTGCTGGCGTCCGAGGGGCAGATGCTGGCTTTCGAGCCGCCTGACTGGCGCGGCCTCATCAACGCGGCCGGCGAACCCACTCTCGGCGGCGTCCTGGCCTGCAATCTCGCGGGATCGCGCCGGGTGCGCGCCGGCGCGGCGCGCGACTTCTTCCTCGGCTTTGCCGCCGTCAACGGCCGCGGCGAAATTTACAAGGCCGGCGGCAAGGTGGTGAAGAACGTCACCGGCTACGACATGTGCAAATTGCAGGCGGGCGCCTATGGCACGCTGTCGCTCCTGACCGAAGTGACGATCAAGACCATGCCGAAGCCGGAAGCGTCCTGCACGCTGCTGCTGCCGGCGCTGGACGAAGAAGCCGCCATTGCGCTTCTGTCGCGGGCCTTGAACACGCCGTTCGAAGTGTCCGGCGCCGCGCATCTGCCGGCAGCGACAGCGGCGCGCGCCGGCGTGATAGCGAACGGCGCCGCGCTCACCGCTCTGCGGCTCGAAGGGCCGCTCCCCTCCATCATTTTCCGCGCCGCCGCGCTGGAAAATCTTTTCGGCGGCGGATCGCGCCTCGATGACGCGCAGAGCGCAAAATTCTGGGCGGCGATCGGAAACGTCCACCCTCTCCTGCCGCAAGGCGCGCGTTGCGTGTGGCGGCTCTGCCCGACGCCCAGCGCCGCCGCTGCGGTCATGCGCGCGGCCCGCGAAAAATTCGACGCCGCGGAAGGCTATTACGACTGGGGCGGCGGGCTGATCTGGCTCAGCCTCGACGCCGAGCAGGCCGGCGCCGACGGCGGCGCAAGTTTTGTGCGCCAAATCCTCCGGCCATTCGGCGGCCACGCCATGCTCGTGGCCGGCAGCGACGCGTTGCGTGAACGGGTTGCAGTGTTCGAACCGGAAGAAAGCGCCCTCGCGGCGCTCAGCAAAAAAATCAAGAATGGCTTCGACCCCGTGGGCATCTTGAATCCCGGCCGCATGCAGGAGGGTCGATAGGCGCATGCAGACCAATTTCACCCTCGCCCAGCTCGCCGATTCCGACACAAGGGAAAGTGAAAAAATCCTGCGCGCCTGCGTGCATTGCGGCTTCTGCACCGCGACCTGCCCGACCTACGCCCTGCTCGGCGACGAGCTCGATTCTCCGCGCGGAAGAATCTATCTCATCAAGGACATGCTCGAGAACGACCGCCCGGCGACAGCGGAAGTGACGAAACATATCGACCGCTGCCTGACCTGCCTGTCCTGCATGACCACCTGCCCTTCGGGCGTCAATTACATGCATCTCGTCGACCACGGCCGCCACCATATCGAGCGGACCTTTGTCCGCCCGTGGCCCGATCGTCTCCTGCGGCGGTTTCTGGGCTATGTGCTGCCGCGCCCGGAAATGTTCCGCACCCTGCTGCGCGTCTCGGCGCCGGCGAAGATTTTTGCCCGGCTGCTGCCGCGCCAGCTCGGCGCGGGCCTCGCCCTGACTCCCCCGCGCCTGCCGCCGAAATCGCCTATGGACCGGCCCCAGGTTTTTTCCGCCGCCCAGCCGCGTCGGCGCCGCGTGGCCTTGCTCGCCGGCTGCGCGCAAAAAGTGCTGGCGCCGCAGATCAACGAGGCGACAATCCGGCTGTTGACGCGGCACGGCTGCGAGGTCGTCCTGCCCGAAGGCGCCGGCTGCTGCGGCGCGCTGACCCATCACCTTGGACAGGACGGCCGGGATTTCGCGCGGAAAAACATCCTGGCCTGGACGCGCGAAATTGCCGGCGACGGACTCGATGCGATTGTCATCAACGCCTCCGGCTGCGGCACGACGGTCAAGGATTATGGTTTCATGTTCCGCGACGATCCGGCGCTCGCCGAGCCTGCGCGCAAAATCTCGTCGCTGACGCGCGACATTTCGGAATTGATGAGCGAGATCGGCCTGCGGCAACCGCAAATTCCGGGCGGGCGTCGCGTCGCCTATCACAGCGCCTGCTCGCTGCAACACGGCCAGCGCGTCAGGCAGGAGCCGAAAACCCTGCTGGCGCAGGCGGGATTTGTCGTCCTCGATCCGCCGGAAGGCCACCTCTGCTGCGGCTCGGCGGGAACCTACAACCTGCTGCAGCCGGAAATCGCGAAAAGATTGCGCGAGCGGAAGGTAGGCCATATCGAAAGCGTCAAGCCGGAAATGGTCGCCGCCGGCAATATCGGCTGCATCACGCAGATCGCCTCGGGCACGGATTTGCCCGTCGTGCACACGGTCGAATTGCTCGACTGGGCGACCGGCGGGCCGAAGCCAGTCGGCGTTCCGATCTGATGCCTCCTGTTTGTTTTCGTGGGCGCCTCTCAACCGTCGTTTCGAGCAGCGCAAGCTACGAAGCAATCCAGAGGCCGCAGGCGCAGTCTGGGTTGCTTCGCCCCGCTCGCAATGACGGAGGCTGGGCGGATCACGCCCCTGCCTTGGCCTGCCGCCGGCGCTTGTGCAGCACCGGCTCGGTGTAGCCGTTCGGCTGGTCCGCGCCCTTGAACACCAGTTCGCAGGCGGCGTGGAACGCCACGCTGGAGTCCATGTTCGGCGCCATCGGGCGATAATTGGGATCGCCGGCGTTCTGCGCGTCGACCACCGCCGCCATGCGTTGCAGCGTTTGCAAAACCTGCGCCTTTTCGCAGACGCCATGGCGCAGCCAGTTGGCGATGTGCTGGCTTGAAATGCGCAGGGTGGCGCGGTCCTCCATCAGGCCGATTCCATGGATGTCCGGCACTTTCGAGCAGCCGACGCCCTGGTCGATCCAGCGCACGACATAGCCGAGGATGCCCTGGCAATTGTTCTCCAGCTCCTCGCGGATCTCGTCCGGCGACCAATTGGGCCGGTCGGCGAGCGGAATGGTCAGGATGTCGTCGAGCTTCGCCGGCGCGCGCATTGCCAACTCCGCCTGCCGCGCGGCCACATCGACGTCGTGATAATGGGTGGCGTGCAGCGTCGCCGCCGTTGGCGACGGCACCCAGGCGGTGTTGGCGCCGGCGCGCGGATGCGCGATCTTCGTCTTCAGCATTTGCGCCATCAGATCGGGCATGGCCCACATGCCCTTGCCGATCTGCGCCCGTCCCGGCAATTTCGCGCGCAGGCCGACATCGACGTTGTTGTCCTCATAAGCCGAGATCCAGACCGAGCTTTTCATGTCGTTCTTGCGCACCATCGGCCCGGCCTCCATCGAGGTGTGGATTTCGTCGCCGGTGCGGTCGAGAAAGCCGGTGTTGATGAAGAACACGCGATCCTTCGCCGCGCGGACGCATTCGGCGAGATTGACGGTGGTGCGCCGCTCCTCGTCCATGATGCCCATCTTGACCGTGTTGGGCGGAAGTCCCAGAAGCTCCTCGACGCGGGAGAAGATTTCGCTGGCGAAGACGACTTCCTCGGGGCCGTGCATCTTCGGCTTGACGATATAGACCGAGCCCGTGCGGCTGTTGGGGAGCGAACCCAGGTTTTTCAGGTCGTAGAGCGCAATCAACGTGGTGAAGGCCGCGTCGAGCAGGCCCTCGGGCGCCTCCTCGCCATCGACCAGCACCGCGTCGCTGGTCATCAGGTGTCCGACATTGCGGACCAGCAGCAGCGCGCGGCCATGCAGGGTCAGCGTCCCGCCGTCGGGCTTCGTATAGACCCGATCCGGCGCCATGCGCCGGGCCATGAGCCTGCCGCCCTTGTCGAATGTCGCTTCAAGCGAGCCCTTCATCAGGCCGAGCCAGTTGCGATAGACCAGCACCTTGTCCTCGGCGTCCACGGCGGCGACCGAATCCTCGGCATCCTGGATCGCCGTCAGCGCCGCCTCCAGCACGATGTCGCAGAGGCCGGCCGGATCGCTCTTGCCGATGAAATGGCTGCGGTCGATGTGGATCTCGACATGCAGGCCATGGTGGACGAGCAGGACGATTTTCGGATCGGCCGCTTCGCCCGAGAAACCGGCGAAAGCGCGCGCGTCGACCAGTCCGGCCTCGCCGCCGCCGGCGCGTTTTACGCGCAGGGCGCCGTTTTCGCAAAAATATTGCGTCACGTCCCTGTGCGAGGCGCCGTCGAGCGGCGCGATCCGGTCGAGAAAATCGCGCCCCCAGGCGATGACTTTGGCGCCGCGCTCCGGATCGTAGCCCCTCGCGCGAGTGTCGGGCGGCGCCAGCGCGTCCGTGCCGTAGAGCGCGTCGTAAAGGGAGCCCCAGCGGGCGTTGGCCGCGTTGAGCGCATAGCGGGCGTTGGTGATCGGCACGACGAGCTGCGGCCCGGCCTGGATGGAGATTTCCGTATCGACATTTTCGACGCCGACGCTGAAATCGCCCCCCTGGGGCGCGAGATAGCCGATTTCGGCCAGAAACGCCTTCTCGGCGGCGACGTCGAAATTCTTTCCGCGCCTTTGCCGGCGCCAATCGTCGATTTGCGCCTGCAATTCATCGCGGCGCGCGAGGAGGGCGCGGTTGCGCGGGCTGAGATCGACCAGGTAAGCCTCCAAACCCGTCCAGAAGGTTTTCGGCTCGACGCCAAGGCCCGGCAAAACTTCCTGCTCGATGAATTGCGCCAGGATTTTGGCGATTTCGATTCGGCCGTGGCGGATGCGGTCGGACATGGATGATCCCTGAAGGGCTGGCGTGTCGATGGCGGGGACAGGCGTGCGCCCGCACTATGGCAGAGCCTTCGCGCCGCTGGGAATAGGCTTTTTCGCAAGGCTGCGACTCTCAGCGCAGAAGTCCGAGGCCGAGGACGCCAATGACGATCAGGTAGAAGGCGATGATGTAATTGAGAAGGCGCGGCGCGATGAGGATGAGGATTCCGGCCAGCAGGGCGACGCCCGGCTGGAGATGGGCGACGGACAAGGTCATGTGCGGCAAGGTCATGGGCGGACTCCCGTAAAAATCGACGGCGGATGAAAAAGAAACTGCGCCTTGGCAAAACGGTTTGCCCCGGCGCGCGTTCCATAGTGACACAACCGACCCTCGCCGGAGGCTCCTTGTCGTCGCCCAGCGCGCCAGTCCGCCGCGTCATCCAGACGGAGATTCCCGCGCGGCTGGAGCGGCTGCCCTGGGGAGGCTTTCACAGGCTCGTCGTCGCCGCCCTCGGCATCACCTGGATTCTCGACGGGCTCGAAGTCACCCTCGCCGGCTCGGTCGCCGGGGCGCTGCGGGCGAGCCCGGCCCTCGCCTTCTCCGACACGGACGTCGGACTTGCCGGCAGCGCTTATCTCGTCGGCGCGGTGATCGGCGCGATTCTTTTCGGCTGGCTCACCGACCGGCTCGGACGCAGGAAACTGTTCTTCACCACCATCGCCATCTACCTGACCGCCACCGCGCTGACCGGCCTGTCCTGGAGCGCCGCGAGCTTCTTCGCCTTCCGTTTCCTGACCGGCGCCGGCATCGGCGGCGAATATTCGGCGATCAATTCGACCATCCAGGAGCTGGTCCCGGCGCGCTACCGCGGCTTCACCGATCTCGTCGTCAACGGCAGTTTCTGGGTGGGAGCGGCGCTCGGGGCGCTGGTCGCGGTCGCGCTGCTCAACCCGGCGGTGATCGATCCCGAGATCGGCTGGCGCCTCGCCTTTCTCGCCGGCGCCTGCCTCGGCCTGGGCGTGTTTTTCATGCGCATGTGGCTGCCCGAAAGTCCGCGCTGGCTGATCATCCACGGCGAGACCGCCGAGGCCGACGCGGTCGTCGATGGAATCGAAAAAGGATTTCGCGACGCGGGATTTGCGCTCGCCCCGGTCGGCGCCGAGGCGCGCATTTCCTTGCGCGCACGAAAAAGCACGCCTCTACGAGAAGTCTTCACCGCTTTGTTCCGGACCTATCGTGCGCGCACCTATGTCGGCCTCGCCCTGATGGCGGCGCAGGCCTTCTTCTTCAACGCGATCTTTTTCACCTACGCGCTGGCGCTGACCAAATTCTACGCCGTGCGGCCCGATCATGTCGGCTGGTACGTGCTGCCCTTCGCCGCCGGGAGTTTTCTGGGCCCGCTGCTGCTCGGGCGGCTGTTCGACAGCTGGGGCGGCGCCCGATGCTCGCTTTGACATTTGCGGCGTCGGGCCTGCTGCTGCTGTTCTGGGGCGTCCTGTTCGAGCGCGGCGCCTTGACCGCGGCTTCGCAAACCTTGGGTTGGACGACGGTCTTCTTCTTCGCCTCGGCGGCGGCCAGCGCCGCCTATCTGACGGTCAGCGAGACCTTTCCGGTCGAGATGCGGGCGCTCGCGATCGCGCTTTTCTATGCCTTCGCCACGGCGATCGGCGGAGTCGCCGCGCCTTTCGTTTTTGGCCGGCTGATCGAGAGCGGGTCAAGATCGAAACTGTTCGAAGGCTATGCCTTCGCCGCCTTGCTGATGCTGGCAGCGTCCCTGGTCGCCGCTTTTTTCGCCGTCCGGGCGGAGCGCAAGCCTTTGGAGGAAGTCGCGGCGCCGTTGTCGATGGAGCGGTGACTCCGCCCGCCCGTCGCTTGCATCGGCTTTATATTTCGATTATTCTCGATATATGGATGAATTAAACGCGCTCGCTATTCTCTCGGCCCTGTCGCAAGCGACCCGGCTCCAGACCTTTCGACTGCTGGTCAGCCGCGAGCCTGACGGCGTGCCCGCCGGCGAGCTGGCGCGGCTCATCGGCGCGCCGCAGAACACGCTGTCGACGCATCTATCGATCCTGGCTCACGCCGGCCTCGTCCATGGCGAACGCCAAAGCCGCTCGATCCTTTATCGCGCCGACGTGGCCCGCCTGCGCGAACTCGTGCTCTTCCTGCTCGAGGATTGTTGCGGGGGCCGCGCCGACCTCTGCGCGCCGCTGATCGTCGATCTCGTTCCCTGCTGTCCCGAAAAGGCGCCGCCAATGACTGACCATGTCTACAACGTGCTGTTTCTCTGCACCGGCAACACCGCCCGCTCCATCCTCGCCGAAAAAATTCTCGAAAAGGAGGGGCGCGGGCGGTTCCGCGCCTTTTCCGCCGGCAGCCACCCCAAGGGCGCGGTCAACCCCTTCGCCTTGCAAGTCCTGGAAAGCTTCGGCTACCCGACCGAGGGCGCGCGTTCGAAAAGCTGGGACGAATTCGCCGGCGCGAGCGCGCCGGAAATGGATTTCGTCTTCACCGTCTGCGACGACGCCGCCGGCGAAGCCTGCCCACACTGGCCGGGACAACCGATGACAGCGCATTGGGGCATTGAGGACCCCGCCGCCGTCGAGGGGGCCGACCTGGAAAAGGAGCGCGCCTTCGTCACCGCCTTTCGCTATCTGAAAAACCGCATTTCGGCCTTCACCGCCATTCCGCTCGACAGGCTCGACAGGCTGAAGCTTTCCGCCCGGCTCAAGGAAATCGGCGCCCTGGAGGGCGCGACCTCGGTCAAGACCGCGACCAGGGCCTGACCTTTCAAAACGGCGCCGGCGCCGCGGAGTTTTTCCATGTCCACATTCGAACGCTTTCTCACCGTCTGGGTCTTCCTGTGCATCGTCGCGGGCGTCGCCCTCGGCCATTTCCTCCCGGGCGTGTTCCATGTCATCGGATCGGCGGAGATCGCCAGGGTCAACCTGCCCGTCGCCGTGCTGATCTGGCTGATGATCATACCGATGCTGGTGAAGATCGATTTCGCGGCCTTGTCGCAAGTCGCCGAGCATTGGCGCGGCATCGGCGTGACGCTGTTCATCAACTGGGCGATCAAGCCCTTTTCGATGGCTCTGCTCGGCTGGCTGTTCATCGGCGGGCTGTTCAGGTCCTACCTGCCCGCCGACCAGATCGACAGCTACATCGCCGGCCTGATCCTTCTCGCCGCCGCGCCATGCACCGCCATGGTCTTTGTGTGGAGCAACCTGTCCAGGGGCGAGCCGCATTTCACCCTGAGCCAGGTGGCGCTGAACGACGTCATCATGGTCGTCGCCTTCGCGCCGATCGTCGGCCTGCTGCTCGGCCTGTCGGCGATCACCGTGCCCTGGCAGACGCTGATCCTTTCCGTCGTCCTTTACATCGTCACGCCGGTCATCGCCGCCCAGATCATCCGCCGGGCGGTTTTTTCGCGCGGCGGCGAGGCGGCCCTCGCAGCCTTGCTCTCGAAATTGCAACCGCTGTCGCTCGTCGCGCTGCTGACGACCCTTGTCCTGCTGTTCGGCTTCCAGGGCGAGCAGATCCTGGCGCAGCCTTTGGTCATAGCCCTGCTCGCGGTCCCGATCCTGATCCAGGTCTATTTCAACGCCGGCTTCGCCTATCTCCTGAACCGGGCGACCGGCGAGGCGCATTGCATCGCCGCTCCTTCGGCCTTGATCGGCGCGAGCAATTTCTTCGAACTGGCGGTCGCCGCGGCCATCAGCCTGTTCGGCTTTCATTCGGGCGCGGCGCTCGCCACCGTCGTCGGCGTCCTCATAGAGGTGCCCGTGATGCTTTCTGTGGTGAAGATCGTCAACACCACACGCGGCTGGTATGAGGCCGGCCCCGCGGTGCAACGGCGCGTCGCGGCCGATCGGGTCAAGGAGAAGGCCGTTGCCTGAAGTGAATGACGTCGTCATCCATCACAACCCCGATTGCGGCACGTCGCGCAATGTGCTGGCCATCATCGAAGCGGCCAGATACAGGCCGGCCGTGGTCGATTATATCAAGACCGGCTGGACGAAGCCGCAGCTCCTCGGCTTGTTCGCCGCCGCCAATCTCACGCCGCGCGAGGCTTTGCGAACGACGAAATCGCCGGCGGAAGAGCTTGGACTTCTCGACCCCCTGGTCCCCGACGAAGCGCTGCTCGACGCCATGGTCGAACATCCGGTCCTCGTCAACCGGCCGATCGTCTGCACGGCCAGAGGCGTCAAGCTGTGCCGCCCGAGCGAAGCCGTGCTCGACCTTCTCGACCGGCTGCCGCCCGGCCCGATGCGCAAGGAAGACGGCCAATTGCTGATCGACGCGGAAGGCCGCCGCCTTGGTTGATCGCGCCGATTCCACCCCCAACATCGATGAATCCTGCTTCAGGCCGGTCGACGAGCAAGCCCTGTTCCCGCAGTCGCGCGAAAAACATGCGCCGCGCATCCTCTTGCTGCATGGCTCGTTGCGCAAGCGTTCGTTCAGCCGGCTGCTGACGGAAGAGGCGGCGCGCGTCCTGCATCGCTTCGGCGCGGAGACGCGCACATTCAACCCAAGCGGCCTGCCGCTGCCCGACGACGCCGAAGCCGACCACGCAAAAGTCGCTGAATTGCGCGATCTCGTTTCGTGGTCGGAGGGCATGGTCTGGTGTTCACCCGAACGCCACGGCGCGATGACCGCCGTCATGAAGGCGCAGATCGACTGGATCCCCCTGGCTCTTGGCGCCGTGCGCCCGACCCAGGGCAAGACGCTCGCGGTGATGCAGGTCTGCGGCGGCTCGCAATCATTCAACGCCGTCAACCAGATGCGCATTCTCGGGCGCTGGATGCGGCTCATCACCATCCCCAACCAGTCGTCGGTGGCGAAAGCCTTCATGGAGTTCGACGACCACGACCGGATGAAGCCATCGGCCTATTACGACCGCATGGTCGACGTGATGGAGGAGCTGATAAAATTCACGCTGCTGACGCGCGGTTGCGCCGACGCTCTGGTCGATCGCTACTCCGAACGCAAGGAAAGCGCCGAGGAGCTGTCGAAACGGGTCAACCAGCGCTCCATCTGAGCTCTCGTCCGCCCGCCCTGTAAATTGGCCAGTCGTTTCCCATATTCGGGAACACGAATGTCTGTGGCTTGAAGCGAGGGGAGGAGGCGATGGCCGCAAGTCCGCAAATCCAGCCGTTCTTCGACGAAACCACCAATACGGTGAGCTATCTGGTGGTCGATCCCGGCAGCCTGAAGGCCGCGGTCATCGATCCGGTGCTCGACTACGACCACAGATCCGGCAAGGCTTCCGTCCGTTCGGTCGACCGCATGCTGGCGGCGGCGAAGGCTGGCGGCGCGACCATCGAATGGGCGCTTGAGACCCATGTCCACGCCGACCATCTCTCGGCCGCCTCCTATGTCAAGCACAAGACAGGGGCGAAGGTCGGAATTGGCGAGCATGTCCGCGACGTGCAGAAGATTTTCCGCGCCGTGTTCAACGCCAAGGACGTCTCGCTGTCAGGCGCCGAATTCGACCGCCTGTTCAAGGATGGGGAAAAATTCGACATCGGCGCGCTGGAGGTCGAAGTGCTGCACACGCCGGGACATACGCCCGCGTGCGTCGCCTATCGCATCGGCGATGCGATGTTTGTCGGCGACACGCTGTTCATGCCGGACTACGGCACCGCGCGCGCCGATTTCCCCGGCGGCGACGCGCGGACCCTTTATCGCTCGATCAGGAAGCTGCTTGCCCTGCCGCCGCAGACGCGGGTCTTCGTCGGCCACGACTACAAGGCGCCGGGCCGCGACTGCTTCGCCTGGGAGACGACGGTCGCCGAGGAGCGCGCCAATAATCCGCATGTCCGCGACGGGATCAGCGAGGACGAATTCGTCGCCCGGCGCGAGGCGCGCGACGCCACGCTGGCCGCGCCCATGCTGTTGCTGCCCTCGATCCAGGCCAATATGCGGGCGGGCTGCCTGCCGCCCGCCGACGAGAACGGCGTCCGCTATTTCCGCATACCTGTCACACTGGAGCCGCAAGTCGAAGGCGAAATCTGACGCAACTCCAGGAGCCGACGCAACTCCAGGAGCGAACGCGACGCCGGGCCGATGCGAGGGATTTGGCGACCGCGATGAACCGCGGTCGCCGAGATGCGCCAAAAAACGAAAAAGCGGATGCGCCGGGCGCATCCGCTCTTTTCCTCCCCAAACTTGGAAGCCGCGCCGGTTTGTCCCAGCGTCGACGTTGGATGGACTTCATAATACGGGACGCGCCATGCGTCAACCGCATTCCAGCAATGCGTGTAATGCATGGCGTTCGACGATAGTATGGATCGCATGGAAGCGATTCTCGGACATACGATCAGCTATCTCGGCGTCGCCATTCTCGTTGCGATCATCGCGCGACGGATGCGCCTGCCTTACACCGTCGGGCTGGTCGCCGCGGGCATCGGCATGGCCTTGACCGGGCTCGAATCCGGCGCGCTTCTCACGCATGACCTGATTTTCGACGTGATCCTGCCGCCGCTGCTGTTCGAGGCGGCGCTCAGCATCCCCTGGCGTTCGCTCAGTCGCGACATGGCGCCTGTCCTCGTCCTTTCGACGCTCGGCGTCGTCGTCTCGGCCGCCGTCGTCGCGGCAGGACTGGCGAAATTCGCGCATTGGCCGGTCGAAGCGGCGGTTATTTTCGGCGTCCTCATCGCCGCGACCGATCCGATCGCCGTCCTCGCCATGTTCAAGGACGCCGGCGTCAAGGGCCGGATTCGCCTGCTGGTCGAGAGCGAAAGCCTGTTCAACGACGGCGCCGCGGCGGTGCTGTTCGCGCTCGCGCTCTCCTGGTCGCAAGCCGGCGGCGCGCAACTCGACGCCATGGAGGCGCTCGGGGCCATAGCCCGGATGACCGGCGGCGAAATCCTGGTCGGGCTCGCCGTGGGCGGCGCGGCGATCCTGATCGCGGGACGAACCCGGGACCATCTGGTCGAGGCGACCCTGACCTCGGTGGCCGCCTATGGCTCGTTCCTGGTCGCTGAAAACTTCCACTTCTCGGGCGTTCTGTCGACCGTCGCGGCGGGACTGCTGCTCGGCAACCTCGGCGTGCTGCGCGAGGACGAGGGCCGCAATGTCCTGTCCTCGGACGGACGCTCCTTCGTGATCGCCTTGTGGGAATTCGTGGCCTTCATCGCCAATTCGCTGATCTTCCTGCTGATCGGATTGCGGGTCGCGGCGATCAAATTCGGCGGCGTGGAGCCGAAAATTCTCTTCGCGGCGATCGGACTGGTGCTGCTGGCGCGGGCCGTGACGGTCTATCCGCTTTGCTTTCTGTTCCGCTTCTCGAAATGGAGAATTCCGATCGGCGAGCAGCACGTGCTGTGGTGGGGCGGATTGCGCGGCGCGCTGGCGCTGGCGCTGGCGCTGGCCTTGCCGGAGGCCTTTCCCTTCCGCAATGAAATCCTGGTGACCGCCTTCGGCGTCGTCGTCTTTTCGGTCGTCATCCAGGGACTGACCTTTCCCCTTCTGATGCGCAGCCTGCGCGTCGCCCCGAACGCTCCTGCGGCGCCCGCGCCGCGCTAGATGGCGCTATTGCCGGCGTTCGGCGTCGGCTTTCGCCCGAAATCCTGGCGACGACGGCGTTGGCTGTGCGCACGGCGCGCCCTTCATCGCCTGTTTCCTCCAGAACCTTGTTCGCCACTTCGCTCCATAATTCGCAAAGCTCGAACGTGTCGGCCTTTTTCGTGTGGCGGCGCGCGTCTTCGGGGCGCCATGGCATCGCGCGCTCCTCGTCTATCGCCAACGATGAACGAGATCGCGCAAGATCAGGGTCGGCTTGGCGTTCTTCGGCGCGTCCATATGGCTGATCAACTCGGCGACGCCGACCAGAATGACCACTTCGCCGAAATCATTGGTGACGATGATCCGGCTTCCGATGTCCGCCACGCTATGGGCGATATCGACCACTTCCGACCAGGCCGACGTCATGTCCGGCAGCGTCCGCGATTGCGCGGCGACGAAGGTTTCATCGGACCTCTGCACCCTGAACTCGAAACGCATCCTGGCTCCTTCGAGGTCGCCGCGGCCGGGGCGGAACGCGCCGCTGGTGTCCAAACCATTGCAATTGATTCCATCGAAACTGCATCATGCGTCGTGGACGCCATTTCCGGTAAGGTCCGTATTGTCATGAACGATCGTCTTTTGACGGGCGTCGCGAAGAGCCATTTAGGCTGAATTTGATCACAGCGGCGAGATTCGGAAAATACGGAGGCCGCCGCCAACTCCACGTCGGATCGTCAAAATGGCCTTTCGATAAAAGTGAAGCCCGGCGTGATCCGCAGAAATGCTTAGCGCCGACCCTCCAACGGCCGTCTTGACAGGATCCGCTTTGACCGGGACGGGCGCCGCCGCTCCACGGGCGCGGCTTCGAGAGACAGACGCGCCCTCCCCTGGCGCCAAAACCGGCCTTGCCGCGTTCACAGGGCGAAACCTTTCTCCAACCCGAAGTCGGACGCATGCCGTCAGCCCGCATCGAGGATTATGCCGTCATCGGCAATTGCGAAACCATGGCTCTGGTGTCGCGCGAGGGCTCGATTGACTGGCTCGGCCTGCCGCGTTTCGACAGCGCCGCCTGTTTCGCCGCCCTGCTCGGCGATCCCCGGCACGGGCGCTGGCTGATCGGGCCGGCATCCGCAGGGGCGCGCGCGACGCGACGTTATCGCGGCGATACGATGGTCCTCGAAACCACTTTCGAAACCGGCGCGGGCGCGGCTTGCGTGATCGACCTGATGACCCGGCGCGACGGCGTGTCCGATGTGGTGCGGATCGTGCGCGGCCTGCGCGGGACCATCGCCCTGCGCACCGATCTGACCGTGCGCTTCGAATATGGCTCGGTCGTCCCCTGGGTGTCCCGCCAGGAGGACGGGCGGCTGCAACTGATCGCCGGCCCGGACCGGCTGCTGCTGCAATCCGACGTCGAGCTGCGCGGCGAAGACTTCAGCACAGTCGGCGAATTTGAAGTGGCGGAGGGCGATGAGGTCGGCTTTACGCTTAGCTGGACGCGGTCCTGGCGGCCTCCACCCGCGTCGCGTCCGACGGCTGAAGCGCTGGCGGAGGCTGAGGCGTTCTGGAGCGACTGGGCGGCGCGGTGCCGGCCCGCGGGAGAATGGTCGCCCGACGTAACGCGGTCGCTGCTGACGCTCAAGGCGCTGTCGCATCGCCAAACCGGCGGCATTGCCGCCGCCGCCACCACGTCGCTGCCGGAAAAGATCGGCGGCGGACGCAACTGGGATTATCGCTACTGCTGGCTGCGCGACGCCACTTTCACCCTCTATGCCTTGCTCGGCGCGGGCTATGTCGAGGAGGCGGAATCCTGGCGCCTCTGGCTGTTGCGCGCCGTCGCCGGCAATCCCGACGATCTGCAGATCATGTATGGCGTCGCTGGCGAGCGGCGACTCCCGGAATATGAGCTGCCCTGGCTGCCCGGCTATGAAGGTTCGGCGCCCGTCCGGGTCGGCAACGCCGCGGCGACGCAGTTGCAGCTCGATGTCTATGGCGAGATCATCGAAGCCATGTATGTGGCGCGCCGCGCCGGCCTGCCCTTCAACGCCGCGAACTGGGGGCTTGAATGCGCGCTGGTCAACCATCTCGAAAAGATCTGGAGCGAGCCGGACGAGGGCATCTGGGAGGTGCGCGGCGGCCCCCGGCACTTTACCCATTCCAAGGTCATGGCCTGGGTCGCCTTCGACCGGGCGGTGCGGCTCCGCCGAGGAATTTGGCCTCGAAGCGCCAGTCGAACGCTGGCGCGGCGTCCGTGACGCCATCCATCAACAGGTCTGCGAGAAGGGCTACGATCCCGAGCGGAACAGCTTCGTCCAGTCCTATGGCTCCAAGGCGCTGGACGCCAGCCTGCTGCTGATTCCGATGGTCGGCTTCCTGCCGGCGCCCGATCCGCGCATTCGCGGCACGCTGGCGGCGATCGAGCGCGATCTGGTCTACGACGGGTTTGTCATGCGCTACCGCAGCGACGGCGGCGTCGACGGGCTTCCGCCCGGCGAGGGCGTCTTTCTCGCCTGCAGTTTCTGGCTCGCCGACAATTACGTTCTGCAGGGGCGGCGCGACGAGGCCCAAAACCTGTTCAAACGCCTCCTGTCGCTGCGCAATGACGTAGGCCTGCTGGCGGAGGAATATGATCCGGTCGCCAAGC
>CAWKJW010000081.1:0-50524 GCA_963849665.1 uncultured Alphaproteobacteria bacterium | reverse complement strand
GGAGCGCGTCGATCGTCACGGTTCCGGCGAGAGCTGGCGCCGCGCCAAACGCCATCAGAGCGGCGGTCAGGGACAAGAGCTTGAAATTCATCAAATCCACCAAAAATCGCGCCTCGAAGGATCGATCCTTCCGTCGAACGAAATAAAGCTGTGCAGATATGAACATGCCGTTACGGGAATATGCTTACGTATCGTAAACAGGCAAAAACTTAAGCTGAAACAGCGGAAGACCAAGTAGGACGCGAACCTGAAGATCTGACTTTATCGATAACGATCGGTTTCTAAAAGACGTGCGAAATTACGCCTCGTTCGTACTGCGTTCATGCGCCAGGCCTCCGGCGAAAACCGCGGCTGGCCTTGACGTCGACGGCCTGGATAGTCGACAGCGCCTCGGCGTCTAGCGGACCGGCCGCCTGCTCGAACAGGCGATTGGCATGGCGGAGCCGCGCCCGATCGAGCGCGTTGCGAATCGAGCGGGCGTTGGCGAAATGCGGCAGCGTTTTTCGCACAGCGATGTAATCGCGCATCGCCGCGAGCCCCGCCTCGTCGAAGCGATATTGCTGCTGCGCCAGCATGCTTTCGGCGATGCGCAGCAATTCCTCGTCGGTGTAGTCGGGAAATTCGATGTGGTGGGCGATGCGCGAGCGGAAACCCGGATTGCTGAGCGAAAAATTTTTCCATGCGGTCGGCGTAGCCGGCGAGAATCACGACCAGATCGTCGCGATGGTTCTCCATCACCTGCAGCAGGATTTCGATCGCCTCCTGGCCGTAGTCGCGCTCGTTGTCGGGCTTGTAAAGATAATAGGCCTCGTCGATGAACAGCACGCCGCCCATCGCCTTTTTCAGCACTTCGCGGGTTTTCGGCGCCGTATGGCCGATATACTGGCCGACGAGGTCGTCACGCGTCACCGAGACGAGATGCCCCTTGCGCACATAGCCGAGCCGATGCAGCAGGCCGGCCATCTTCAGCGCCACGGTGGTCTTGCCGACGCCGGGATTGCCGGTGAAGCTCATGTGCAGGGTCGGCGTCTCGCTCGCAAGCCCAAGTTTCTGCCGCGCGCGGTCGACCAGCAGCAGCGCCGCGGTCTCGCGGATGCGCTTCTTGACCGGCGCGAGGCCGATCAGGTCCCGGTCGAGTTCGTCCAGAATTTCGGCGACGCCGGAGGAGCGGAAGTCGGCGGCGAGATCGACGAGGCCCGCGGATTCCGGGCGTGCTTTCGCTGGTCGCGATGTTTTGGTCGTTCATGGCCGCGCCCTTTCGTCCGCGCCGCGCAGTTTCGACCAGAAGTCGTCATGGCCGTCCCCGGACTTGATCCGGGGATTTGTTCCGGCCATCCACGCGGCGCCGCTGCGTGTAACGATTGGCGCTGCGGCTCGTTGCTGAGCGTGGAAGACCGACATAGGGCCGAGCATGACGGCTGCAGGTCGTAATATATGCGGGGCGCCAATGCCCGCGAGGCGTGTTGCTGAAGAAGAAAAAACCGGGGCGGCATGGGAGGGCCTTCCGCCCCGGTAGAGTAACCTTTAGCGTTGGGTCGTCAGCGTCACATGGACGCTTCGCCCGTTGCCTTCCGTGCGTGTCATCAGGAAAGTCGGCTCGACTTTCGGACGCTGCACGATGAAGGACATGCGCACCGTCTCGAAACCGCGCGTCGAATCGAAGGCGATCAGCTTGATGTAGCTGTCAGGCTCTGCCTTGCGGCAGGCGTTCAGCTCCATCATGACCCCGGCCGGGTCCTTCAGGTCGAACATCGGCTGGCACCACATTTCCCAATAGGTGTTTCGCGGATGCGGGTCGTCGGTATATTCGATGCCGATCGCCCAGTCGTTGTTGAGGCAATATTCCACCTGGCGCTTGATCTGGTCGTCGTCGAGATCGGGCAGGAAGGAGAAGGTTCCCTGTGTGATGTGCATTGTCTTGCTCCAGAAAATCATTCCGCCGCGAGCGGGGTTGGCGTGAAGTCCGACGTGTCGGTGGATGCGTAGTTGAAGGAAATATTGCCCCAGACGTCGAGCGCGGCTTCCAACGGCTTGCACCATTTGGCTGCGGCGCGCAGGATTTCCGGACCTTCCGAAGCAAGGTCGCGGCCTTCGTTGCGCGCCAGCACCATGGCCTCGAGCGCGACGCGATTGGCGGTCGCTCCCGCCTGGATGCCCATGGGATGCCCAATGGTGCCGCCGCCGAACTGCAGCACCACGTCGTCGCCGAACAGGTCGAGCAATTGGTGCATCTGCCCTGCGTGGATGCCGCCCGACGCCACCGGCATGACTTTCCGGATGTCGCACCAGTCCTGCCGGAAGAAAATTCCACGCGGAAGGTCCATTTCCGTCACCGCTTCACGGCAGACATTGTAATAGCCCTGCACGGTCGGCGGATCGCCCTCGAGCTTGCCGACGGCTGTGCCGGCGTGGATATGGTCGACGCCGGCGAGCCGCATCCATTTGGCGATGACGCGAAAGGACACGCCGTGGTTCTTCTGTCGCGTGTAGGTGCCGTGGCCCGCGCGGTGCAGATGCAGGATCATGTCGTTCTGCCGGCACCAGTTGGACATGGACTGGATCGCCGTATAGCCGATGACCAGGTCGATCATGACGATCACCGAGCCCAGCTCCTTGGCGAATTCGGCGCGGCGGATCATCTCCTCCATCGTGCCGGCGGTAACGTTGAGATAATGGCCCTTCATCTCGCCTGTGACGGCGATGGCCTTGTTCACCGCCTCCATGCAGTAGAGGAAACGGTCGCGCCAATGCATGAACGGCTGCGAGTTGATGTTCTCGTCGTCCTTCATGAAATCGAGGCCGCCCTTGAGGCCTTCGTAGACGACGCGGCCGTAATTCTTGCCGGACAATCCGAGCTTCGGCTTGGTGGTCGCGCCGAGCAGCGGTCGGCCGAATTTGTCGAGGCGCTCGCGCTCGACAACGATGCCGGTCGGCGGACCCTTGTACGTCTTCACATAGGCGGGCGGCAGATACATGTCCTCTAGGCGGATCGCCTTGAGCGGCTTGAAGCCGAAGACATTGCCGATGATCGACGCCGTGAGGTTGGCGATCGAGCCTTCCTCGAACAGGATGTAATCATAGGCGACGTAAACGAAAAACTGGTTCTCCTGGCCCGGCAACCGGATCGACGCGATAGGCCTTGGCCCGATAGCAGTCGCAGGCGGTAAGGCGGTCGGTCCACACCACTGTCCAGGTGGCGGTGGAGGATTCGCCGGCGACCGCCGCGCCGGCCTCGATCGGGTCGACGCCGTCCTGCGGCGTGATGCGGAACAGGGCGATGATGTCCGTCGACTTGGGCTCGTATTCGCCGTTCCAGTAGCCCATCTGGGCATATTTCAGCACGCCGGCCTTGTAGCGCTCCTTGCCCCTGACTTCCTTGACATTGCTTCCCTTCCCTGGCTTCCATCGCCTCTCCCTTTCGTGGTCGGCTTTGCTGCGCCAATCTGATTGCGATGAAACTTTTTACGCCCGGCCATAGTTTGAGTTAAGTTCAATGTTCGAATCGTTATCATTGACTGGAGCATAACGATGCTGCGTGCGGTGACGCTTCACCAGTTGCGCCTCATGGCCTCGCTTTCGCGCCACATGAACATGACGCGGGCGGCGGAGGAGATGAACATGACGCCATCGGCCTTTTCCGTGCAGATCAAGCAGCTTTCCGAAAGCCTCGGACTGCCGCTGCACGAGCAGGCCGGCAAAAAGCTCTACCTGACCGAAGCCGGCCGCGCCGCCGCGTCGGCGAGCCGGGACATGCTGGAGCGGCTTGACCTGCTCGGCATGGAGCTCGCGGAAATGCAGGGCATTGAGCGCGGCTGCCTGCGGCTCGCAATGATCACCACGGCGCGCTATTTCGCGACGCGAATGATCGGCGATTTTTGCCGCGACCATCCAAAAATCGAACTGGTGCTCGAAGTGGTCAATCGCGACCAGATCCTCGAGCGCATGCGCCATAATCTCGACGATCTCTATATCATGGGCCAGGCGCCGGAGGAATTCGACGTCGTCGCCATTCCCTTCGTCGAAAATCCGCTGGTCGTTCTCGCTCCCGCCGGGCATAAACTCTGCGCGGAAAAGCGGATCGCGCCGGCGCGGCTGCAAGGCGAGCCTTTCATCACGCGCGAGCCGGGATCGGGAACGCGGCAGGCGTCCGAACGATTTTTCGCCGAACATGGCGTGAGCCCGGCGACGCGCATGACGCTCGGCAGCGACGAAACGATCAAACAGGCGGTCGCCGCCGGGCTCGGGCTCGCGGTGCTGTCGCGTCATGTCCTTGCGCTGGACTCACCCGCCGGGGCATTGCGCGAGCTCGACGTGCAGGGGTTCCCGCTGCTGCGGCAATGGTTTGTGGTGCATCTCGCGACGAAGAGGCTCTCGCCGCTGGCGGCGGCCTTTTTGACGTCGTTGCAGAAATACAGCGAGCGCGGGGAGCCGTCATTGCGAGCGGAGCGAAGCAATCCAGAGCGCCAGGGCTGACTGGTTTGGCGCGGACTCCCATCGTCGAGCTTCCGGCTTTAGTCTGGATTGCTTCGCTGTCGCCCGCAATGACGGCTGGGAGAAAGCTCCCTCACGCCGCGAACTTCCGCCGCGCCGCTTCCGCCGCCGCGCGGATGGCGGCGATGTTGCGGCCATAGACTTCCGCCGTATCGACCGAGCCGCCCTTGAACACGGCCGAGCCGGCCACCAGCACGTCGGCGCCGGCGGCGGCGACGAGCGGCGCGGTCTCCGGCGTGATGCCGCCGTCGATCTCGATGTGGATGGGTCGGTCGCCGATCATGGCGCGGATCCGCTTCACTTTCTCCACCTGGCTTTCAATAAAACTCTGGCCGCCGAAACCGGGATTGACCGTCATCACCAGCACAAGATCAATGCGGTCGAGCACGAATTCGAGCGCGCTGGCGGGAGTTGAGGGATTGAGCGAGACGCCGGCCTTGGCGCCGAAGGAGCGCACCAGTTGCAACGAGCGGTCGAGATGGGCGCCGGCCTCGGCGTGCACGGTGACGAAATCGGCGCCCGACTTGACGAAGGCCTCGATATAGGGATCGACAGGCGCGATCATCAGATGCACGTCCATCACGCCCTTGATGTGCTTTCTGATCGCGGCGCAGGTGGACGGACCGAAGGTGATGTTGGGCACGAAATGGCCGTCCATCACGTCGACATGCACCCAGTCCGCGCCCTGCGCTTCGATGGCGCGGCACTCGGCGCCGAAATTGGCGAAATCGGCGGAGAGTATCGACGGCGCGATTTTGATGCGGCGATCGAAATTGGTCATGAACGTTTTCCTTGAAGTGCCGGTCCTGGAGTGTTGCTAACGCCGCTCTTCCTTCAGTCGTTCGAGCGGCGCTTTCGCTCCCTCTCCCCGCAAGCGGGGAGAGGGAGCGATCAAATCACGCGGCGACCTTGCCGAGTTTTTCGCGCCAGCCGGGGAAGAGCTTGTCGGCGTCATGCGCGAAGCTCTCGAAGGCGCGGGCGAATTCGCGGTGATCTTTCGCGAACTCCACCGGATCGGCGCCGGCCTTCCAGCATTGTTCCGCCTGGCGCAGCGACTTGGCGCCCGCCGCGCCGCCGTCGACATGGCCGAAGGCGCCGCCGCCCGCCGTCATGATCAGGTTGGAATGGCCGAGATTGGTGAAGAAACCCGGCATTCTCAACGCGTTCATTCCGCCGGAGATGATCGGCGTGGTCGGGTTCATGCCCAGCCATTCCTGGTGGTAGAACGGCCCGTCGGCGCTGTCGTCGGTGATCATATAGGCCATGTCCTTGTCGGCGGCCTCGCCCTCCATCTTGCCATAGCCCATGGTGCCTGTGTGGATGCCGGAGGCGCCCTGCAGGCGCGCCATTTTCGACAGGACGAAGGCGGTGTAGCCGCGCTTCGAATTCGGCGAGGTCACGGCGCCGTGGCCGGCGCGGTGATAGTGCAGATATTGTTTCGGGAAATGCCGCCGCGCGGTTGTGACAGCGGCGGGTCCCGCGACATAGCCGTCGACGAGGAAGGCGACGTGATCGGCGTTGGGGCCAAAAGTCTCCAGGATATATTCGCCGCGCGCCACCATTTCATGATGGTCGTCGGCGGTGATGTTGAACGAGAACAGCTTGGCCTCGCCGGTCTTGTCCTGGGCGCGGACCATGGCGTCATTGACGGCGCGCACGGTTTCCCTGAACGGCGCGAAGACCTGGTTGCCCTGCGGCTCGTCGTTCTTGATGAAATCGCCGCCCATCCAGAAGTCGTAGCAGGCTTCGGCGAAGGGCTTCGGGCGCAAGCCGAGCTTCGGCTTGATGATCGTGCCGACGATAAATCCGCCGTTGACGACGGGGCGGCCGAGCACGCGCCACAGGTCCTTGATCGTGGTCGACGGGCCGTCAAACAGCTTCAGATAGGCCGGCGGCACGTAGAAATCGTGCATCTTGCCATATTCGATGTCGCCCATGCCCTGGTTGTTGCCGATGGTCAGCGTCAGGAAGGAGGCGATCATCGCGCGGCCGTCGATGATGTTGCGGTCGAACAATTCCAGCGGATAGGCGATCTTCATGATCTCCTTCGCCTCGTCGATCTCATAGACCAGCGCGTCGACGCCGCGGGTAAAATCGTCAGTGGTGGAGACTTCGACATTTGTGCCGGTCGAGGATTCCGCGGCGAAATGCGCGGCCGCCTGGAGATAGGTGCCAAAGCCCGGCTTGGGCTTCATGATGTAGGCGACAAGGACGTGCTTTCCCGCGGCGATCAGGTCTTTTTCTTTGAGAGAAAGATTGGCGTAGCGATCTGACTGATCCATTTTCGTTGTCCATTCTTGGGCCGGCGCGAAGCGGCGGCGGTTGCAATCAAAGCCATTTCAAAGTTTGAGCGACCCTCCGGTCCTTCGGAGACGAAGGATCGCTCAAATGGTTTGCAGCAGTTCGGGGACTTGCCGTTCAGGCCGCCGCTTTGGCGTCGATATGCGGATCGAGCGCGCCGCTGGCGTAGAGCTTGGCCATTTCGCTCATCGGCTTGACCTTGATCAGCGCGGCCTGGCCGGCGCAGCCGAAGGCCTCGAAGCGGTCGCGGCAGACCTTGCCCATCGCGTCCATCGCCGGCTTGAGGAATTTTCTCGGATCGAATTCCGACTTGTTCTTGTTGGCGACCCGACGGAATTCGGCGGCGGCGGCGAGGCGCAGGTCGGTGTCGATATTGACCTTGCGCACCCCATGACGAATGCCGCGCACAATTTCTTCCACCGGCACGCCATAGGTCTCGCGCATCTCGCCGCCGTTCTCGTTGAACAGGTTGCGATATTCTTCCGGCACCGAGGAGGAGCCGTGCATGACGATATGGGTGTTCGGCAGCTTGGCGTGGATCTTTTCGATCACGTCCATCGCCAGCACGTCGCTCGTCGGCTTGCGGGTGAACTTGTAGGCGCCGTGCGAGGTGCCGATGGCCACGGCCAGCGCGTCGACCTTGGTCGCCATGACGAAGCGCTGGGCCTCGTCGGGATCGGTCAGCAGGCTGGCGCGATCGAGCTTGCCCTCGAAGCCATGGCCGTCCTCGGCTTCGCCGTGGCCGGTCTCGAGCGAGCCGAGGCAGCCCAGCTCCCCTTCGACCGAGGCGCCGACCATATGCGCGAGGCGCGAGACTTCCGAGGTGATGGCGACGTTGTAGTCATAGCTGGCGGGCGACTTGCCGTCTTCCTTCAGCGAGCCGTCCATCATCACCGAAGTGAATCCGTTCTGGATCGCCGAAAGGCAGGTGGAGACGCACTCGCCGTGGTCCTGGTGGATGCAGAGCGGAATTTCCGGAAACATCAGTTCGAGGGCCTCCATCATCTTGGCGAACATGACGTCGCCGGCATAGGCGCGGGCGCCGCGGCTCGCCTGGATGATGACCGGCGCGTTGACGGCGCGGGCGGCCTCCATGATGGCGAGCGCCTGCTCCATGTTGTTGACGTTGAAGGCGGGCACGCCGTAGCTGCGTTCGGCGGCGTGGTCCAGCAATTGTCTCAGGGTGATCCGGGCCATTAGAGTCTCCTCACTTGATCAGTTTCTTGGCGGCGGCGACGACGGCGTCCGCCGTGATGCCGAAGTGCTTGTAAAGGTCGGGCGCCGGCGCGGAGGCGCCGAAAGAGTGCATGCCGACGAAGGCGCCGTTGTCGCCGATCCAGCGATCCCAGCCGAAGCGCAGGGCCGCCTCGACGCCTACACGCGGCGCGGTTCCTAGCACTGCGCGGCGATAATCGTCGCTCTGGCTCTCGAACAGCTCCCAGCAGGGCATGGAAACGACCGCGGCCTTCACGCCTTCCTTGGCCAATGTTTCGGCGGCGGCGACGGCGAGTTCGACCTCCGAGCCCGTGGCGAGCAGGGTGACATCGCGTCCGCCTTCCGCTTCGCGCAGCACATAGGCGCCTTTGGCGGAAAGGTTTTCGGCGCCGGCCTCCAGGCGCAAGGCCGGCAGGGCCTGGCGCGTCAGGGCGAGAGCAGAGGGCGCATGCTCTGCCGCCAGCGCCGCCTGCCAGCATTCGACCGTCTCCACCGCGTCGCAGGGACGGAAGGTCAGGAGGTTCGGAATAACGCGCAGGGCGGCCATATGTTCGACCGGCTGATGCGTCGGGCCGTCCTCGCCGAGGCCGATGAAGTCGTGGGTCAGCACATAGACGACCCGCACGCCCATCAGCGCGGAGAGGCGAATGGCGCCGCGCGCATAGTCCGAGAACACCAGGAAGGTGCCGCCGTAGGGGATGAAGCCGCCATGCAGGGCGATGCCGTTCATCGCCGCGGCCATGCCGTGCTCGCGGACGCCGTAGTGGATGTAACGGCCGCCGTAGGCGCCGGGCCCGACCGATTCCATGCCCTTGGTGATGGTCAGGTTGGAATGGGTGAGATCGGCCGAGCCGCCGATGGTCACGTCGCAGAATTCGTTGATCGCGGCGAGCGCGATTTCGGAGGATTTGCGCGTGGCGAGCTTTGGCTTTTCGGCGAAATGCTTCGCCTTCAGCGTGTTCAGCGCGGCGTCAATCTCCAACGGCGTTCCGCCGAAAACCTGCTTCTTGAACTGCGCGCCCACTTTTGATGCGGCAAGCCGCGCTTTCCACTGGTCATGGGCCTGTGCGCCCCGCGAGGCGACCTTGCGCCATTCGCTCAGGATCGGCTCCGGTACGACGAAGGGAGGGTAGGGCCAGCCGAGCTTTACGCGCGCGCCAGCGATCTCTTCCGCTCCAAGCGCCTCGCCATGCGCCTTGGAGGTGCCGGCGCGGGTCGGCGCGCCGAAGCCGATGGTGGTTCGGCAGGCGATCAGCCAGGGCTTGTCGCTCTTTTCGCGCGCCGCGGCGATCGCGGACGTGACCTGTTTTTCGTCATGGCCGTCGACGCGCGCCACATTCCAGCCGGCCGCCTCGAAGCGGCGAATCTGGTCGGTCGACGTCGACAGATCGGTCGAGCCGTCGATGGAGATGTGATTGTCGTCCCACATCACGATCAGCTTGCCGAGCTTGAGATGCCCGGCCATGTCGATGGCTTCGTGGGAAATGCCTTCCATCAGGCAGCCGTCGCCGGCGATGACATAGGTGTAGTGGCCGACGAGATCGTCGCCATAACGCGCATTCATCATGCGTTCGGCGAGCGCCATGCCCACGGCGGTGGCGACGCCCTGGCCGAGCGGGCCGGTGGTGGTCTCGATGCCGAGCGCGTGGCCATATTCCGGATGGCCGGCGGTCCTGGCGCCCAACTGGCGGAATTTCTGCAATTCCTCGATCGGCATGTCGGGGTAGCCGATCAGATAATGCAGCGCGTATTGCAGCATCGAGCCGTGGCCGGCCGACAGCACGAAGCGATCGCGGTCCGGCCAGGCGGAATCGGCCGGGTCGATGTTCATGAATTTGGTGAACAGGACCGCGGCGACGTCGGCCATGCCCATCGGCATGCCCGGATGGCCCGACTTGGCCTTCTCGACCGCGTCCATGGCCAGGGCGCGGATGGCGTTGGCCATGTCCTTGAAGGGGACGACCTGGTTCGCGGCGCGTTCGGCCAGCAAAGTTTCATTCATGTCAAAAATCCTTTCTCGCTTTGACGCGCTCTTGTCTCGCTTGCAGGCCTCACTTGGACCTGCGGCCGCGCTCGACCAGCCGAATGATCATCGGCGTGAGGATGAGCTGCATGGCGAGGTCCATCTTGTCGGCGGGAATGACGATGGAATTGGCGCGGCTCATCCAGCTGTTCTGGATCATCGACACCAGATAGGGGAAGTCGATGCCCTTGGGATTGCGGAAGCGGATGACGACGATCGACTCGCCGGCCGTCGGTATCGCTCGCGCGATGAACGGATTGGAGGTGTCGACGACCGGCACGCGCTGGAAATTGACGTCGGTCTGGGTGAACTGCGGGCAGATGACATGCACATAGGCGTGCATGCGGCGCAGGATGGTGTCGGTGACGGCTTCGGTCGTGTAGCCGCGCGACGCCCGGTCGCGATGGATCTTCTGGATCCATTCGAGATTGATCACCGGCACCACGCCGATTTTAAGGTCGCTCTGCCCGGCGATGTCGATGTCGTCGGCCTTCACCGCGCCGTGCAGGCCTTCATAGAACAAGAGGTCGGAGCCTTCGCCGATCTCGCGCCATTCGGTGAAATGGCCCGGGGGCACGCCGTGCAGCTCCGATTCCCGGTCGTCGTGCACATAGGTGCGCGCCTTGCAGGAGCCTTTTTCGCCGTAATTGCGCATGGAGCTTTCAAGCTCCTTGAGCAGATTGGCGTCGATCGAGAAATGGCTGAAGGTCTGGTCGCCGGCGTCGCGGCGGCGCGCCATTTCCGCCTTCATGTCGGCGCGGTCGAAACGGTGGAAGGCGTCGCCTTCGATCGAGGCTGCGTTGAAGCCCTCGCGGCGGAAAATCTGGTCGAAGGTGTTCTTGACCGTGCTGGTGCCCGCGCCCGAGGAGCCGATGACGGAAATGATGGGATGCTTGACTGACATTTTTCGGCCTCAGACGTGAAAGGTGAACTTGACCGTGCTGGCGCCGGCGCCCGACGAGCCGATGACGGAAAAGATGGGATGCTTGACTGACATTTTGGGCCTCAGGCGTGAAACAGGCCGCGTTCGCCAAACAACGGTGAACGTGCGCGTTCAAAGGTGGAATCAATATAGTAGGAGGTGATGCGCGCGACCTTTTCGGCCGAGCCGAAGATCAGCGGCGTGCGCTGGTGCAAGGCGGTGGCCGTTTTCGCCAGCACGCGGTCGTAGCCGTCGGTGGCGGCGCCGCCGGCCTGCTCGACCAGCATGGCGATCGGATTGGCTTCGTAAAGCAGCCGCAGGCGTCCGTGTTCGTAACCGGGGCGCTGGTCGCCGGGATAAAGGAATACGCCGCCGCGCACAAAAATGCGGTGGGTTTCGGCGACCAGCGAGGCCACCCAGCGCATGTTGAAATCCTTGCCGTGCGGGCCGCTGGACCCAGCGATGCAATCGTCCATGAACGTGCGGATCGGCGGGGTCCAGTGGCGGTAATTGGAGGCGTTGATGGCGTATTCGCGCGTTTCCGTCGCGATCTTGAGATTTTCCGCAATCAGCCGGAATTCGCCGGTCTCGGGATCAAGGACGAAATGCGCGACGCCGTCGCCCAGCGTGAACAACATCGCCGTATGCGGCCCGTAGACGATATAGCCCGCCGCCGCCTGCTCGGAGCCCGGACGAAAGAAGGACTCCGTGGCGCCGGCGGGCGAGGTCGGGAAAACCGAAAAGATCGTGCCGACCGAAATATTGGCGTCGATATTCGAGGAGCCGTCGAGCGGATCGACCGCGACCGCCCATTCGCCGCCGGCCTTGAGCGTCAGGATGGCCTCTTCCTCTTCGGAGGCGTAATAGGCGGTCGACGTCCGCCGCAACGCCGAAACCACGGCGCCGTCGGAGAGAACGTCGAGGCGGCGCTGCTTGTCGCCGTCGGCGTTGGCCTGGCCGATTTCCGTGCCCATCGCGCCCATCAAAGGACCGCGCAGGATGATGTGGGAGATGGCCGCGCCCGCCTCCGCCATGGCGGTCAGGACTCCGGCCAGGGATTCACGGCCCGGATGCTCCGCGCACCAGGCGGCGAGGAAAGATTTGAGGCTCTCGCCCTCGGCATGAAGCGCCGGCGCGTCCGTGGTGGTCATCTTGAATTCCTCCCCAGCCGGCTCTCGTGGTCGGCTGAAAAGCAAATTGCCCCCTCTGTGTAAAAAAATAAATTTAAAAATCCGCAAGCTTGATTTAGATTATCTAAAGTGACGCCGCCTCGGGGCTCATGCCGCGCGATTTTGTCGGAAAAGCTCCGCGCCGGCGCCCGAAATGCCATTGGAAGACCCCTGAAACCCTTTTGAGATGTGCGAAAATGATCGATTTGCGCGGCCTTACCCGAAAACATTTGCGCGCTTTCGCGGCGACGGTCGAGCGCGGCTCGGTCAGCGGCGCCGCCCTGTCGCTCAATGTGACGCCGCCCGCCGTCAGCATCCAGCTGAAAACCCTGGAGGAGCTTGTCGGTTCGCCCCTGTTTTCGCGCGACGCGGCGGCACCGTTCACGCCGACCGAAATCGGCGCCGAATTGCTGGCCATGGCGCAGGATGTCGAAAGGCTGGAGGCGCGAACCAGCGAGCGGATCGCTGCGCTGCAGGCCGGCGCCACGGGCACGCTGGTTTTCGGCGTCGTCAGCACCGGAAAATATCTGGCCCCTTATTTCGTGGCGGCTTTCGGACGCGAGAATCCCGACATTCGCGTGACCATGTCGGTTGGCAACCGCGAGGAAATCATTCGCGGCCTCGAGCGCAACGAATACGACCTGACCATGATGGGCCGCCCGCCCGCGCATATCCGCGCTGAAAGCGCGACGCTGGGCGACCACCCCCATGTGCTGATCGCGCCGCCCGACCACCGCCTGGCGGGCGATCCCGACATCCTCGCCGAAGATCTTCTCGCCGAACGTTTTCTGGCGCGCGAGCAGGGGTCTGGCACGCGGCTGCTGATGGAGCGTTTTCTCGAAAGGATCGGCGGCGGCCGGTCCTTCAATATCGTCGACATGGGGACAAACGAGACGATCAAGCAATCGGT
Source organism: uncultured Alphaproteobacteria bacterium (assembly GCA_963849665.1). Classification (GTDB taxonomy): domain Bacteria; phylum Pseudomonadota; class Alphaproteobacteria; order Rhizobiales; family Beijerinckiaceae; genus Rhodoblastus. The sequence goes on along the minus strand of CAWKJW010000081.1, from coordinate 37,493 downwards.
CATGGCGGGCTTGGGCGTCGCCATCATCTCAGCCCATACCTGCATGACCGAAATCGCCGACGGCCATTTGATCACCTTGCAGGTCGCGGGCCTGCCGCTGGTGCGGCAATGGTTCCTGCTCAACCGCGCCGACCGCGCCCCGAGCATGGCCGCTCAGAAGTTCAAGGCTTTCATGCTGGCCCGGCGCGCCAATCTGCTGCCGAAGCTCTGACGCGGCCTTGGCGCGCCTCAGCGCAAGCCGAGCTTCTTGAACAGGAACGCCGGCGGACAGAAGCCGGTGAAGGCCGATTGCAGCAGGTTGAGGCCGATGAAGGCGGTGAAGAGCAGGAACCAGGGCGAGACGAAATAGACCAGCGCCACGGAAATCAGCACCATCGTCCCGGCCAGAGCCCGCACCGCATCGTTGATCGTCATTGTGTTTCCTTTCGAATTCATATTCGCATCTTGTAATTTAAAAACCGTGCGATTTCCAGAGCCTCGACATGATGGAGCAGATTCCAAAAAAGCTGCGCCCGGCGCGGGGACCGCGCCGGGCGCTTTCGCGCGTCCGGGAGGCTTCGGGATTACTTCGGGAAGAAATGATCCCTGGCCCGCGCGAAAACTCCCGTCTTTTCATCCTGTGCGAGGACCACGATATTGGCCGGGTCGGCCGGCGTGGCGTCGGCCGGCGTCGTGATGAGGAGCCGGACCTCCAGGGTCTGGTCTGGGTCGACCTTGATCTCCGGCGCGCCGCCCGAGACAGGCTCGCCGGCGATCTGCATGGTCGCGCCTGTCAGGCCCTCGAGGCTGAGGCGGAACACCCGCAAATCCGCGTTCTTGTTCAGGAGCCGCACTGTGTAGCCGTTGCGCACGGAGCCGTCCGACATCTGCACCGCCAGGGGGTTGCGGTCGTGCAGCACATTGACGCCGGTGTATTTCTTGTTGACCAGGACATAGGTCATAATGCCGCCGACCAGCGCGATCAGCGCGACATAAAGCACGGTGCGCGGCCGCACCAGCTTGTAGACCTCCGGCAGTCCGGCCTTGCGGCGAGCGGCGTTGAGGTCGTTGTCATAGGCGATCAGGCCGGTGTCCCTGCCGATCTCCTTCATGACATTGTCGCAGGCGTCGATGCACAGGCCACACTGGATGCAGGCGAGCTGCGAGCCGTGGCGGATGTCGACGCCGGTCGGGCAGACCGCGACGCATTGACGGCAATCGATGCAGTCGCCGGCCGGCTCCCCCTTCTGCCGCAGCACGGCCGCCTTCTTGGCCGAGACGCGCGGCTCGCCGCGATCGCCGCGATAGGTGACGTTGAGCGCCCATTCGTCGGTCAGGGCCGCCTGGATGCGAGGCCAGGGGCACATGTAGACGCAGACTTGTTCGCGCATGTGGCCTGCGAGCATGTAAGTCGAGGCGGTCAGGATGGCGATCCACACATAGGCGGTCGGATCGGCGTGGAAGGTCGCGAGATCCCGCACCAGGGTCGGCGCGTCGTAGAAGTAGAGCACCCAGGCGCCGCCGGTCCACCAGCCGACCATGAGCCACAGCGAATGTTTGGCGCCGAGCTCCCAGACGCGTTTCAGCGTCAGCTTTTCCTTGTCCTTGCGCATCCGGTCGCGCCGGTCGCCTTCGACCCAGCGCTCGATCGCGTAGAACAGGTCTGTCCACACCGTCTGCGGACACATGTAGCCGCACCACACGCGCCCGGCGACCGCGTTGAGCAGGAACAGGGTCAGGGCGGCGAGGATGAGCAGGCCGGTGAAATAGTAGACCTCCTGCGGCCAAAGTTCGATGAAAAAGAAATAAAATTTGCGGTGAGGAATATCGAGCAGCACCGCCTGGTTCGGCGCGCCGACGCCGCGGCTCCACCGTACGAAGGGCAGGAAATAATAAAGGCCGAGCGCGACTGCCATGAACGCCCATTTGATGCGCCGGAAACGCCCGCTGACGGCCTGCGGATAGACCTTCTTGTCTGAGGCGTAAAGCGGGCCGTCGATAATTGTTCCCGGTTTCTGGTGCGCGTTCATCAGGCGACCCTCCATGCCCGGCGGGGCGTAAAATTGTTGAGGAAAACCAGTTCTCTCACGGCGATGCGCTCAGCGGCGCGCGGAGATGGTCCTGGCGATGAGAAACGACAGCGGCATGGCGATGACGAAGCCCGCCAGCGCCGCCCAGGGAATGTATTTCATCGCCTCGCCGGCGAGCGACGGCGTCGCGACGACGATGGTGAGGCCGACGCCCGCGAGCGTCGCGCCAAGAACGATCCAGATCAGCGTTGCAACTCCAGCCATTTGTCGGTCCTTCCCGCGAATTGTGATGCAGGGCGATAAAACATATACAAAAAATATAACAATTGATCCACGTCAATTTGCCAAGCGAGGCAATTATTTTTTCGGCCCTTGCGGTCCCGCTCGAGCGCGCCCAAATGACGGGCGAAAAGGGAGGGTCCATGCAAAAGGATGAAGAGGTTCTTGTCGTCTGCCCGCGTTGCGGCGGAGTCAACCGGGCGCTACGCGGGAAACTCGACGCGGGCGGGCGTCCCGACTGCGGCGCCTGCGGCGCGCCCCTGTTCGGCGGCGTGATCGAAGCGTCTGACGACGCGGCCTTCGCGCGTCACGCCGCGCGGACGAGCCTGCCGATCCTCGTCGATTTCTGGGCGGACTGGTGCGGCCCCTGCAAGATGATGGCGCCGCAATTCGCCGCCGCCGCGCAGAAGCTCGACACGCGCGCGCGCTTCCTCAAGGTCGATACGGAAAGGCTGCGAGAAACCGCCGGTCGCTTCAACATCCGCAGCATCCCGACCCTGGTCCTGCTCCGCGACGGCAAGGAGATCGCGCGCCAGGCGGGCGCAGTCGACGCCAACGCCATCATCCGCTGGGCGGCGAGCCACGGCGCGGCTTGAAACGAATGTCCGAAAGGCGGGGGCGCCCTTCGGACAGCGCAAGCGCGGAAACGATCAGCGGGACGGGGTTCGGGGAAAGTTCGGTGTTGCCCCGCCGCTCTCAGCGATGGATCGGCATGTCGTGGCGCCGCCACTCGGACAGGCCGCCGCCCAGATGTGAATCCGCGATCAGGCCGTGCGCCTTGGCGAGACGCAGGGCGCTCTTCGAGCGCATGCCGGTCGCGCAATAGAAGATGACCTGCTTGTCCTTGGGGATTTTCCCGGCGGATTGGGCGAAACGCGACAGGGGGACATGGATGGCCCCGGGAATGCGGCCATTGGCCCATTCATTGTCCTCGCGCACGTCGACGAGCACATAGGGGCCGTCCTTTTCGCGCAACATGTCGCGCACTTCGCCGGGGGAGAGGGTCTTGAACTTGTCGCCGGAGCCGAACCAACCAAACATCCAGATTTATCTCCTCTAACGATCCAGATTCTAACGATTGAGGTGAAGAATTACAGATTTACCGCGCGCGGCCGGGGCTTGCGCTCGGCCCAATCCTCGTTGAGCGCGCCGAGAACCTCGCGGCGATTGGCGGAAATGTCGGCGATGGTCACGCCGTCGAGCACGTCGAGAAAGGCGCGGCAGGCCTGCTTGAACAATTTTCCGAGCTTGCAGATGCCGATCAGCGGACAGGTATTGGTCACCGCATCGAAACATTCGACGAGGTCGAGATCGTCCTCGGTCCTGCGGATGATCTCTCCGACGGTGATCTTCTGGGGATCCTTGGCCAGGCGAAAGCCGCCATTGCGGCCGCGCACATTGTCGAGATAGCCCCAAAGGCCAAGCTGATGCACACATTTCACCAGATGCGCCTTGGATATCCCAAAGCTTTCCGCCACCTCGTGCACGGTGACGAGTTCGCCGCGCCGCATGGCGGCGACCATCAGGATGCGCAAGGCGTAGTTGGAATAACTGGTCAGACGCATGAAAACCTTCCGCGCCGCCGATTTTTGTGCGGCGCGGAATGCTATAATCCAAATGAAGCTTTTAGGCTAGAGACCTTTGCGGCTCAGTAACCACCCTTGCGGCGGCTTTCGGCGACGCCGGCGATCCGGCCGCCCTGCTTCGACGGATCGAGCGGAAAGAGGTCGTAAAGCGTCTTCTGCTCGACGCGTTCGCCCCATTTTTCGGTCATGGCCTTGATGATGGTCCGCGTGTTCGGCGTGCTCTGGTTGTTTTCGAAAAATTCCTCGCGCAGATAATCGATGACGTCCCAATGGCGGGGACCGAGTTCGACACCGTCCAGCTTGGCGATATGGGCCGCCAATTCGCGGCTCCAGTCTTCCGGATCGGCCAGATAGCCGGTCGCCGTGGTTTCGATCTCCTTGCCCTCGAACTGATAAGACATTTGCCCCTCCTTTCCATGATTCCAGAATGTTTGCCGGGATTCAGCCGGCCGAGCGCAGCCGCGGATAATCGCCGTCGGCGGTCGCCTTCTGCGGCGCGGCGCCGGTTTGCGCCTTGCGCGCCCGGATGAAGGCGACGAAGCGCTCGGCCCAGTGGTTGCGCGAAGTGTCGCGCAAATGGGTGAAGCTGGCGAGCAGGTTGCCGACGACGATGCCGTCGTGGCGGCCGTCGACGCCGAAGCCGCGCTGCATGCGATAGGCGTAGCGGAGGTCGGGAGCGGCGTTTTCCAGCCGCGCGTAATGAAATTCATGCGCCGGCGCCGCGGCGCCAACGCGTGCGCCGGGCCAGGGCGCGTCCGCCGTCTCCTCGACGCGCACCAGGCCGCGTCCCTGCGGCCTTTCGCCCATCACGGCGTCGGCGGGAATGATCCCGACCATTTCATGGCGGGCGCCTTGATAGGAGATGGAACGCGAAAGATACATCAGGCCGCCGCATTCGGCATAGGCCGGCAGTCCATTCTCGATCGCCGCGCGAATCTGCGCCGCGCAGGGAGCCGTTGGCCGCCAGCGCCGCCGCCTGCGTTTCCGGAAAGCCGCCGCCGATGAACAGGCCGTCGCAAGCCGGCAGATCGCGGTCGCGCAGGGCGTCGAAAAACACCAGCCGCGCGCCGGCTGCGCTCAAGCGCCTCCAGATCATCGGAGTAATAGAAGCCGAAAGCCGCGTCGCGCGCGACCGCCAGCGTCACGTCCGGCGGCGAAATGCCGCGCAACAGCGTCGCGCCCGGCAATTCCTGCGCGCGTCGCCCTGGCAGCAGCGCGTCGAGATCGACGCCGCGCAGAACCGCGTCCCGCGCGCTGCGCGATGACTGCGTCGGCGCTGGCCGCCTCGCTCGGCGTGGTGAGGCCGAGATGGCGCTCGTCGACGTTCAGGCCGGCGTCGCGGCCGATCGCGCCGAGCACCTTGAAATCCGTGTAGTTCTCGATCGCCTGGCGCAGCTTGCTTTCCTGTCGCGCGACGCCGACCTTGTTGAGGATCACGCCGGCGATTTCGACGTCGGGATCGAATTTCTGGTAGCCGAGCAGCAGGGGCGCGATCGCCTCGCGCCATGCCGATCGTGTCGACGACCAGCACCACCGGCGCGCGCAAGAGCTTGGCCAAGGCCGCGCTGCGAGTTCGGCTCCCTTGGGGTCGACGCCGTCATGCAGGCCCTTGTTGCCTTCGATCAGGGCGATATCGGCGTCGCCGATATTCGCGCGCGTAGACGGCGAGGATTTCGGCAGGGCGTTGGGTGTTGAAATCGAGATTGTAGCTGGCGCGGCCCGAGGCGCGCGCCAGCCACATCGGATCGATGTAGTCCGGCCCCTTCTTGAAGGTCTGGACTTTCAAGCCCCGCGCGGAAAAAGCCGCGGCGAGGCCGAGCGTAATCGTCGTCTTGCCGGAGGATTTCGCCGCCGCCGAAACGAACAATCGGGTCACGCGCCGCCACCAGCTCTCGGGCTCTGCCTGCCGTGAGGTCACGGCACCCCGGCAGGAAGGGCAGCAGGCGGAAGGCCGCGCGGCGATCAGCATGGCGAGGGAGACGCCGCTGATGCCGAGCAGGATTTCGGGCAGGCGATCGGCGCGTAGTGATTGATCGCGCCGTCAAAGAACGAGCTCGACGCTTCGAAGCCGGGGAAAATCTTCAGCGGATAGGCCTGCGTGCCGATGATGATCGTATACATCTGCGCCAGGCCGCCGATGAGGAAGAGGCCGAAGCGAAGCCGAGCTGTCGCGGTCCCGAGCGCTTCGCCGCATGTGGCCAACAGGACGAGCGGCAGCAGCGAGCCGATGCCGACCTGGCCGAGCCAGAAGACGAGCGGAAAGATGCCGCCATCGCAGCAGCAGGAAGGCTTCGATGCCTTGGTCGTCGTCGCATAGAGCTTGCTCAGGTGCGAAATCGCGGTCAGGAACAGGGTCGTGAGCGAGAAGATGATCAGCAGCCCGCGGAACTTGGTGATCATTTCAGGGGTGCAGAGCATGTCGCTGGTTTCGAACGACATGGTCATCAGCACGAGCACGGTGAAAGCGAGGCCATAAACCAGCGACGAAGCGATGAACAAAGGCGCCATGATGCCGCCGAAAACCGCGTCTCGCGCAGCGAGGAAACCGAAAATCGAGCCGGTGCCGGTGGTCAGGATCAGGCGCCAGGTAAAGGCCGCCCAGCCGAAGCCGGTGTTGACCATCGGCATTTTCGACACGCGCCGGTCCATCATCGAGAAGAGATAGCCGGCGACGATCGCGACAAAGCCCGAATAGAGATAGATGTTCCAGGCGAAGATCGACCTGAAGTTATTGTGCGTCATCGCCACGAACAGGCGGTCGGGCCGCCCGAGATCGAGCACCAGGATCGTCAGTCCGCCCGACAGCAGGGCGATGGCGAGAATGCCGGAGAGGCGGGCGAAGGGCTTGTAGGCCAGTCGATGGAAGACGGAAGACACCGAGGCGACATTGAGCGCGCCCGAGGCGGCGACGATCAGGAAAACTGCGAAAACATGCGGCAGGCCCCAGACGATCTGGTTGTTCATGCCGGTCACGTGATGGCCGTTGATCTCCATGTAGAGCGCCGCGGAAAAGCCCGCCGCCAGCACCGCGACATGCGCGGCGATCAGCGTCCAGAACAGCGGGCTGTGCGAGGTCAGCCGCCGGAATTTTTGCTGCGCCATTGGCGCTCTCCCTGTTTTTCAATCGCTTTCGGGCGCGGACGCCGTGGCGGAAAAAATTACTTCAGATTGGCGTAGTGAATGCCCGGCTCAAGCGCGAGGTCGGCGCGCAGTTTCGCCGACGGCGTCGTCTGCATGGCTTTGGCGATCTCGCTGCCCGGATCGTTGAGGTCGCCGAAGAGCATCGCCCCGCCTTCGCGCGACAGGCCTCGACGCAGGCGGGCTGCCGCCCGGCGTCGATGCGGTCGACGCACATGGTGCAGCTCTCCACGGTGCCCTTGCCGCGCGGCGCGTTGACCTTCTGGTCTTCGTGCTCCTCATGCACGAAGGAGCGCGCCTTGAAAGGGCAGGCCATCATGCAATAGCGGCAGCCGATGCAAATGTGCTTGTCGACCAGCACCAGGCCGTCGGCGCGCTTGAACGAGGCGCCTGTCGGGCAGACGTCGACGCAGGGCGGCTTCTCGCAATGCTGGCACATCATCGGCGCGGAGCGGACGATGTCGGTCTTGGGGTCTTTCAACGTGACCTTGCGAATCCATTGCGCGTCGATCTCGGGACGGCCGGTGCTCCTGAGGCCGTTCTCCTCGTTGCAGGCGGAGACGCAGGCGCTGCATCCCGGCTTGCATTTGTTCAGGTCGATCAGCATGCCCCAGCGCACGTTTGGCGAGGCCGGCTCGCCGGGGGGCTTCGCCTGGGCGTCGCTCGTCCCGAAGGCATAGAGCGTGACGCCGGATCCCAGGGCCGTCACCGCGAAGGCGCCGGCGCCCTGAAGAAAGGCGCGCCGCTCGACTCCTTGATCCTTGCTCCCGCAGCAAGAGTTGCCCTTGTTGTTGCAGCAACCGTCGCTCATCGATTTTGCTCCCGCTGCGCGGCTGGTTTAGTCTCCGGCGCGGCGGCTGGCTTGTCTTTCAGCGCCGCGTCCGGCTTGTCTTGTTGGAGAAAGGCCGCAAGCCGGGCCGTGTCCGCATCGTGTTCAGGAGCGAGCGCGCCCGCGTCGGCGGACTTGGCCGGCGCTTCCGGACGCGAATTGTGGCACTCGAAACAATCGATCCTGACCGCCTCGTAATCGTGGCACGAGCGGCAGAAATGCTTCGGGCTGGCGAAGGACACCGGCTGGCCGTCGGCGCCTTTCACGGCGTGGCAGGACACGCAGCCGGCGATGCTGTATTGCGGCGTCCTGACGCCCTGGTGAACGGCCTCCGTGCGGTGGTCGTACATCATCATCATGTGATAACGGCGGATGAAAGGAATGGGCGCGACGCAATGCTCGCCCTTGCCTTTCGCCGGATGAGGCGCCGGCGTGCGCCCGCGCGCCGTCCTCGGCGTTCGCCGCCGAGGCCGCCGCCAGCAAAAGGCCGGCCGTGAAGAGTGTCCGCAAAATGCGCGTCATGCGCTACTCCCCGAGGCCCATCTGGATGTAGCCGGTCGGGCAGACATCCGCGCATATGTGGCAACCGATGCACTTCTTGTAATCGGTGTCGACGTAGCGCCCGGTGGCGCGCTCTTTTTTCGGCACGCGGAACACCGCCGTCTGCGGACAATAGATCACGCAATTGTCGCATTCGAAGCACATGCCGCAGGACATGCAGCGCTTGCCTTCGGTCTGCGCCTGCTCCTCGCTGAAGCCGATGATGCGCTCGGCGAAGTCGCCGAGCACATGCGCGGCGTCGACATGGCGCTCGTCTCGCGTCGAGCGGGCGACATAGCCGAAATGGCCTTTGTACAACTGGGTGTGGGGGATGATCTGCGTCGACCCGCGATCCTCGTAATTATGCACAGCGAACTTCGAGCGGTCGGTGCCGCGGGTCTGCATGTGCTCGTAAGGCGACGGATCGAGATGCCGGGTGTGCAGCTCCTGCAGCAGATTGAACTGGTTCACGTCGATCTTCGGACGCTTGTCCTCCAGTTCGCCATGCAGGAAATGGTCGATCGTCTCCGAGGCGATGCGGCCGTGGCCGATCGCCGTCGTCAGGAGATGCGGGCGGATGACGTCGCCGCCGGCAAAATGCTTGTCCTGGCCGCGAACCTTGTAGACGCCGTCGACCGCGATCGTGCCGCGTCCGCTGTCGAGCTTCTCCAGCCCCTCCGACAAATCAGCCATCTGGCCGATCGCCGAAATGATCATGTCGCATTCGAGAACGAATTCGGTGCCATCGACCGGGACGGGCACATTGCCTTTCATGTTGCACTGGCACATGCGCAGGCCGGTCGCGACTCCGTGCTCGTCCTTGATCACCTCGAGCGGCATGACCGACCCCTTGATGTCGATGCCCTCGCGCTTCGCGTCCTCGCGTTCGCGTTCGGCGGCGGTCATCTTCTCGACCGGGAACAGCGTGGTCAAAACGGCGGAGACGCCTTCGCGCTCCAGCGCGCCGGCCACGTCATGCGCGGCATAGCCGAACTCGCCCGGCGAGGCCGAAGGAGCGTCATGCTTGTGGGACTGGCCGATATGGCCGAGGCGGCGCGCCACCGAGGCGACGTCGATCGATGTGTCGCCGCCGCCGACCACGACGATCTTCTTCGCCGTCGAGAAAAGCCAGCCGCGATTGAACGTGTCGAGAAATTCGACGCCGGTGATGCAGTTGATGGCGTCGGCGCCCGGAACGGGCAGCGGACGGCCCTTTTGCGCGCCGATCGCCCAGAACACCGCGTCATAAGTCTTGTCGAGTTCTTCCATCGACACGTCGCGGCCGACGCGGACGCCGGTCTTCGCCTCGACGCCGTCGAGCGCCAGGATGCGGCCGATTTCGGCGTCCAGCATGTCGCGCGGCGTGCGATAGCCGGGAATGCCGAACCGCATCATGCCGCCGAGATGTTCGTGCGCCTCGTAGATCGTGACCGCATGGCCTTTCTGGCGCAGGAAATAGGCTGCGGCCAGGCCGCCGGGACCACCGCCGATGACGGCGATGCGCTTGCCAGTCAGTTCCGGCGGCTTGGGCAGCGGCAGCTTGTTCTCTATCGCCCAGTCGCCGACATATTGCTCGACGCCGTTGATGCCGACGAAATCATCGACCTCGTTGCGGTTGCAGCCATCCTCGCAGGGCGCGGGGCAGACGCGGCCCATGGAGGCCGGGAAGGGATTGGCCGCCATCATGCGCGTGAAGGCGTATTCCTGCCACGGCATGCCCGCGACCGGGGGCTTGTCCTGGCCGCGCGCAATCGCCAGCCAGCCGCGAATGTCGTGTCCCGACGGGCAGCCGCCCTGGCACGGCGGCGCGCGGTGGACATAGGTCGGGCATTTGTAGCTTTTGTCCTGCTGGAAGATCTTCTTGGTTAGATCCTGCTCATCCCACATCGATTGGCCGTTCTTGAATCGACGGAAGGTCAGAGCCTTGGTCGGAGCCGCTTCGTTCATGGCGTATTCTCCCTACTTGTCCGAGGCGACGAGATTGCGCCGCTCAAATTCTTCAGCCTGGATGGATCCGGTCAGGATGATCGCGTTCGACACCATCTGGTGCACGCTGACGATCGCTTCGCGATCAAAGCCGTATTGCGGCAGCACCTTCGAGAACTGCGCCTTGCAGATGGCGCAGATGGCGGCCATGTGCGTCACGCCGTGCTCGTCGGCGACCTCTTTCAGCGCGCGCATGCGCGGCATCGCGCCCTTGGTGCGGACGTCCATGATGTCGTCGCTCAACAGGCCGCCGCCGCCGCCGCAGCAGAAGGTCTGCTCGCGGATCGTCTCGGGCGCCATGTCGAAATAATGATTGCAGACGGCGCGCAGAACGGCGCGCGGCAGTTCGAACTGCCCGCCCGGCTTGTCGCCCATGCCCGAAGCGCGCGCGACATTGCAGGAATCATGGAAGGTCAGGCGATATTCGTCATTCTTCGACTTGTCGAATTTCAGCTTGCCCTTCTGGATCAGGTCATAGGTGAATTCGACGATGTGCTGGGGTATCGGATAGTTCTTGTCGAGGAAGTCGAAGGGGCCGGCCAACGTGTCGAGGAAGCTGTAGGCGACGCGCCAGGCATGGCCGCATTCGCCGAAGATGATGCGTTTCACGCCGAGATCGAGCGCCGCTTCGCGTATGCGCAGCGAGATCTTCTGCATGTTCTCTTGGGAGCCGATGAACATGCCGAAATTGGCGGCTTCGGCCGCATGCGTCGAGAGCGTCCAGGAGACGCCCGCCTCATGGAAAACCTTGGCGTAGCCGATCAGGCCTTCCATGTGCGGCGAGGCGAAGAAGTCGGCGGAGGGCGTCACCAGCAGGATGTCCGCGCCCTTTTGATCGAGCGGCAGGCGGACCGGCACCCCGGTCTCCTCCTCGATTTCCTCTCCGAGCCCTTCCAGCGTGTTGCGCAGGGCCTTGGGCGGCAAGCCGAGGTTGTTGCCGACGCTGTAAACCTTGCCGATGATCTCGTTGGTATATTTCGAACCGATGCCGATCGTGTCCATGATGTCGCGCCCGGCCATGGTGATTTCGGCCGTGTCGATGCCATAGGGGCAGAAGACCGAGCAGCGCCGGCATTCCGAGCATTGATGGAAATAGGAGTACCAGTCCGTCAGCACTTCCTCGGTGAGGTCTTCGCGCGCCGACCAGCGAGGGAAAATATTTTCCCGCGAAGGTGAAATGGCGGCGATAGACCTTGCGGAGCAGGTCCTGGCGCGCGACCGGCATGTTTTTCGGGTCGCCGGTGCCGAGAAAATAATGGCACTTGTCGGTGCAGGCGCCGCATTTGACGCAAGAGTTGAGATAGACGCGCAGCGCGCGCGAATTGTTGACGAGTTCGCCGAGGCGGCCGATGGCCTTGTCATGCCAGTCGTCGACCAGCTGGCCCGGGAAGCCCAGCGCCTGCATATGGCCCGGCGCCGCCTTGAACGGCGCGGAGTCCGCCATGGCGCCGCAGGCGAGGCGCGGCAGTTCGATCGGATCGCCGTCGACCTTTTCCTTGGGATTGAAAGCGCTTTTTACTTCGGCCATCTCAAAATAATCCTCAAGCGCGACGCGGGGTCGATTCAAGCCGGGACGGCGGAACATGGCGGCGTTCGCGCGAGTTGTCGGCCTGATTGCGCGAGGGGCTGAAGAAGACGCCCGGCGCATGCAGCAGTTTGGAGAAAGGGAAGACGACCATCAGCGTCAGCACCAGGGCGAGGTGGACGAGGAGGGCCGGATCGGCGGGCAGGGGGCGCCAGTCGAAATACATCAGGCCGAGGAAGAATTGCTTCACGGCGACAATGTCGGTGCGCGCCACATATTTCATGATCAGGCCGCTGCAGCCGATCGCCATCAGCAACGCCAGCATCAGATGGTCGGAGGGGCCGGTGATGTAGCGGATGCGCTCGACAATGAGACGGCGGCCCCAAAGCGCGGCAAGCCCCCCGACCATGGCGAAAGCGGCGATCACGCCGAAGGGCTGGACGAGCACGATGAGCTCGGGAACCGGCTGGAGGAAATAGCGCAGATGCCGAAGGAGAACCACGGCCAAAGCCACGTGAAAGATCCAGCCGAACAGCCAGATCCACTTGTTGGACTTGAACAGGCTCTCGAACAGCGTCACTTCGCGCAGCATCCTGAGCGCCACGCCGCCCTTGGTCTTGGGCGCCGGGGTGGTCGGGATTTTCAGCGGAGCTGGGGTCGCTGCATAGAGCCAGATGCGCCGCAAAAGGGCGACAACCAGCAGCAGCGACGCCGCGTAAAACGCCGTCGCGTAAATTGTCGTCAGCATTATTTCCTCCCGGATCCTCAGGCTCTTGGCCGGCCCTTCGGATCTAGTTTGGTGGGGTTACACGCAGCCGGTCGGCTTCGGCAGGCCGGCGATCTTGCACGCCTGCTTCGCCGGTCCATACGGGAACAGGGCGTAGAGCGCCTTCTGGTCGCCCTTTTCCTTGCCGTATTTCTTGGTCATTTCCTTCACCAGGATACGAACCGCCGGGGCGATCTGGTATTCCTCGTAATAATCGCGCAGGAAGTTGACGACTTCCCAATGCTCGTCGGTCATATTGATCTGCTCGGCCTTGGCGATCACCTCGGCGATGTCCTTGTTCCACTGGCCGATATCCGTGAGATAGCCTTCTTCGTCGTGATCGACCACAGTCCCATTCACATCATAACCCGACATCATGTTCTCCTGAGAGGTTTGGAAAAATTACAACCAGGCGCAAACGCGCGTGGCATCGGCGGCGAGATCGACGAAGCCGCCGTAATCGACAGTTTCGATTCCCTCGACGAGATCAGCATGGCCGACGCCCCGGGCGGCGAGGTCGGGGCCGAGCGCATAAATGGCGCAGGAGGCCTTGGCGTCCTGCAGCGCCTTGGCGAAGGCGCCGCCCTTGCGCGCCGCGAGCACGCCGTCTTCGATCAGCAGGATGCGATCGCCGGCGCAGACGTGGTCGAGGCAGCTCTTCAGCGAATTGCGCTCGTAAGGCGATTTGTTGACCGTGTGCAAAGTAGACATGTGACAAGCCTCAAAAGCTGAGAACGACGTCCTGGCCGGCGATCAGTTTGGCCATTTCCGCCTTGTCGACGACGATGATCGAGGGCTTTTCGGCATAATCCTCGTTCTCGTCCTCATAGGTGACGGGCATCAGATCGGCGAGGGTCAGTCCGCGGAGGTCGAGCGATTCCTTCTCGACATAGAGCTTGCGCACCTCGTAGTCGCCGAGCGCCCGATAGATCTTGGAAAAGCTCTTCATGCCGGCGGCGGTTGCGTCCTGGTTGTTCATCAGCTGGAACACGCCGTCGTCGATGAAGGCGAGGCTGACATCCTGTTCGAAGGCCGCGCCGATCAGCACGACTTCAAGGGACTCCAGCGCGTAGATGGTGCCGAAGGGCGCCTTGCGATTGATGTAGAGAAATTTCTTCTTCGTCTGTTCGTCGGACATTTCTCTATCTCCTCAATCGCCGAACACGACCATGCGATCGGCCTGGATGCCGGCCTCGATCAACTGACCGAGACCGGAGATGCGAAAGCCCGGCGCGATGTTGTCGCCGTCCTTGCCCTGCCGTTTCGCCTCATTGGCGTCGAGAATGCCGCGCCGTTGCGCCGCCGCGATGCAGACCACCAGGTCGAGCTTGTGCGCCTCGGCGAGCTCGCTCCAAAGCTTCTGCAGGTTGCGGTCGTCCTGCGGCGGCACGGTGTAGCGCGTGCCGTTGTTGACGCCGTCATGATAGAAGAACACACGAAAGATCTCGTGGCCCTTCTCCAGGGCGGCCTTGGTGAACTGGTAGGCCGTGTCCGACGCCTGATGCGTGTAGGGGCCTTCATTGATCTGGATAGCGAAGCGCACTGCGACCTCACGGGTTGATAAGACGGCTCTCATCGCCTCTTTCCGCAGAGTTGCAAACTCCTGGGAAAAGGAAATGAGCTAAAGCAAGTTCTTGAAGCGTTCCGGTCGTCCAAGCGCCGAATCCGCCGGACCGCGCCGCCGCTCGCGGCGGCGCGGAGACGTCAGAAGTGAACGTGCGCCGACATGTTCATGGTCTTGCGCGCGCCCGACCATGTGTCGAGATGGTGCTTCGTGAAGGCGAAGCCCGTGAGCTCGAAGAAGCGCGGCCAGCCGATGCGGTCGATCCACTCGCCCATGCGCTCGTAGTCCTTGGCGTTGTCCTTGTAAGCGTAGAGGATCTTCTTCACGACCTCTTCGACTTCCGGCCAGCGCGGAGCGTTATTGGGCAGATTGGCGATGACGAGCTTATGGAAAGTCGGCTTGGAGCGGGCGTTGGAGTGCTTGCCGCCGACCCAGACGGCGATCTTGGTCGAATCCGTGCCATTGATCTGCATCGGCGGACAGGGCGGATAACAGGCGCCGCAGCACACGCATTTCTGCTCGTCCACTTCCAGCGACGGCTTGCCGTCGACCATGGCGGGACGAATGGCGGCGACAGGGCAACGCGCGACGACCGCGGGGCGTTCGCAGACCTTCGAGACGAGATCGTGGTTGATCTTCGGCGGCTTGGTATATTGCACGTTGATCGAAATGTCGCCCTGGCCGCCGCAATTGATCTGGCAGCACGAGGTGGTGATGCGAACCCGGTTCGGCATTTCCTCGGTGATGAATTCCTGATGCATCATGTCCATCAGGCTCTTCACGACGCCCGAAGCGTCAGTGCCAGGAATGTCGCAGTGAAGCCAGCCTTGCGTGTGCGAAATCATCGACACCGAATTGCCGGTGCCGCCGATCGGGAAGCCGTGCTTGCCGAGTTCGTCGATCAGGGGCTGCACCTTGGAATGGTCGGCCACCATGTACTCGATGTTCGAGCGCGTGGTGAAACGGACATGTCCCTCGGCGAATTTGTCGGCGATGTCGCACAGCGTCCGTATGGTGTAGACGTCCATCTGGCGCTGCGTTCCCGCGCGGACCGTCCAGATTTCGTCGCCGCTCTTGGCGACATGATGCAGCACGCCGGGACGCGGACGATCGTGCCAGGCCCACGCGCCGTAATTCTTGACCATCAACGGATGCATCAACGGAAACGGATCAGGAACCCCGGTCTCGTCGGGACGGCGCAACGCAACGGCGCTATTCATCGATTTCTCTCCCTAGGATATTGGCTTGGCGGCCCCGGTTTTTTCCGGGGCCCGTCGTTTTTGGCTGGTTCAGTCGGCGGCGACGTCGAGCCCGGCTTCCCGCGCCTTGCGCTCGAAATATTTCTCCGCCTCGTCGGTGAAGTCGTCGGTGCGGACATAGCAGGACGTGCGCGGATGATTGACCATGTTCGGATCGGGCTCGATGCCGACCGCCTCAAGGAAGGCCGGCAGGCCGATGCGGTCGATGGTCTCGCCGATGCGCTCGTGCTCCAGCGCGTTGTCGGCGAAGAAGTCGAGCAATTTCCGCGCGAATTCCTTGAGCTTCTCGTAATCCTCGTCGGTTTCCAGCTTGATGAAGGGAACCATCATGATTCCCATCATGTCGCCGACTTTCAGCGCGCGCTTGCCGCCGATCAGGATCGACGCGCCCTTGTCGTCGCCCGGCGACAGCGCCTTGGTCATGACATTGAGGCAATGCATGCAGCGCACGCACGACTTGTTGTCGACGTCGAGCGTGTCGTCGTCGTTGAGGCTCAGCGCGCGGGTCGGGCACATGGCGATGACGTGGTCGATCGCGTATTTGCGGCCGACCCGCCCGACATAGGCCTTCACCTCGTCCTGGTTGACCTTCATGTCGTCGCGCCAGGTGCCGATCACCGCGAAATCGGCGCGATGGATGGCGTTGACGCAATCATTGCCGCAGCCCGAGAACTTGAACTTGAACTTGTAGGGCAGCGCCGGGCGGTGCATCTCGTCGAGAAACTCGTTGATGACTTCGCGATGCGCCTTCACCTCGTCGTAGCACGACATTTCGCAGCGCGCATGGCCGACGCAGCTCATCGAAGTGCGCAGGGCCGGGCCGGCGCCGCCGAGATCGAAACCCGCTTCGTTGAATTCGTCGAAGGCCGGCTGCACGTTTTCCGACGAGCAGCCCTGGAACATGATGTCGCCGCTCTGGCCGTGGAACGCGATCAGGCCCGAGCCGTGCCGCTCCCAGATGTCGCAGAGCTTGCGCAGCGTGGCGGTGTCGTAATGCAGACCCGCCGGCGGCTGGATGCGCAGGGTGTGGAACTCCTTCGACGCCGGATATTTGTCGGCGACTTCCGAAAAGCGCGGAATGACGCCGCCCCCATAGCCGAACACCGAAACCGTGCCGCCCTTCCAGAACCCCTTGCGCTCCTCGTAGGAATGCTCGAGCTGGCCGAGGAGGTCGTTCATCATCGGCGCATATTTTGCGTCCTGGGTGTCGCGCAGGCGTTTCAGGCCGGTCACGAAGCTCGGCCAGGGGCCGGTTTCGAGCTGGTCGAGCATCGGCGTCGGATGCTGCGCGGCCGTCGTCGTCTTACCTTGCACGCGATTTGAATCGTCTTGCGACATCGTCAGTCTCCCCTGGCGGGCGCCTTGATGCCTGGCGCCGCGTTTGCGTTTCGCAATCTCTCGTCACTGAGAGAGCCATCCCTGCGCAGCGAACCGTGTCCCGACATCAGCCAGTTCCGGATCGCATTTTTTTGTTTGATCTTGCGATAATAACAGGAAATGCGAATATGAGAATAGATCAAAGACGGAAAAATGCAATTTTTCCAAAAAACGATGGAAGCGCTTGTGGAAACAACAACATCTGGCGATCTCGTCGCGTTCGGGGAACGGTTCCCTGCTCGGGAGGCCGTCGAGCTGAGCGGCGTTTTCTCGCTCGACGACGATGAGTCTCTATCGTCGCTGGCGGCGGGCGAAACTGGCGCGCGTCGAACGGGCGCTGGAGCGCGCGCCGACGCCAATCGTCGACCCGGCCGCGCTCACGAAAGGCGAGCGCGACGGGATATTGGCGCAGATCGCCGACGCCAATATGGCGCTCTATTCCTGGACCGCGCCGCCGCCGGACGATGATTTGCTCGACGAATGGCTGCTCGCGCTGACCTCGTCCTTCGGCCTGCGGGCGGTGGAGGACCATCGCTCGGCCAATCGGAACGGCGTGGTGCGCATCGAGGTCGTCCAGGGCGGCGGCAGGCGCGGCTACATACCTTATACCGATAAGGCCATCAGCTGGCACACCGACGGCTATTACAACTATCACGGGCCTTCGGCCTGCGTGCGGGCGATGGTGCTGCATTGCGCGAGGGCGGCTTCGGACGGCGGCGTCAACCGGCTGCTCGATCATGAACTGGCCTATCTGCGCCTGCGCGACGAGGACGTCAGAAGCTTGCGCCTTCTCATGCACCCGCAGGCCATGACGATTCCGGAAGCGACCGACGAAGCGGGGCGGTTTCGCGCGACAAACGCAGGGCCGGTATTTTTCGTCGACGCTTCCGGCGTGCTGGCCATGCGCTACACGGCGCGAAAAAAATTCGTCGAATGGCGCGACGAGCCGACCCGCAGCGCAGCCGAGAAGCTATTCGCCCTCATCGAGGCGGAGCCTCTTACGCGGCGGGAAAAACTCGGCCCGGGCCAGGGCGTGCTGTGCAACAATGTCTTGCACGACCGCACCGGCTTCATCGACAATGCGGGCGCGTCGCGGCTGCTGTGCCGCATCCGGTTTCATAATTCTATCAACATAACGGCGAGGAGCGAAAATGGCGCGGATTAGCGAACTCATCATCGGCCATCCGGAAGTCCAGAGTTTTGTCGGGCTGGAGAAATTGGTGGTCCAGGCGGCGCGGGACGGGGAGATCCATCTCTATTTCGACATCAAGCCGGAATTCCCGGATACCCCGCGTAAATGGGAGCAGCAGCTGGAGCTCGCCTTCTATCATGCCGAGAGCCCGCGCAAATGACCGCGACGCCGAAGCGCGAACTGGGCGAAATCGTCGCGCCCTATGGGCGCCGGATCAAGCTCGACGAGATCGCCTATGAAAGCGGGATGAGGCTGCTGCGCCTGACGATTCGCGAGGGCGGCCGTTTCACCATTCTCGAGATCGACGCGGCGACGGCCGGCGAATGGGGGCGGCAAATGTGCCAGTGGGCGTCCGAGGGAGACGTCGCCCAGGCTGAATGATCGATAAAAACGAACGGTTCGACAATAATTATTCGATTGTTCGATGAAAGGCGATCATCAATGATGTGACAGACTTGCAACAAAGGGCTGCCACATGACCAGCGCAAACGCCGCGACCGCCGCGGTTCCCAGTAAAAATCCAATTATGGCGCTCGCGCCCGGTCTCGCCTTGACCATCGCGATCACGCTGGTCGCCTATGGCCTGCGCTACATTCCGGGCGTGGACAAGTTCAGCCCGATGATTTTGGTGATCCTGATCGGCGCGGCGATTTACAACACCGTCGGCAATATCGCCGGCACGAGCGAAGGCGTCACCTTCTCGCTGAAACGCATCCTGCGCCTTGCGATCATGCTGATCGGCCTGCAGATCACTGCCCAGCAGGCCGCCGAGGTCGGGTTCCACGGCCTCGCCATCATCGCCACCGGGCTCATCGGCACGCTGATCGCGACGATCTTCGTGGGCCGCCTGCTAGGCGTCTCGCGCGGCCTCTCCCTGCTGATCGCGGTCGGCACCTCGATTTGCGGCGCCTCGGCGATTGTCGCCGCCAAGGCCGCGACCGGCGGCGAGGACGACGACGCGGCTTACGCCGTTGCGGGCGTGACCCTGTTCGGCACGACCGCCATGTTCCTCTATCCGGCGCTCAAGGACGTTTTGCACCTGTCCGCGCCCGCCTTCGGCCTGTGGGCCGGCGGTTCGGTGCACGAGGTGGCGCAGGCGGTGTTCGCCTCCTCGCAAGGCGGCCACGAGTCCCTGTACATCGGCACGATCGCCAAACTGACCCGGGTGGCGATGATGGCCCCGGTCATCATCCTGCTCGGCGAAATTTACGCCCGCATGGGACTGTCGGGCGAAAGCGCGGGCAAGCGGCCGCCGTTCCCCTGGTTCCTGATCGGCTTCCTCGCCATGTCCGCGCTGAACAGCCTCGTCACTATTCCGCACGCCATCATGGATCCGGTTCGCGGCGCGACGACCTTCTTGTTGTCGATGGCCATGGCGGCCATGGGGCTCCACACCAATCTGCGCCATGTGTTTTCGGCGGGCGTCCGCCCGCTGGCGCTGGGCCTGTTCGCCTCCGCCTTCATCAGCCTGCTCGTGCTGTCGCTTGTCAAGCTGACGATGTGAACGATCGGACGCGGGCGCCGCGTTTACGCGCGGCGCCTCGTTCCACACGCCAGGACGCGTCATCTCCGGCGCGGCGGCGGAGCTATGCTGCGTCGCTCGCAAGTCTTTAGTCGGCAAGTCTTTGACCAGCAAGTAGATGAATTTCGAATTGCTGGCTTGACAGTGTGGCGACAAATGAAATGATGCGAATGTGACTTGATGTCGCATGCTGCGGAGGCGGCCTTGCCTGGGGCGTCGAGTGCAGAATTCCGCGGCGCCGATTGGGGCGCTGGATGACCAAAACTCCGTCGACGCCACGACGGCGAAGCCAACCACAAAATTCATCTGGGGAAATGACCAATGGACAATGCAGGGATGAAGCGCCGCGACGCGATTTTGGCGATGGGATTGGGTCTCGCCGCCGGTCTGGCGGGAACCGAGGCCGCGCACGCCGAAGCCGCGAAACCCATGACGCTGCCGGCGGGCGCCGACACATTGGCCGCCCTCGCCGCGCGCCTTGCAAAGGCGCCGCGCCGCCGCGACTTCAAGACCGTGCCGATGATCCTGACCGACAAGAATTTTTGGGATCACGAGGCGCTGGCCGAAGTTCTCGCTTATCGCGCCGGGCCGAAGCAGTCCTGGGACAACACCGATATCGCCGGTCCCTGGATCAACGGCATGCGCAATGCGCTCAACGCCCAGGTTTACAGCTTCAATCACCCGAACTTCCTGGTCGTTTCTGCGACTCATGGCAATGCGCATCTCGCTTTGCTCGACCAGACGATGTGGGACAAGTACCAGTTGGCCAAGCTCGCCGGCGGGAAGTTTGCGACCAACACGCTGATCGTCGAGCAGCCCGGCGCTTCCGTCGACGTCAAGGATTTCCAGAATCCCGACGGCGCCTTCTCCGGGCACAACCTGTCCATCCAGGCGCTGCAGCGGCGCGGCGTGGTCTTCCTCGGCTGCCACAACACCATGTGGGAAGTCAGCGAGAAGCTGATCAAGGCCGGCGTCAACCCCGACAAGCTTTCGCACGAGCAGATGGCGGCGGAGCTGACCAATCACATCATTCCGGGCGTCGTGCTCACTCCGGGCATCGTAGCCACGCTGCCGGAGCTTGCTTCGGCCGGGTTCTCTTACGTTTAATTGAGGCTTCCTATGCTGCGAATCTTTGCACGCGCGGCGCTTGCCGCAGTGGCGGGACTGTGCCTGAGCGCCGCGTCGGCGCGGGCCGACGACATGGCGAAGACCTACGGGTTCTCGCCGCCGTGGCAGAACGGCGCCAACAATGACGTCGACCAGAGCCAGAGGGGTCTCGACTTCACCGAACCGGACGCCGACAATCTCGCCGACTTCCATGGCTCGCCGATGGATCCGAAACTGTCGCTGTTCGTCGGCGGAAATTATTTCTTCGCCATGGCGCAACTGGTCGACGGCTTTGAAAAGCTGCATCCCGACTTCAAGGGGCGCATCTACTGGGAGACGATTCCGCCGGGCCTGCTGGTGAAGCAGATAAAGGCCGGTGGAGCCGTCACCGTCGGCAACATGACCTGGACGGTAAAGCCCGACGCCTATTTCGCCGGACTCATGAAAATCAAGCAATATGTGACCGAGGGAATGCTCGAGGCGCCTCCGGCTCCCTATGTCACCAACACCTTGACGATCATGCTGCCGAAGGACAATCCGGCGCATGTCGCCGGTCTCCTCGATCTCGGCAAGCCTGGCGTAAAGCTGGTCATGCCCAATCCGGCTTATGAAGGGATCGGCCGGCAGATCAAGGCGGCGCTTGCCAAGGCCGGCGGCGACGCGCTGGTCAAGGCGGTGTACGAGACCAAGGTCGCCGACGGTTCGACGATCATGACCCATATCCATCATCGCCAGTCGCCGCTCTAGCTGATGCAGGGGCGCGCGCAGGCGGGCGTCACCTGGCAGTCGGAAGCGATGTTCCAGGAAAAGGCCGGCCACCCGATCACGCATGTGGACATCCCCGCGGCGCAGAACGCCACGGCGATTTATGCGGGCGCGGTCGTCAAGGGCGCTCCGCATCCGGAAGCCGCGAAATTGTGGCTCGATTACATTCGTTCGCCCGAAGGGCTGAAGGTTTTCGAGAGCTACGGTTTCAAGGCCTACAAGGGCGACTGACATGCCCCGGCATTGGCGCGGGCATTCCGGGCGCGGAGATTTGGGGAGAACCGAAATGTCGGCGTCAATCGATCGCACCGCGCTGGGCGCTGAACGAGCAAAAAAAATAGACTGGTCGCCCTATCTGATCGGCGGCGCCATCGGTGTGCTGAGCTGGGCGGCCTTCGCCGTCGCCAACGAGCCGCTCGGCATCACCACCGGCCTGTCGCGGGCCGCCGCGCCGGTCGCCGGACTATTTTCGGGTCCGACGCGGTCGCGCATAATCCCTATTGGAGCCCTATGCCCTTTTCTTGGGACTATGGCGTGCTGTTCCTGATCGGCGTGATCGGCGGCTCCTTTGTCTCTGCGCTGGCGAACGGCAGCTTCCATGTCGAGGCCGTGCCGCAGTTCTGGCGCGTGCGCTTCGGCGGATCCGCGGCGAAAAGATGGGCTGTCGCCTTCGTGAGCGGCGGCGTGATGATGTTCGGCGCGCGACTGGCCGGCGGATGCACGAGCGGCCACGGGCTCTCGGGAACGATGCAGCTCGCCTTGTCGAGCTGGGTCTTTATCGTCGTCGTCTTCGCCAGCGCGCTGATCGGGTCGCGTCTGGTTTTCAAGTCTTCCCGCTCGTCGGGAGGGCGCGCATGAGCGTGATCCTTCCCCTGGCGATGGGCTTTATTTTCGGCTTCCTGCTCAACCGCGCGCGGGTGACGAATTGCAACGTGATCGAGGGGCAGTTTTGCTTGAGCGACTTCACCATGGTCAAGGTGATGCTGCCGGCGGTGCTCGTCGGCGGCCTCGGCGTCTTCGCGCTGATCCATGCTGGCGACGCGCATTATCAGGTCAAGGATGCGAATCTGCTCGCGGTCGGCCTCGGCGCGGCGATGTTCGGCGTGGCGCTGGTCTTCCTCGGCTATTGTCCCGGCACGGGGCTCGCGGCCATCGGCAGCGGCAGCCTGCATGCCCTCTTCGGCGTGTTCGGCATGATCGCCGGCGCCATCCTCTATGCCTTCAGCTACGCCTGGATCAAGGCGCATATCCTCGATGTCTGGGCGTTCGGGAAGGTTCGGCTGCCTGAGCTGACCGGCGTGCCGGACCTTGCCTGGTTCGGCGTGGTCGCACTCTTCGCCATCGGGCTCTTCACATGGGTCGAGCGGCGCTCCGCCGCCTAAGTCAAGCGGTCCGAAAAATTGACGGCCTAAACTTCGCGAAAAAGATCGACGCTCCGGCAAGGCGCGCGGAAAATTTGGGAGGAATGGATGAAACTCGGTGGATTCCGCGCGCCTGTCGCCGCGGCTGTTTTCGTCGCGCTTTTCTCGGCCTGCGCGCCCGCCTTCGCCGCCTCGGGGGATGACGACGCTTTGGTCCAGCGCGGCGAATATCTGGCGCATCTCGGCGATTGCGGCGCCTGCCACACCTCCGAGGGCGGCAAGCTCATGGCCGGCGGGCTGGCGTTCAAGACGCCGACGGGCACAATCTATTCCACCAATATCACGCCAGATCCCAAGACCGGCATCGGCGGCTATACGCTGCAACAATTCGAACGCGCCGTGCGGCGCGGCGTCGCGGCGGACGGCCACAATCTTTATCCGGCCATGCCCTATCCCTCATTCGCCAAGACGACGGACGATGACGTCAAGGCGCTCTACGCCTATTTCATGAAGGGCGTGGCGCCGGTCGAGCAGGCCAACAAGCCGAACGGGATGCATTTTCCCTTCAGCATCCGAATGGGGATGGCGGTCTGGAATTTGGCTTTCCTCGACAAGCAGGTCTTTGCGCCCGACACAGCGAAGGACGCGCAGTGGAATCGCGGCGCCTATATCGTCGAGGGCCTTGGCCATTGCGGCACATGTCATACGCCGCGCGGCTTCGGCATGCAGGAAAAGGCGCTCAGCGACGACGGCAAGAATTATCTCGCGGGTTCGACGCTTTCGCCCTGGCGCGCCATTAGCCTGCGCAACCTGACGTCCGAAGCCGATGTCGCTCAATTGCTCAAGACGGGCGCCACCGCGCGTGACGCGGCCTTCGGCCCGATGACCGAAGTGGTCCATTACAGCACCCAGCATTTCACCGACGACGACCTGAAGGCGGTGGCGCATTACCTGACTTCGCTGGCGCCCGCGGGCGTCGCGGCGCCTGCGACGGTCGCCGTCATCGAAAAGTCGCTCTATGGCACGCGCGGCGGCCTCGGCTACGAGCAATATTGCTCGTCCTGCCACCGCCGCGACGGGCTCGGCGCGGAACGCGTGTTCCCGGCCCTGGCGGGGAGCAGGGCCGTGCTGTCCGACGATCCGACATCGCTCGTGCATGTTGTGCTGAGCGGCTGGACCGCGGCTGAAACGACAGCCGCGCCGCACCGCTTCAGCATGCCCGGCTACGCATCGCTGGGCGACGACGAGATCGCGGAAATCCTGACCTTCGTTCGCCAGTCCTGGGGCAATGGCGCCAGCGCGGTGACGTCGGCGCAAGTGCGGTCGATGCGCGAGGAGCTGGCGCTCGCTCCGCCGGCGCCGAAAACCTTCATGACGCCGCGCTTCGCCGACATGCTGGCCGCGCCCGATGCGGAACGCCTGATCTTCGGCATGAAAGTGATGATGAACACCAAGGAGATGCTGCCGCATAACGTCGGCGATGTCTTGAATTGCAGCTCCTGTCACCTCAATGGCGGCACCGTGCCCAAGGCTTCTCCGCTTTGGGGCCTGACGTCCGTATTCCCGGCCAAGAACGCTCGGGCCGGGCGGGTCATCACGATCGAACAGCGTCTCAGCGGATGTTTCGACCGTTCGATGAACGGCGTGCTCCTGCCGCAGGAACTCGCGAGAAATGCAGGCCATGGTCGCCTTCATGACCTGGATGAAGGCGGACGTGGAGCCGGGCGGAAAGATCAAGGGGCGCGGAACCGCCAAGATCGACAAGTCGCTCAAGCCGGACCCCGTGCGCGGTGAAAAGCTCTACAAGGCGGAATGCAGCGCCTGCCATGCCGACGACGGTGACGGCGCGAAGAACGCCAAGGGCGAGCGCATGTTCCCGCCGCTCTGGGGGCCCGCCTCTTACAACGTCGGCGCCGGGATGGCGCGAACCTATACCGCGGCCGGCTTCATCAGGGCCAACATGCCGATCGCCCACCTGGCCAATTTCCCGCAGAACCAGGGAGGCCTGTCCGACCAGGACGCCGTCGACATCGCGCAATATTTCACGCATCAGCCGCGCCCCGATTATCCGGGCAAGGTCAACGACTGGCCGAATGGCGGCAAGCCCTCCGATGCGCGCTATTGACGGAAATCATTGCACGGATCAACGCGGCGCCGGAAGAATGATGAATCTTTCGGCGCGGCTGCGCTCGACAATTGAAGAAATACGAATAAGCTAATATGATAATCACAAAAATGCGAGGCGGCGAAACCGTCCGCGCGCAATAAGCAAAGGGAGGGAATCATGGCGGAAATCGTGATCATGGGCGCTGGCTTGGGCGGCGTCATTATGGCCTACGAAATGAAGGAGCATATGCGTCCGGAGGACAACATCACCGTTGTCACCCGTGATCCGATCTATCATTTCGTGCCTTCCAATCCCTGGATCCCCGTGGGCTGGCGCACACGCGAGTTGATCGAGGTCGACCTCGCCCCGACTTTCGCCAGGCGCGGCATCAATTTCAAGCCCGTCCCAGTCGTCAAGCTCGATCCCGAAGCCAATGAATTGGAGTTGGATGACGGCTCGAAGCTGAAATACGATTATCTCGTCATCGCCACCGGTCCGGAGCTGGCTTTCGACGAAATCGAAGGTCTTGGCCCGGACGGCTTCACCACCTCCATCTGCCATATCGACCACGCCGAGAAAGCCGGCGTCACTTTCGAGGAATTCTGCAAAAACCCCGGGCCGATCATCACCGGCGCGGTGCAGGGCGCCTCCTGCTATGGACCGGCGTACGAATTCACCTTCATCCTCGAGACCGAACTGCGCCGCCGCAAGATCCGCGACAAGGTGCCGATGACTTTCGTGACCTCCGAGCCTTACGTCGGCCATCTCGGCCTTGACGGCGTCGGCGACACCAAAGGCCTGCTCGAAAGCGAGATGCGCGAAAAGCACATCAAGTGGTTGACAAGCTCGCGGGTGAAAAAGGTCGAAGGCGGCAAGATGACGGTCGAGGAGGTCGCCGCCGACGGCTCGGTCAAGGCGACGCATGAACTGCCGTTCGGCTTCTCGATGATGCTGCCGGCCTTCCGCGGCATCAAGCCATTGCGCGGCATCGACGGACTGGTCAATCCGCGCGGTTTCGTGCTGGTCGACAAGCACCAGCAGAATCCGAAATACAAGAACGTCTTCTCGGTCGGCGTCTGCGTCGCCATTCCGCCGATGGGGCCGACGCCGGTGCCTTGCGGCGTGCCGAAGACCGGGTTCATGATCGAATCCATGGTCACAGCGACGGCGAAGAACATCGGTGAAATCCTGCGCGGCCGTCCGGCCAAATTCCAGGGCACCTGGAACGCGGTCTGCCTCGCCGATTTCGGCGATTCCGGCATCGCCTTCGTGGCGCAGCCGCAAATTCCGCCGCGCAATGTCAACTGGTCGTCGTCGGGTCGCTGGGTGCATGCGGCGAAGATCGGCTTCGAGAAATATTTCATCCGCAAGATGCGCAAGGGCGAAAGCGAGCCGTTCTACGAAACGGCGGCGCTCAACATGCTGGGCATCGGCAAGATCAAGAACGTCACCACCGACTGAATGGAATTGACGCCGGTCGCTCACGAGGCGGGCGACCGGTGGGCGATTGATGCAACAACAGGCTTCGCGCGGGGAAAGGTCAATGACCGACACTGGAAACAACGCCAAGACGATGACCATCATCGTCACCAAGGGGTCGCTGGACTGGGCCTATCCGCCCCTGATCCTGGCGACGACGGCCGCCGCCATGGGCGTCGATGTCACCTTGTTTTTCACCTTCTACGGACTCGAGATCCTGAAAAAGAAGCTCGATCTCCAGGTGACGGCGCTCGGCAATGCGGCGATGAAAATGCCGGTGGCGGGGATGCACATGGCCATGCCAAACATCGTCAACATGCTGCCCGGAGTGGACGCCGGCGCCACGGTGATGATGAAGAATCTCATCAAGAAGAAGGGCGTGGCCTCGATCGAGGACCTCCGTGAGGCGGCGATCGAATCCGAAGTCAAGATCATCGCCTGCCAAATGACGCTCGATCTGTTCGAATACAACAAGTCCGACCTGATCGACGGCATAGAGATCGGCGGCGCCGCGACCTACATGGAAAAGGCGCTGAAATCCGACATCAACCTGTTCATCTGACCAACTCAAAAAACGAAAGAGGAAACGACATGGCCGACAAGACACTCGACGCAAAAGGTTTGAATTGCCCGCTGCCGATCCTGCGCGCGAAAAAGACGCTGAAGGAAGTTCCTGCCGGCGGAACGCTGGAAATTCTCGCCACCGATCCGGGTTCTGTCGCCGATTTCGCGGCCTTCTGCCGCACCACGGGCAACGAACTCGTCGAATCCACCGCGGATGGCGGCGTCTATCGCTTCATCATCAAGCACGTCGCCTAAGCACATCTGCTCCCGGAAGGCGTCCGCCTTCCGGGAGTTTTCAACAATCCCGGTGATGGTCCGCCTAGAGCGACCCAGTCAGGCTTTTTTGCCGGCGGAACGGCGCGGTTTGGCCGGCTTGTGGCAGAACACTGCATAAATCGACTGCAAGATCAGCCGGACGTCATCGTTGGCCAGGCTGTAATAGATCGATTTTCCGTCGCGACGGGTCGAAACCAGCCCATCGAGGCGCAGCCGCGCCAATTGTTGCGAAACCGTCGATTGCCTTTGCGCCAGCAGGGCTTCAAGGTCGCCTACGGATTTTTCGCCTTCCGCCAGAATGCACAGGATCAGCAGCCGCGATTTATGCGCAAGGGCTTTCAGGAATTCGCTCGCGTCTTCTGCGTTCTGCGCCATCTGCCCGAGATGGTCAGAGATTTCCAGGTTTTTTATTCTCGGCAAGGCCATGGTCGCCTCGTTCTTCCTCGTTCTTCGCATTCGCACAATCGTTAGTTGACAAATAAGGTCAATTGACGCCGGCGTAAAGCGCTATTTTGTAAAGCCGAATATGATGATATTTGATGGCATCGATATTTGGGTGCATAAACCGGGAATTTCAAGAGTTTAAGAGTTAGCCTCCGCCAGCGCGCCCGCGTCGATCGCGGCAATCAAATTCCCGTTACGCCGCAGCGAACGGTGGGAGAAGCGGTGCGCCAGATGTTGCATGGCAAGATTATCCGGAAGCATCTCGAGCTCCAGGCAATCGAACCCCCTGTCTCTGGCGGCGCCGATCATCGCCTTCATCAAGGCGCTGCCGACGCCGCGGCGGCGCCAGGCGCGCTCAACGCTGAAGGCCAGTTCTCCGCAGCCGGGACCAAGCGATCCGGCCGCAAGTTCGCCGACGCCGCGTATCTCGCCATCCGATTCGCAGCCATAAACGACGCGTCCATCGGAAACCGCGGCGCCGGCGTGAAGCGCCAGCAGGTGCTCTGGCGGCTCCTCGAAGAAGCGCAAGCGCCGGTCCTCAGGGTCGAGCCGCAACAGATGGTCGCAATAACGGTCGGCGTCACGCGGACCGAGCGGGATGATGCGCCAGGGCCTCTCGGAGTGGCGCGATTTAGTTTCCGGCATGGCTGACCCGACTAACGGAGAAATTCGCGACCAAGAGTTTCTCATGAAAACAGTGCAAGCACAAAGGCGGTCGCGAACTGTTGCCGGAATAACTCACCCAAAAAAAATCGGCGTCTTATCCGACAATGGTCCTATCGTGGAATACATTCATATGTGATCATCCGTCATACAATCAAATCCTTGTGGCGAGATCACGACGGGCTCGCGCCGGGAAATAATTCAAGGGGAGAAAGTAATGGCGGCGAGCATGCGGAATTCACTTCGCGCGGGGATTTGCGCTGTGGCGTTGATCGCGGGGGCGACCGGCGTAGCGCAGGCGACCGATGGTTATTTCATGGAAGGCGTGAGCGCCCGCGACCAGGCCCTGGGCGGCGCAGGTTCGGCCAATCCGACCGATTCGTTCACCACTTTCACCAATCCAGCCGGTCTCGTCGATGTCGGCCACCAGATGAGCGGCGACATTTCGCTGTTTGCTCCCTCGCGCGGCTATGACGCCACAGGCACGTTTTTGACGGCGCCCGGCAGCTACTCGAGCGGCCGCGACGTCTTCGCGATTCCCTCGCTCGGCTACTCATTGCCGCTCAGCGCCGATCAAGCGATCGGCTTGTCGATGGTCGGCAACGGCGGCATGGACACCAGTTTTGGGTCCGGCATCGTCAATCCGAACTGCGGAGGACGTGGCTCTGGCGTGTTCTGCGGCGGTCGGGCCGGCGTCGATCTCAACCAGGGGCTGATCTCGCTTGGTTACGCCCAGCGTTTTGGCAACCTTTCGATCGGCATTGCGCCGACCATGGCGGTGCAGGTCTTCTCTGCCTATGGCCTTGGCGCCTTCAACCAGTTCAACTTGTCCAGCAACCCGATGACCGTGAGCGATCATTCGCCGGCCTATTCAGTCGGGGCCGGCGTCCGCGCTGGCGCGCTTTATCACTTCAATGATCAGTTGAGCCTCGCTGTCACGGGTTCGACGCCGATGTGGAGCACCCCGTTCCACGATTATAGCGGTCTCTTCGCCGGCGGCGGCAACTTCGATATTCCCGCCACGATCGGCGCGGGCCTGGCCTACAAGGTGCTGCCGACCCTCGCCGTCATGCTGGACTGGAAGCACATCTTCTATTCTGACGTGAATTCCATCGGCGACCAGATGACGCCACTGATCCCCGGCAGCAAGTCGCTTGGCACAACGAATGGACCCGGCTTCGGCTGGCGCGACGTCGATGTCATCGCGTTGGGCGTCGAGTGGAATTACAGTCGCGCGCTGACCCTGCGCGCAGGGTATTCCTACAACACGCAGCCGGTCACCGCCGCAAACGTGATGCTCAATCTGCTGGCGCCGGGCGTCGTGACCAGTCATATCACCGGCGGCTTCACGTACAACGTGAACCCCAATTCGGCGATTGATTTCGCCGTCGTCTACGCGCCGCGCGTCACGGTGAGCGGTCAGGAATATATCCCCGGCATGGGCTATGACGGCGCCAACATCGCTATTCACCTGTCCGAACTTCAAGTGACCCTGGGTTATACCTACCACTTCGACGTTCCGGCGCCGGCGGTGATGGCGAAATACTGACCCGCCTGCGGCTCGCGCGGCGAAAAACGCGCGCGCCGAGGACTAACACAATCGATGACGGAGCCGGTGCAAGTCGGCTCCGTTTTTGTGTTTTGTCGGGCGGCAACGGCGTTGGCGCCTTCGCAAAACCGCGGCTGCTCTCCCGCGACAGGATTTTAGCCTTTTGGCCAAAAACTGACGGAGTGAAAATTAATCCAGATCAACGCGCGTCGCCGCCCTAAGGCGTCAACATATCATTACATTCGGACCTTAAGGTGCTTCCATGCGGACCGAGAGAGCCATCCTTGTCCTGGGGCTAGGGAATACCCTGATGCAGGATGATGGCGTCGGCGTCCACGCCGCGAATGCTTTCGCGTCCTTGGTCGAAACTCACGACGGCGTGGTGGTGCGCGACGGCGGCACGCTCGGCCTGTCGCTCCTGCCGGAAGTGGAATCCTGCCGCGGACTGATCGTGCTCGACGCCGCCATGCTCGGCGCGCGTCCCGGCGAAGTGAAGACTTTCGAGGGCGCCGCCATGGACGCCCAGCTCTCCGGCAAGAAACATTCGGTGCATGAAGTGGCGCTGTTCGACTTGCTGGCGGCGGCCGAATTGATGGACGGCAAGCCCGAGCATCGCGCCTTGATCGGCATCCAACCGCAATGCGTCGATTGGGGGCTGGCGCCGACGCCTGATGTCGCTGCGGCGATCCCTGAAATTCACGCCGCCGTGCGCGCATTGATCGAAAGGTGGGCGCCATGAACTCTGCCTGCGCCCTCCAGCAAAATCCGGAACAGGACGCCGGCATGGCGGAAGCCGTGCTGAACGAGGTCGTCGCCCTGATCGAGACTTTCGCCGCGACCGGCAAAGGCGGCTCGATCGATCTTGGCGGCCTGCCGTTTTCCGGGCGTGACCGCGAGGAGATCGACGCGCTCCTCGGACGCGGGGAGATCGCCGCAACGATCGATCTGGCCGGGCCTTCGGAGATCTGGGAGACGGCGTTCGCCGGTGTCTGGCGGGTGCGCCATCTTGGCGCCTCCGGGATCGCCGTCGACCTGATCGAAATCACCTCAATACCCGAAATCCTGCGTTCCGACCGTCGCGACGCGCGCCTCGCGGCGGCAAAACTCGCGCAGGCGCTGGAACAGCGAAAAGCAGCCCAAGGAAAAGCGCCCCAAGAAAAAGCGCCCATTGCGGAGAACGCGGATGAAGAATGACCAGACTTTGGCCGCCATGCTCGAGCAACGCGGCGTCTCGCGACGGGCCTTTCTGAAATACGCCTCCTATGTCGCTTCGATCATGGCGTTGCCGCCGTCCTCGGCCAGCGCGCTGGCCGAAGGCTTGGCCAAGGCGCGGCGCCAGTCGGTGATCTGGCTGTCGTTCCAGGAATGCACCGGCTGCACGGAATCAATCACCCGCTCACATAGCCCGACGCTCGAAAACCTGATGTTCGATTTCATCTCGCTCGATTACCACCACACCCTGATGGCGGTGTCCGGCGAGGCGGCGGAGAAGGCGCGGCAGGAGGCGATGGAGGCCAACAAGGGAAAGTATATCGTCGTCGTCGACGGCTCCGTTCCGACCAAGGACGGCGGGATCTATTCGGCGATCGCAGGCGTCAGCAATCTGCAAATGCTCGAGGAGACCTTGCGCGACGCCTTCGCCGTGGTGGCGGTGGGCACCTGCGCGGCTTTCGGCGGCATTCCGAAAGCCTATCCCAATCCGACAGGCGCCGTGGCGATCAAGGAGCTGGCCGGCGACAAGCCGCTGATCAATATTTCCGGCTGCCCGCCGATCCCCGAAGCGATGACCGGCGCCTTGTCCTATCTGCTCTCCTTCGGCAAATTGCCTGAACTCGACCATCTCGGCCGGCCCAAGGCTTTTTTCGGCGAGACCATCCACGACCGCTGCTACCGGCGCCCCTTCTACGAGCGCGGCCTGTTCGCCGACGGCTTCGACGACGACGGCGCGCGGCAGGGCTATTGCCTCTACAAGGTCGGCTGCAAGGGGCCGGTGACCTATAACGCCTGCGCCACGCTGAAATGGAACGGGGGCGTCTCCTTCCCCATCCAGTCCGGCCACGGCTGCCTCGGCTGCTCCGAGCCGGATTTCTGGGATCGAGGCGGTTTTTATCGACCCCTGCCAACGCCTCTCGGCGCGATGGGGCCGATGCTGGCCGGCGCGGCCGTCGTCGGCGCGGCGCTTGGCGCCGGCGCGGCGCTGTCGGCGCGAAAGCATCAAAAGACCTATCTCGCCGCGCCCAAGTCCGGGGAGGAATGATCCATGGACCTTCTCGCTTTCTCGCGCGGACCCGCGCTCACCTTCGCCCTGACCATATTCGTACTGGGCGTTCTCTGGCGCCTGGTTGGCGTGCTGTCGCTCCCGGCCTGGCGCGACGAATCTCCGCAGCGCGAGGGCGCGCCGCCCGCCTGGCTGGCCGCGGCGCAGGCCATTTTCGGCAAGATGCTTCCGCATCGCACGTTCCTGAAGACCGGCATGTTCACCACGGTCAACGGCTACGTTTTCCATATTGGCCTGGCCATCTGCGTCTTCGCCTTCGCGCCACACATCCTGTTCCTGAAAAGCCTGTTCGGCGTGAGCTGGCCGGCCCTGCCCAACGGCATGGTCTTCGCGGTCGGCGCGCTGACGGCCGGCTCATTGATCGCCGCCCTGATCTATCGCCTGACCAGCCCGGTGCTGAAGCTGATTTCGCGCATCGACGACTATGTCAGCTGGGCGCTGACCTTCCTGCCCGTCCTCACCGGGCTGGCCGCCGCGAGCCACATCGGCGCGCGTTACGAGACGCTGCTGGCGATCCACATCCTCAGCATCTGCATCTTTCTCGTCTGGTTCCCGTTCGGCAAGCTCATGCACGCCTTTCTGTTCGTATTTTCGCGCGGCACCACCGGCATCAAATTCAGGCATAGAGGAGCGCAGATATGACCGCCAAGACCACTGCCTCCGGCATCGCCTACGACGTCCAGGGCGCGCAGGGCGACGCCGAACGGCGCGACGCCGCCATGCAGGCCTTTGTGCGCGACTTCGCGAAAACGGCCGCGATCCACATGGAATCCTGCCTGCGCTGCGGCATGTGCGCCAACGCCTGCCAATTCTATGTCGGCACGGGCGATCCGAAATATACGCCGATCAACAAGCTCAAACCATTCGAACAGGCCTATCACCGCCATGTCGGCCCCTTCGCGCCGCTCTACCGGCTTTTCGGGATCGGCTCCAATGTCGGCATTGAAATGCTGCAGGAATGGGAGGCGCTGCTGTTCGACGCCTGCAGCCTGTGCGGCCGCTGTACGCTGGCCTGCCCGATGGGCATCGACATCGCCGAACTGATCAAGGAGGCGCGGCACGGCATGTACAAGGCCGGCTTGGTGCCTGACCGGCTGGAGCTGATGGACCGCACGGCGAAAGCCTGGGGCAGTCCGGCGTCGCCGTCCGAAGATTTCGCCGACATCATCAAGGACGCCGGCGAGGAAAACGGCGTGCCGATGAACGTCGATCTGCCCAAGGCGGATTACGTCATCACCGTCGCGCCGGCCGAACTGACCGAACACACCAAGGCGCTGACCGACATCGCCAAGATCCTCAACAAGATCGGCGCCAACTGGACCTATTCGACGGAGGGATTCGAGGCGTCGAACATCGGCTATATCAATGGCGATCTCGACCTGCAGGAGAAGATGACGCGCAAGATCATCGACAATGCGATCAAGATCGGCGCGCATACGCTCATCCTGCCGGAATGCGGCCACGCCTATGGCGCGGCGCGCTGGGAGGCGGCGCGCTGGTATGGCGGCGCGATTCCGCTGCGCATCATCCACATGACCGAATTTCTGGGCGAGGCCGTCGCGGGCGGCAAGATCAAGCTGAAGCAGATCGGCGAGACGACGACGTTCCATGATCCGTGCCAATTGGCGCGGCGCGGCGGCGTCACCGAGGCGCCGCGCGCGGTGCTGAAGGCGCTGGGTTTTCAGATCAAGGAGCTGGAGGATCACGGCGCGCTCGCCTGGTGTTGCGGCGGCGGCGGCGGCGTGGTGTCGAACACCCGCGCCGATCCTTTGCGCTACAAGGCGTTCGAGTTGAAGAAGAAGCAGGTCGAGGACGCCGACGCGCAACACTTCGTCACCGCCTGCGGCCAGTGCCGGATCACCCTTTCGCTCGGGGCGAAACATTTCAAATGGGACAAGAAGGTCGAAAGCCTGCTGGAGCTGGTCGCCGACAACATGATCGTCTGAATTTGTTTCGTGCCGACCGCGGTGCGGTCGGCGCCCCTCGCATCAGCTCGGCCATAGGCCGTCGGTAGACGGGCGTCTAAAAAAACGCCCTGCGGCGTTCGCTCCCAACCGGGCCCCGCTCGCTGATGCGAACGAGACCCGGTCGGGCTCCAGGCTGAAAACAATGAGGATAGTTCGATGAACAAGCGCATTGTCGTGGATCCGATCACAAGGATCGAGGGGCATCTGCGGATCGAGGCGGAAGTCGCCCCGGACGGGGCGATCAAGCAAGCCTATTCGTCCGGCACCATGGTGCGCGGCATCGAGCTGATCCTGAAGGGGCGCGATCCGCGCGAGGCCTGGGCCTTCGCCCAGCGCATCTGCGGCGTCTGCACTCTGGTGCATGGGCTCGCTTCTGTGCGCGCGGTGGAGAATGCGCTGGGCTATGACATCCCCGCGAACGCCCAGCTTATCCGCAACCTGATGGTCGGCGCGCAATATGTGCACGATCATGTCATGCATTTCTACCATCTGCATGCGCTCGACTGGGTGGATGTGGTTTCGGCGCTGAAGGCCGATCCGAAGGCGACGTCGGCGCTGGCGCAGTCAATCTCGTCCTACGCCAAGTCCAGCCCCGGCTATTTCGCCGACGTGCAGAAAAAAGTGAAGACTTTCGTCGAGAGCGGCCAGCTCGGCATTTTCGCCAATGGGTTCTGGGGCCATCCTGAATATCGGCTGCCGCCCGAAGCCAATCTGATGGCGCTCGCGCATTATCTGGAAGCGCTCGCCTGGCAGCGCGACGTCGTGCAGATCCACACGATTTTCGGCGGCAAGAATCCGCATCCGAACTTTCTGGTCGGCGGCGTTCCGGCGCCGCTCAGCGCCGGGCCGGGAACGGCCGGCGACGGCAGCGCCTCCACCGCCGTCAACATCGTCACGCTGAACCAGGTGCGCGCCATCATCAAGTCGATGCGCGATTTCGTCGATCAGGTCTATATTCCCGACACGCTCGCCATTGCGGGCTTCTACAAGGACTGGTTCGCGCGCGGCGAGGGGTTGGGCAATTTCATGACCTACGGCGATTTCCCCGCCGACGGTCATGCGAACGATTCGTCGCTGCTTATTCCCGCGGGCGTGATCCTCAACCGCGATCTGACCCATATCGAGCCGGTCGATCTCAACGATCCCGAACAGATCCAGGAATTCGCCGCCCATTCCTGGTACGATTACAGCGCCGGCAAGGACGCGGGACTGCATCCTTACGCCGGCGAGACGACGCTCGCCTATAGCGGCCCGAAGCCGCCCTATGACCATCTCGACGTGGAAAAGTCCTATTCCTGGCTGAAGTCGCCGCGCTGGCGCGGCAAGGCGATGGAAGTCGGGCCGCTGGCGCGCGTGCTGATGCTCTACGCGAAGGGCCACGAGCCGACGCGCGACCTCGCGGGCTATGCGCTGAAGAAACTCGACCTGCCGCTTCCGGCGCTGTTCTCGACGCTTGGCCGCACGGCCGCCCGCACGCTGGAGATCGAAAATCATCGCCGACCAGATGGACGGCTGGCTCGACGCGCTGCTCGCCAATATCAAAGCGGCGAGGTCAGCGTCCACAATGACGTCAAGTGGGATCCCGCGACCTGGCCGTCTTCGGCGAAGGGGGTGGGCTTCATGGAGGCGCCGCGCGGCGCGCTGGCTCATTGGGTCGTCATCAAGGACGGCAAGATCGACAATTACCAGGCGGTGGTGCCGAGCACCTGGAACGCCGGCCCGCGCGACGCCAAGGGCCTGAGCGGCGCCTATGAGGCGGCCTTGCAGGACCGCCACAGCTGCACGACGCCAAGCAGCCGCTGGAAATCCAGCGCACCATCCACAGTTTCGACCCCTGCCTCGCTTGCGCGGTGCATGTGGTCGATCCGGACGGCGAGGAGCTTGTGTCGATCAACGTGACGTGATCGCGCCGGGCGCTTTTCGCCGATGCGATCGAAGCCGGCCGCGGGAGGGCGACTGGCGAGGCCCTGCATTCCGGCCCGGCCGAGAATTCAGGGCCTTTTTTGCGCGCTCAGCCCGTGCTCCACACGCGCGGCTTGCGCATGCCCGCCAGCTTGCAGGCCTGTCCGACATAGCCATAGGGGAAAAGTTCGAACAGGCGATTGCGGCCGGCGCCCCTGGTCTCGCTCAGGTGGCGCATGACGAAACGCGCGTCCGGCGGAACCTGATGCTCCTCCATGAAGGCGCGCATGAAACGCAGCGCCTCCCAATGGTCCTCGGTCAGTTCGATATTCAGCTCTTTGGCGGTCTTCCGGGCCCAGTCTTCGGTCCAGGCGGCGGGGTCGGTGAGATAGCCTTCCGCGTCGAGTTCGGGAGCGCTCATCGCTAAATTCCTCTTTCGGCAAAGGGTCATCTTGCCCGGAATGCGATGATAGGGTCTTTGTCGAAGAACAACCACAGGGCCATTGGGGCATATCGGCCTGATCGATCCGGTCGGCCGGAAACAGCGCGGCTCACTCGTCTTCGCGCGTCTCATCCTCGTGCAGACCGCCGAACGGCGCGACGGCGAGAACTCTCATGCGGTCCTCGCGCAATTTGCGCAGCCGGTCGAGTGTCGCCTTTCGCCGAGCAACAGGCTCCATTGCATGGCCATCAGCATCGGATCGACGGAGCAGCCGAAGATGGGAAGCCCGGTCGCCGGGGCGAGCATCTGCATGAGCAGCGGCGAGAATGTTTCGGGCGGCGCTGCGGACTGAACCTGCGCCTTGATCGCTTGCGCGATGGCGGCGGCGCCGGTCATGTCGCCGGAACTTGCCGAAGCGACCAGGCTTTGCAATTGACTGAGCATGGCGGCCGGTTCGCTATCGTGGCGGGGGCGGCCAGGGCGGGAGCGGCGGAGGCGCCCAGGCTCGCAAGGCCGGGCTGCAGCCGCGCGGCGACGGCGGCCGCATTGGCCGCATCGCCCGCCTTCATGCCCTGGCCTGCGCCCCAAAGCTGCGGCCGATGGCGTCGATCAGCATGGGGTCGGCGAGCGCGGCGGAGTTGACGCTGACCTTATCCGCACCGGCTTCGAAGACCTGCGCGGCGTCGTCTGCGGAGCGGATGCCGCCGCCTACGCAAAAGGGAACGAAAAGGTCGCGCGCGGTGCGGCGCACAGTGTCGAGCAGCGTGGCGCGGCCCTCATGCGTTGCGGTGATGTCGAGCAATACAATCTCGTCGGCGCCATCGCGGGCATGACGCGCGGCCTGCGTGGCCGGATCGCCCGCGTCGATAATATCGACAAACTGCACGCCCTTGACGACGCGGCCTGCGTGGACGTCAAGACAGGCGATGATGCGCTTGGTGATCATGCAGTTCCCTTCCCCGGCCACGAAAGAAAGTTGGAGAGAGCAATACGTAAAGGAACGAGTAGCGACAGAAC
>CAWKJW010000080.1:0-60248 GCA_963849665.1 uncultured Alphaproteobacteria bacterium | reverse complement strand
CGCATTGAGCGACAGAATGTCCAACCCCACGCCGGAAATCGCATCCTGATGTGCCCGCCCGACCATTTTGGGTGGACTTACGTCATCAATCCCTGGATGGAGGGCCGAGATGGCCGAGCCGACGCCGGCGAGGCGCCGCCGGCAATGGCGCGACTGAAAGCGCGGGTCGAGCGCCATGCCGACGTCCTGTCAGCCTTTTGCCCCATCCGCGGGCTGCCCGACCTCGTCTTCACCGCCAACGCCGGCCTACTGAAAGGCGGCCAGGCGCTGGTCGAGCCGCTTTCGCTTTGCCCGAACGGCGCGGCGAGGAGGTCTTTGTCCGCCACTGGTTCGAGAGCCACGGTCTTTTGTTGTCGTCGACCCGCCGCGGAACCTGTTTTTCGAAGGGGCCGGCGACGCGCTTTACGACGAGGCCGGCGACCTGTTCTGGGTCGGACCAGGCTTCCGCTCCGACGCGGGCATGGCGCCCTTGCTCAGGCCCTGCGGTGAAGCGGGCAGTTCGGCCTCAATCTGATCGATCCGCGCTTTTATCATCTCGACACCTGTCTCAGCCCCTGCCCGACGGATTTCTGCTGTATTCCCCCGGGCTTTCGACCCCGCCTCGCGCGAGATGATCGAGGCCCTTGTCCCCGCGGACAACCGCATCGCCGTGGACAGGGCGAAGCGCGAAATTCTGCTGCAACGCCGTGGCGCTGAATGCGTGGTCATCATGAACGACGCGTCGGCGCCCTGCGAGAGCGCCTGCGGCAGGCCGCCTGACGCCCGTGCTGACGCCGCTCATTTTTTTTACGAAAGCCGGCGGGGCGGCAAATGCCTGACGCTGGAACTCTAGCCTTGAGCCCGCCCGCGCCCTCGCGCCGTTGCCCTTCCCGCTTCCCGCCGCCGCGCGAAAGAACTTGCGCGCAGGAACAAACGCGGTACATTTGCAACCAACAAGCTGATTGCATCTCCCGCGTCTCACATGCCAAAAGGATAGGCCCGATGTCGCAAGCGAATCTCCGCCTCGTGGAAGGAACCTCCGTGGACAAGACCAAGGCTCTCGACGCCGCCCTGTCGCAGATCGAACGCGCCTTTGGCAAGGGATCGATCATGCGGCTGGAAAAAACCAGGCCGTGACTGAAATTGAAACAATTTCAACCGGATCGCTCGGTCTCGACATTGCGCTCGGCGTCGGCGGCCTGCCGCGCGGACGCGTGATCGAAATTTATGGACCGGAATCCTCGGGCAAGACCACGCTCGCCCTGCACACCATCGCCGAGGCGCAGAAAAGCGGCGGCGTTTGCGCCTTCGTCGACGCTGAACACGCGCTCGACCCGGTTTACGCGCGCAAGCTTGGCGTCCAGCTCGACGATTTGCTGATTTCGCAGCCCGACACCGGCGAACAGGCGCTCGAAATCACTGACACCCTGGTGCGCTCCGGCGCGATTGACGTGCTGGTGGTCGATTCGGTGGCGGCGCTGGTGCCGCGCGCGGAAATCGACGGCGAAATGGGCGACGTCCAGCCCGGCCTGCAGGCCCGCCTGATGAGCCAGGCGCTGCGCAAGCTCACCGCCTCGATCTCCAAGTCGCGGACCATGGTGATCTTCATCAACCAGATCCGTATGAAGATCGGCGTGATGTACGGCTCGCCGGAAACCACCACTGGCGGCAACGCCCTGAAATTCTATGCCTCCGTGCGCCTCGACATCCGCCGCGTCGGCGCGATCAAGGACCGCGAGGAAGTCATCGGCAACCAGACGCGCGTCAAAGTGGTCAAGAACAAGGTGGCGCCGCCGTTCAAGCAGGTCGAATTCGACATCATGTATGGCGAAGGCGTCTCGAAATACGGTGAATTGGTCGATCTCGGCGTCAAGGCCGGCGTGGTGGAGAAATCCGGCGCCTGGTTCTCCTTCGACAGCCAGCGCCTCGGCCAGGGCCGCGAAAACGCCAAGGCATTCCTGAAAGCCAATCCGGAGGCGGCGGCGCGGATCGAACAGACGATCCGCGAAAACGCCGGCCTGATCGCCGAGCGCATCCTGGACAATATCGATCCCGGCTCGGAAGACTACGACGGAGTGACGACTCCCTCTCCCCGCCTTGGCGGGGAGAGGCTCGTCGACGATCCTTGCGCCGCCACTGATTTCGCCAGTTCCGCCGCGCCAAAATCCCCTCCGCCTCAGATCCTTGACGCCGTGCGCGGCGCGGCCCCGCGACAAGATAATGCTCCGCCGCTCTCGACAGGTCCTTGGCCTGCCGGTAGATAAGGCCGCTTGCCCGCTCCATATGTGGAGGTTGCGCGTTGAGGTAAAACGCGGCGGGCGGCCGGGCTGAGGCAGAGGATCGAGAACATTCCATGAGCGGCGTCAACGAAATCCGGTCCACTTTTCTCGATTATTTCGCGAAAACGGCCACACCGTGGTCGAATCGCTCGTCGCTGGTCCCGCGCAACGATCCGACCCTGATGTTCACCAACGCCGGGATGGTGCCGTTCAAGAACCTCTTCACCGGAGCCGAAAAGCGCGACTATGTCCGCGCCGCCTCGTCGCAGAAATGCGTGCGCGCCGGCGGCAAACACAACGACCTCGACAATGTCGGCTATACCGCGCGCCACCACACATTCTTCGAAATGCTCGGCAATTTCTCCTTCGGCGATTATTTCAAGGAGCAGGCATTGCTCTCGCCTGGGACCTGATCATCAAGGATTTCGGGCTGCCGAAGGACAAGCTCCTCGTCACCGTCTATCACGACGACGACGAAGCCTTCGGCCTGTGGAAGAAGATCGCCGGCTTTTCCGACGACCGCATCATCCGCATCGCCTCGAGCGACAATTTCTGGTCGATGGGCGAGACCGGCCCCTGCGGCCCCTGCTCCGAGATTTTCTACGACCAGGGCGAGTCCCTGGCCGGCGGCCCTCCGGGCAGCGCCGACGAGGACGGCGACCGGTTCCTGGAGTTCTGGAATCTCGTCTTCATGCAATACGAGCAGGTCGCGCCGGGCCAGCGCCTTCCCCTGCCCCGCCCGTCGATCGACACCGGCATGGGCCTGGAGCGCATCGCCGCCCTGATGCAGGGCGTCAAGTCGAACTACCAGATCGACCTGTTCCGCGCCCTGATCCACGCCGTCGCGGAAGCCACCGGGGTCGATCCTGACGGCAAGATGCAGGCCAGTCACCGCATCATCGCCGATCATCTGCGCGCCTCCGCCTTTCTCGTCGCCGACGGCGTGCTGCCCGCCAATGAGGGGCGCGGCTACGTGCTGCGCCGCATCATGCGCCGCGCCATGCGCCATGCGCAAATGCTGGGGGCCCGCGATCCTCTGATGTGGCGCCTCGTTCCGGCCCTGGTGCGCGAAATGGGCGCCGCCTATCCCGAACTCATCCGCGCCCAGGCGCTGATCGAGGAAACGCTGAAGCTCGAGGAGACGCGCTTCCGCGTGACGCTGGCGCGCGGCCTGTCGATTCTCGACGACGAATCGAAGGACCTCGGCGCCGGGCAGAACCTGCCGGGCGACGTCGCCTTCAAACTTTACGACACGTTCGGATTTCCGCTCGATCTGACGCAGGAGGCGCTGCGCGCGCGGAAAATCGGCGTCGACACAGCCGCCTTCGACGCG
This sequence comes from uncultured Alphaproteobacteria bacterium, assembly GCA_963849665.1. GTDB lineage: Bacteria > Pseudomonadota > Alphaproteobacteria > Rhizobiales > Beijerinckiaceae > Rhodoblastus. The sequence goes on along the minus strand of CAWKJW010000080.1, from coordinate 56,657 downwards.
GCGATGCAGCGCCAGCGCGCCGAGGCGCGCAAGGCCTGGTCCGGCTCCGGCGAAGCGGCGACCGAGACCGTCTGGTTCGCCGTCAAGGATCGCGCCGGCGCCACCGATTTCCTCGGCTATGACACGGAAAAGGCCGAAGGCGTGATCGCGGCGCTGGTGCGCGACGGCGCGCAGGTCGAAAAGCTTTCAGCCGGCGAAAAAGGCGGCGTCATTCTCAACCAGACGCCGTTTTACGCCGAATCGGGCGGCCAGGTCGGCGACACCGGCGTACTGCATGCCCCCGGCGTGCGGATGCGGGTGGAAAACACCGCCAAGAAAGTCGGCGACCTGTTCGTGCACGAGGTCGTCGTCGAGGAAGGCGAAGTCGCCGTTGGCGCCGCTTTGCAGCTCGAGGTGGACCACGAACGCCGCATGGCGATTCGCGCCAACCATTCGGCCACCCATCTGCTGCACGAGGCGCTGCGCGAGGTTCTGGGCGACCATGTCGCGCAAAAGGGCTCGCTGGTCGCGCCCGACCGGCTGCGCTTCGACTTCGCCCATCCCAAGCCGGTCACCGATCAGGAACTGGCCCAGATCGAGGACATCGCCAATCAGGTGGTGCTGGAAAACGCGCCCGTCGTCACCCGCCTGATGGCGGTGGACCAGGCGATCGAATTCGGCGCCCGCGCCCTGTTCGGCGAGAAATACGGCGACGAAGTGCGCGTGGTCTCGATGGGGAGCGGCCCGCACCGCGCCTTTTCGGTCGAATTGTGCGGCGGCGTCCATGTGGCGCGCACCGGTGACATCGGCCTGGTGTCGATCGTCGGCCGCGGCGCGGTGGCGGCCGGCGTTCAGCGCATCGAGGCCAAGACGGGGATGGCGGCCCGCCGTCATCTCAACGCGGAGGCGCGGGTCCTGCGCGATCTTTCGGGCCTTTTGCGCGCGCCGGTCGAGGACGCGTCGGAGCGCCTCGCCGCGGTGCTCGAAGAGCGCAAGAAACTCGAGCGCGAATTGACCGAGGCGCGCAAGAAGCTCGCAATGGGCGGCGGCGGCTCAGCCGAGCAGCCGGTGCGCGAGATCGCCGGCGTGAAATATTTTTCGCGCGCCGTGTCGGGCGTCGAGATGAAGGACCTGAAATCGCTGGCCGACGAGGCCAAGCAGACGGTCGGGTCGGGAATCGTCGCCATTGTCGGGATATCCGAGGACGGCCGCGCCGGCGTGGTCGTCGCGGTGACGCCCGATCTGACGGCAAGATTCAACGCCGTCGATTTCGTGCGCCTCGCCGCGGAGAAGCTCGGCGGCAAGGGCGGCGGCGGCCGCCCCGACATGGCCCAGGCCGGCGGCCCCGACGGCGCCGCGGCGGATGCGGCGCTGGCCGCGATCGGCGAATTGCTGCAGCAGCGCGCGGCAGGGTAATGCCGGGCCTCAGAGGTCTTGACCTCTGCGGCCTGGCTAGGAGCGAATGCGACGCCGAGCTTACGCGAGGGATTCGACTGATCGCGACGAGTTCCGATTATGGAGACGCAGTATAAGGCCTTACCGCCGCTCGCGGCGGTGCAGGAAGGCCAGCCGCTCGAACATGTGGACGTCCTGCTCGTTCTTGAGCAGGGCGCCATGCAGCGGCGGGATGAGTTTCGACGTGTCGCTTTCGCGCAATTGTTCCGGGGTGATGTCCTCGCTGAGCAGCAGTTTCAGCCAGTCGAGCAATTCGGAGGTCGAGGGCTTTTTCTTCAGGCCGGGAACTTCGCGCATCTGGAAGAACAGGCGCAGCGCCTCCTCGACCAGGTTCTTCTTCAAATCCGGAAAATGCGCCGCGACGATCGCCTCCATCGTCGGCTTGTCGGGGAATTTGATGTAGTGGAAGAAGCAGCGCCGCAGGAATGCGTCCGGCAGTTCCTTTTCGTTGTTCGACGTGATGATCACCAGCGGCCGCTTTTTGGCGCGAACCGTCTCGCCGGTCTCATAGACATGGAACTCCATCCGGTCGAGCTCCAGCAGCAGGTCGTTGGGAAACTCGATATCGGCCTTGTCGATTTCGTCGATCAGCAGGACCATGGGCTCGTCGGCGGAAAAAGCCTCCCATAGTTTGCCGCGCTTGATGTAGTGGCCGATGTCCGTCACCCGCGGGTCGCCCAATTGCGAATCGCGCAGGCGCGAGACCGCGTCATATTCGTAGAGCCCCTGCTGCGCCTTGGTGGTGGATTTGATGTGCCAGGTCAGAAGGCGAGCCGACAGGGCGTCGGCGACTTCCTCGGCCAGCACGGTCTTTCCCGTTCCCGGCTCGCCTTTGACGAGAAGGGGGCGCTCCAGCGTCACGGCGGCGTTGACCGCGACTCGCAGATCCTGCGTCGCGACATATTTGCTCGATCCCGTGAAGCGCATGTCCTGTCCCATTCTGGATTTTTGCGCCTTTTGATCGGCGCCGCCCGAATCGATTTTGGCGCCGCAGCAAGCCGGGAGCAAGCCGCAGGCGGATATCTGGTTCGGTCGAAGTTTCGCCGTCCGCGACCTGACGCGGCCCGATTCTTCGCCTCCGGCGGGGCGCAGGCGCTCTTCATGCCAGTTTTGTGACGGAGACGCGGATTTCCGCCGCCAATGCGTCGGACTTGCCTCAATTCACAAGGCTTTCGCCTTTTCCACAGCCCCTCGAAAAATTGTGACATTTCTACAACTCGCTGCCGCCGAATGAGCCAAACCGGCCAAAGTTGCGCCACTTTGGCCCTCTGGCCCTTCTATCGACGTCCCGCTTCGACTATTGTGAAGTTCTCGGATGTCCCGTGTAGAAGTTGTTTGAGCCTGGCTCGGACAGGGACCACGGGAACGAAGTAACGATTGGTTTACACTTGAACTGAAGCCCTCGGGAGGGGTATTCAAATGAACGTTAAGTTTAAAATTCTCGGCGCCGCCATGGGCGCTCTCGGCCTGTGCGCCGCCTCGGGCGCCGCGATGGCCAGCTCCGTCACCCCGCCCGGCGAACGCGCCGGTCTCGATCTCGCCAGCCCGCTTCCGGAAGGCGTGTATTTCGTCAGCACCGGCGGCGTCGGCAACTGGCGCGCTGCTCAGGGCACCTCGACCTTCGATTATGAAGTGCCGATCATCGCCTGGTCGACCCCCTGGACCATCCTGGGCGGCCGCATCCAGCTGATTGCTGCTGCTCCGGAAGCTTCGCTCGCCGCCGCCAACATCGGGCGCGGCGCTTCCGCGATCGCTCGCGGCATGTATGACCCCTTCGTCGCCGGCCAGCTCGCCTGGAACCTCGGCAACGGCTTCAGCGTGTCCTATCTCGCTGGCGCTTACATCGGCGTCTCGGGTTCGACCGTCATCGTCAACGGCGTTGCCGCTGGCGGCGCGCTGAACAATCCGTTCGACCAGACCACCTTCCATCAGCAGCTGGCCCTCGCCTACCACATGAACGGCTGGAACGCGACCGCCAACCTGATGTACGGCATCGTCGGCGACAACCAGACCGGCGGCCTGACGCCTGCTCAGAAGTGGAACCCGGACTACTTCAACTATGACCTCGCCCTGACCAAGACCATGGGCAAGTGGGAAATCGGCATCGTCGGCTACGGCTCGACCGACGTCGGCGCCAAGTATGGCTACGCTGACCAGAGCCAGTTCGCTCTCGGCGGCTTGGTCGGCTACAACTTCGGCCCGGTCATCACCCAGCTGCTGGTTGGCACCGACGTTTACACCCGCAACTATGCGGCCAAGGAAACCCGCCTGGCGCTCCACGTGATCATCCCGCTGTGGAACCCGGAAGCTCCGAAGGCCGTTGCGGCCAAGTACTGAGACTTGATCTCAACCGGCCAGCCTTCGGGCTGGCCGGACCTTTCGCCGACGATGGTACGCCATCGTCGGCTTTTTTTTGCCGTGACGCCTTTTTCCCCGCGTGGCAGGATGCCGCCATGCTGATCAATTTCTTCACCGCCCTGCGCGAGGCGCAGGTTCCCGTCTCGCTGCGCGAATATCTGACGCTTTGCGAGGCGCTGGTCGCCGATCTCGCCGAGAAATCGGTCGACGAATTCTACTTCCTCGCCCGCGCCTGCCTGGTCAAGGACGAGCGCAATCTCGACAAGTTCGATCGCGTCTTCGGCGAACAGTTCAAGGGGCTTCAATCCCCGGACGATCTTGCGCAAAAGGCGGAAATCCCGGAGGACTGGCTGAAAAAGCTCGCGGAAAAATTCCTCACCGATGAGGAGAAGAAGGAAATCGAGGCGCTCGGCTGGGACAAGCTCATGGAGACGCTGAAAAAGCGGCTCGAAGAGCAGAAGGGACGTCATCAGGGCGGCAATAAATGGATCGGCACGGGCGGAACTTCGCCGTTCGGCGCCTATGGTTACAATCCCGAGGGCATCCGCATCGGCCAGGACGGCAACCGCCATTTTCGCGCGGTCAAGGTCTGGGACAAGCGCGAATTCAAGGATCTGGACGGCGACGAGGAACTGGGGCCGCGCAACATAAAACTGGCGCTGCGCCGCCTGCGCAAGCTGGCGCGCACCGGCGCCGCCGAGGAGCTCGACCTCGAAAGCACGATCGGGGCGACGGCCCGCCAAGGTTTTCTCGACCTGAAGCTAAGGCCCGAGCGCCGCAATGCGGTCAAGGTGCTGCTGCTGTTCGATATCGGCGGCTCGATGGACTGGCATGTCGAGCAGGTCGAGCATCTGTTTGCCGCCGCGCGTTGCGAATTCAAGCATCTGGAGCATTTCTACTTCCACAACTGTCTCTATGAGAGCGTATGGAAGGACAATGCGCGCCGCCATTCCGAAAAGCTCGCCACCTGGGATCTGCTGCATACCTATCCGCATGATTACAAGCTGATCTTCGTCGGCGACGCCTCGATGAGCCCCTATGAGATCGTGATGGAGAACGGCTCGGTCGAACACAACAACGGGGAAGCCGGCAAGGTCTGGCTGGAGCGGGCGCTGCAATGCTGGCCGCACGCCGTCTGGCTCAATCCGACGCCGGAATCGCATTGGCCCTATACGCAATCGATCGGGATGATCCGGCGGTTGATGGAGAACCGCATGTTCCCGCTGACGCTGGAGGGCATCGAGACGGCGATGAAAGAGCTGACGCGATAACGCGTCAGCGTTTCTCGGACGGGCGCGTTGTCACTTCTTCAGCATGGCGGCCGGATTGGCGTCGGCCTTCGGCGCGGCTGCGGCGTCATATTTTTTCAGCTCCGCCCTGGCGTGAAACAGTTCGACGAAATTCTTCGGGCAGGTCTCAAGGGCCTTGCGAAGGTATGGCGTCGCCTCGTCGTTGGCTTTTTTCAGCAGGCGCTCCTGCCCGATATAGAACTGCGCCTCGCATTGATCGCTGGGCGTCGTCGCCGCCGCCAAGGTCTGCTTGGCATCGGCTTCGCCGAGATAGAATTGGGCGACAGGCCAAGGCCAGGCGGCCTGCGAGAGCTTGGCCGAATTGGCCTTGAGTTCGGCCTTGGCGTCGGCGCCATCGCCCCGGGCGATGAACAGCCACAAGGCGGCATAAGCGTTGCCGGGTTGGAGCTTCAGCGCCTGCCTGAAATCGTCGGCCGCCTTGTCGTTCTCACCCTTCATGAAATAGGCGGCGCCGCGGTTCGCCCAGCCCTCCGCCCTGTCGGGCGAGATTTCGATGGTCTTGCCGAAATCGGCGAGGGCGGAGTCGGCATCGCCCTTGGCCAGCCAGGCGCCGCCACGATCGATATAGGCCAGCGAGCTTTGGGAGTTCAGGTGGATGGCCTGGTTGAAATCGGCCAGCGCCTTGTCAGCCTGGCCCAGGGCCAGCAAAATACGGCCGCGATTGACGAAAATGGCGGCGTTTTTGGCGCCAAGCTGGATCGCCATGTCGTAATCGGCCAGGGCCTTCTCCGGGCTGGCCGCCTTTTCCATGATTTCGGCACGAATTTGATAGGAGAATGGGCTCTGCGGATCGAGCTTGATCGCCTCGTCGCAAGCGGCGAGCGCCTTGTCGGCTTGCGCCTTCACATTATACACGATGCAAAGGTTGCTATGGGCCCAGGCGATGTCCTTGCCCTTCCATTTGCCGGCGGTGATCAATTTGTCGCATGCGGCGATCCGCGCATCGGCGGAAACGCCGCCGCTGGTGTCGGCGCAGGCGAGGGCCTCGGGCGATTGCAGCGCCTTGGGGTTCGGCGTCGGCACCAGGCGCGTGCTGCTGATGGGCGGCATGAGTTTCATGGTGAGCGGGTACGAATCCTCCGCCGACGCCGCGCCAGACGCCAAGGTCGCGCCAAGCGACGACGCCACGAGCCAAACCGCAACTTTCATTCGTTCCTCCAGCCAAACCGGGCTTGCGCCGCGCGAGTCGCCGCGCGCAAGGCGCAAAGCGTTAGCGCATCGTTTCACCGGGCAAAAGCCGAAAATTTGGGGCGGAGATAAGGCGGGCGCGAATTTTTCAGCGGATGGCGGCGCGGAAAGCGCCGCCCGCCCCGCCGGGAGGGCTTGTTCGCCGAAGCGGCGGCTCGCTCCGAGCCGCGACAGGCCTTCGCCATCCGTTGCCCGACTTTTTTCGCCCGGCGGGGCGGCCTGTGAATCACCGGTCACGATCGTGACAGTTAGCATCTACAATATATATTATTTCATGTTTTACATTAATTTTTTCTCGTGTTAAATTCGCCAGGTTCTGATCGGATTGCATTGAGGGGAAGCGATATGACCGAGACCGAAAGCGATTATTCCGACGCAACGCCGGCCTCGGCCGCGCAGGCGATTCTGCGCAGGAAGATCGGATGGCTGTGCCAGCTTATCCGAGGCATGGCCGTCGTCTGGGCGCTTTGGACCTTCTATTTCGTCGTCTCGTTCTGGGGCGACCGCCAGAAAGCCGCCGACGCGTACGGAAAAGCTTTCAAATTCGATCCGGCCTCCGTTCCCGATCTTAATTATCATGCCGCCTTCGGCCTGGCGCTCGTTGAGCTATGTTTTATCGCCGCGCTCACGGTCGCGGTGTGGAAGCTGTTTTCCCGCTACCTTGCCGGCGCCATCTTTTCGGTCGAGGCCGCGCTCGACTTGCGGCGCATCGCCCTGATCGGCGCGGGCGCCATCGCATATGGCATCCTGATGCGACCTGTCATGTTCAGCTTGATGACCGCCGGTCACGATGTCGGCGGTCGTCACGGCTGGCTCTTCGTGCCCGCCGACCTGCTGGACGCGATTTTCGTGACCTTCCTGTTTTCGCTCGCCTATATCTTCAAGACGGCGGCGGAGCTGGCCAATGAACACGCACAGATCGTCTGACCCATGGCCATTATCGTCAACCTCGATGTCATGCTCGCCAAACGCAAGATGCGCTCGCGCGATCTTGCCGCGCGCATCGGTATAGCCGAGCAGAACCTCTCCCTGCTGAAATCCGGCAAGGTGAAGGGCGTGCGCTTCGAGACGCTGGAGAAAATCTGCGAGGTGCTGGATTGCCAGCCAGGCGACCTTCTCGAGTACCGACCGGACGCGCCGGAGGAGAAATGAGCACCCGCCACGACTTTCTGGTTCTGCGGCTGATCTGGCGGCGATCGCTGAACGCCCTGCGCGCGACGCGCGTCTCCACCTTGCTCCAGCTCCTGGCGCTCGGCGGCTTTTTCCTTGCCTATTCCGTCGCCGACCTCGCCGTCGACCTGCGCCGGGCGGCGCCGGCGCTGCGGCGATTGGAGGCGTTCTGGCTGTTCGGGCTGCCGGCCATGGCTTGCCTTGCGGGCGCCGCGACCGGCGCGCTGCTCGCCGGAGCCGCCGCCGCGCAGGCGCAGGCGCCTTTCCTGCTGGCGCTTCCCGTGTCGCAACAATCGCGCTGGCGCGCGGCGGCCATCGCCGCTTTAGCCCTGACGCAGCCGCCAGCGGCGCTTTTCGGCCTGGCGATCTGGGCGGCCTGCGTCGTCGTTGACAAGCCCGGCGCCGCCTGTCTGCGCAGCGACCGCGTCCGCGCTTTTTCTGGCCGGCGCCGCCGCCGGAATTTTTGCGCGGCTGCGCGGGGCTTTCCAGGAGGACGCGGCCGACAAGCCGGCGCTTGCGCCCGAAAAACGCCGCCGCGCCTGCTGCGCCGACTGGACAGGGCGCGGCCGGCGGGTCTTGGCCAATGGTCCTGGGGCCTCGCCCCACGCCGGGCCGTCCTCGGCCTCGGCGCGGCTTTCGCCATCCTCGCCGCGCTGGCCGCCGGCGCGAGCTATGTCCAGCGGCAGGCGGCGCCGGCTGTCGGCGCGGGCGCGGTCGGCGCCCTGGTCCTGTTCATGCTGACCCTGCGTTGCGATCCCCTCGCCTCGCCAGTCCTTCGCGCCGCGCCGCTCGGCTTTTTTCGCGCCTGGAGCGCGTTGCTTCGCTTTCCGCTGGCGCTGGCGAGCGCGTTTTACGCCGGGCCGGCGGCGGCGGCGGTTGCTGGCCGAGCCGCAGGCGCTGGCCCTGCCCGTCGGCGGCGGCGTCATTCTGCTGGCGCTTTGCGCCGTTTACGCCGTATTCGCGGCGTTCTACGGCCGGCGTCCAGGTCTGGCCGCCGTCAGTTTTTGCGCCGCCCTGCTCTATGCCACCGACGAATCGGTCGAATATGGCCGGCCCGTGCTATTCGCCTTCGCCGGCCTTGTCGCCTTCCTCTGGACTTAAGCGCGGAGAAAATACCGCCATGGATGACGTGCTGATCGCGCGAAACGTCAGCGCCGGCTATGGTGGCCTGGCCGTGGTCGAGGGCGTCGGCTTTTCCCTCCGCAAAGGCGAAGTCCTGGGCCTGCTCGGCGCCAACGGCTCCGGCAAGTCGACCCTGATCAAGGCCCTCACCGGCCAGATTCGTCTGCTCGACGGCGCGGTCGAAATTCTCGGCGTCGATCTGTCGCGAAGGCCGGTACAGGCCAAGGCGGGTCTCGGCTTCGCGGTCGATCCGGCCGACCTGCCCGCCGGACTGACGGGCCGGCACTTTTTCGAGCTGGTCGCGTCGATCCGCGGCTGCGCGGAAAATTCCTGGCCCTTTCCCGACTTCCTGGCGCGGCTTCGGCTCGTTGAAGCCGACAAGCCCATTTCCGCCTGCTCTCTGGGGACGCGGGCGAAAATCGCCATCGCCGGCGCGTTGCTCGGCGCCCGCCGCTGCTCATTTTCGACGAATCCCTCAACGGACTCGACCCCGTCGCGGCCTGGGAGGCCAAAAGGATGATGAGCGAACTGGCGGCGACGCGGCGCCATGCGATCCTCGTCTCGACCCATGTCGTCGAGACCGTGCCGACGCTTTGCGCCCGCGCGCTACTGCTTGTCGGAGGGCCGGATCGTCCGGGACTGGGGCGAGGACGAGCTTGCCGGCATGACCCCGGCCGAGTTCGAGACAGGCGTGATGCGGCTTTTGACGAAGCGCCCCGCGATCGTGTGAAGCCGCGCGGATTCGTGCTAGCCTGCCGCCATGCGCCGACTGCTCCTCTTCCGCCACGCCGAAGCCGTCCATTCGTCCAAATACGACGACCGCGAAAGGCCGCTGACGGCGGCAGGGCGCCAGAGCGCCGCCCGCGTCGGCGCCTTCCTCGCCAAAACCGGCCAGCGCGTCGATCTGGTCCTGGTTTCGGAATCGGCCCGCACCCGCGAAACCCTCGATCTCGCGCTTGCGGAATATGGCGGGACGCCGGACGTCAGGATCGACAAGAAACTCTATCACGCCGAGCGCCGCGACCTCATGGCCGTGGCGCGCGACCTGCCCGATTCGGTCGAAGCGGCGATGATCGTCGGCCATAATCCGGCGATCGGCGAATTCGCCGCCCATTACGCCGGCGCCGGCGACCGCGACGCCCTGACCCGCCTCTCGCTGGGCTTCCCGCCGGGCGGCCTGGCGATCATCGACGCCGAGGCGGAGGAATGGCGCAAACTGCGCTGGGGCGCCGGCGAACTCAGCCTTTTTTTAACGTGATGCTGCGACAATCGGCAGGACGCGAGCCCTGCAAGGCTCGGAAAAACAATTAGGTTTAAGTCATTTATGGATATTTTTTCGTTAGTTACACTATGTTCATGAACGATCGTGGGAGACCAGCGCTCCATGCTCTGAAGAAGAATTCACATGGAATTGTTATACAATGATTTTTCCTCTCATCCGGACATTTCGTCCGTCTCATTCGCGACGCCGCGAAACGATCTTTCGTGACGCCCGCTGAAACTCGCGGCTTTCGTGCTTAGATGATCCGCCAGGCCTCAGCTTTGCCCGGCCGCCGGAGTCCGTCTTGTCCGTTCTTGCCGATCTGTTCTTCGAAGCGCGCAACAGCGCCGCCAACCTGTCCGACCTCATCCGCGGCAAGGGCCTGCGGCTGGGCGTCACCGGCCTGTCGCGCGCCGGCAAGACCGTCTTCATCACGGCGCTGGCCCAGCACCTCACCGCGCGTCGCCGGCGGCGGGCGGAAAAACCCCCTGCCCGTGTTCCGCGTCGCGGCGGAAGGCCGGCTGATCGGCGGCGCGGCTGGAGCCGCAGCCCGACGACCATGTCGCGCGCTTCGCCTACGAGGACCATCTCGCCGCGCTGACCGGACAAAGCGTCGAAGACCGGCATTGGCCGCAATCGACGCGGCAGATTTCCGAATTGCGGCTGCGGCTGGATTTCGAGCGCGGAGGGTTTTCGCGCCGGCGCCGTCGCATTTCACCATCGACATCGTCGATTATCCCGGCGAATGGCTGCTCGACCTGCCGCTGTTGGAAAAGTCCTTCGCCCAATGGTCGCGCGAGACCTTCGAATCCAGCGCCGCCGCCGCGCGCGCGCCCCTCGCCGCCGACTGGCGCGGTTTCGCCGCGACGCTCGACCCGTCCGGCCCGGAAGACGAAGCCCTGGCGCGCCGCGCGGCGGAAAGCTTCACCGCCTATCTGCGCGCCGCCGCGCGGCGACGCCTACGCGCTCTCGACCCTGCCGCCCGGCCGTTTTCTCATGCCCGGCGACCTCGAGGGATCGCCGGCGCTGACCTTCGCGCCCCTGCCCTTGCCCGAGGGCGGCGAGGCGACGCCCGGCACGCTGGCGGCGATGATGGAGCGGCGCTACGAATCGTACAAGAGCCGTGGTGCAGCCCCTTCTTCCGCGACCATTTCGCCCGGCTCGACCGCCAGATCGTGCTGGTCGACGCCCTGGCGGCGCTGAATTCCGGCCCCGCCGCCCTGCGCGATCTGCAAAACGCGCTCTGAACGAGGTGCTGGGCGCCTTCCGCGTCGGCCGCGCCAACGCGCTGCAGCAACTGTTCCGGCCGAAGATCGACAAGATCCTGGTCGCCGCGACCAAGGCCGACCATCTGCACCACATGAGCCACGACCGGCTGGAGGCGATTCTGCGGCAGGTGACCGCCGCGCGCCATCTCGCGCTCGGAATTTTCCGGCGCCGAAGTCGACGTCATCGCGCTCGCCGCCGTGCGGGCGACGCGCGAGGCCGCGGTGCGGCACGGCCGCGAGACGCTCGACGCCATTGTCGGCACGCCGCTCGCCGGCGAGACGCTCGACGGCCAGACTTTCGACGGCGCGACCGAGGCGGCGATCTTTCCGGGCCAATTGCCGGCCGATCCGCGCGCGGTCTTTCGCGGCGACGGGCTGGCCATGCCGGAAGGCGAAGCGGACTATCGCTTCCTGCGCTTCCGCCCGCCCTTCGCGACCCGGCCCGGACGGCCCCGCGCCCCTGCCGCACATCAGGCTCGACCGCGCCTGCCAGTTCCTGTTCGGAGACCGGCTCACATGAGCGAACAAGAAAAGCAAAGGCCGCGCGCCTTCCGGCTCGACGCCGTCTCCGGCGCGGACAGCGGCTTCGTCGTCGAGGACCAGCCCGACGCCTATGCCGCCGAAGCCGAGCTTCAAGTCGCCGATCCCGCCGAGCGGGCGGTCGAGGCGGCGCAGACGCCGCGGTTTTTTACGCGGCGTCGGCGGCTTTTCATGGGGCGGCCTGCTGGCCTCGGCGCTCGGCGGCCTGGCCAGTTTCGCCATTGGCCTGTGGCTCGACGGGCTGATCGAAGCGCTGTTCGCCCGCTCGAAAACGCTCGGCCTGATCGGCGTCGGCCTCGCCGGCCTGGCGCTGCTGGCGGCTCTTGTCCTGACGGGGCGCGAAATCCGCGCCATCTTCCGGCAGCGGCGCATCGCCACGCTGCATATCGCCTTGGCGCGGGCGCACGAGGCCGACGACCGCGACGCCGCGCGAAAGAAGGTCGGCGAACTCGCGGCGCTTTACGCCAGGCGGCCGGAGACGGCCAACGCCCGGAAGCATCTCGACGACCTGCGCCGCGAGATCATCGACGGACGCGACCTGATCGACATCGCCGAGCGGCAATTGATGCCTTCGCTCGACGCCCGGGCGCGATCGGAAATCGCCGCCGCCGCCAAGCGCGTGTCGCTGGTCGCGCGCTTTGAGCCCGCGCGCCTTCATCGACGTGCTGTTCGTCGCCGCCCAGGCGCTGCGCCTGATCCGCCGCATCGCCGAAATCTACGGCGGGCGGCCGGGCCTCCTCGGCGCCTGGCGGCTCGCCCGCGCGGTCGGCTCGCATCTCGCAATCACCGGCGGCATGGCGGTTGGCGACAGCCTGATGCAGACCATTCTCGGCCACGGCATAGCCGCGAAGATTTCGGCGCGGCTCGGCGAAGGCGTGCTCAACGGGTTGCTCACGGCGCGGATCGGCCTGTCGGCCATGGCGGTGTGCCGGCCCATGCCCTATTTCGCGCAGAAGCCGCCCGGCGTGCGCGAGGTCGCGCCCTTCCTGTTCAGCGACGGCAAGGGCGCGGAACCGCCAAAAAATCAGCCCTGATGTTTGGGCGTCTCGACGGTCAGCCCATCGAGCTCCTCGGTGATCTTGATCTGGCAGGACAGGCGCGAGGTCGGGCGCGGATCGACGGCGAAATCGAGCATGTCGTTTTCCATCGGGCTGGCGGCGGGCAGTTTCGCCAGCCATTCCGGCGCGACATAGACGTGACAGGTGGCGCAGGCGCAGGCGCCGCCGCATTCGGCGACGATCTCGTCGATGCCGGCCTTGGTCGCGGCCTCCATGACGGTCATGCCCGGCTCGGCCTGAACCTCGCGCTTTTCGCCGGCTGAATTGACGTAAACGATCCGCACCATGCCGAAATTCCCGATTTTTCCGTTGCGCCTTGGGCTTTGGCGTCCCTTCTAATCAAGATTTGGCGATTTCGCCACTGGGGAATTTGGCCCCGGGCTTTCGGGCGCAGGTCTCAAAACGGCGGATTGCGGGCATCGAGCGAAGGACTGGTCCTGGCAATAGACCGGGCGATGGCTGAATGGGCGAGATGCGCCACAAGGGGAAATTCATTTTGTCATTACGGTCCCCGTCCCTCGGTCGGAAAGCGGTCGTCCAACTCCACCTATGACATCGGCCGCGTCGGAATCGATCGAAATCACGTTCAGGGGACCGAAATCATGACGTCCGACGACTTGATGACGGCACTTGCGGTCGCGCCGGCCTTCAGCCCGAGTTCCTCGACCGCTTCGTTGGTGATCGCGGCGGTGAAAATCAGTCCCTTCGCCTCCAAGGTCACATGAGACGTGGTGGCGCCCTTCTTGATCTCGATGACCTTGCCTTCGAAAACATTGCGAGCGGAAATTTTCATCGTTCTCATCCCCTTGCTTTCAGCGCCGAGCAGTCATTGCCGGGCGGAAGGCCGGCGCTCCGCCGAACTCAGCACTCGCGGTTATTATAAGGCATAATCAGAGCATTGTGCTCAGAAATTCAGAGAAAACATCGTCCCAGAGCGGGGATGGCTCTATCGTCGCAACCTATGCGAGGGAGGCCGTCCCCCTTTACAAAGGCCAATTATTCTGCCGGGGCGATCGGGAGGCCGATGGATTCGGCTTTGGAATTGCTGATTTCGGTGACCAGCGGCCCGGTAGCAAGAACGAAGCGGACGCTCTTGTGTATGGCAGGGCAGGTTTCCTGCCCTGAAAAGGCCGAAGATTTTACGCTGACGGCCCCTGGATGACATCGATCCAGGCCTTCTTCGAAAGGTCAAACTGGTAGGAGCCCGCCTTGTCGACCGAGACAATGGTCAGCGTCGCCCCGAATGTTTCGGTTCGCGCTCGGGCGGCATGACACGGGCTGCCTCGACTGTTGGTTTGAGCGCGACTGTGAACGCATTGTCGCCGAGTGTCAGTTTGTCGCCCGAGACCGCTGGCTTGGGCGATGCCGCAAACCGGGCGAGTTCACGCGCGACGCTCCATTTGAACTTTCTGCAGCCGCCCACGTCCTCGACTGCGGCGGCGGAAGAAAAGCACAAGAAGACCAGGACCGCGAGGCTGCAACGTGAAAAGGTCATGGCGAACCTCATGTCAAATCAATCGAGCTTTTTCACATATTGGATGAAGCCGCTGCGCTTTGCGACCTTGTCATAGAGACTCTGGGCCTTGGCGTTGGTTTCATGCGTGATCCAGTAGACACGGGAGCAGGCGCGCAGACGCGCCGCGGCGCTGAGGGTCTCGATCAAGCCAGTGCCTACGCCCTGGCCACGAACCTCGGGCGCCACGAACAGATCCTGCAAATAACAATAATCGCCCGGCGTCCAGCAGGAGCGGTGATCGATCCAATGCGCAATGCCGCACGCCGCGCCGGCCGCATCGCGAGCGATGAAGCCGCCCATCGGTTCGACCGGGTCGACGAGGCGATGGAAGGACAGGTCCGTCGCGCCTTCAGGCAAGACCGTCTGGTAAAAGGTCAGGTAACCCTCCCACAGCGGCTTCCAGTCGGCATAATCCTGCTCTGTGAGTGTGGAGATCTGCATGGCGTCTTTCGGAGGGACGGCGCGGTCATAACCGGCGGATGTAGTCTTCGGGCGAGACCTCGGGCAGCGGGCTTGGCGCCCGCGCGGCTGTTCCAATATAGAGGAAGCCGATGATCCGGTCATGTTCCGACAAATCCAAGGCCTGCGCCAAATTCGTGTCGAACATCGGCCAGCCTGAGCGCCAGACCCCGGAAAATCCCTGCGCCACGGCCGCCAATTGCATGGCCATCGCCGCGCAGCCCGCGGTCAATTGCTGCTCGAAATACGAGACGACCTCGCTTTCCCGCGCCTTGGCGACGACGACGATGACCAATGGCGCGCGTTTCGGCATTCTCGGCGCGCGCTCGACGTCGGCGGGCGGCCGGCCCGAGGCGATGGCCGCCGCCTCCATCAGGGCGCCGAGCCGATCGAGCCCCTCCCCCTGAGCGACAAGAAACTCGTAAGGCCGCAGGCGCTGGAAATCGGGAGCCCGCAAGGCCGCGCGGAGAATGAGGTCGAGCGCCGCATCGTCCGGCCCCGGCCCCATGAGGGCATGGCAGGACTGGCGCTCCAGCAGCAGGGTCAGCGCGTCCACGCCAGCCCCCGCATTTCTTCGAGCGGCCCCGGCCCCGCGGAGACGAAAGACGAAAATTCCGGCGGCAGGACGTCGATCCGCTCGCCCCGCCGGAGGCGCTCGCGCAGGTCGCCCATCATCGTGTCATAGCGTTCGAGAGTGGCGAGATGCTGGCGCTCGTCGGGGCCCGTCTCGACAATGCCCACGACCGCGCCGGCCGCCACGACGATGCGCCGATCGCCGAGCAGGGCGAGGATGGGATCGTGGGTGGACATCAGCACGATCTTGTCGCTGGCCACGAGCAGATCGAGCGCGCGCTTGCGGTCAATGCCAGCGTTTTCGATCTCGTCGATCAGCACGATCGGAGAGGCGGACAGAAGCGCGACGTCGGCGATCATCAGCGCGCGGCTCTGGCCGCCGCTCAACTGGGTGAGCGACGTCGCCTCGGTGAATTTTTCGCCGGCCAGCCGGTTGGCGCAGGCGATCACGTCACGCGCAGCCGCCTCGCGATCCGCCACGCCGCGGCAATCGGCATGCATGGCGATGAATTCGCCGACTGTGAGATCGACGACGAAATTCATGTTCTGGGATAATTGCGCCACCAGCTTTCCGGACGCCGCCCATCGCCGCGCCGGGTCGGGTTCTTCGCCGTCAATCAATATTTTCCGCCCAGAAGGCGTGTCACCCTGCGCAAGGCATTCGATATCGGCCAGCAGGCGGCTTTTGCCGGAGCCCGTGGGACCAACGACGGAGATGATTTCGCCGGGTCTTAAAATCAGGTCGAGTTTTTCCTCGCCGCCGAATTTGTCGCGCCCGCCGAGGATGCGCAGCGATCGCAAATCTCCGGGCGGCTGTTTGACGGCCTCGACTTCCGCCGCAAGCGAGTCGATATGCGCGGCGATCAATTCGCGCGCCATGCCGATCTGGCCAAGGCTTTCCTCGTTCAATCCCTCGATCCAGGCGGCCAGCAGCACGTCCGGCTTGGCCGCTCCACCATCGGCTCCATTGAAAAAGGCCGCGAAGGCCGGATGCAGGCGCATGACCTCGCCGAGTTTTAAAGACAGCAGAGGCTTGCTCATGCGCAGAACTCCTCGCTGGCGCCCTCAAAAGTCATCTTGCGCACATTGCCGCGCTGATGCGCCTCGCCGATGCAGGTTTCACCGATGCAATAGGGGCAGATTGCGGAGGGCATGGGAAAGCGCAGCCGGCGTCCCTCCAGTGTCGTCAATTCCGGCGCCGAGCGGATGTGGAAGGCGAGTTCGCCGGCCCCCTGCCCGGTCATGCCATTGAAGCCCAGAACGCTGGCGCGCGGATTGGCGAGCCGCACATTATAGGCAAACACTTCGCGTTCGGCCTGCGAGACAATGTCGCCCTTGGTGACGGCGACGACGTCGGCCAGTTTCAGCATCGGGCCGATCTTTTTCGGCGTATGGACGCCGGAGAGATTATCTACCACACAGACCGCCAGCGCGCCCTGGACATGCGGCGAGCAGCGATTGCACAGGCCGGCGCTTTCGGCGATCAGAATGTCGACGCCGAGCTTTTCGGCCCATTGCAGGCAATCGTCGATGTTCGAGACGAAAAAATGATCGGGGCAGACCGAGCCGGCAAGGCCGACCGCGACCGGCAATCCGGCGCGGCGATAGATTTCTTCGTCGCCGGCGGTCAGGCAGTCGAATTTGACGACCGCGAGTTTCAAGCCCTCGGCGCGCAAAAGCGTCGCCGTCTTGACCGCCACGGACGTCTTGCCGACGGAGGGCGGTCCCGCCACGGTGATCACGCGCATTTTCGTCCCTCCGCGTCGATGGCTGCCCGGCTTTCGAGAAAAATCGCGCAGGCCGACTTGATGTCCCGCGCCGACGAGCGATGGCGTAGATAATCCCAGCCGAGCCAGCTCAGTTTTTCGCCCTGCGGCAGCCCGGCGGCTTTGCCCGGCGCGAGCGAGGGATAGCGATTATGGTCGAGCCATCGGGCCGTGTTTTCCGCAAAGAAATAGTCTTGCAGCGCCGAGGTTCTTTCGCGCTGCGCCGCCTGCGCGGTCAGCCAGAGCGGATAGGCCAGCCCGCCCTCGCGCGGCCAGACCACCTGCGTGACGTCGCGGCGGGGACAGAGATCGGCCAGCGACCAGGGCAGAACATAGATCGCGCCAAGCGACGACGCGGCTCCTGCGTGGCGCGGCATTTGCGCCGAATGCATCAGTCCCGGCACGTTGGCGGCGAGGCGGCGCAAGCCGTCCTCCCCGAGGAGGCGCAGCATGGAGACGAGGAAAAATTGGTTGTAGCTGCTCCAGCTCCGCGCGCCCTCGCGCCGCCAGCCCGAGAAAACCACCTCGCCGCGATAAATGGGATTCGCGAGGTCGGCCCAGGCTTGAGGGACCGGGCAGGGCGCCGAGCCGTTTTTTATCGACCAGCAGGACAAAAGGCGCGACGGCATAGACGCCGATCCAGCCTTTTTCATCGATCAATCCGGCTTCGGCGAAAGCCATCGCCGCGCCGTCTGGCTGGCAACTGGCGAAAGCGCCACGCTCGACGTGCGCGGCGTGAAAGGCGCGATTGAAGACATTGCCGTGTTCGGCCGAAACGAGAAGCTTGGGGAAATCCTCCAGTTCGCGCACATAGCGCAGCCGCTCGACCGGCGTGCGCCCGCCCTGCCCCATTGGCAGGCAGCATTTCAACGGCGCGCCGCCCTTTGCCACATGGGCCTGGACGGCATGCGCAATGTCGTCGCGCATTTTTGCGCGCAGGGGCACCGGTGAAGACCCCAGAAAATCCCAGCCGCGCGGCGCCGCCCGCGCCGAGGCGGCATCGCCGAAGACGCGATGCGCCGGATCGAGATCGAGCGTGATGCGCCGCTGAACGACTACGCCCATCGCCGCGTCTCCGTCTCACGCGCCTGCCGGCGCAGGCTGTATTCGATCACGTGCCCGAGAATGTCGGCTTGCGAAAGGCCCCATTGCGCGCCGGCGAGGCAGATGGCGCCGCTGCGGCCGATATGGCAGCAGATGTTGAATTCGAGAAAGACGCGCTTGCCCGTCGCCGGATTGAAACGGTAATCGAGGCGGAGATAATCTATCGGCCCTGCCGCCGCCCATAAAGACCGCGCGTCGGCTGTGAAATTTGCGGCCTCGGCGCCAGCGTCGAACAATTCGTAGCCGAGCGGATCATCCCTTTTCAGGTCCTCGGTGACGATGGCGCCGCGCCGGTCGGAGCAAGGGCGCACCAAACCCAGCACAAAAGGCTCGTCTCCCCCAAGAACGGGCAGAGTCACATCGATGCCCGGCGCGAAAGACTCGACGAGCACCGACATGCCGCGCGCGAAAAAGCCTTCAGCGACGCGCGACGCGCCGGCCCAGTCGTCCTGGATCGACTGTTCGGAAATGCCCTCCGAAGCCGCGCCAAATCGGTTCTTAACGAAATAGGGCCCAGCAAAGGCAGGAGGGGTCTTCAATTCCTCGGCGCGCGAATAAGTCGCGCCTTCCGCCACCGGCAGGCCGATGGAGCGCGCAAAATTCTTGGCGATCCATTTGTCTTCGGCGAGCGCCCTGATGTTGGGCTTGGCGCCGACATGCGGCAGATGCAGAAATTCGCAGGTCGATGCGACGAAAATCTCCGGATTGTCGATCGGCATCCGATTATAGAGCGAAAAGACCAGATCGATGTCTGGGGCATGGCGATAAAGCGCACGGCATTGGTTGGCGGTGGTCACACGATAGCCTAGGTCGGTCAGCACGCGCCAGATGCGATGGTAGTAGGCGGGATAGCCGCCGTCGCCGAAAAAGCGGCGCAGGCATAGGCCGGCGCGACCGGCGCATGGCGCGCCAGGAAAAGGATTCGCGTTTGCGCCGCCTGCGCCGGGCGCAGCAATTTTTGCGCTATCCAATCCCCCATCCTGGCGACTTCCCTCGAAGATTGACCTCCCCTCTCTGAGCAAGGCTCGCGCCAAAGAGATATCCAGGAGATTCCGAGTCCAAAAGTTCGCGAATGTACAAAAGGGCCGATGCAGCGTTCCGCATCGTGCGACCCCGCCGTTGAGGACCCGCCCCGCGACGCCGGCACGGTCCAGGCTTTCCGCGGGTCTGGAGGGCTGACCGCAAATCGGCCGCGAGTGGTCCAGGGCTTGCTCTTCGCAGGGTGGGCATGAACCCGGTTTGCTTTTGGCATGCCTTACTTCCATCGCGGGAGGCCATTCGTGAACATGCGCGTCGATCCGATAGTCGATCAGGTCGTGGAGTTCCGCCCCTCGGCCGTGGCTGTGAGGAATCTTTGCGTCGCGCGCGGCGGCCGCTCCATCCTGCGGCAGATGTCGCTGCGCTTCGAGCGCGGAGCCGTCACGGTTCTCGTCGGCCCTTCCGGCGCCGGCAAGACCACCTTGATCAAGGTGCTCAATGGCTTGATCGCCCCGACCTGCGGCGAGGTCACGACGCCGGAGCTGGGGATTTTTTCGCAGGCCGCGCATTGGGGCGACCTGCGCCAGGACACTGCGACGATCTTCCAGGATCACGCGCTGATCGGGCGTCTCACCGCACTGGACAATGTGCTGCTCGGCCTCGCCAATTCCCGCCACCCCTTCTCGCTTTTCCCCTGGCCACGCGCGGCGCGGTTGCGCGCGGCCCAGGCCCTGCGCGATGTCGGCATGTTCGAACGCGCCATGGAGCGCGTCGAGAAATTCTCCGGCGGCGAAAGGCAGAGGATCGGCATCGCGCGGGCGCTGGCGCGACGTCCGCGCCTGCTGCTCGGCGACGAGCCGTTCTCCTCGCTCGACCTGCCGTTGGCGCGCCGTCTCGGCGACGATCTTCGCCGGCTCGCGACGCGCGACGGCGTCACCGTCGTGCTCGTCCTGCATCAAATCGCCCTGGCGCGCGCCCTGGCCGACCGTATCATCGGCGTCAACGCCGGGCGCATCGTGTTCGACGGCCCCGCCGAGTTCTTCGACGCTGAGATGGAAGCGCAGGTCTTCAGGACATCCAGCCCAATTCCAAACCAATTCGCTGTAAGGCATGCTGACATGAGACGATTGCTGTCTTCGCCTTTTCTTGCCTGGGCGGCCATTCTCGCTCCTCGTGTACGTGTTCACACTCCCCGCACCGGCGAAGGAGCGCCCGCAAAAGCTGATCATCGGCCTTTTACCCGGCAAATCCGCCCCGACCGTGATGCGGCTGAACGAGCCGCTGCGCGCCTATCTCGAAAAGCGCCTGAACATGCCCGTGGAGCTGGTTGTCGGCGCCAATTATGCCGCGACGTCCGAAGCCTTGCGTTTCGGCCGGCTCGACATCGCCTATCTCGGCCCGGTGACCTACATCTTGCAGTCGCGCCGCGCGCCGCTCCAGCCCTTCGCGCGCCCCTCCCACGCTTACGTCGGCCCGACGTTTCAGGCGACGATCATCGTCCCCGCCGATAGCCCGGCGAAAAAACTCGTCGATCTCAAGGGCGGCGACATCGCCTTCGGCGATCCCGCCTCGACGTCGGGAACCTGGGTTCCGCGCTGGCAATTGCTCAACGAGGGAATGATCGCCGGTCGCGACTATAATCTGCGGGTGCTCGGCGCGCATGACGCGGTCGCTCTGGCGGTGGCCAACAAGCAGGGTCGCCGCGGGCGGCCTTTCCAGGCCGATCTATGAGCGCCTGCTGAAGGAGGGCAAGATCAACGCCGAAAAGGTGCGGGTTCTAGAAGATTCCCCGGCGATTCCGGAGTATATGTGGACCTTTCGTGATGGCCTCGATCCCGAGTTCAAGGAGGAAATCCGCAAAGCCTTCGTCGAAGTCAACGATCGAGATGCACTTGCCGTCTTCAGCGCGGAACGCTTCATCCCCTGCGTCGATTCCGATGTCGATCGCGTGCGCGGCTGGATCGCGGCGATCCAGGCGGCAGACGTGAACAAGACCGCCTGGGCGCCGCAATGACGGATGTCTTGACCACAGCTGAATTTTCCGCCCTTCTCGGCCAATGCCGGCGGCGCCAGCTTTCCGCACTGACAGTGATTTTGGCCGCCGCCATCGTGCTGGCGGGCGCCTTCGATTATGCCGACGCCTTCAATCTTGCGCGTTATGCGGACGCCGCGCCGACGATCCTGCAATCGGCCTCGGATGCTTTGCCGCCGGATTTTTCGCGCTGGCGCGGCTGGGGCAAGCCCTTGCTCGAAACCTTGTCGATGGGGATTGCCGGCACGATGCTGGCCACGCTCGCCGCCTTGCCGCTTGCCGCGCTGACCTCCCGCAACACGATGAAGTCGGCCTGGCTCGGCGGAGTCTTGAGGCTGGGGCTCAATTTCGTGCGCTCGATCCCCTGCATGATCTGGGGCGTCGTCTTCGTCGCCGCCGTCGGCTTCGGATCGCTGCCCGGCGTCCTGGCGCTTGCCGTCCATTCGACGGGGATGCTGGGCAAACTTTTCGCCGAAGCCATCGAGCATGTCGATCCGGCGCCCGCCGCGGCCTTGCGGTCGCACGGCGTTTCCCGTCTCGGCGTGCTGCGCTTCGCGGTCCTGCCGCAAATCCTGCCGCGCATAGCCGATCTCGTCCTCTATCGCTTCGAACACAATCTCCGCGCAGCGACCACTTTGGGGCTGGTCGGCGGGCGGACTTGGCCTCGAAATCGTCACCGCCTTTCACTTGTTCGAATATCGTGAAGCCTCGGCGCTGATCCTGGTGTTGCTGGCGCTGGTGACTGCGATCAATTATTTCGGGGCGGCGCTGCGGACGAGCCTTCTGCACGGAGCGTGAGCAGGCCCCGCAACTTGACAAATGACGCCACGCCCCTTCGTTGTCGAATGGCTGAAGGGAGCGCGCGCCGAGCTGTCCGCGCTATCGCGCCTTATCCCTTCAACGCGGGAGACGATGAATGAAGACTAGCGTCGATAAGGGGTTGGAGCCCAACGCGCCCGATCGGTATGTTTCTTTCCTCGATATCGACTTCGAGGGCAACATGGCGACGGTGCTGGGACATCTGCGCCGTTATACCGACGACCCCCAGACGGCCAACGCCTTCTGGGACAGGTTCAAGCACCGGCTCCAGCAGATCGAGCGCGGCAACGGCGCCATCACCGACAAGCTGCTGCTGCTGCATGCCCATGTCTATTACATGGTCGAACTGTTCGAGGATCATGACGACGAGGTTGCGCTGCGCGACCTCAAAAAACTCGAAGAGGAATGTTTCTGACCTCTCGCCAAAGCGCAGGAGCCTCGGTCCTCAGTATGCGCTCTGCGGCTCCAGCGCGACGCCGGTGCGGCGGCTGATGGCGCGCCGCATCCACAGGGGCTGCGAGCCGGCCATCATGCTCTGGACCTGCGCGATGACCTCGTCGACGGAGCGATGGCGCTCGGACTTGACCGGAAACACTTTCAACTCGTTGACGCGCACGGCGGCGACGTCGGACAGGCCCATGGTGAAGAGGACCGAGCATCCGTCAACGGCATTGACGCGTTCGGTCAGCGGATCGAAGCCGGTCCCGTCGTCATTTTCCATGTCGTCCATGATGCAGCGGCCGCCATTGGCCTCCTTGCCGCCGCCCTGCGCCTTGCCCTTGGAGCGACGCGCGAATTGCACGGCGTCGACGAACTCGAACTCGTCCAGCGACACGTCGTAAAGCACGAACTGCTTCGCGGCGACGAAATTGGCGTCGAGATTGATCAGGCTGTCGCTGGTGATGGCGATGCGCAGATGCGGGCCTTCCATGGTTCACTCCTTAAATTTTCGGGCGTCCAATCATTGGGAACTTGGTTTTCGCGCAGCGGAAACCCCAGGAGCGAACGCGGCGCCGAGCGAGTGCGAGGGGCGCCCAGCGCGCACAGCGCTGCGGCGATGAAATCAAGTCATAGGCTGTCCCACGACAATCTTCTCACGGGCGAAACGGGTGCGGAACGACGCCGGCAAGGCCAGAGGATCGAGGCCGCGCGCGCGCCATCTGGGCAGATCCTTGCGCTCGATGCGGCCCCCCTTCAGCGCCTCGACCGGAATGATGTGCAGGAGATCGTCGAGCATGACGAAGAAATCGATCGGGAAGCGCGCCGGATCGCGGTAGAGCGGGCCGATCTCGAAGACCACGAACTCGCTGTCGTAGGCGGCCTTGGGATTGTCGCAGTCGAAGCGAAAATGGCGATTGAACGGCGCGCGGCGGCGGAACTGGTAGAGGATCCGGTCCTCGTCCGAGAACCTTTTGATCTCCGTGACGACATCAGCGAAATATTCCGCCATCATCAGCTCGACATAGGCGTCCGGATAGGGGCTCGTCAGCGACACGAACCAATAGGCGACCATGGTCTCCAGGATGTCCAGGCCGGACGCCGTGATCTCCAGCGACAAGGCGACCAGGTCGATCGCGCCATTGAGGCAGACTACGCCGTCGCGCATGTCGACGTGGCCGTGCGGGTGAAAGGCGATTTTCCGCGCGACGCGCAGGACGCGGTGCAGCTCTGCGAGAATCTTTTCCGTCTGCGTGCCGCGCGGCAATTCCTGGATACGTTTCCAGGCAGTCAGCGGCAGGTCGGTCGGATGGAGCCCGGCAAAGGTCGCCTCGAAGGCCAGGGCCGCGCGGCAGACGGCGGCGATGCGATCGACCGGCGCCTCTTCCGGCGCGGGGGGATCGAGGAAATTGAGCGCCTTGCGCTTGGTGTAGAGTTCGATCTGCCGATATTCCGGCAGGCGCAGATTTCTTGACCAGCCGAAGGCGGGATTGGCGATCAGGCGCTGGGTGAAGCTCATGGATGGCCCCTCTCGAAAAAATCGGCGGCAAGCAAAAGGAAGGGGGCGGTGACAGAGGCCGCCCCCTTCGCGCAACCCTCAATCACCAGGTGTTGAGGATCCATTCGCGATCGCGCGTGTATTCCATGTGGGTAAACATGGCGTTGGCGATAGCCTCGCCTACTTCCATGGCGCCCTGGTAGCCCATGGTCGGATGACGATAGAGGCCCGCGCGGTCGAAGGTCGGGAAGCCCACGCGCGCCATGGGAAGGTTGGCGTCGATTGCGACATAGCGGCCCTTCGAATGACCGAGGATGATGTCGATCTTGTAGTCCGGATCCTTTACCCGCTTTTCAAGCTCCCACAGGTCTGCGTTGCAGACCACGTCCATGTCCCAGTTGACCTTGTCTTTCAGGGCGAGGATGCGGGGGTCCTTCTTGTATTTGGTGTTGTCGTCGCCGAGCAGCAGCAGCACCGGCTTCAACTCCACCTCGATGCAGAACTCGGCGAGGCCGATCACCAGGTCAGGATGGCCGAACAGAGCGACGCGCTTGTCCGCGAAGAACATGTGCGCGAGGTCCTGCAGCGCGTCGATCGCGATGCCGCGCTCCTTGATGAGCGACGCCGGGATCGGCTTGCCCGTGATTTCGCTGAGCTTTTTCAGCATCGCATCGGTATTGGCGATGCCGTAGGGCGAGGAAATCGTGTAGCCGGGGACGTCGAACTCTCTCTTGAGGTAGTCCACCGTCGACGCCGCTTCGTAGCGAGCGAGCGCCAGCGAGGCGGTCGCGCCGGTCGAAGCCTTGATGTCTTCGACGGTGGTGCGGCCATGCGTGTGGATCGATTTATCGGGCAGCATCGGCGAGTCGAAATCTTCGGTATCCATGAAGATCGTCGCATCGACGCCCATTTCCGAGGCGTAGCGCTTGAGCAGCACGACGTCGCCGGGATTGACCCAACCGGGGAAGATGTTGATCTTGCCCGTCGGCGCGACCTTTTCCTTGGCGATGGTCTTCCAGGTCGCCACGACGCATTCGGAATAGCCGCCGACCTGGCTGTTCTTGAAGCTCGGCGTATGGACGGGAACGATGAAGACTTCGCGGCCCGGGAATTCCGCGGCGATCATGTCCTGGGCGTATTTGATGTTGCCCTCGATGTCGTCACCGATGACTTCCGTCGAACAGGTGCTGATGACCTGGATGATGCGCAGGTGGGGATATCGGCGCACAAGCGCCATCAAGCCTTCCTGAATGCGCTTGTGGCCGCCGAACACCGCCGAATCCTCGTGCAGCGAGGTCGAGGCGATGTCGAAGTTTTCCTTGAAGTGCTGGGCGAACAGCAGGCGCACGAACATCGTGCAGCCCTGGCCGCCGTGGACCAGCGGAATGCAGTCTTTCATGCCGATGCCGGCATATTGCGCGCCGGCCGGCTGGCAGTCGTACATCGGATTGATGACGCCAGCCCTTTCGCGCGTTGTGATTTCGCAACCCATGGCGGGTTCCTTTCTCTGAGGAGTGGTGGATTTTCGGACCGCCGCGTCTGGCAAGACGCGGCGGCATTCGCGCTCAATACAGCGAGTGATTCAGTTCGTGGTTCAGCGACTTGGTGATCGTGTGATCGATCAGCTCCGCCTTGAGGCCGTTCAGCAAGTCGGTGAGCTTGGTGGGCTCAAGATCGTTGATCCAGGAGAAATTTTCCCTGAAATCCTTCACCATTTCCTTGGCGTCGGCATAGAACAGCTTTTCCATGGGCAGGTGTTTCTTCGGCTCGACGCCATGGAAAAGATCGATCGCCGTCGCGATGATGCCGTTGATGTTCTCCGTACGGTCCCAGGACCGCGAGAAGAACTGCCACAGGTAGCGCTGCTGGACGTAGTTGAACAATTGATCGACTTGTTGCGCGCTCATTCCGCGGCCTCCTTCAATTGCGCCGCTCCGGCGCCGAGATCGAGCGCGGCGAGCTTGAGCAGCGGGTTGTGAACGGCGTTGTAGGTGTCGCGGGCGAGGTTCACGAAGCCCTCGAAACCCATGTAGGGGCCATTGTGGTAGCCGTGGCCATTGACGTAGGGAATATGGAGCTTCTTCACCAGCTCTCCCACGCGCGGCCCGGTGAAGATCACGTCCGGCTTGACGCGATCGATGATCTCGAAGAATTCGAGTTCGTTGCCGTCATCGATGTAGTAGGTGCCGGCCTGGCCGCGGGCGATGACCTTTTCGAAATCTTCCTGATGGCCGAATTTCGAGGACATGGCGACGACCTGAATGCCGAGGTCGTCTTCGACCGACTTTGTCCAGTGCCACAAGCGCGGACCGCCGGTCCAGATCGCCATCTTCTTGCCTTGCAAGCGCTCCTTGTACCAGTCGAGCTGGTCCTTCCACTTGGCGTATTCCTCGGCGATCAGCTTCTCGCCGCGATCCTCGATGCCGAAGAAGGCGCAGATTTTACGGATGCCTTCGGCCATGTAGGAGAAGCCCCACGAGTTGATATCGAGGCGCGGGATGCCGTATTGTTTCTTCAGTTCATTGGCGATGTAACCGGAGGAACGGGCGCAGTTGACCACATTGAGCTGGGCGCGATGCATCGAGCGCAGCGAGTTGTAAGTGCCATTGCCGGTGAAGTGGGCGATGACCTGGATGCCGAGCTTGTCCCAATACGTCTGGAGCAGCTGGGTGTCGCCCTGGATGTTGAAGTCGCCGATGAAGTTCATCGTATATTCGCTGGTGATCTCCGGCTCCAGCGTGCCGACCTTTTCATTGATCCAGCCGATGTTGAGGACGTGGTGGCCCTTCGACTGCGACACGCCGGCGAAGCCGGGGCATTCGCAAGTGAAGATGTCGACGTCGGGACGCTCTTGCATCACCTGCTTCGCCACCGCCTTGATGTCGTCGCCGATTAGCGCCGTCGGGCAGGTGGTGTAGACGAACATGCGCTTGACGTCGGGCATTTCGTCGAAGGCTTCGTTGATCGACTTCTCCAGGCGCTTTTCGCCGCCGAAGACGATGTGGCTTTCCTTCATGTCCGTCGACCAGACGTATTTCATGTTGAAATGGCCGTTGTCGGTCGGATAGCGCTTGGTGTGCCAGGTGTCGTAGGCGCAACCGATGGGGCCATGGATCATCTGGATCGTGTCTTTCAACACGCCGCCGATAACCAGCTTGGCGCCGCAAAAGGCGCAGCCGCGTTCGGACAAGGTGCCCGGAATGGTGGCGGCGTTTGAGACGGGAAGATAGTCGCGCGAGTCTTCGCCTTCCACCTTCAGGTAAATGTGTTTTTCGCGTTCAGGGATTGCTTTGTCGCACTCCAATAGAACCATAGGCATGAGTTGTCCTCCTCACAGCAGGTGAGTTCTCGGAAAGCAGAGGCTTTCGGCTGGCAGCCGCGGGCAAAGAAGAAACTCGGTCCCGCGCCGGTCGACCCTTAATGGCAGGAAGCGTGCCAAGGCCGATCCGAACCGCAATTTTTTCGCCGCCGAGGTCCTTGTCGACGACAATGCGCACACGGATTCCTTTGCGAATGCAGGAGAAGGGAGAACTCGCAAGGTGGTCTCCGACCCCGCATTTTCGCTCCGATATGCGGAATCCGGAAAGTTGCTTCCGGCGGCGTCATTCCCAGCCCGCACGAATCGGTACGAAATATTTTGAATGCGTACGCCGCCGTGCGTCCATGCAGCGAAACAGCGCGCAATCGCGGCAAATCCGTTGTGGCACGGCCGTTGCAATTCCGTCGTCGGCCTGATGCCGCGAGGACGCGCCATGCTGGATACGCTTATGGAAGACCATGCCGAGACGCAGCCAGTCGATGTGGCCGCAAACGCTGCCTCCGCTCTGCGCATCGCCGTGGCGACACGCGAGGGACAGCGCGTCGATCTGCATTTCGGCCACGCCGACATTTTCTCCGTCTATGATGTCGACGCACGCGGACCGCGCCTCGTCGAGACGCGTCTGGTCGCGGAACACGCGCTCAACGAAGAGGAAGACAAGCGCGACACGATCTATCGCATGATCGCCGACTGCAGGATTTTGCTCGTCGCCAAAATCGGCGCGGCGCCTCAGGAAGCGCTCGCCGCGATCGGCATCGAAGCCACCAACATGCATGCCGGCAAGGCTGTTGAAACCGCGCTCGTCGAGGTCTTCGCCGCCAAGCAGGAAGCGGTTGTCGATGCCCCCATCGACGCCGCGGAATTCCGACTTCTGCACGCGATGCTGCGCGTCGCCGATCTCGACCGCTCCATAGATTTCTACACTCAATGCCTCGGCATGAATGTGTTGGAGCGGCGCGAGCACAAGAAGAACCAGTTCTCCCAGGCCTATCTCGGCTATGGCGACGCGCCCGGCCGCATGATGCTGGAGTTGGTCTCCAACTGGCAGCGCGAGACGCCCTATGTGGCGGGCGACGCCTTTGGCCACATCGCCATCGAGGTCAACAATATCCAGCGCCTGTGCGACCGGCTCGCCTCCTTGGGCGTGCCGATGCCGCGTCCGCCGCGCGGACAGCGCCACGGCGAAAACATCGTCGCCTTTATCGAAGATCCCGATGGTCACCGCATCGAACTGGTTCAAACGCCGCTGCCCGAATAGGGGCCAAGCGTTCGAAGGAAGCCCAAACCCCACTACGGCAAAAAGGAGCACCACATGGCAAAACTCAGGCAGATCGCCTTCTACGGAAAGGGCGGCATCGGAAAGTCGACGACATCGCAGAACACCCTCGCCGCCCTCGCGGAAATGGGCCAGAAGATCCTGATCGTCGGCTGCGACCCCAAGGCCGACTCGACCCGCCTGATCCTGCACGCCAAGGCGCAGGACACCATCCTGTCGCTCGCCGCCGAAGCGGGTTCGGTCGAAGACCTCGAACTCGAAGACGTGATGAAGATCGGCTATCGCGACATCCGTTGCGTCGAGTCCGGCGGTCCGGAGCCCGGCGTCGGCTGCGCCGGCCGCGGCGTCATCACCTCGATCAACTTCCTGGAAGAGAACGGCGCCTACGAAGACGTCGACTACGTCTCCTACGACGTGCTCGGCGACGTCGTCTGCGGCGGTTTCGCCATGCCGATCCGCGAGAACAAGGCGCAGGAGATCTACATCGTCATGTCCGGCGAGATGATGGCCATGTATGCCGCCAACAACATCTCCAAGGGCATTCTCAAATACGCCAATTCCGGCGGCGTGCGCCTGGGCGGCCTGGTCTGCAACGAACGCCAGACCGACAAGGAATATGAATTGGCCGACTCGCTGGCCAAGAAGCTCGGCACCACGCTGATCCACTTCGTGCCGCGCAACAATATCGTGCAGCACGCCGAGCTGCGCCGCATGACAGTGATCGAATATGCGCCGGATTCCGATCAGGCGGCAGAATATCGCACACTCGCCAACAAGGTCCACGCCAATGTCGGCAAGG
The DNA here is from genome assembly GCA_963849665.1 of uncultured Alphaproteobacteria bacterium. Taxonomy (GTDB): domain Bacteria; phylum Pseudomonadota; class Alphaproteobacteria; order Rhizobiales; family Beijerinckiaceae; genus Rhodoblastus. Next base: position 27,371 of record CAWKJW010000080.1, on the reverse strand, counting down.
GCATCATCCCGACCCCGATCACCATGGACGAACTGGAAGACCTGCTGATGGAGCATGGCATCATGCAGAAGATCGACGAGTCGATCGTCGGCAAGTCCGCCGCCGAGGTGGCCGCCGGCTGATCTTTTTGAACGCGGTTCGGGTAATCATCCGGACCGCATTTGTCAACCTGAAACGGAGGCTCGTTCATGTCGGTCGAATCCGCCGTCGACTATATCAAGCGCATGCGTTCGGATGTTGATTTCCGTAAAACAATGAATGAAATCAGCGAAGACGAAGAGGCGAGCTGGGCCGCCATTCGCGAGTCGGGCTACGACTTCACCATGAGCGAATTCAAGCAGGCCCAGGACGTAATCTACCAGGAGCACGGCATTACGCCGATGTGATTTTTTGCCGGGCGGAATTGCAAAAAAGGGCGGGCGTGAGAAACGCTCGCCCTTTTTTTGTTTTCCATGATCGCGACAAAGCAAGGCCTTCATGCGAGGAGCGCAAGCGACGACGCGATCCAGGAGCAACAAGCTGGCTCTGGATTGCTTCGCTCGTCTCGCAATGACGAGCCGTTTTAGCTGCGATAGCGGATGATCGCCTGCCGCTTGTCGGTGAAATGCACGGCGATGCGATCCGCCAGCGCAGCGTCGATCGGAATGCCATATTTTTCCGCGGCCCGCGTGAGTTGATCGGGATCGACTCCCTGCAAGGACGCAACGCCCGCGTTGGCCAGCGCCAGAACTTTCCGCTTCAATTCTTCGTCGCGAGCTTGGGCCAGCCATAAATCGCGCAAGGCCCCTGGCTCGTAGGCGCCCTGCATTGGCGAAAAGGACGAGCCGGATGTCTTGATCGCGGCGGCCATGGCGATATCCGCCAGCAACAGGTGGAACTTCTGGTTTTCGCTCATTTCCGCCATGTGAGTCTGTCTCCTAGGCCGCGCCGCCGCGGCGGTAGTCCTTGTAATTGATGCCGTGCTTTTCCATGCGCAGGCCAAGAATGCGCCGAGTCAGACCCAGCTCCTTCGCCGCCTCCGTCGTGTTGCCGTTATGCGTCTTCAGCGCCTCGACGATCATTTCATATTCGACGGCCAGGATTTTCGCTTCGAGGCCGCAGCCAAAGGTCGTTCCGGTTTCGGTCGATGTCTGCAAGGAAGGCGGCAAGTTATAGCCGTGGATCACCCCGTCGTCGCTCAGGATGACCGAGCGCTCGATGACATTTTCCAGTTCGCGCACATTGCCGGGCCAGTGATAGGCCATCAGCATGTTGAGGGCTGGAGTCGAGATGCGTTTGACGTCCTTGCCCATCTCTTCCGCGCTCTTGGTGACGAAATAGTCGGCGAGCAGAATGACGTCGCTGGAGCGGTCGCGCAGCGGAGGAATCGTAATGGGAAAGACGTTCAGCCGGTAATAAAGGTCCTCGCGAAACAAGCCCTTTTCGATCATTTCCGGCAGATTGCGATTGGTCGCGGCGATGATGCGGAGATCGACGCGCACGGGCTTCGAGCCGCCGACACGCTCGAAAGTCCTCTGCTGCAATACGCGCAGGAGCTTCGCCTGCATCGGCAAGCTCAATTCGCCGACTTCGTCGAGGAAGATCGTGCCGCCATCGGCCATTTCGAAACGGCCCTTGCGCATGCCGACCGCGCCAGTGAACGAGCCCTTTTCGTGACCGAACAATTCACTCTCGATTATGCTCTCCGGGAGAGCGGCACAATTGAAGACCACGAAGGGGCCGTTCGCCGTGGCGCCATTATAGTGGATGGCGCCGGCAACCAGCTCCTTGCCGACGCCGCTCTCTCCCAGCACCAGCACCGTGGCCTTGGTCGTCGCGACTTTTTCGATCAACCCGTAAATTTCCTGCATCGGCTTGGAATTACCGATAAAATTTGAGGGTTTGAAACGCCGTTTGAGCGCGCTTTGCAACAGGCGGTTCTCGTTCTCCAGCCGCACCTTCTCAAAATTCTCCATCAGGTAGAGTTCGACGGCGGGGGCTATCATTGAGCCGAGCGTGGCGACAAGCTCCATATCCTGCTTGAGAAGGTGACGATTGATATAGACGCGCTCCGCGCTGATCGCGCCGAGCACCTTCTTGGCGTGGATGATCGGCACGCAGAAGAAGGAGGCGTTCATTCCCGCGCCGTCGCCATGCGCCCTGGTGCGGTCGAGAAAGCGAGCGTCGGCGGAAATATGCGGCACGACGATCGGCTGGCCGGATTCGATGACCTCGCCGGTAATGCCTTCGCCCGGCGTGTAAATCCCGCGCGATTTCTCCACGTCGGTAAGCCCGAAGCTCTTGTGGATGAAAATGGTCTCGGAGCCGCGTTCGTAAAGGGTCACGGCCCCGCGCAGAACCTTCAGCCTCTTCTGCATGACGCCAAGGATGATCGCCAACGAAGATTCCAGATCCTCGCTCTCCGCGAGGACCTGGCTTATTCTGTAGAGAGTTGGCAAGACGTTGATCCGGCACTCGCCGGTGAAACAATGTGTGAAGTCTTCGAGCGCCTCGTCGGTATATTCGTCGATGGTTTGCTTGTGACCCATGCCGTTCCTGACCTCAAAGGCGAGCGCATGCGAAGGGCCGGCTCCCGGCTTTCAAGGCGCAATTGCGTGGCTTGAGCGGCCTTCCGGAATTTTCCATACGAGCAAAATCCGGGCCACCAGCTTCATTGCCAATATAGGCCAATTGAAATCGATTGTCTGCCTATGCCTGTGCTCAACTTTTTATCATCTGCATATTTCGTGCGCTATTTTCTTTTGTTACATAACGGTACGAAAATTTGCGCGGAACGGCCGATTGGTACGCCCGTGTTCGGCAAAATCCTGCGCGATCCCTGTTCGGACCTCATTTTCCCGCGAATAAGCGCCTCGTCCGCCGAATGGCCCGGGCTTTGCAAAATACTCCCCGAACGCAACCGCGGAGGGCGGCATGAAGCCGGAAGACATTCAGGCCCTGATGAGCGAGCCGGCCTGCGCGCATAACAACAAATCCAAGTCGGGCTGCGCCAAGCCCGCCCCCGGCGCGACGCAGGGCGGCTGCTGTTTCGATGGCGCGCGCAACGCCCTGCTGCCGGTCGCCGACGTCGCCCATATCGTGCATGGCCCAATCGGCTGCGCCGGCTCCTCCTGGGACAATCGCGGCACTCGCTCCAGCGGACCCGACACCTATCGCATCGGCATGACCACCGACCTGTCCGACATGGACGTGATCATGGGGCGCGGCGAAAAACGCCTGTTTCAGTCGATCCGCCAGACGGTGGAGACGCATAAGCCCGCCGCCGTGTTCATCTACAACACCTGCGTGCCCGCGCTGCAAGGCGACGACATCGAGGCGGTGGCGAAACAGGCCGAGGCCAGATTCGGAGTGCCCGTCGTCCCGGTCGATTGCGCCGGCTTCTACGGCAACAAGAATCTCGGCAACCGCGTCGCCGGCGACGCCGCCTACAAGCACATCATCGGCCGGCGCGAGCCTGAGCCGGTTCCAGCGGAACTGGAAATTCCCGGTGTCAGGCGCCACGACGTCAATCTGATCGGCGAATGGAACGTCGGCGGCGAATTCTGGAACGTCTCGCCCCTGTTCGACGAGTTGGGGCTGCGCGTCCTGTGCAGCTTCTCCGGCGACAGCCGTTTTCGCGAGGTGCAGACCATGCACCGCGCCGAAGCCAACATGGTGGTCTGCTCCAAGGCGATGCTGCATGTCGCGCGCAAGCTGGAGGGGGATTACCGCATCCCCTGGTTCGAAGGGAGCTTTTACGGCGTCGCAGACACGTCGGAGGCCTTTCGCGGTTTCGCCCGCCTGCTGAATGATCCCGATCTGACCGCCCGTGTCGAGGCCCTGGTTTCCCGTGAGGAAGAGCGTGTGAAAGTCGCCCTTGCGCCTCTGCGGGAGAGGCTGAAGGGCAAGCGCGTCCTGATCTTCACGGGCGGCTACAAATCCTGGTCGGTGGTCTCGGCCATGCAGGATCTCGGCATGGTCGTCGTCGCCACCGGCACGGAAAAATCCACCGAAGAGGACAAGGCCCGCATTCGCGAATTGATGGGGCCGGACGCCCGGATGATCTCGGATAACGACCAGACCGCCCTGATCGCCGCCTTCCACGAATGCGAGGCCGACATCCTGATCGCCGGCGACCGCTACATCTATCCGACGCTGAAATCGCGCATTCCCTTCCTCGATATCGATCACGTCCGGCGCATCGGCTACGCTGGTTATGAGGGTCTCATCGAACTGGCGCGCAATCTCGACCACGCCATGCATTCCCCGGTCTGGGCGCAGGTGCGCTCACGCCCCGCCTGGGCAAAGCGCGTATCGCCTCATTCGGCTTCTCTCGCTCGGGCGGTGGCTTGAATGGCCGAGATCCTCAACCCCACGAAGCCGCTGGCGGTCAATCCGCTCAAGGCCAGCCAGCCGATCGGCGCGTCGCTCGCCTTCCTCGGCATCGCCGAATGCATGCCGCTGGAGCACGGCGCCCGCGGCTGCACTTCTTTCAACAAGCTCTTCTTCATGCGCCATTTCAACGAACCGATCCCACTCCAGACCACGGCCATGGACCAGACGACCACCGTGCTCGGCTCGGACGACAATGTCGTCGAGGCTCTTGCGACGATCTGCGCCAAGAATGCTCCGCGCGTGATCGGCCTCGTCACCACCGGCCTTTCGGAAATGCAAGGCGCCGACGTGCCGCGCACCGTGCAGGAGTTTCGTAAGCGCCATCCCGAATGCGCCGGCGTCTCGGTCGTGCCGGTCAGCGCCAGCGATACGCTGGGGTGCCTTGAAACCGGCTTCGCCGCCGCCGTCGAATCGATTATTGCCGCGCTGGTTCCGCAGCGGCATGGCTCCTCGCAAAAAAAGGCGCGGCAAGTCAATGTGCTCGCCTCCTCAATGCTAACGCCCGGCGATCTCGAAGATTTGCGGCTGTGGATTGAGGCTTTCGGACTGACGCCCATCATCCTGCCCGATGTCGGCGCCTCGCTCGACGGCCATCTCATCGAGGCCGGTTATTCGACCCTGACCTATGGCGGCGTGACCCGCGCCGAAATCGAAGGCATGGGCGAATCCATCGCCACGCTCGTCGTCGGCCGCTCGATGACCCGCGCCGCCGACCTGCTCAAGGAGCGGACTGGCCTGCCCGACTGGCGTTTCGATCAATTGATCGAACTCGACGCCTCAGACGCTTTTACACAGGCGCTTTCAACCATCGCCGGCGCTCCGGTCCCGCCGCAATTTGCCCGCAAGCGCGATCAATTGGCCGACGCCATGGTCGATTGCCAATTCCAGTTCGGCGGCGCCAAGGTCGGCGTCGCGGGCGATTCCGATCTCGTCGGCGCGCTGACCGATTTTTTCGTCGGCATGGGTTCGGAGATTGTCGCAGCCGTCGCTTCGGCGCGCGCGCAGCGTCTGGCCGACCTGCCGATTGAAAGCGTCGTCGTCGGCGATCTCGAGGATTTCGAAAATCTTGCCAGCGGCGGCGAGGCCGACCTGATCGTCACCAATTCGCATGGTGCGGAGATCGCCCGCCGCAGCGGCGCGGCCTTTTTGCGCGCGGGCTTTCCGATCTATGATTCTTACGGCGCACACGCGGTTTCCTGGATCGGCTATGGCGGCGCGCGGCGCCTGATCTTCACTGCCGCCAACCTGCTCGCCGGCCATTATCAAGAGTTGCGCCCTTACGTCTCCCGCTATCGACAAGAAGCAGCGGAGTAAGGCCATGCTGAAGATCGCCTTCGCCTCCACCGATCAGCAAAAGGTCGACCTGCATTTTGGCGGCGCCGAAAGCCTGGTCATTTACGACGTTTCTCCGGGACAGGCCGATCTCGTCGAAGTCGCCGAATTCTTCAAGGCGGAGCAGGTCGGGGAATCGGGCCGCAGCGGCCTGACCGGCACAGTGCAGGACAAGGTCATCCCCAAGCTCGATTTCGTCGAGGGCTGCGCCGCGGTCTATGCGGCGTCGATCGGCAGCAATTCCGTGCGCCGCCTCATGCTCGCCGGCATCCAGCCGATCGTCGTCGACGAAGGCCACGACATTGTCGATCTGCTCAACGAGGTGAGCCTCGCCCTCGTCTATGGCGGCCTGCCCTGGGTGGACAAAGCCAAGGCGAAAGCCTCCGCCGTCGCGCCCACGCCGCAAAAGGACAGCGCGACGAGCCGCCGCCTGATCGCTTCCGTCGAAGAACTGGACTGACCCCATGCGTCTTGCCTTCTCCAACCTCGCCCTGCCCGCCTTCGACCACACGGCGCTTTTGCCCGAACTGCGGGCGTTGGGCGTCGAAGGCCTGGAAATCGCGCCCGACCACACATGGCCGCGGCCCTATTTCGGAGAGGGTTTCAACGCATCGCAGGTCGGGGCCTATGGCCGCGCCGCCCAATCCGCCGGACTGCAAATCGTCGGGCTGCACGCGGTGCTCGGCGGACGACCGGAACTGGGGATTTTCGAGGACGCCTGCATAAGGCATTACACCATCGAGCATCTCGTCCATCTCTCGCAGGTCTGCCGCGATCTTGGCGGCCGCTCGCTGATCCTCGACGCCCGCTGGGCTCGATCCATCGCCCCCAGAGAGGCCTGGCTGCAATCCCGCGCCTTTCTCGAAAGATTGCTGCCACGCATAGAGGACCATGGCACGATCCTCTGTTTCGCGCCGCTCGCGCCGTCGCAGGGCGACTTCTGCCGGCTGGCGCGCGAATGCCTGATGTTGGTCAACGCGCTCGACCATTCCTCCTTCGGATTGCATATCGGGACGGCGGCGCTCGCCGCCAATGGCGAGAACGGCCATCAGCATTTCGCCGCCCGCCGCGGGCGCCTCGACCATGTGCATATCGACGAGCCTGGTCTCGCTCCTCTGGGGTCCAGCGGCATGGTCGACCACCCCGACATGCGCCGGCATCTGAGCGCCATCAGCTACGACGGCTGGCTTTCCGTGGTCCAGAGTTACGATCCCAAAGTCGCGCTGGACGAGGCGCTGCTCGCTTCCGTGCGCGGTTTCAACGCCATCTATCTGCAATCCTTTCGCTCAAGGAGGCCCTTCCATGTCTGAAGACGAGAGGCAGCGCATCATTGCCGAGACCATCGCGCGGGCGCGCCCCGCCATCCAGGCCGACGGCGGCGATATCGAACTTGTCGCGGTCCGAGGCCAAAGGGTCGAAGTCCGGTTGACCGGCAAATGCCTGTCCTGCGCTCTGGCCGGACAAACGCTCGGCGGCGTCAGGCGCAAGTTGCTGGCTGTGCTGGACGCGCCGGTCATGGTCGTTCCGATGATCGCCTGATGGCGGCGCAAGGGGGGGGCGGCATGAAGTCTTTGTCGGGACGGAGCGCGGAAGCGCCAGCCATCGGGCATATCAAGGCGGATGACGCTTTCTCGCTCGCCGCCGAAGTGGTGGCCGTTCTGACGGAATTCGGCGCCACGGCCTGCGCCCTGGAGCGCGTCCTGGCAATTCTGGAGACCTCCCTCAGCCTGCGCGATGGGCGCCTCGTGATTTTCGACGAGGAGGGACTGCTCGTCCCCTTCGCCGGACAGGACGCCGGGACGAAGCCGGAAAAACCTTCGCAGAAAGTGAAGAAGCTGCTGGCCTCCTGCGCAAGCGGCTCGATTCCCGCCGGAGCCCCCACGCAAGGCGCGAGCAGAATGCGGGGCCCCAGAAATCATTTGCTCGTGGCTCCGATCCTGGCGGAAAACAAACCAATCGGCCTGTTGTGCGTTCGACAACCGACGGATGGCGCCCGCGAGCAGAGCGTAAATCTCCGGACCCTGAGCTTGGTCGCCAATCTGATCGGCCCGCAGCTGTCATTTTCGCTCAGGACAGGCAATGCGGGTCCTGCGCGAAGAATAGCCGTCCGTCCATCGTCGAAGCCCGATGCGAAAAAAATCGTCGGCGAAAGCGCGTCCCTGAAAGCGGCGCTCGAACAGGCCCGCCGCGTCGCCGGCGCCAATCTCACGGTCCTGCTGCGCGGAGAAAGCGGCGCCGGCAAGGAGCTTTTCGCCCAAACGATCCACGACCTTTCGCCACGACGCCAAAAGCCCTTCATCAAAGTCAATTGCGCGGCCTTGCCCGAAAGCGTGCTGGAAAGCGAATTGTTCGGCCATGAGCGAGGGGCCTTTACGGGCGCCGTCGCGCGGCGGAGGGGACGTTTCGAACTGGCCGACGGCGGCACCTTGCTGCTCGACGAGATCGGCGACATTCCTCTCTCCTTCCAGGCCAAATTGCTGCGCGCCTTGCAGGAAGGCGAATTCGAGCGGGTCGGCGGCGGCAGGACGCTGAAGGTGGATGTGCGCGTCATCGCCGCCACCCATTGCGATCTTGAAGCGGCGACGACGAACAAGACCTTTCGCGCCGACCTCTATTACCGCCTCGGCGTCGCGCAAATTCGCGTTCCGTCGCTACGAGAGAGGCGGGAAGACATTCCGGCGCTGGCCCAGCATGTCCTCGCGCGGTTCAACGCCGAGAACCGCCGCGCCATGACGTTCCATCCCGGCGCAATCGAACTGCTCTGCAAATGCGCCTTCCCCGGCAATGTCAGGGAATTGGAGAATTGCGTCCGCAGCGCCGCTGCGATGGCGCATGAGACACGGATTGTCGAGAAGGATTTCGCCTGCCGCAGCCGTTCCTGTTTTTCAGCCCGCTTGCGGCAGGCGCAGAATGCCCGGCTGGCGTCGCGCCGCCAACCACTGGCTGCGGCCAATTAAAGGGGTTTCAGCATGATCTCGCTCGACGACCTGATCCAGACCGCCAAGAGCGGAGATGCAAAATCGCTGGCCGTGAAAGCCCCCGCTGCAAGCGGCTGCGCCTCGTCAAGCTGCGGCTCGGACCAAGGGCCGGACGATCTCGCGCCCGGCGTCTGGGAGAAGGTCAAGGACCATCCTTGCTACTCCGAAGAAGCGCATCACTATTTTGCGCGCATGCACCTGGCTGTGGCGCCGGCATGCAATATCCAATGCAATTATTGCAACCGAAAATATGACTGCGCCAACGAAAGCCGCCCCGGCGTCGTATCCGAACGCCTGACGCCGGAACAAGGCGCGCGAAAAACCTTCGCTGTGGCGCAGAGCGTGCCGCAGCTCTCCGTGCTGGGAATAGCAGGGCCGGGCGACGCGCTCTACGATTGGCGACACACCAAGGCGACTTTCGAGAAAGTCGTCGAAGAACTGCCCGACATCAAGCTCTGCATCTCGACCAACGGCCTCGCCCTGCCCGATCATGTCGACGAAATCGTCAACATGAACATCGACCATGTGACCATCACCATCAACATGGTGGATCCCGAAATCGGCGCGAAAATCTATCCGTGGATTTTCTATAAGCACAAGCGCTACACCGGCGTCGAAGCCGCCACAATCCTGCATGAGCGGCAAATGCTCGGCCTCGAAACGCTGACCGCGCGCAATGTGCTGGTGAAGGTCAATTCGGTGCTGATCCCCGGCGTCAATGACGAGCACCTGATCGAGGTGAACCGCCAGGTCAAGGCGCGCGGCGCTTTCCTGCACAATATCATGCCGCTCATCTCCGACCCCGCGCATGGAACCTTTTATGGCCTGAATGGGCAGCGCGGTCCAACGCCGCAGGAATTGAAAAAGGTCCAGGACGCCTGCGAGGGCGGCGCGAAACTCATGCGCCATTGCCGCCAGTGCCGCGCCGATGCCGTGGGCATGCTGGGCGAAGATCGTGGCCAGGAATTCAATCTCGCCTTGCTCCCGGAAAAGATCGAAGTCGATTTTGCCCAGCGCGACGCCTATCGCGCCGAAGTCGAGCAAAAGCGCCAGGCGCACAAGGCGGCCAAGGTCGCCGTCGATAAAATCCTCGCGCCGGCAAAGGAGTCCGCCGGCATGACCATCGCCATCGCCACAAAGGGCGATGGCGTGATCAACCAGCATTTCGGCCATGCCAAGGAATTCCAGATTTACGAGGTCAATTCCTCCGGCGTGCGCTTCGCCGGCCACAGGCGGATCGAGGATCATTATTGCCAGGGCGGCCTGGGCGAAGACTCGGCGCTGGCCGGGATCATCAAGATGCTCGACGGCGTCGACGCCCTGCTCTGCGCCAAGATCGGCGGCTGCCCAAAGGCCGAACTCGCGGCGGCAGGCATCACGCCGAGCGACGATTTCGCCTTCGAATTCATCGAACCATCGGTCGCCGCCTATTTCGCCAATCGTCGGGCGCTAGGAAACGCCTGACCCCATCAACCAAAGGAGACACAAATGGCTTTCAAGATCATCGCGTCGCAATGCTCCGCCTGCGGCGCCTGCGAATTCGAATGCCCCAACGCCGCCATTCGCATGAAGGGCGACACCTACATCATCGACGCCGCCAAGTGCGCCGAATGCGACGGCGAGCAGCCGCGCTGCGTCGATGTCTGCCCGGTCGAAAACACCTGCGTGAAAATCTAAGGACTATTGGCCATGCTCATTCTCACCCGTCCGGCCATTGCGGCGATCGAAGCTTCGATGAAGACCAACGACAAACTCGGTTTCGGCGTTCGCATCACCGCCGAAAACGGCGGCTGTTCCGGCCCGAAATATTCCATGCGCTTCGAGCAGGAGCCGCTGGAGACCGACGTCATCGTCGAAATTCGCGATATCCGCGTTTTCGTCGATGAGGACTCGATGGACATTCTCGCCGGCGCAACGGTCGATTATTCCGAAGCGCCCGAGAATCCCGGCTTCAATTTCGCTCTTGCCCTGCCAAGCGAGGAACAGGCGTCCTCCTGCTCCAAGCCGGAAAATTCTCAGGGCTGCGGCTGCGGCAAGGCCTGAAGTCGCTCCTTTCGGCCCCGGCGACGGGGCCGAAAGGCAAAATCCCGCGCGATAGGGCGACCCCGAACCTCCCCAGTCAGCGATGCCATGGCGCCGCGCGCCGTGCATGGCTCCAAACAGGGTTGGCGAAGGCGCCGTCAATCCGTTCCAGCAAATTCAGCGCTCCGTCATAGCCGCAAAGCGCGAAATCACGCCCGTGATTGATCTCCAACCAGGGAATGCGGGCGCGCCGTGCGGAAAACAGGGCGTCGCCGCCGCCCAACACCATGTCGACCTCGCCCGACGCTATTAGCGCATTCAGGTCACCGGGCCGCCATTTGTCGATCATCGCCGCCTTGCCGCCCAGGGCGCAAACCAGTTTGCGGCGATCGTCCGCTGATGTCTTGCCGGCCGAGACGCCCGTCAGCTCCATTCCCGCATCGCGCAGAGTGGCGGCGATGGACCAGGACTTGACGCCGCCGCTCAGCAACAGGACGCGTTTGCCAGCGAGACGTTTGCGAAAGCTCGCTATTTTCGTTGCCAGGACAGCCTCGCGCTCACGGATGAAAGTTTCGACGCGCGCCGGCAAATCCGCCGGGCCGCCACGATAAGCCAGCATCAAAGCGAGCCGCCGCAATGTCTCCGATGTATTGGCGATCCCATGAAAACTGCCGGAGAAGAAGGGAACGCCATGGCGCTCGAACAGGCCTTCGGCGAGCCCGTCGAGTCCCTGCGAACAGAGCAGCACGGCGATCTTCGCGCGATGGGCGCCGGAGATATCGGCAACGCGCCCGTCGCCGGTGATGCTGGCGAGCAGGCGTATGCCCAGAGCGTGCAGCAGCGGCCGGATCTGATCCAATTCGCCCGCGAGATTGAACTCGCCGATCAGCGCGACGTCGGTTGATGTCATCTGGTCCGGCTCGCGCGTTCCGATGAGGTGGTCGAGCAACGCCTCGCCGGCGCGATAGCCGCCAAAGGGGCGGCCCGCCAGCCATGCCCGGCGCATTGACCGCGACGATATTGCGCGAATAGCGCGCCGAGGCGACGCGACAGACCGAAATAATATCGTCGCCGATCATGTCCGGAATGCAAGTCTGGTAGACGAAAACCGCGGCGGGATCGTCGCGGGCGATCACATCGCCGATCGCCTTGAGCAGTCTGGCCTCGCCGCCGAAAATGATGTCGATCTCCCGCATGTCGGTGGTGAAGCTTTGCCGATGAAGCGTCGGTCCCGACGACGCGGTCGGACGGAAGGCCCAAGATCCATTTTCGCAGGAGGCCGGACCATGAACCAAGTGCGCCGCATCGGTAATCGGTTGCAGCGCCATTTTGGCGCCGCGATACGCGCAGCCGGCCTTGCCCTTGCCGGGCGGCTTGCCTTTATCGCGGCAGCCGGAGCCGGAGCCGCAGCCAAGCTTTTTCGCGGAAGGATCTATGGGAAAGGCATTGGCGTGTTTCATCTTTTCCATCAATTGTTCATGGAATTGGAGCGGCTGCCGTCCGGCGACCGCCCCTGCAAAATCAATTCGGCCTGCGCGTCGGACAGGCGGAAATCATAGAAACGGGCGTAATAGGCCTTGACCTCGGCTTTCATGTCGAAATCGGCGAACAGCGTCGGATGCAGCTTTTTGGCGAGGAACAGCATCAGCAGCACGCCCTCGGGACCGCCATCCCAATAAAACACGCCTTCGGGCGAGGTGATCACCCGTCCGTTGCGGACAGCGGCTATGTCCGCCCAGCGTTCATCCTTGAGCGCCAGATCCGGAGAATATTGCCGCCCGACCAGGATCGCGTCCGGGTTCCAGCGGATCATATCCTCTATCGACACGAGGCCCTTGTCGGCCAGCGGCAGGTTCTTCACCACCATGTCGGCCCCGGCCATTTCGCCATACCAGAAGGTGTTGCTGCCTCGCCCTTGCGTGTTGAGGGCGCGCGGTCCGCGCAGGTAATAAAGTTTTGGGCGCCGGTCGGCGGGAACCGCCTCCAGACGCGCGGCGACAAAATGCGTCTTTTCGTCGAAATATGCGCACCAGTCCTCGGCGCGCCGCAAGGCCTGGCCGCCCAGAACCTGACCGAACAGGCGGATCGCTTGTTTGGCGTCGGTTGAAAACTCCTCCGCCGTCAACGCCGTTCGGCCCACGGGCTGGGAAATGAGCGCGGGAATGCCCAGCGAGGCCAGCTTTTTCATCGTTCGGTCGGCGTTATAGGCGAAAAAGGCCACGTCAGTCTTCTTGAGCAGCAGGTCTTCGAAATTCGGCTCGGTCGGAACTTTCTCTATCGTCTCGACATGGTGATCGGCGACAGCCATCCAGGGCGCTGTGGTGATGGTCATGGTCACCGCGCGATCTGCCGCGCCGAGCATCAGCAATTTCTGGTAGCAAAGCACTTCGAGGCAGGCGACGCGCTCGATTTTTTCGGGCAGCTCGACGTTGCGGCCGATCATGTCGACCACGCTGCGCGAGATGCCGGCCGCGCGCGAAAAATCAACGCCCGCTCCGGAGAAGAACGCCAGCCCCAACAGCAGCGCGATCACGCCGCTTTTCAATGAACTCAATCGGGCGCACGGCAGCTTTTTGCCGAGAGGCAAATACACCTTGGCCATGCGGCCGTCATCAAGACGGGTCGTCGCCATTTGCGGAGCGACGCCATAAGTGTCGCGCAAATAGGCTTCGCTGACGACCGCTTCGGGCGCGCCAACCGCAAATGTCCCGCCGCGGCCGATGGTGGCGGCTTTGGAAGCATAGAGCAAAGCATGATTAGGATCATGCGTCGTCAAAATCACGCCAATGGCTTTTTGTGCGGCCAGTCGGGCGACGAGGTCGAGCACGGCGATCTGGTTGGCGAAATCGAGGTTCGAGGTCGGCTCGTCCATCACCAGAATTTTGGGCTGCTGCGCCAGCGCCCGCGCGATCAGCATCAATTGCCGCTCTCCGCCGCTGATCTGCGTGCAGGCGGCATCCTTCAGATGACCGATGGCCAGAAAATCGAGCGCCTCTTCGGCGATCGCGATATCGGTGCGCGATGGCGAACCCAGAAGGCCAAGGCGGCTGGTTCGCCCCATGGCCACGACGTCGAACACCCTGTAGGGGAAGGCCGGCATATGCGCCTGCGGGACATAGCCGATACGGGCGGCGAAATCTTTATGCGACCATGCCGCGACATCCTCTCCGTCGAGCAGGATGCGCCCGCCCCTCGGTTTCATCAGGCGCAGGATCGTCTTGAACAAAGTGGTCTTGCCCGCGCCATTCGGGCCGAGCAGGCAGAAAAAGTCACCGCCCCTGACGGAGAAGGACACGTTCGCCAGAACGGTCCGGGCGCCGTAGCCGCAGGCCAGCCCATCGACGAGAAATTCGCGCATTCGGCCTCCTCAACTCCAGGATTTGCGGGTGTCGAGCAACAGATAGAGAAAGAATGGAGCGCCAATCAGCGAAGTAAGAATGCCGAGCGGAATCTCTACCGCCAGCGCCGACCGGGCGAGGTCGTCGACGACCAGCAGATAGAGCGCGCCGAGCAGCATGGACGCGGGAAGCATGATCGCGTGATTGGGGCCGACCAGCCGCCTGGCGAGAAACGGCGCGACCAGGCCGACCAGACCGATGATTCCGCAGATCGCCACGCTGGAGGCCGTGATCAGCGTGGCGCTGGCGATGACCGCCAGGCGCAGGCGTGAAACATCGATCCCCAGGGCCTGAGCCTCTTCCTCGCCGAAAGACAAGACGTTCAATTTCCAGCGCAGCAGCAACAAGGCCAGCAAACCCGCGGAAATCGGCAGCAACGCGAGATAAACATCGCGTGATGCGACCGAGGCCAGATCGCCCATCAGCCAGAAGGTGATCGCAGGCAGGATATTGGTCGGATCGGCAGCGAATTTGAGCAGTGAGATCAGCGAGGAAAAGACCGAGCCGACGACGATCCCAGCGAGGATCATCACCAGGGCGCCGCCATCGCCCCGCCCACGCCAGGCGGCGAACAGCCAGGCCGCAGCTACGGCGAGCAGGCCAAAGCCGAAGGCGCTCGCCTGTATCGAGAAGGCAGGCCATCCCAGTAGGATGCCCAGCGCCGCGCCAAATCCCGCTCCGGCGGATACCCCTAGAATATCGGGCGAAACGAGGGGATTACGAAACATCCCCTGGTAGGCGGCGCCGGAAGCCGCCAGCGCCGCCCCGATTTCGATGGCGGCGAGGATGCGTGGAAGGCGGATTTTCAGCATCACCGTCGCAAGCTCATGGCTCCAGAACGGCTCGATAGGCATGAATCTCGAGGCCAGAATGGCCAAGGCCGGCAAGGGCGGCGCCGGGTGGCGGCCGATCAGAAGCGAACCGAAGGCAGCGACGCCAAGCAGCGCGCCCAGAGCGAGAAGCCTCGCCATGGGCTGCGATGCGGAAGACCGATCCCGCCTCGCCGACGGCATGATCGTCCCCCCGCTCACCATGACGCTTTTACCGTCAGTGCGACCGTGCGCGGATTGCCGAGGAGGAGCCCGTCACCGCTGCGGTAATAGGCCCAATAGGCGGTGTTGAAGATATTTTGCATCGTCAGATTGGCAGAGATTTTGTGCCCGTAGAGCTCGCGCTCATATCGGACGCCGCCGTCGAAAATGGTGGCCGGCTTGATGTATTGCTGGTCATAGACGTCGATCGGACGGCGGCCGAGAAAGTCCGGTCCGAAGGAGATTTTGACGTCGCGTTCGAAGGGCAAGGCATATTCAAGCCGCAGACGCGCCTGCTCCTCGGGCACATTGACCGGCGTTTTACCATTGGTGAGCGGACTGGCGGTGGCCTTGTCGACATAGGCGTGCATCAGCGTGAAGCCGCCCACCGCCGACAGGTTCTCGACGATATTGCCGGCAACGACGACTTCGAGACCCTGGTGAATCTCGCGGCCATCCTGCATGTAGATATTGCTGTAGGGATTGAGTTCAGCGTTGACCTTGTCGATGCGAAAGAGCGCCGCATTGACGCTCACGCCGCCAAACAGCGTTTTGACGCCGGCCTCATATTGCTGGCTGGTGCTCGGCGCAAGGATCTGGTTGGCGTTGACGGCGGTCGCCGGCGCCGTGTCTCCGGCTTCGAGCGCCTGCATGTAGGAGACATAGCTCGTGACATTGGGAAGGATCTTGTAGGTGACGGCCAAAGCCGGCGACGTCCCGTCGGCGTGATAATTGCCGGTGCTGATCACCGTCCCCGGCCCCCAGGCGCGCTGGATGAGCTGAGCGTAGTTCACTCCGGCGAGCAGGGTCAGTCTTTCGAACATTGTGACGCGGTCGGACAGCAGCAGATTGTCCATGATCTGCTGCTGCCATTGATTGGTCTGTCCGAGCGGCAAATCGGGATTGGTCGATATCGCCGGAAAATCGATGGTCGAAGTCAGGAGGTTTTTGCTGACGTCGGCGCCGCGGCTGTAAAGATAATCCGTACCCGTATAACCCATCGTCAAATTATGCGTGAGGATCCAGGTCGGAATATGCGCGTCGAGCAGGGCGTATTCGGAACGGGTATATTCAAACTGCCGCGGGCTATCGGTGTATTTTTCCGAATAGGCGCCGCTGTTGTTTGTCAGCGTCGCGTCGACATAGGCGTAGCTGCGCCACATGGCGCCATAGCGGAAGCCGCCGCGCAGTGAAAACACGTCGTTGAGCCTGGAATCGAAGCCCAGGCCGACCACGGTTTTTTCGCTCTCGTTGAAGGTCCAGTTCTGCCCATACTGTCGGCTCATCAGGAAAGCCGAGGCGTCGGGAATTTTTACGGCGCCGGGAGTGCCGAGATTGGCGGGGTTGATATAGGTCTGGAGCCCGCGCATGAACAAATCCTGATGAAAGACGTCGGTCCACAGTTTGGTGTCCGAAGTCAGGTCGTAGGTGAAGCGCGCAGAGACGAGAGAGCGGTTCTGATCACTTCCCGCGATCGAGGTCTGTCCATCCTCGTGGTAAAGATTGATGCGATAGCCGAGCCGGTCGTCCATTTCCGGCGCCTTGCCGCCGAAATCAGCGTGAACGAAGCCAATGCCGCCGCCGTAAAAGCCGCTGGCGAGCGTCGCCAAAGGCGTCGCCGTCGGCTCCTTGCTGACATAATTGACCGTGCCGCCCGGCTCGGAGAAACCGCTCAGAAAGGCGGAAAAGCCGTTCAGAACTTCGATGCGCTGGACGTTTTCCAGCGGCACGTAAGAGAAGCTGCGATCGACGAGACCGTCGCGCATTTCGTCCTGATCGGCGGCGGTGAAGCCGCGGATCATCATGCGCGACATGGAGCTATAACCGCCCGACGACATCAAAAGCGTCGCGGTCGGATTGGTCATCAAGGCAGCCCAGACCGAATGGGCGTTGGTGTTTTCAATCAGCGCGCCGGGCGTCACGTTCAGCGAATAGGGGACATCCTGTAAAGGCATTTTGCCCAGGGGTCCGAAAGAGCCGGTCGATGTGCGATAACCGCTTTCCACGGAGCCTTCGGGGGGCGCGCCTTTCGCTGCGGAGCCATTGGACGCCGCGGAGTTGCGCGCTGACGCCGTCACGGTGATCTCGGGCAGCGGATCGCCATCGCCAGGGCTCGACGCGGGCGTTTCCGCCCGTGCGTTTCCCCCCAGCGCCAGCAGCAGCGCCAAGACCGCCGTCCCGGTGAGGAGGCGCGCCCCGCATGCTTGGGCGAAGGAGGAAGGCAGAGAAGGAGCGAGGGGCTGAACAAGCATGGTTGATTCCTGAAAATTGGCAGGAAGTCCTGTCCGCCCCCAAACGCGGCCGGTCGTATCGGTGGATGTGCGAGCGGTGTGGAGTTCGCGCGAAAACCGATCCGAGGGATCGGTCAAAGCGCGGTCATGGAGGGATTGTCTTCGCGGCCATGCAGGTCTCCCGATCGGAATCCCTCGAGAGCCTCGCGCTCGCGAAGCGGAATTCCTGTAGATGGAAACGGCGCATGCCGCAGTCGATTTTCGCGAGCCTGATGAATTTCGCCGCGCGCAAAAACATGGCTGAACCAATCAGCCGACAGGTGATCAGCAGGAAACGGGCCAAGGCCGCAACAAAGCCTCGAAGCCACGGGATTGCTGGTATCCCGCCAGCGTTGCGCGTCGAATGTCCTGATGAGGCCGCTCAACGAATTCGTACAATCTGGAACTTTGCACGTTCCTGTGGGAACGAAGCGGCGAGCCTGGCCGATCTCGCCTCCTTGGCGCAGGCCTCCCTTTCGAGGCCTTTCGACAACGCATCTTTCGCGCGCGCCAAAACGGCGGCGCTGGCCCGATGTTTGCTGCTGGTCGGTGGAACCATGGCTGAGGCGCTGCATGATCAGAATTAGCAGGATCGAACCGCGGCAAAGAACGGCGGCGGGACAAAAAGGCCGAGGCCGCAATTTTCCCCACGCCGGACGGGTTTGACCGATGGCCGAGACTTTGCAGGCGCAGCGCGCCGACCAGGTTCTGGAACGACGACGCGGAAGTTCCGTCGCCGCGCTCGAAAAAATCCAGGCGACCTGGATCAGGCCCGGCGTGGTCGTGCATGATCCCTTCGAGACCGTCGATGAACTGTTGGTCGATTTCGCCGTCGAATTGCGGCGGCGCGGGTTTCACGTGCGCGGTTACGCGCGCAGTGGCGCGGCGGAAAATTCTCCCGACGCTCCCTATTACATCGATCTCGCCAACGGCCTGCCGCTGACGGAAGATTCCGACGCCGCTCTCGCCTGTCTGCGTGGCGCCATGCGCGAAAACGCCGATCTTCTGGTAGTCGGCCGTTTCTCCGCCTGCACCGAGGCGACACAGAAACTTCGTCCGACGATCGGCGGCGCCGGACCGGGCGGCCTGCCACTGCTCACATCCATCGCCGGCCAATGCATCCACGAATGGCATAGCTATGTGCGCCATGAAGGCTCGATGATCGCGCCAGACCGGCGTTCGCTGTGGAACTGGTGGGGGCCGGACCCGCTTTATCGCGACCTGGCGCTCGGCGTGGCCGACGCGGAGGTCGTGCGCATCGCCTGCGGTCCGCGCTGGATCATGGTGGAGGGACCGGCAGGCGCCGGTCTCGCCTATCTGCCGCGTCATCCGCGCGAACTGGCGCCCCGCCTTCCCGGATTGTTGCGGGAGAGCCTGAAAAGCCTGGCCGGATTGGCGCAATCGTGGGATCCGCTCGAAGCCGCGCTCGGAGTCGCAGCGATCAACGCCCACTACAACCGCTTCGACCTCGAAGGCGCCGCCGGCAACGGCGTGCGTCGCTTTCGCAGGACGCGCGGCAAGATCGTGGTCGTCGGCGCGTTTCCCGGCGTCAATTCAATCTTGCCGGGCTGCGCGATCATCGAGACCGATCCGCGCCCGGGCGAATATCCGCCCGCCGCAATGGACGCGCTGCTGCCCGGCTGCGGCGGCGCCATTGTCAATTCCTCGGCCCTGATCAACCGCAGCCTTTTGCGCATTCTCCGCCTGGCGCCAAAACACCGGCCGCTGGCGTTGATCGGTCCCTCGACGCCCTTGAGCGCGCGCCTGCACGATTATGGAGTCGGACTGCTCGGCGGTTTCGTCGTCCATGACAAGGACGGCCTCGCCGCCGCCGTCCAGGCTGGCGCCCTGCCGCGCGAATTCGCCAAATATGGGCGATACGTCCATATCGCCGACGAGGTCAATTTTTCAAACGCCGGCTTTTGACGTTGCCGCGGCAAGAGACGTCATAGCGGCGGCCTCGCAGACGCAGCTATTGCGCGTCGTCAATATTCCAGATTTGCACCGCGTCGGGATCAACGTCGACACGGCAGGGACCGAGTTCAAGCGAGCCGCCCGGATCGGCGACGGCGCGCAACACGGAATTGCCGATCTCGATGCGTAGGGAGCGCTGGCCGGCGCGCCGCTCGCCGATGCTCCGGATCGTCGCCGGATAGCGCGCGTCCCGACGCATCCGAATTTGCTCCGGCCGCACGGCCCATCCAACGCGCCAGCCGGGACTTAGCGCGGGGCCGGCGATGTCGAGAAGGACGCCCGAACCGACGTCGATCCGCCCTTCGGCGACGACCATCCCATGACCGACATTGTCCGCTCCAAGCAGGCGCGCCGCGCCTTCGTTGACGGGACGCAAGAACACCGCTTCGACCTTGCCCGCCTGCATCACGCGGCCGTCGCTCAAAAGCAGCACCTCATCAGCCAGCATGGCGGCTTCACCGGGGTCATGGGTGACCAGGATCATCGTCGCGTCCACCTCCTGCTGCAATTCAAACAGTTCCGCGCGAAGGCGGGCGCGCAGCGGCGCGTCGAGCGCGGAAAAAGGCTCGTCCAGCAGCAGGAGATCGGCGCGGCGCGCCAGGGCGCGGGCGAGCGCGACGCGCTGCTGCTGTCCGAGCGACAGCTCGGCCGGACGGCGATGGCGGAGCGTTTCGAGGCCAAACCGCCGGGTCCAGTGGTCGGCCAGGGCCGGATCGCTGCCGACGCCGAAGCGGATTTGCTCCTCCACCGTCAGGAACGGCAGAAGTCCATAGTTCTGCGGGACATAGCCAATGTTGCGCGAAAAAGTCGGCAGCGCCGAAATGTCGCGCCCGTCGATCCGCAGGCTCGTGGTCCGCGCTTCGTCGAGGCCGGCGATGAGGCGCAGCGTCATCGACTTCCCCGAACCGGAGGGACCGAGGATGGCGAGGCGCCGGGCATTGGCGCGCCACGCGACTTTGAGATGGAATCCGTCGACATTGCGATGGAGATCGCATGCAAACGCGCGGTCGGAGGCGACGGGCCTTCCGCCCTCGCGCCCGAACCGCGCCTCGCCGAAAGCCCCGTTGTATTTTTCGCCTTTTTTCGGCGGCGTCCGATGCGAGGCGGCGATCTGGCTCGCCGCCATAACGAGGACCGCCGCGAGCAGGGTCGGCAGAAGCACCGGCAGCATCGCCGGCAAACCCTGGCTCCCAAAAGCGACGAAGGTGTAAACCGGCAGCGAATAGGGATGATAGGCGACCATCACAGTGGCGCCGAACTCGCCGAAGGCGCGCAGCCATGTCAACAGCGCGCCGGCGAGGGTCGCGCGCGCCACGAGCGGCAGGCTGACGCGCCAGAACACCGCGCGGGGGCGATGGCCGAGCGTCGCCGCCACGTCTTCGAGCACCGTGTCGCTTTCGGCGAAAGCCGATCGCGCCGCGATGATCAGGAAGGGCGCGGCGACGAAAGCCTCGGCCAGCACGATTCCGGTGAAGGAATCCGTCAGCGCGCCTTGCGTCAGACGCCCCAGCGGACTGGCGTAGCCGAGCAGGAATAGCAGCAGCACGCCGCTTGATAGCGGAGGCAGCGCGAGCGGCAATTGCACGACGAAGCCGAGCAGCGCCATGCCGCGCCCGCGCGAACGCGCCAGCGCATAGCCGAGCGGCACGCCGCAAATGGCGACGATCAATGTCGCCAAGGTCGCGCTCGCGACCGAGATGGCGCAGGCGCGGCCAAGCCCGGCGACATCGGCCGCGCTCCAGTCCGCCCGCCCAATTTCCGTCAGCCCCGCGAAGAACGGCGCGAGCAGATAGAGGGCGAGCAGCCCTCCCAGAAACGGCAGCGGCGCCGGCAGCCGCCTCACTTCACCGCGTCGATCGCAGAGCGCACTTCGGCCGGCACGGCCGCCGCGTCGCCGTCGACGCTGGGCTTGATCGTCGCGAGTCCGTGCTCTTTCATCAACTGGCGTCCTTGCGGGCCGAGCAGAAAATCGACGAACTTGACCGCGCCCTGCGGGTCGGGCGCGCCGCGCAGGATCGTGACGGTGTAATGCGCGCCGAGCGCGATTTCCGGCGGCAATGCTATCGACGGGATTTTCAGGTCGGACGTCTCGGTCGAATAGAAAAAGCCGACATCGACCTGGCCGGATTGCAGGCTCCCCACCAGAATTCTCCTCCGGACGCACCTGAGCGGGATTATCCGGCGCGCCGAGTATTTTCTGGGCCAGACCCGGAACTTTATAAACCTGCTCGGCCTGGTCGAGCAGCTTCACTGTCAGCGCGCCCTTGGGGTCGAGCTTGGGATCGGTCCGGCCGATCCTTATGCCCGGCTCCTGGAGCACGACATACCACGGCTTGGATTTCAGCTCGGCGGCGAAGCGGCTGCCGGGGTTGAAGCCGATCACCAGCGGCGATTGCGCGAAATTCACCGACCAGCTCACCCAATTGCCGTTCGCGGCGCCGGCAAGGGCGTCGTTGATTTTGGGCGACGCGCTGACGAAGACGTCGCCGCGCCGCAATCCGCCCTTGATCTGGTTCGCGAGGCCCTTCGAGCCGCCGGCAAAGCCCTGGAACCGGTAGCCGTCCGTCTTGTCGAAGGCTGGACCGACAGCGCGCTCCATCAGATTTACGAGCGACCCTGCATAAAGGACGCTGACGGGATTTTCCGCCCGCGCAAGCCCCGGGAAAGCGATCATCGTGGCGAAGAAGGCCGCGGACCAGCGTCTGAACATCTGTGTCTCCTCGTCGGCAACAATGAAATTTTTCGACGCATCTGCGCCTCACGCAAACGCGCCTCTTGTCGCGCTCCACCATGCTTCTAGCGCCTCGACGCTGGCGAAAACATCGTCGGAAAGCGGACCGGCAAAACGGGTCCAGTCCTGCCGCATGACGGGATTCACGGTCGTCACGATCGGCAATTCGGCTTCGATCGCCGCGGCGAAGGCGTCGCAGAGGCCGCCGCGCGCCGCTTCCAGCTTGCCGAACTTGCTGAGGACGACGAGATCGGCGCCCTGTTCGATCGCGCGCTGCGTGGCGGCGCAGGCTTCGGCAACGCCGCCCGGGTCGAGATTGCAGGCCGTCGATCCCGGCCCGAGATCCTGCGAAATGGCGATCCGGGCGCCGGTCGCGACATCCACGACCGACAAGTGGCCACAGGCGCCGCTCTCCGCCTTTTCAGAGACTTCGACCAGCCCGGCGACGCGCAATCCCTCGGCGCGGCGCTTTTTCACGAAATCGGCCAGCAACGCCTGGTTCGAAGGACCGGACGCGCCGCTGAGCGCAGCGATTTTCGGCGCAAGAACTTCCAGATCAGCGCTCACGCCTTCGCTCCATAAACGGGTTCGAACATCGGGAATTCTTTCGGCGCGCTTGCGCGCGCCTTGTGCAAGTTGATCGCTTGAATGGTCGCGGCGGCGATGACGCGGCCACGTTCGTCGGTTCCCGTCCAGCAGGCGGCGCGGCCGCGCGGATCGATCTCCAGCAGTTTTACGCCCGCGGGCGCCAGGGTCGCGTCGCGCACGACGCCTCGGACAAAGCCGTCCATCGGCGAGGGAATGGCGACGCCGCCATGGCGGCCGACGACAAAATTCTTGGGTATCCACATGCCGATTTCGAGTGGCGTCCGCCAGATTCCTGCACGATCCGAATAGACGAAGCGCTCGCGACCGACGCCGCCCAGTTCACGCGAGAGCCCGTCAGCCTCCTCGGTGGCGCCGGCTTCGACGACGGCGCCGTTGTGGATCGGGCGGGTCTCGACCGCGATGTCGCAATTGACGCCGACGACAAATTTCGGGCCCAGGCCGATGGTGATACCGGCGAGCCTGCGAAAGTCCGGGGTGATGCGATGTTTCTGCATGCGCGCGTCGACCAGCACGTCGGCCCGGCGCAGGGCGAGCAGGTCGGTCAGCGACAGCGGCGTGACCGCGACCCTGTCCCGCCTCGACACGACCGAGGCGATCTCCAGGAGACTTTCGGCGCGCTCGCCGACGACGCCGTCGACCTCGGCGGGGTCGTCGAACAGGGCGTCATGAAACGCCATGGCGCGGCGGATGACCGGCGGGAAGAGATCGTGGCACATGACGACCGAATAGCCGGCGCGCGTCAGCGGAATGGCCACGGCGGAGGCGACCTCGTTGGTCCCGAGGATCACGGCGAGCGGCCATCTCTGGAAGGAGTTCAGGGAGTGCTGGGCGTCGAGCATGCGCAACCTCTGTCGTTCACCCCAGCAACTGCAATTCGCGCACCAGACGTGGCCAATATGTAACTTATTTGCTCAGCGCGAAGTTCCAGGCGGCGCCAAATCCGCCCCGCTTGGCCGGGAGGCCAATTAATTCAACGCGCAGTCCCGGTTGGCTTATCCCCCGTTTTTATGTCTTTCCCGGGACGACTGGGATTCGGCCTTGGTCGATGCTGAAGCGACGCGGGATCGGGTCCTTTTTCCTGGCCGACACGGAGGACGAAGCCCTGGCTTCTACGTGAATATGTAATTTAGCGACATTACGATGTCGGCTTTGCTACGCCATGTCGGAAAGGGCCTCGCTCTCGACGCCGCAGTTTCATCCCCAAGGGAGGACGAATTCGCGTTCGAATGCCCTATTCAAAACAAGTCGTCGAACGACAGCGGCGTTACGCCAGACAACTCCATCTCGACGGCGAAGACGACAGCGCGCGCTATGGCCTGGTTGGCGCGGTCACAGCCGCTGACCGACGCCAATGTGTCGCGTGCGATTTCGGCGACAACCTCCCGCGGGAAGACGGCGCGTCCGCTGCGCTGGAGCCCCCGAATGCGTCCCGAAGCCGGCGCGCGCACCATCATGCCCCCGACATCCCCCAAGGGCGCGCCGGATTCCACAATTTCACCAATGATCAAGGTCGTGGTGAAGACTCCGGCCTTCGTCGCCGCCGCCCGCGCCATCCGATCGGCGCCTTGTCCCCGTCTGCCGGGGCTGGCGGGGCCGCTCCGGATGACGGCGCCGGGATCCGGCCCGTATGCGTCAATGATCAGGTCGCAGTCGACGCCAGCGACGGCTGGGGCGCCCAATGCGATCGTCAGCCCCGCGTCACGACTGATTTTTTCTCGCCGCCGCTCATCTTGCGAGCGAACGTCAATGGTCGCGTCCCATGGCCAACGAGCGACGACATCCGCCATGGGCTGCGTCAGGAGCGGGATGAACATGCGGCTGCGTAACCCACTGAGAAAATCCGCGCTATTGTTCACGCGGCGAGCCTCGACCCCGTCGAGCCGCCTCACCCCCTCATGCCAGGTGTCCGAAAAATCCATCTTCCGGCTAAGCGACGTCGGCGGATCCGATTGATGGAGCGCCACGGCGAAGCCCGATAACAGGAGCAGGCGCGCGACAGCGGAAGCGGTTGGGTCGAGTCCGTGAA
Source organism: uncultured Alphaproteobacteria bacterium (assembly GCA_963849665.1). Classification (GTDB taxonomy): domain Bacteria; phylum Pseudomonadota; class Alphaproteobacteria; order Rhizobiales; family Beijerinckiaceae; genus Rhodoblastus. Next base: position 2,626 of record CAWKJW010000080.1, on the reverse strand, counting down.
CCAGCACGCTGGCGTCCTTCATCGGTCGAGCCTGCGGTCGCGGCCAGACGCATGAAGAGAAACCGGCGAGAGGCTCCCAGCGACCCTGCTTTCGAGGCAGCTCGGCCTCATTGTCCCTCGGCGTGCGCCGGGCGCCGCGCCTTGCGGGCGATGTAGGAGACGATCATATCCTCGTTGTCGATACGGACGTGCGACCGTAGTTCGAGCGCGCCTGCGACGGCGTCATGCGCCCCCACGCTGGCGACGGGTTGACGAACGACGCGCAATCGCGCCGGCTGTGCGTCGCCGCCCGTCTGCGTCGCGGGATGGACGATTCTCGCCGTCCACAGCACATAGGCGCCGGGAAGTTCGCGCCAGCGGGCGAAGTCCGGTTCGACCGCCTCCCAGCAGCCGGTGTTTTCGCGTACGACAAGTTTATGGAAGTCGGCAAGCGCCGCCGTCGCATCCAGAAGCTCCTGCGCGCTCCGGGCTTTCGAGACGACATCGAGCGCCCGGGCGCGCAGGGGCTCGCCGGTCAATATGTCCCCGGCCTCGGCGACGGCCGGCTTGGGCTTGAACTTCCTGCGAAAGGATTGATGGAAGTAGGAGGGATCGACCTTGAGAAAGTCGACGAGTTCCTGCGGCGCATAGGATTCCTTCGACGCCTCGGTCAGGCGCCGCGGAAACTTGAAGGAGGCGAGCGTGGTCGTCGGCATGACGGGCGTCTCCCATCTGGCGGCATTGTCGTTCACGACGGCGGACTAGCAAGACCGGCGCCGCGCGAGTCGTGTCGCCGTCACGGTCTTTTTTGCGCGGCCTGGCGCATTGGTTCCGACCGGAGACAGTCGCCACTGTGGCGCTTCGGCGCGATCTTGAGCAGGCTGCACAATATGTATACATACTATTGTTGCAATTTTATCACCGTGAATACGAATTTGCAGAGCTGCTGCACCTTCGAAATCTGGGCCTATTGCATGTATTCGAATTACATATCGTAATGGCCGCGACTGAGCCCGCCCTGAGCGGCGGCCGATCAAATGCATTCGATCCGCAAGTTCGCGGCCGGGATATCCGAGAAAACGCGGGAAATCGCGGCTTTTTCGATGGATGGACCGATGCCGAAGCCCACACGAGGCCGCCATGACTACGTTCCGCAAATCTTCCATCGTCAGCGCGCGCCGCGCGCTGCGAGCCTTCTTCGCCGCCGGCGTCGTGTCTTCCTTCGCCGGCATGGCGGCCCAGGCCGCCGATCTTCCCTCCTTGAAAGGCGTCGAGCCCACCGCGCCGATGGACGACGGCGCGCCCATGCCGCCGCCGCCCGCCTCCCTGACCTGGATCTCGTTGGCGCCGGCCGGCGGCTTCATGCTCTCCTACAACCCGAGCTTCATGGGCATGCGCGGCAATTATATCGGCGACACGAAGGTCTCGGACGCGACCATCGCCACGACCATCCCGGGCAACCAGACGCATATGATGCCGGGCTCGACAACGCCGATGACGACAATGATGCGCATCGTGCCGGACACGATGAACACGCAGATGCACATGTTCAACGCCATGTACGGCGTCACGGATTCGCTCACCCTCATGGCCTCGACCGGCTATGTCGAGAAATGGATGAGCATGACCACCTTTTCGAAAAACATGGGCTCGACCGTACTGGGAACAAGCTCCGGATCGACTGACAGCCTCTCGGACACGATGGTCGGCGCCAATTACCGGCTCTATCAGGACGCGATGACCCGCATCGTCATCGGGCTCGACCTCAGCCTGCCAACCGGCTCGCAGACGCGTCAGATCACTATGCTCAGCCCGATGGGCTCGAACATGATCATGCGCGCGCCCTATGGCATGCAGTCGGGAACCGGAACCTTCGATCTTCTGCCCGATGTCGCCTATCTCGGCCACCTCGACCGCTGGTCCTGGGGCCTCGCCTATCGCGGCCGCTTCGCGCTCGACAATAATTCCGAAGGCTATCGCTTCGGCGACCTCAACGAATTCCACGGCTGGGGCAGCTATACCCTGTTCCCCGGCCTGACCACCACGCTGCATGTCGTCGGCAGCACGCAGGACCACATCCACGGCGCCGACCCGGCGATTTCGACGATGATCATGTCGCAGAACGCCGACCCGCTCGATTACGGCGGCCAGCGCGTCACTTTGCTCGGCGGCGTCGAATTGTCCGGCGCCCTCTGGGGCTACGCCAAGTCGTCGATCGCGCTGGAGGCCGGCGCGCCTGTCTACCAGAACCTGTATGGTCCGCAGCTCGGTCAGGCCTGGCAGGTTTCGTTGTCGGGACGGCTGATGTTTTAGCCCGAGGCGGGAGACGCAAGCCATGGCGATCAAGAAACACGGCGCGCCGATCTCCCGACGCGGGGCGCTGGCGGTTTTGGCCGGCGCGGGCCTCGCGGCAATGGACGCCGGGCCGCTGGCCGCGCATCCCATCGAAAATCTCGAAATCCTCGCGGCGCCGACCGGCGCCTCGATCGCCCTGGCGCGCGCGCTGGATTCGGGCGCTCTCGCCCAGGCCGCGCCGCACGCGACGTTCCGGCTGTGGCGCGATCCTGACGAATTGCGCGCCGGCCTCGTCTCCGGCCGCACGCTGCTGTTCACCACCCCCACCAACCTGCCGGCCAACCTCGCCAAT
>CAWKJW010000079.1:0-8419 GCA_963849665.1 uncultured Alphaproteobacteria bacterium | reverse complement strand
GTGTTTATGTCCTGTTGCTTGACTGAGTACGTATTGCTAGTTTTGATGTTTTAAAGTCGTGGAGAAGGATAGCCGGCGGGAGCATGGCTGAGGGCCGAATGCATGATTGGCGACACGTCGCAGAAATAACACGTAAAAACAATATTGTAGAAAAAATTAGCGGCGCCGCACGGCAAGAGGCCCAAGGTGGCGGAAAGGGCGTGACAAATAACAGAAATTGTCACATGTCAAAATCCGGATCGCCGAAAGTGAGACTTCGCTGGATGACGGCAATGGCCCGCCCGGCGCGAAACTCGAGTTCGGGCGGGGACTCCCTTGTCCAGTGCGATCGAGACCGGCTGGATGAACCGATGCGCCAGATCGAAAACCAGCGCCATGGCGCGGCGGCGATCCTGCATCCGGAAAGAGCCGGAGCCTATTCCTTCCTCGACGATCGCCTGGATCTCGTTTTGCACCTTGTTGCGATGCCGTCGCGCCACGACCTGGCCCTTTTCGACGGCTTCGCAAAGCAGCCGGAACAGGATCGGATCGGCGTCCATCTTTTCCCGATAGGCGCGTTGCAGCGCGACCAGCGCGCGCTCAAGCTTGTCGTAAGCGGGGTCCTGGCCTTCGACGATCACCCGCAGCGCGCTTTCGAGCGGCTTGAGCCAAAGGGCCGTGACCGCTTCGAACAGGGCCAGTTTTGACGGAAAATAGCGGTAGACATTGGCGTGCGACATGCCCGCCGCTTCGGCGATCCCGACAATGGTCGTGCGCTTCGGCCCGAAGCGGCGCAAATGTTCGCTGGCGAGCTCGAGTATTTTTTGGTCTGGACTTAATTCGCCAAACCGCGCCGCAGCGGGGTCGGTCATGTTTCGACCAGCCCGGTGATGTCGCCGCTGACGACGTCGCCCAGGCCATGCGGCAAAGCCAGATATTCGGTCGAGCGCATTTCGATCATTCGCGACGCTGTTCGAGCGAATTCAAACGCCTCGCGACCCTGTTCCGCCTTGTAGAGACGATCGGGATCGTCGGCGGCCGAGGCGAGCAATTTGACGCGCTGGTCATAAAGGGCGTCGATCAGGGTGATGAAGCGCTTGGCCTCGTTGCGGTCATCGGACGTGATCACTGGAATGTGGTCGATGATCAGCGTATGGAAATTCTCAGCTATGGTCAGGAAATCGGCGGCGCCGAGCGGCTGCTTGCACAGGTCGGCATAGTCGAAGCGCGCGACATGGCTCGCCGCCTGCGGCACGACGACTTCGCGTCCGAGCAAAGGCAAACGCGCCGGCTGGCCCTTTTCAACACCCGTGAGGGCATGGAAGGCGCGGGTCAGCGCTGCGTCGGCGGCGGCGTCGGCCGGCGTGTGATAGACTGGCGCATCGCCAAGCTTTTCCAGCCGGAAATCGGTGCGCGCCTCCAGCCTCACCACCTCCATGTTGTTTTTGATCATCGATATGAATGGAAGGAACAGGGCGCGGTTCAACCCGTCCTTATAAAGATCGGCGGGATCGACATTCGACGTGGCGACGACGACGACCTTTTGCGCCCATAGGGCCTGGAACAGCCGGCCGAGGATCATCGCGTCGGCGATGTCGGTGACGGCGAATTCGTCGAAACAGAGAAGTCCTGCTTCTCTCGCAAGATCCTCGGCGATCGGGACAATCGGGTCGTCGCCCTTGGTCGCGCCGGCCTTCTTCTTCTGTCGCCAGGCATAAATGCGCCGGTGAACGTCGGCCATGAAGGCGTGGAAATGCGCTCGCCGTTTTGGTTCGATCTCCACGGATTCGAAAAACAGGTCCATCAGCATGGTCTTGCCGCGTCCGACCGAACCCCAGATATAAAGACCCTTCGGCGGCGGCGCGGCGGCGCGGCGTGAGCCGAACATCCAGCCGAGCGCGCTCGACTTTTTCGCCAGCCGCGCTTCTTCGATCGACTGGAGGAGGTCATCGAGCTTTCTGACGATGGCGACCTGATGCGCGTCGCGTTCGATGCGGCCCTGCGACGCAAGGCCGTCGTAGCGGTCGATGATCGTGGGACGAAAAGGGTCCATCAAGGCCTTCCGGATCGCGCGCAGGAGCATTGCGACGCGCATGGTCTTGACCAAAAAGCCTTTCAACTTTCTGGGAACAGCTTAAGGCGTGTAGCGGCCCGCGCCCTCGCCTGGCAAGCTAACCTTTAGGCCGAAACTTCTCGCGACCATTGCGACGCTTGTCCACAAGCCTGTGTCAGCCGAGGCCTTGCGGGCGAATCTGGACGCGCTTATTATCAGCCCTCTGTCAGCCTACAACCAAAAATGAGGTCGAAAAGTGGCCAAAACCCGCATGCAGGACGAACCTGACGTCGCCGACGCCGCAAGACGGCGTCCGCGCCCGCTGGGTCTGCCCGGCGAGAACGGTGAAATCGCCGCCTTGCTTCGCCAGGCGGCGAGCGCGCACCGTTTGGCCGAAGAACGGCTGCTGGCCGATCTCGGCGTCACGCCGCCGCAACTGGCGGCGTTGACGCTGATTGGCGCAAACCCCGGCCTGCTCGCCGCCGATCTCGCCAGGAAAGCCAAGCTGACGCCGCAGACCGTCAGCCTGATCGTCGCTAATCTGCGCCGCGCCGGTCTCGCGCGCGAAGACGAGGGCGGCGTCCCGTCCTCGACGCGCGCGCGACCGCTTGCTCTCACCGCGAAGGGCGAAAGCGTTTTGCGCATGGGCCGTGAAAGGGTCGAAGCCGCGAGCGCGCGGTTGGTCGAAGGGATGCGGCCGAAGCGTGAACGCGCGCTGCGCCGCTGGCTGGCGGGCGTGGCCGCCGGCCTTCCGACGCCGGGCGCTTTCGACGCCGAAGACTTATAGGCCGCCGAGTTTGCAAATCGCCCGCCAATGGTCGGGCGACACCGGCTGCACCGACAGCCGGGAGCTTTTCACCAGGGCCATGTCGGCGAAACGCGCATCGGCCTTGATCTCGGCAAGACTCACCGGACGCGGCAGCGGCTCGACCGCCCGCACGTCCACCATGCCGAACTTGCCGCTCGCGTCGGTCGGGTCGGGGTGAAAGGTCTTGATCACCTCGACGACGCCGACCACCTCCTTGCCGACGTTGGAATGGTAGAAAAAGGCGCGGTCGCCTTTCTGCATCGCCATCATCTGCTGCTTGGCCAAGTGGTTGCGCACGCCGGTCCAGCCGGTTCCCCCGGCGCCGGCGGCGACCATCTGTTCCCAGGACCAGGAGTCCGGCTCGCTCTTGACCAGCCAATAATTCCTGTTCGCGCTCATGCCAGCGACGCCCCGACGACAGGACGGAAGGGGCGCAGTTCGATCGAGGCGAAAAGCCCCGCGGCGGCATAGGGATCCCCGGCGAGAAAGGCGCGAGCCGCCGTCTCGTCGGGGCAATCGACGATCAGCATCGAGCCGCAGGGCTGGCCGGAGGCGTCGAGGAAGGGGCCGGCGAGTTTCACCATCGCCGCCTTCTCGTCGAGGTAGGCAAGGTGAGCGGCGCGGCTTTCCAGCCTGGTCGCCAATGAATCCGGCTTGTCGAGGCAGAGTGCGACAAAATGCATCAAGGGCTCCCGAAAAATTTACAGCGTCAGAACGACTTTTTCCGCCAGATGCTTGCACGGGACAAGGCTCGAATTCAACCGTTCAGGGCCATGAAATCCCGCGTTTTCGTGTTGTAACTGTCTTACCTTGGCCCTAGCCTGCCCAGCGGTTCGGGCGCCCCTGCGGCGCCGGCCGACAGAAACCCCATTGATAACAGGGCAGGACTCCCATGAGCATTTTCGGAAACATCCTCGGAAAGATTTTCGGCACGACTCCGGCTGAAGCCGCGCCTGCCGCTGACGCCGCTCCTGCCGCTGACGCTCCCGCCGCCGACCCCGCGGCTCCCTCCGCCGACGCCGCTCCCGTCGCCGCCCCGGCGCCCGATGCGCCGGCCAGCGTTCCGCCGGAAGTCGCCGCCAATGTCGATATCGCCGCGGTCCTCGACGATCTCAACGACAAGAACCCGGAAACCCTCGACTGGCGCGTCTCGATCGTCGACCTGCTGAAGGTTCTCGGCCTCGATTTCGAGCCTTGCCTCGCGCAAGGAGCTGGCCGCCGAGCTGAAATATGATGGCGACACCGATGATTCCGCGACGATGAATGTCTGGCTGCACAAAAAAGTCATCGACCTCGTCGCCGCCAATGGCGGCAAGGTTCCGAGCGATCTGCTGGCGAAGAAGTAATTTTCCGCGGACGCGTGACGCCGGGCGCGACGCATCGCGCCCGGCGGATTTTTTGCGCCGCCTATCCTTCCGCTCTGAACGGGCGGCGCATCAACGACTTCGATCGCCGCGCCGACATCGATCCTGCCGTCGAGAATGGCTGTCACCGCTTCGGCGATAGGCATTTCCACGCCGATTTCGCGCGCCTTTTTTGTAAGGATAGCCGCCGTCCAGGCGCCTTCGGTCAATTTTCCATGTCCGGCTGCCTGCGGCTTTTCTCCGCGCCCGATGGCGAGCCCCAGGGAAAAATTGCGCGACTGCGGCGAGGAGCAGGTGAGCGCAAGATCTCCGAGCCCTGACAGACCCATGACCGTCTCCGGCCGCGCGCCCTGCGCCACGGCGAATCGCATCAATTCGGCGAAGCCGCGCGCCAGCAGCGCGGCATGGGCGCTGGCGCCCAATTCGCGGCCCTGGCTGACGCCACAGGCGATCGCCAGCACGTTTTTTGCCGCCCCGCCGATCTCGACTCCGATCATGTCGCTCGACCGATAGAGCCGGAAATGCGGCGCGCCCAGCCGGGCGCACAAGTTTTCCGCCAGTTCGATCCTTTCCGCCGCCAGCGTCACCGCGGTCGGCAGGCCGCGCGCCAGGTCGGCGGCGAAGCTCGGGCCGGAAAGGGCGGCGGCGGGCTGGCCGGGCAGCACTTCCTCGAGGACCTCGCGCATATAAAGCCCGGTGTCCTTTTCTATGCCTTTCGCGCAGCTGACGACTGCCGCCCCGGGGCGCAGATGCCCCCGCATCAGCGCCGCCGTCTGGCGCAATGTCTGGGCTGGAACGACCGCCAGCACATGATCCGCCGCGCCGACGCAGGCGATATCGGCCATCGGCTCGACCCGGTCGGAGAGAGCGACGCCCGGCAGGCGGCGGTCGTTCCGGCGAGTTGCGCGCATAAGCTCGACATGCCCAGGATCATGCGCCCAGAGCCAGACCTTGGCGTGCGAAAGCGCGGCCATATTGGCGAGCGCCGTGCCCCAGGCCCCGGCGCCGAGCACCGCGAGCGTCGCATTCCTGTTCATCGGGCGCCCTCCGTATTGTCGCGCCGCGCCCAGAGTTTTTCGAAGTGCCGCGTGAAATCGGCCGCCGCCTGCGGACTGTCGATGACAATAATGTCATTGTCCTGCCGGGTCTCGCCGGACCAGGAGAAGTTGGCAGAGCCGGTGCGCAGCCAGCGCGCGTCCACCGCATAAGCCTTGATGTGCATCAGGTCGTTCCGCTCGGCTTTGATTCTGGCTCGCACATTGGGCTGGTCCGCCAAAGCCTGGATATTGTCGTTGGCCCCGCCGATGCGCCGGAACTGTTCGGGGTCGAAATAGATGCGCACCTTGACGCCGCGGCTCGCCGCGGCCGAAAGCGCCTCGATCACCCTTTGGTCGCTCAGCACATAGGCGGCCATGTCGATCGACTTTTTGGCGCGGCCGATCAATTCGGGATCGATGTCGTCGAACCCCGGCGCCGGGCCATAGGCGACCTTCACCGGCGCGAGCATGGGCGCGCGCGTCTGCAAAAAGGCCTTCGGCCCGGTGACCGCCAGGATCAGCGCGCCGGCCAGAAGGAGAAATTTGAGCGCGCGCATGAAAGTCACGCCTTGCCGTGCCAACGGGGATCCTTGTGCGTATCGAGCGGCCAGCGGGGGCGCGCCGCGAAATCCATGCCGTCGACCAGGCCAAGGCGGAAGCGCTCCAGGCCGGCCCAAGCGATCATCGCCCCATTGTCGGCGCAAAGATCCGGCGGCGGCAAAGCGAGCTTCAAGCCCGATTCGGCGCAGAGCCGCGCCAGCGCCCGGCGAATCGCGCCGTTGGCGGCGACGCCGCCGGCCGCCACCAGGGCGTTGGGCGGACGTTGCGCCTGGCCGAGCAGGCGGAGGGCGGCGCGGCAGCGATCGACGATCACGTCCACCGCCGCCGCCTGGAACGACGCGCAGAGGTCGGCGACATCAGTGTTGGTCAGGGGCGCGATGCGCTCGGCCTCGAGCCGCACCGCGGTTTTCAGGCCTGAAAAAGAGAAGTCGGGATTTTTTCGCCCGGCCATGGGACGGGGAAAATCAAATCGCGTGGGATCGCCGCCGGCCGCGGTCTGCTCGACACGCGGCCCCCCAGGATAGGGCAGGCCGAGCAATTTCGCCGCCTTGTCGAATGCCTCGCCGAGCGCGTCGTCCACCGTCGAGCCGAGCCGGCTATAGTCGCCGACCCCGTTGACCGCGACGAGTTGGCTGTGGCCGCCGGAGACCAGCAGCAACAAATAGGGAAATTCGATTCCGCCGGTCAGGCGCGGCGTCAGCGCATGGCCTTCGAGGTGATTGACGGCGATGAAGGGTTTTTCGGCAGCCAAGGCGATGGCCTTGCCGGTGGTCAGCCCGACCAGGACCCCGCCGATCAGCCCCGGCCCGGCGGCGGCGGCGATGGCGTCGAGATCGTCGACGCCGCAGCCGGCCTCGTCCAGGGCGCGGCGGATGAGTTTGTCGAGCGCGTCGATATGGGCGCGGGCGGCGATTTCCGGCACCACGCCGCCATAGGCGGCGTGCTCGGCGATCTGGCTGAGCACGGCGTTGGACAGGATGACGCCACGCCCCATCGAATTGGTTTCGACCACGGCCGCGGCGGTTTCGTCGCAGGTGCTCTCGATGCCCAGAACGCGCAGACCCGGCCGCATGTATGACCCCGCTCAAGCCGCGCTTTTTGGCAGCGCGAAAGTTTCGCCGGCCGCTTTCGCCGCCGCGCGCTTTTCCCTATAGTCCGCCACCCGTTCAAATCAAAATGTCCTGGAGTGGAATTTTGGCGCCCTGGTTGAAAATTGGCACGCGCGGCAGCCCCCTGGCGCTGGCGCAGGCGCATGAAACGCGCCGCCGCCTGGCTCTCGTTCATGGCGCGCCGGAAGAGCATTTCGAAATCGTCATCATCAAGACCAGCGGCGACATGATCCAGGACCGCCCCCTGAGCGATGTCGGCGGCAAGGGGCTTTTCACCCGGGAGCTCGACCAGGCGCAGCTCGAGGGCGCGATCGACATAGCCGTCCATTCGGCCAAGGACCTGCCGACGAGCCTGCCTGACGGGCTGGTCGTCGCCGGCTGCCTGCCGCGCGAGGACGTGCGCGACGCCTTCATCGGCGGCGCGGCGAAACATCTGCAGGATCTGCCGCAAGGGGCGCGCGTCGGCTCGGCCTCCCTGCGCCGCCAGGCGATGATCCGGCGCCTGCGCCCCGATCTTCAGGTCGAGCTTTTGCGCGGCAATGTGCAGACAAGACTTCAGGAAAGTGGAAAGCGGCGAATTCGCCGCCACTTTGCTGGCTCTGGCCGGGCTGAAGCGCCTCGGCCTCGCCGACAAGGCGACCTCCATCCTGCCGCTCGACCTGTTTCCGCCGGCCTGCGGCCAGGGGGCCATCGCAATCACCGCGCGGATGGACGATTCGCGAATCCAGGCCGACCTCGCCGAAATCTGCGACGTCGAGACTGGCTGGGCCCTGGCGGCGGAGCGGGCCTTCCTCACCGTGCTCGACGGCTCGTGCCGCACGCCGATCGCCGGCCACGCGGTCGTCGCCGGCGATCGCCTGGGCTTTTACGGCCTCGTATTGCGCAAGGACGGCTCCGAGGCCTTTGACGCTCGGGTCGAAGGTCCGGTCAAGGATGCGGCGCATCTGGGCGAGATGGCGGCGCGAGACATTCTCAAGCGCGCGCCGGCCGACCTGCTGAGCTTTTGAGCGCCATGCGCGTGCTGGTGACGCGGCCTTCGGGCCAGGCGGCGTCCACGGCGCAAAAACTGGCGGCCCTCGGTCATCAGGCCATTATCGCGCCGGTGCTGGAAATCGCGCCGACCGGCGCTGCGCCGACGCCGGGGCCGTTCGATCTTCTGATGGCGACGAGCGCCCAAGCTTTCGCCGGCCTCGAGACTTCGGACATGCTGCTCGCGCTTCCTCTCGTCTGCGTCGGCCAGAGAACCGCTCAGGCGGGACGCGCCTTGGGATTTTCGATCCTTTGCGTGGCAGCCGACAGCGGGGCGCTGGCCGATATTCTCCTGGCGGAAGGCGGCTCCAGATCGGCGCTCTATCTCGCGGGCCGCGAGCGCAAGCCTTCTCTGGAACAACGCTTGCGCGAAAAGGGCTGGAGGATCGAAATCGTCGAAACCTACGCGGCGCGGCCGGCCGCAGCCTGGCCGGACAAGGTCCTCGCCGCGCTGGAGCGGCGGGAAATCGACGCCGTCC
>CAWKJW010000078.1:0-13690 GCA_963849665.1 uncultured Alphaproteobacteria bacterium | reverse complement strand
GGTCAGCCGATCCTGAACGCCCGCCATGCCGGCTATCAGAGGCTCGCGGCGCACAACTCGGCCATCGGCGCGCTGGTCCTTTTCGACACCGGGCCGCCGCCGCCGCCGCTCTTCTCCGGCTCAGCTCACGCCGGCTGCCTTTCCTTCGAATTTTCGCTCGGGCCCGAGATGATCGTCGTCAATTGCGGCAATCCCCGGTCCGCAACGCCCCGACCTGCGCGCCATCGCCCGCGCCACGGCGGCGCATTCGACCCTGACCGTCAACGATTTCTCGTCCTGCCTGTTCGGCGCCCAGACGGGCGTCCGGAACTGGTTTGACGACGAAATTCTCTCCGGCCCGATCCATGTCCCGGTCACAAGGCAGGAAGATGCCGAAGGGACGAGGGTGGTCGCTTCTCATGACGGCTACCAGCGCCGCTTCGGCCTCATTCATGAAAGAAGCCTGACGCTGCAGGCCGATGGAAAATCCTTGCAGGGAAAGGATCGCCTGGTCGCCGTTCGCGGCTCTGTCCTGGCGGACGTGTTCTACGCCATCCGGTTTCACGTTCATCCCGCCGTCACGCTGACTTCTGTGTGGGAAGGCGCGGGAGTCTTGCTGCGGACCGCCGGCGGCGCGCAGTTGACCTTCGAGGCCGGCGGCCTGCCGATCAACGTGGAGGAAAGCATTTTTTTCGCGGCCCCGGAAGGTCCGCGCGCCTGCGAACAGATCGTAGTCTATGGCGCCGCCGCCGACATCGACGAAATCCGCTGGTCCTTGTCCCTCCGGCCCCATGTCACTGAAGAAGCCTCAGGCGTCGCGCCTGGACAATGATCTCATGTCTTCAGGCTCTGAAGTCCTGACCTCTGAGCCTTGGCCTAAGTGTGATAGGCGGCGCATTTCCGTTTGCGCCGAAACATGCTAAGCGCGGCCTGCATGAACGCGCATGACCGGAGTTTCCGGCCATATCCCCCCGATCCGCCCCGGCGGCTTCCCCGAAGCCTCGCTTTATCCAGGGCGAAACACTTTGACACTTGAAGAGTAAGCCCATGTCCGACACCCGCGCCATCAAACGAGCGCTGATTTCCGTCTCCGACAAGACTGGACTGATCGACTTCGCCCGAGCCCTGTCGCAGCGCGGCATCACGCTCGTTTCAACCGGCGGCACGCGCAAGGCGCTCGCCGACGCAGGCCTGCCGGTCCTCGACGTGTCGGACGTCACCGGTTTTCCAGAAATGATGGACGGACGGGTCAAGACCCTGCATCCGAAAGTGCATGGCGGCCTGCTGGCAATCCGCGAAAATCCTGAACATGAGGCGGCCATGCTGGCGCATGGGATCGAGCCGATCGATCTCCTCGTCGTCAATCTCTATCCTTTCGAGGCGACGGTCGCCAAGGGCGCGGACTGGGATGAAGCCATCGAAAACATCGACATTGGCGGTCCAGCCATGATCCGCGCCGCGGCGAAAAATCACCAGGACGTGGCCGTCGTTGTCGACGTCGGGGATTATTCCCGATCCTCGCGCCCATGGAGGCGAAGAACGGCGCCCCCGACCTCGGATTGCGCAAGAAACTGGCGCAAAAGGCCTATGCGCGCACCGCCGCCTATGACGCGACGATTTCCAACTGGCTGGCGCAGGCGGTCGGCGAAGGACGCCCGGAGTTCCGCGCGGTCGGCGGACGGCTTGCCGAGCCGATGCGCTATGGCGAAAATCCCCATCAGAGGGCCGGATTTTACAAGACCGGCGACGCGCGTCCCGGCGTCGCCACAGCAAGGCAGGTGCAGGGCAAGCAGCTTTCCTACAATAACGTCAACGATACCGACGCCGCCTTCGAACTCGTCGGCGAGTTCGACGCCGCGCGCACAGCGGCGGTGGCGATCATCAAACACGCCAACCCTTGCGGCGTCGCCGAAGGCGCTACCCTGAAAGACGCCTATCTGCGCGCCCAGGCGTGCGACCCCGTTTCGGCTTTCGGCGGAATTGTCGCCCTCAATCGCAAGCTCGACGCGGCCGCGGCTGCCGAAATCGTGAAAATCTTCACCGAAGTCATCATCGCTCCCGACGCGGACGACGAGGCGATCGCCCTTGTCGCCGCGAAGAAAAACCTTCGGCTGTTGCTGACGGGCGGCCTGCCGGACCCGCGTTCACCCGGTCTCGCCGTGCGCTCGGTCTCCGGCGGCCTGTTGTTCCAGTCGCGCGACAACGCCGTCGTGGATGACATGCCGCTGAAAGTCGTCACCAGACGGGCGCCGAGCGAACAAGAGCTCGCCGACCTGAAATTCGCCTTCCGCATCGCCAAGCACGTCAAGTCCAACGCCATCGTCTATGTCAAGGACGGCGCTACGGTCGGAATCGGTGCCGGACAGATGAGCCGCGTCGATTCGTCGCGGATCGCCGCCTGGAAAGCGGCCGAGGCGGCGAAAGCGGCAGGCGCCGCCGAAAGCTGGGCCAAAGGGTCGGTCGTAGCTTCGGACGCGTTCTTCCCGTTTGCCGATGGTCTCCTGGCCGCCGCAGAGGCGGGCGCCACCGCCGTCATCCAACCCGGCGGATCCATGCGCGACGACGAGGTGATCAAGGCGGCGGACGAAGCGGGCCTGGCCATGGTGTTGACCGGCTATCGCCACTTCCGTCATTGAGAACTCCGCAACTGCAGGTCTTGGAAATCGGGCCGCGCTCGCCGAGCGCGGTCCGCGCGGCGACGATACGTCAAGCTCCCACAACCTCGGATTGCGCCCAGTTACGGCAGAAATTTATTTTTGGCGCCAGTGGCTTGAGTTCAAAACGGATTCGACATCACGTGATCGTGATCCCGGTTGCGCGTGCTTGCGCGGCTCGGCGACAAGATAAATAATGGTGGCGGCCGCATCGCATATCAATTCGGTGCATATGAAACGCCCATGCTGCTCGCGAAAACTTTCTTTGTTCTTCCCGCAACGCCGCAAAGCGATCTGACGTTTTGGAGCGAGGCGGCGGTGCGCGACCGTCTGAAGGCCTTCTATATTGCCAAGATCGCCGATGTCTCGTTGGCGGGCCAAGCGGCGCGCCTGCACTGGTCGATCTGGCGAAGCTATCTCAACGATCTCGCGGTTCCCGCGCGCGCGTCGCGGCAGGCGTTGACGAAGTGGCTCGTTGATGCGGGATTGTCGGTGGACTTGATCGAAGCCGGCGACGCAATCGTCATCGACGAACTCGCCGAACTCATTTCGCAGCGGTTTCGCCGGGCGCCGCTTCAAGCCAAGGCCTACACGAAATGCCTTGTCGCCGCCGCAACGCGTCTGGGCCAGGCCCGCAACTGACTTTCTTGGACCAGACCGCTCGCTCCCGCGCTGTCACACTGCGTGAAGATAGTCGCTTTGCTCAGCCAACCGGGCGAGGCAGACTTCCGGGCGCGCGCCGAAATGCTGGATGATTTCGCTTGCCGCCAACGCGCCAAGGCGGGCGCAGCGATCGAGCGGCAGCTGGCGCGTATATCCGGTCAAAAAACCGGCGGCGAACAGATCGCCTGCGCCGGTCGTATCGATCAGGGCTTCGATCGGCGCGGCGGCGACTTCATGGGCGATCGATCCCTTGACGACGACCGCGCCCTTTTCCGACCGGGTCACCGCCGCCAGAATGTTTTCATGGCGCAGGGCGGCGACCGCCGATCGAAATCGGCAGTTTGATAAAGCGCGTGCAGTTCGGACTCGTTGGCGAACAGAATATCCACGACGCCGTCGCGGATCAGCCGCAGGAATTCCTGCTGATGGCGATCGACGCAAAAAACGTCGGAAAGCGTTAGCGCCACCTGGCGTCCCGCCTCGTGCGCCATGCGCGCCGCTTCGACGAAGGCCTTTTTCGCCGCCGGCGGATCCATAGGTAGCCCTCGAGATAAAGCACCTGCGAGGCCGCGATGTCCGCCGCGTCGACATCCTCGATGGTCAGGTTCTGGCAGGCGCCGAGGTAGGTGTTCATCGTCCTTTGCCCATCGGGCGTGACGAGGATAAGGCAGCGCGCGGTTGCCGGTCCTTCCTGCGCCGGCGCAGTGGCGAAATGCACGCCGGCCGCCTTGATGTCATGGGCGAAGGCCTGTCCCGCCTCGTCAGCGCGAACCTTGCCGACGAAGGCGCCCTTGCCGCCAAAACTCGCCAGGCCGGCGATGGTGTTTGCAGCTGAGCCGCCCGAAACAATGGTCGTCGCGCCCATCGCGTCATAGAGCGATTGCGCCTGGGCCTCGTCGACCAATTGCATCGCGCCCTTGCGCAGCTTCGCCTTGGTGATGAAATCGTCGTCGACCGGGGCGATGACATCGACAATCGCGTTGCCGAGGCCAAGAACGTCGAATCGATGCGCAGGCATGGGATCTCCCAAAAATTTGCTGATCAGCCTCTTGCCCGGCGAACGACGTCCGGTCAAGGCACTGGGTCAGCGCGAAAGCGGCGGCGCAGGCGGACATAGAGGGCGCCCGAACCGCCGTGCGGCCGGCCCGCCTCTTCGACGGAAAGAACAATGGCGCGCAGCGAAGGCGCGCGCAACCAATGTGGCGCCTGGCGGCGAAGCACGCCAGCCTCGTCCGAATGCGGATCGCCAGAATTGCGCCAGCCGCCCTTGCCGGTGATGACCAGCACGATCCTGGCGCCGGCGCCGGCGGCGCGCCAAAGGAAAGCGCTCAGCGCCTGATGCGCCTGGGCCTGGGTCAGGCCATGCAGATCGATTACGTCGTCGACCTCCGACTTGCCCGACGACAAGCGTCTTTTCAACCGCCGATCCAAAGGCGCCAGAGGCGAAAACGCCGGGACGACCTGCGGTCTTATGTCGCGCGCCAAGATCGCCGGCTCAGGTTGCGCCGTGCTCGCTTTTTCGCCCCGCTGCGGCGCCGCGCCCCCGTCCGACGGCGCCTCCTCTTCCGTCGGCAAGGCCATGTTTGCGCGCGGTTTCACATCCGCCGTTGCGTGACGCCAGAGGGCCAGTTCCTCGCGCGAGGGAAGCCGCGCCCGGGAGGCCCGTCTTTTGTCGCCGAGGATTTTCATCGCGCGGAGTCCATGGCGTCTCGGTGGCCCCTCAGTCCTTGGGCAAAAGAAGGAAAAACTGGCCGTGATGGCGTATTTCGCCGGCGCGCGCGCCGGCTGCGTCGCCCAGGCCGAAAAATATGTCGGCGCGCGCCGGCCCGACGATGGCCGCGCCGGTATCCTGCGCGATCATCACGCGCTGGAAGGGCGTAGGTTCAGCGCCACGCCAGGGCATGCGCGCGTCGATATAGAAGGGCAGGCCATAGGGCCAGATATGGGCGTCAATGGCGATGGACCGCAAGGGCGACAACGGAGCGCCTCCGCCGCCAACCGGCTGCCCTGCGGGGTTCTTTTCCATGTTCGCGTTGAAAAACACGAAGGATTTATTGAGCCGCAGCAGGTCGTCGCCGGCCTCGCCGCGTTCGAGTCCATTTTGCCGAAGCCAATCGATCAGGCGGCGCATCGTCATCTCCGAAGCGGGAGCGACGCCGCGCTGGACGAGAATCCGGGCCAGAGCCGTATAAGGCTGGCCGTTGCGACCAGCGAAGGTCAGGTGAAGAATCCGCCCGTCCCGCAATCTCACGCGCGCCGACCCCTGCACCTGCGCGAGGAAGAGATCCGCGTTGTCTCTCAGGAACACCAGTTTTCTGAGGCCGGGAACGCGTTCGAGCGCTCCGTCCTCGATGGCGCCGCGATCGGGATAGGGCGAAAATCCGCCATCCGATAACCGCCGCGCCGCGGTCAGATCGGCGAGAGCGCCGACGCGGCTCCTGTTGGGCAAGACGGCCAGGTCGGGCGGCAAGGCATAAGCTGGAACAGAAAATTCCGCGCTAGGCGCAAACGCTCCAGGAATTTCAGGTTGAAAATAACCCGTGAAAAATGCGTCGGGTGTCTTCCCGACGGCGACGCGAAATGGCTCAAAGCGCTGTTCGAAAAAAGCGCGCGGGTTTTTGCCGCCTTCGCCCCGCAACGCTGCGGCGCAAGCCTTCTTCAGGCCGGCCGGACGAAATTGCGGAATTCTGGCGTACCGACGCGCCGGCGCCGCACAGGATTTCCTGAACGCGCGCAACGCCTCCTCGTGATTGTCGGCCGCGAATCCTGGCAAATCCGCAAAAGACACGGCTTCGAGCCGATACCCGGTTTCGCCGGCCTGGCAGGGCTCCACGGCTGCGGCAAAATCCGCAAGCCCCCCCGCAGCCAGCAGGCAAACGGCAAACTTGGCCAAAGAAGCCCAATAGGATTTGGCTGGACGCCAAAAAACCGGCATCCACGTTTTCGCGCGCCGCTCCGGGCGGAGGCATCGCGCTGTCATTGGGCTGGCGACGTGGCGACGAGCGTCCAGTTCGGACCGCTCGCGTCGTTGCGTCGGGCAAAAGTCCAGACGTCGACGATGCTCGACGGCTTGTTCGGATCGCCTTCGATCACCGCGCCAGTCTTGTCATGCGTGGCGGTGATGAATTGCGAATCAAAGCGCACCGCGATCACCGCGCTTGCGCGCTCCACCCGCGCCTCGACGATTTTTGTCGAATTGAAGCCGACAAAGGTCGTCTCCAGCGTTTCGCCCCGCTCCTTCCGTTGCTCCAGCGCGCTCTTGAAGCTGGCGAAGACATCCTCGCTGGCCAGCGAATGCAGCACGGCTTCGTCGCCGCGCGAAAAGGCCTGAACCACCATTTCATAGGCGGCGCAGGCGCCGTCGAGAAAAGTGCGAGGAGCGAATCCGGGCTGCGCACGAGAAATATCGTCAAGTCCGGTCCAGACCGAGCTACCGCGTTCGGCAAACTCCGCCCAATTCACGTTGTTGGCGACAGGCGGAGGCGGAGAAGGCGGAAACGGCGCGACGTTGTTGTCGCCGTTCCGTTCGAAGCCGGTCCGCTCGCCCAGCACGGAACGAAGCTTCCACAACACGAAAAGCGCCAGAAACGCGAAGATAATCGTCGACGGGTCAAGCTGCATCGCATCGCCTCGCTTTGTTGTCCGGGAGCTGCTATTGCGGCAGTCGTCCCGTCCAACCATATTGTTTGCGTCGATGGGTAACATTGACGGATGGCGCCAGCAAGGACGCCGCCGACGGCCAAGACCCTGAGCAGGAGCCGCGGATGAGCCGCCCGTCTCGTTTCATTGCTGGAATTTTCGTCTGGCTGGCCCTTGAGCTCGCCGCTTTTATCGCCGTTGTGCAGACCATTGGCCTCGGCGGCGCATTGCTTCTCGGCATGGCGACCTCGCTGGCCGGTCTCGTCCTCCTGCGGCAAACGGGCGACGGGGCTTTGGCCCGTCTGCGCTCCGCCCTTCTGGGCGCGCCGAAAAGGCCCGGCGACTTATTGGACGGTTTGATTCGCGCCCTCTCCGCATTCCTGCTGATATTGCCCGGCTTCGTTTCCGATCTGGCCGGCCTCGCTCTGGCGGCTCCGTCGATCCGGCAGTTTTTGGCGCGAAGGTTTGGCGGACCGGGCCGCGCCGCCGCTGGACCGCGCCGCGGCAATCCGGAAGTCGTCGATCTGGCGCCCGGAGAATGGGTTTCCATCGATCATCCGGCGGAGCCGATGCGACGCTGAATTCGCCCCTTGTCAGGCCCTCTGTCCGGCAGTCGCTGCTTGTTTTTCCCCGTCGTTTCGTGCTACCGGGCTGCGAGGTTTTTGTTGGAGCCGAACTTGGCTTTGGCTGGCGCGCCGCGTCGGTCAAGACTATGGGCGCCGCCGGCAGCTTAAAGCCGAGACGGCTCAGGCCGCACCCCGAAAAGTTGGCAGGAGATTTTCATGACCGATACCAACGGCGGACAGACCAACGCCGCGCCGGCGCTGAATTGTCTGGTGCAATATTGCAAGGATCTTTCGTTCGAAAATCCCAATGCGCCGCGTTCCCTCGGCCCGCAGGAATCCAGCCCCAACATCTCCATCCAGGTGAATGTCAACGCCAAGCAGCTCGCCGAGAAGGACTTCGAAGTGGAAATCCTGCTCGAAGGTTCGGCCGGCGAAGGCGAAAATTTGCTGTTCAAGTTCGAACTGACTTATTCCGGCGTATTCCGTCTGTTGAACATCCCGGCCGAGCAGTCGCATCCGGTCGTCATGATCGAGTGCCCGCGTTTGCTCTTCCCCTTCGCGCGCCAGATCGTCGCGGATTGTGTGCGAAACGGCGGTTTTCCTCCGCTCTATCTTGATCCGATCGATTTCGCCGCCCTGTATTCGCAGCGCATGCAGCAGGCCCAGGCGACACAGCCCCAGCATCTGTCCTGAGGCTCAAGTCTCGATTAACAAAAAAACCCGCTTCACGGCGGGTTTTTTCGTTTTCAGCTTTTGCGATGGTCAGGCGACCTTGCGCGCAGAATCCTCCGGGCCGCCGAAATATTCGATATAACGACCTTCGATTTCGCAAATCGGCATGACGACAAAGACATCCGTCACGCCGAATTGTCGATCGATCACCGCGCCCTCGCCGAATTTGGCGCCGACGCGCATATAACCTTTGACCAGCGGCGGCAAGGCCGCGAGGGCCCGTCTGGCGTCCACCTCATTGGCGGGCCGCCTGTCCATCGACGTGAATTTATGCGGCAAAGGCGCGACCCGCCATTGCGGCTCGGCCTTGGCCTGGTGGAAGAGAAAGCTCAATTGCGGTGCGAGTTTTTCGGGGTCGGTCCCTTCGAGACTCGCGCAACCGATCATGGCGTCGATGCGGTGGTGTTTGACATAGGCCCAGATGCCACGCCAAAGCATTTCGATCGTGCGCTTGCCGCGATATTCCGCCAAAACGCAAGAACGGCCGAGTTCGAGGAAGCGCGAATTCGGATGCCTTGCCAGCAACGGGCCAATATCGAATTCCTGTGCGCTGTAAAAGCCGAAATTGGCCTGCGCCACATCCTGCCGCAACAGCCTGTATGCCCCGACAACGCGCGGCTTGAGCTTGCCGAAACGATTACGCGCCGCGTGGTCCACGACTAGAAGATGATCGCAGACCTTGTCAAAACGGCATATATCCCGCCGCACAAGCGCCGCAGCGCCATCGGCGACGGCGCCGCCTTCTTCGAAAAAGACCTTGAATCGCAATTTCTGCGCCTTGCGGATTTCCGACTTTTTAGTCGCGAGACGCAATTCAAGCGAACCGGACCACCCTAGGGAAGGACCAAGGCCGCCATGAGAAAAGCGAAGAGGCCAACCGCCGAACGGCCGAACTTTCTGCGAAGCGGGGTCCCTCCGCTTCTTGGGCAGCCAATGAATTTTCGACGACAGCCCGGCAATGACGGCCAATCCGCTCATGCAAACACGCCCTTCGAATGACAAGAGCCCCGGCGATCCGCTTGCTAGGGCGCCCGACAGTCGTTTCCGATGCAGACGCGCCCTTTGGGAGGCTCTTTCTAGAAATAAAGCATTCGAGATACGAAAATATGACAGTTTCGACTTGGCGATATTTACGATCGGAGCGCCTGGCGCTTTGAAGCGATGGCGCTGGTGATCGCCTCCAGGTCGACCGGCTTGGTCAGGAAATCGTCGAGACCGGCCTCAAGGGCCGCTTTTCTGTCCTCTTCGAACGCGTTGGCGGTCAGCGCGATCATGTGCATGGGCTCCGACCCGGCCCGCGCCTCCTCGGCGCGCACGAGACGCGCCGCGGCGAGCCCATCGAGCCGCGGCATACGTATGTCCATCAGGACGGCGTCGAACGGCTCGATCCGCCCGCGAATCGCCGCGCGAGCCAAGTCGACCGCCTCCACGCCGTCATGCGCGCGCGAAACCTCAGCGCCGAGGCGTTGCAGGCGCCGCTCGACCAGCAGGGCATTCACCTCGTTGTCTTCCGCCAGAAGAACCCGTCGCCCCGCGAGCGGACGCCCCGCCTCCGAGAGCTTCGCTGCCTCCCCTTCGGGCCGCGCCGCGTTCCTGTTCGAATTGAGCCGCGCATAAAGGGATTCGAGGCGGACAGGCTTGACCAGCCAGCCATCGAAATCATGCACGATCGCCTCTCCGAAGGCGCGCCGCTCGAATGGCGAGAAAAGCACCATGCTTTTTACGACGCCAGCTGCCCGCGCCGCATTCGCCAGACGTTGTGCGACGGGCTCGCCTAAAGCGCAATCGACAATAACGAGGTCCGGCGGCCGGCCAGCAGAGTGCTTCAATACGTCGAGCGCGGCGGATTCGCCTTGCGCGCGGGCGACTTCGACGCCGAACTCGGCCAGGCGCTCCCCCAAAAAGGGGCCGCCGAAAGGAGAGGAGGCGACGAGGAGCGCCCGTCTGCCGGCGAGACTTTTTTGCGTGTCGCGGACAGATTCGATCGACACCGCGGGCAGGACGATCGAAAAGGCGAAGATCGAGCCTCCAGATCCCGCCTGCTCGAGCCGCAAATCGCCATTCATCAACGCGACGAGGCGTCGCGAGATGGCCAGCCCCAGGCCCGTGCCTTCATGCAGTCGGGACGCCGAGCCATCGGCTTGCTCGAATTCCTGGAAAATGGTCTGCCGCCGCTCAAAGGGGACGCCGGGGCCCGTGTCCGCGACCGAAAAACGCAGCCGCCCGTCATCCAGGCGGCTTACGCGCAGACCAACGCCGCCATTTTCCGTGAATTTGACGGCGTTGCCCGCGAGATTGATGAGAACCTGGCGCAAACGGCCAAAATCGCCGATGACCATGCGCGGCAAATCGGGATCGATCCAGCTGGCGATCTCTATGCCCTTGCCCTGGGCGCGGGGCGCCAGCAATTCCGCGACCCCTTCAACCATCGCCGGCAAGTCGAAAGGAGCCGGCTTGAGCTCCAACTTTCCGGCCTCGATCTTGGAAAAATCTAGGATTTCATTGATGAGCGAAGATAGGGACGCCCCGGACGCGCGTATCGCGTCGAGATAGGAGGATTGCTCGGCGGTCAGGGATGTCGAGGCGAGAAGATCCGTCATGCCCAGAATGCCATTCAGCGGCGTCCGGACTTCATGGCTGACAGTTGCGAGAAAACGCGACTTGGCCTCGTTTGCCGCTTCCGCCTTGTCGAGGGCGGCCGCGGCGGATTTCAGCTCCCAGACTTCATCTTGCAGCCGTTCCTGCTCCGCTTCGGCGCGTCCTTGCGCCTGACGGGCGATGCTGGCCACAAGCGCAGACGCGCCGATGGCGAGAAGCGCGGCGACCGTTGGAAAAAATGTGCCCGCCGTCATCGGCATCATGGAAGCTTCAGCGCCCAATTTGAGGCCCGACGACAGCGCCGACCCGCGTCGGGCCGCCCGGGAAATTCGATCCTAACGGCGATCGCTGAATGTTTCGTTGCTTCAGGCGGCGCGGTGATCGCGATCGGACGAGGCGCGGTAGGACAAGGCTTCCGCCAGGTGGGGACGAAGAACTTCCGCCGATCCCTGCAGGTCGGCGATGGTGCGGGCCAGCTTGAGAATGCGGTGGAACCCCCGCGCGGAAAGCCGCAACCGTTCCGACGCGTCGCGCACGAGATTGCGGCTGGCCTCGTCCAGACGAACGACTTTCTCGACCAGCGAGGCTGGAGCGGCGGCGTTGCAGGAAACTTGGCCGTGTCCGAGACGCTGGTAACGTTCGCGCTGAATGTCCCTGGCGGCGGCGACGCGTGCGGCGACTTCGGCCGATCCTTCGGAAGCCGGCGGCAGGATGAGGTCTGAGGCGCGAATTGCAGCGACCTCCAGGTGGAGATCGATCCGGTCGAGCAGGGGGCCGGACAATCGCGTCTGATAGGCCTGGGCGCAATGTTTCGGATCGCCGCGGCGACAGGAATAACCCGGCTCCTGCGCGTGGCCGCAGCGGCAGGGATTCATCGCGGCGATCAATTGGAAACGCGCCGGATAGACGCAACGATGGCTGGCGCGCGCAATGGCGACTTCGCCGGTTTCCAGCGGCTGGCGCAGCGCATCGAGCGTCTGCGCCTGGAATTCGGGCAATTCGTCAAGGAACAGGACGCCATGATGCGCCAGCGATATTTCGCCCGGCCGCGCATGCGGGCCGCCGCCAACCAGCGCCGGCATGGAGGCGGAATGGTGCGGCGCCCGGAAAGGCCGTCGGTCAGTCAACTCGCCGCCCGCCAAAGCCCCGGCGACCGAATAAATCATCGAGACTTCCAGCAATTCGCGCGGCGTCAGCGGCGGCAATATGGAAGGCAGGCGGGCGGCCAGCATGCTTTTTCCGGCGCCCGGCGGCCCATTGAAAAGAAGATTATGGCCGCCAGCCGCGGCGATCTCGAGGGCGCGCTTGGCGCTTTCCTGTCCCTTGATGTCGCGCAGGTCGGGCTGCGGGCCGCTGACGGCGCGAATGGCGGGCGCAGGACGCGAAAGAACCTGCGTCCCATGGAAATGATTGGCGAGCTGGATCAGCGAGCGCGGCGCCAATATGGGTATGTCGCCCGACGCCCAGGCGGCTTCCGGCCCGCAATCCGCCGGACAAATCAGGCCTTTTCCTCGCGCATTGGCCGCCACCGCCGCGGGCAGCACGCCGGCCACCGCGCTGAGCGAGCCATCGAGCGCCAGTTCGCCGAGCACCATATAGCCATCGAGCGCGTCGGATGGGATGGCGCCAATCGCCGCCATCACGCCTAGGGCGATGGGGAGGTCGTAATGACTGCCTTCCTTCGGAAGGTCGGCCGGAGCAAGATTGACTGTGATCCGTTTGGCGGGAAGGGACAGGCCCGTGGCGACCAGGGCCGAGCGGACGCGTTCGCGCAATTTCGGCGACCGCCTTGTCCCCGAGCCCCACGACGTTAAAAACGACATTGCCGTTGGAAATCTGGACCTGGACGTCGACGGGCCGCGTCTCCACGCCCTCGAAAGCCACCGTCGACACGCGCACGACCATCGTCCGTCTCCTGCGTCCGTCTCCCGGCCGCGGCCGGAGCTTACTTAACGGCAGACGGGATGGCAAGAACGTTTGAGGAACGTATTTTCTTCCCGCCCGGCGGCGAGAAGCGGTTTCGCGCGCTGCGATGCGTCGTTATAGGATGCGCTCAAAAGTGTCATCGTTTGAGGACGGCAATGAGTGATTGGGCTTCTGTTGTTTTGCGGCGCGCCAAAGGAAATCTGCGTATCTCTTCGGCCTTATGGCGGCGCTCGCCGCCTGTCCGGCCCACGCCGCCGAATGCGGCCATGACGGGAACGGATTCGACGGCTTTTTGAGCCGGATCCGCGCAGAGGCGGCGGCGGCCGGCATTTCCCAAGGCGCCATCGACCAGGGCCTCGACGGCGTGGCCTATAATCAGTCGGTCATTTCGCACGACCGGGGCCAGAAGGTCTTCCATCAGTCGTTCGAAGAATTCTCCGGCCGCATGGTCAATGCCTACCGCCTGCGAAAGGGCGCGTTCCTCCTCAAACAGAACGCCGAGCTTTGTGCGGATCGAGGAGAAATACGGAGTTCCGGGACCGGTCCTCGTCGCGATTTGGGAACTTCGAGACCGATTTCGGCTCTGTCATGGGAGATTTTCCGACCATCGAATCGCTGGCGACCCTCGCCTGGGACTGCCGCCGCTCGGATGAGTTTCGCGGCGAATTAATCGATGCTCTCAAGCTGGCGAAGCGCGGCGACATCGACCCGAAGACCGCGCGCGGCGCCTGGGCGGGGAAGTCGGGCAAACGCAGTTCATGCCTTCTTCATATTTGAAATTCGCAGTGGATTTCGACGGCGACGGCAAGCGCGACCTCATTCATGACAAAGCAGACGTCCTGGGCTCGACCGCCAATTTTCTGAGCAGCTACGGGTGGCGGCGCGGCGAACCCCTGGGCGAGGGAACCGCCAACATGGAGGTCATCCGCGCGT
>CAWKJW010000077.1:0-9508 GCA_963849665.1 uncultured Alphaproteobacteria bacterium | reverse complement strand
TTCCCGCAGTCTCCTCGTGTTTGGCTGACTTTCAACGCGCTGCGCATTTGTAGCCGGCCATGTCGAGCATGAAGCCGCGTCCGCGGACGGTGCCGATGAACGGCCCGCCGACGCGGGTTATTTCCGCGAAGTTGTCCTCAGATAGCCGACGTAGACATCCACGACGTTCAGGGACGTGCCGCCCTGGCCGCCCCACAGCTTGTCATAGATGTCGCCGCGGCCGACCGGATGGTTCGCCCTCTCCATCAGGATGGCGAGCAGCTCGGCCTCGCGCTGCGTCAGTCTGATATGGACATTGCCGAAAAACGCCTGCCTCACGCGCATGTCGAGAACCAGCCGCCCGACCTTCTTTCTGTCCTGCTCGTCGTCGGCGATTTCATGGTGAATGAGATGGGCGCGCAGCCGCTCGACGAGTTCCTCGAACTGGAATGGCTTGGCGATGAAATCGTCGGCGCCGGCGTTGAGGCCATTGGCGCGATCGCTGGCGTCGTGGCGGCCGCTCAGGAAAAGGATCGGTTCGGTTCGTCCGGTTCGGCGCAAGGCCCGGCAGGTGTCGAAAACGCGCATGCAGGGGGCGGCGGTGTCGAAGAGCACGGCGCAGGGGTTGATGGCGCTGGCCGCGTCCAGCGGATCATCGGCGCCGTCGACGACGGTCACGTCGAATCCCTCGGCTTTCAGCCCCTCCGCCAGAGGCGCGCCAGAGAGTATATCGTCCTCGATTATCAAAAGATTCATGGGTAAGTCCCCGGTTGAACGTTCCCTGCCGCCGCCTGTTTTTTTCTTTGGGCTGCCCTGCCGCCGCCACGTCGCTGTTTCGATGAGCCAAACATCGGTCGCGGCTATAACTCGGGCGCGCGGTAAAGGTTGCACGACGCCCAGGATGTTGCAAGGGCCGCGGATTTCGCGCGCCGGGCGCCGGCGCCGCCGAGCCGTTGTGTTCCGCGGCTTTTTCCGCGCCGCATGGCTGCAAGAAGCGTCTCCGTTTCCGTAGTTTCCACATGGCGGGCTCGAAAGCCGCGCCTCATTCATAATTTCTGCTGGATGCGGCGC
This sequence comes from uncultured Alphaproteobacteria bacterium, assembly GCA_963849665.1. Classification (GTDB taxonomy): domain Bacteria; phylum Pseudomonadota; class Alphaproteobacteria; order Rhizobiales; family Beijerinckiaceae; genus Rhodoblastus. The sequence goes on along the minus strand of CAWKJW010000077.1, from coordinate 8,458 downwards.
GCGATTTCGAACGCCCGCTGTTCCAGCAGCGTCGGCGTCTCGCAGACATAGGTCAGGGACCGGCTGCGTTCGTCGAAAATCCGCTTGTCCCATTTGAGCTTGGTTGCGGCGTCGACTTCGGCCTTGGACGGCTGCGCGTCTCCCGGCTGGGCCTGCGCGGGCTCGGAGTCCGAGGCCTTGCCGCCGGATGAGTTGGCGTCCGACAACTTGGCGTTCGGGCTTTCGGCGTCCGCCTCCTGCGCGTCGGCGACGGCTTCGCCGTCCTTGCGAACCCGCGCGGCAAGCTGCTCCTGCCCTTTGGCGTAGCGAACGATCCCTGAAATGACGCGATCCCGTTCAATGTTGATCAGTTCAAGCACGCCCGCGAAAACGTGGGTCAGCCTGACGTCCTTGTCCGCGCCCGCGTTGGCTGCGAAGGCGTCCAGCAATCCGTCGACGTCCGACATCGGCGTGCGGCGGGACGCGAGCTTTTGCGCGAGCTCCGCCGCCTCGAGGTCGTCGTCCCAGGCGCCGGCCTTGGCGATGTCCGGCCCGGCCCATATGGCGGCGGCGCTGATGGTCGGCGTGCGCGGCTGGGCGCAAGGCCAGACGGCGTCCTTGCCGCCGCCTGGCGGGGTCGCGGCGGCGGCGCCGGCGGCGAGGCATCCGGCGAGCGCGCCGCACAAGTAGATCCATTTACGCATGATGCGCGTCCCTCGTTTCCTGTCCCGCTTCAATGGGGCGACGAAACGACGTCGAGCGGCGCCGCTCCCACGGGAATCGTCTTGATGACTTTTTCACTAGCAACGTCGATCACCGAAACATCGTTCGAATTGCCGTTGGTCGTGTAAAGGAGCTTTTCGTCGGGGGTGAAGGAGAGATGCCAGACCCGCGCCCCGACAAGGAGATATTTGCGGACCTCCATCGTCTTGGCGTCGATCACGGCGACCCGGTTGGCGGGGCCGAGCGCCACGAAGGCGGTCTTGCCGTCGCTGGTCAGCCTGATCCCGACCGGCTGGATCTCCTCCTGGGTCAAGCCCGGGATGTCGAAGCGGATATTCTTGACGATCTTGTGCGTCGCCGGGTCGATGATCGAAACCCTGCCGCCGACCTCGGAGCTGACCCAGACGCGCGAGCCGTCATGGCTGAAGACGGCGACGCGCGGCCTTTTGCCGACCAGCACGCTGGCGACCACCCGATAGGTCGAAGTGTCGATGAAATGCGCCATGTTGCTGGTTTCGGAGGTGGCGACGAGGGTCTTCGTGTCGGGGCTGAGCCCCATTCCCTCCGGCTCGACCCCGACCGGCACCTGCGCCACGACCTGGTTCTTCAACACGTCGAGCACGGTCACCTCGGCATTGTCCTCATTGGCGATGTACAGCGGATTGCCGGAGGGATTGAGGGCGAACTGCTCCGGGTCGGGGCCGGATTCGAGCTCCCGCACGATTTTCAGGGTCGAGGCGTCGATGACGTCGATGGTGTCGTCGTCGCTGGCGCAGACGTAGAGCAGCTTGCCGTCCGGGCTGACGGTGATGCCGCGCGGCCGGCGGCCGACCGGAGCGGTCTCGATCACCTTCTGCGTTTCGGAATCGATGACGCTGATCGAATTGCCCTTTTCGTTCGTCACATAGATGCGGTAGGCAGAGGCGGGCCCGGCCGCGAGCAAAGCGAAAGCCAGCCCCAGGGTCGCCCCAGATGCGCCCGGGCGGCGCGAAGCAATGTCATTTTCTTCCCCCGCCGGCGGCGGCCGGCTTTCAGTTCAGGCGGCATGTCGTTTCCGGTTTGTCGACGCCGAGCGTGTCGAGCGGCGTGCGTTGATGCAGGAAGCCGGGCTGCGGCGCGACGCCGACCAGGAAGGCGGGCTGCGCCAGCAACAGCGGCTGCCGCAATTGATGATCCCACGGGCGAAAGTCCACGGCCACGCCCTTGAACGCAGCGACGCCGAAATCAGGGCTCAGCATATAGGCCGCGATGGCGCGCGGATCGGCGGCGTTCACATGACTCACCGCTTCGCCGATCGCCCGCGTCGCCGTCCAGGCCTGGTAGTCGATGGCCCGCATGTGCCGCTTGGCGAGCCGCAGGAAACGGTCCTGCAATTGCTCCGCGCCCCAGGCGAATTGCGTCTCGTGCCACGAGGTCGCGATAAGCCCCTGGGTTCCCGCCAGCAGTTTCGGATCCGAGGTGTGATAGGGAATATAGTCGCCGAAAGCGTCTTCCTCGTCGGCGACGACCATCATGTCGTAATCGACGCCGCGTGTGAAGTCGAGGGCTGCGGCCTGGGTGATGTTGTCGCCGCGCGCCTGCGCCAGCGGGCCGAAGGTCCAGGGCTTTTCGGCGACGATTTTCAGCCCGAATTTTTTCGCGGAATCGCGCATGGCCTGCGCATAAAGCTTGTCGGGCGGATTGGGGCCGACGATCAGGAACAGATTGGCCCAGCGCTTGACGAGCAGAAATTGCGTGAGCGCATCAGTCAGCATGGCGCGGCTGGGCGCGATATGAAAGATGTTTGCGCGGCAGTCTTTTCCACGCAGAATGTTGTCCTGCGCGGCCACGTTGAACAGGATCGCGTCGCTGTCTTTCAACGCGTCGGAAATCGCCAGCAGTTCGTCGGCCGGCAGATCGACGATGATCAATCCCGTTCCCTTGGCGACCAAAGCGCGCGCCGCATCGGCCGCCGACTGGTCCTTGCCGAGCACGACTTCCTTGAGACTGAAATGCTGGCCGATGAAGCCGCCGGTGGTGTTGTTGTCCTCGATCGCCAGCCGCGCGCCCTGAAGCGCCTCGTCCGGCGGCGTGGCGGTGGGGTCGTATAGCGGCGGCGTGGGTTTTTGCCGCACGAGAATGGCGATTTCGACCTGCAGCGCGGCAGACTTGTTTGCGGCTTCCTGCGCCAGCCCGACGTCCGCGATCAGCGTGGCGCCGGCGAACCAGGCCAGACCGGTGATGGCGGCGGATAGGCGACGAAAAAAAGTCATGCTGAAGATTATTCGGCTGTGCAATCAAAGCAGTCAACATGAAAATCATAAGAGATTAATAAGGCGCCTGCGACTTCAAGACGCCGGGCTTTATGCCATACTCCCCCTCGCGAAGATTGTGCTGCGTGCGTTGCGGCTCGGTCCTGACATCACGAAGACGACAGCAGTCCATATGCTTTGGATTCAAGATGCGCGCAATCGGGATTGCAATAGTGTGCCTTGCGACAATGTCGGTCGCAAGTCTTGTGCGCGCCGCCGAGACACTGATGATGACGCCCTTCGGCTTCGTCGACACGTCGGGCGAGCCGCGCGACCAGAGCGCTGAACATGCCCGGAGACTGGCCGCGATGTCGCGCGACATCCGGCAGTCCCTGGAAAAAAAGGGGGATTATCGCGTCGTCGCGCCGCCGCCCGGCTCAAAGCCCTGCCCGGACGGCGACAATGAATGCATCTTGAAAGAGGCGCGCGCGGCCGGCGCGGATCTTGTCCTGGCCGCAGCCGTGCAGAAGGCGAGCACGATGGAGTCCAACGTATGGGTCGGCATCTTCAAGGCCGACGACGGCAAAAGGCTGTTCTTCCGGCAACTCACCTTCCGGGGCGACACGGATGACGCCTGGCGCCATGCGACCGTCTTCCTGGATCACGAGATAGAAAGCCATTCGCCAGTCGCGAAGTAACCGGCGGCAAGTGGCCGGCGCGATGGACGACGCGCCGGTTCGTCATAACGAGTTGCAACGTCCAGGAATGCAGGAGGCGAGGAATTCAGGAGGCGAGCATGAGCGAAAGTCATTTCAGCCTCGGGCATATCATCGAGTTGTTCAGAGGCCACGGTTCAAAACAAAATCAGGATTCAAAACCAAGGGAGGGAATGATGTCCAGCGATATTCAACTTCATCCGGCGATCGATCGCGGCCTGAGAGCGGGCCGCGCCGATTTCGCCGGCGGAACGCTCGTCTGCAAATGCCAGACCGATCCGGTGAAGGTCGAGATCAAGGGCAATCTGGCGCATAACCATGCCTGCGGCTGCAGCAAATGCTGGAAGCCGGCGGGCGCGATCTTCTCGGTCGTCGCCGTCGTGCCGCGCGAAAATCTGCGCGTCGTCGCCAACGAGAAGAAGCTCGCAGGTCGTCGACCCGTCGGCCACGATCCAGCGGCACGCCTGCAAGGATTGCGGCGTCCATATGTTCGGCCGCATCGAGAACAAGAACCATCCCTTCTATGGCCTTGATTTCGTCCACTCCGAATTGTCGAGGGAGGAGGGCTGGGCGGCGCCGGAATTCGCCGCCTTCGTGTCCTCGATCATCGAGCAGGGCTATCCGCCGTCGAAAATGGGCGCGGTGCGCGACCGTCTGAAGGAACTCGGCCTGCAGCCCTATGACTGCCTGTCCCCGCCGCTGATGGACGCCATCGCCACCCATGTCGGCAAGGCGTCGGGGAAACTCGCGGCCTAGCAGCCTGGCCGCCGAGAATAACGCCGTCGCCGCATGGTCGCGCCGCTTTTCCGGTTGGTTATTGGGCTGATTTGGGGGAAGAATAATGGAAGAGGTTTCCGCCGCCACGCTCGCATGGCGGCAACGCAGGGCGTTTATCGCCATGACGTCGCAGATCGACCAATTGCGCCGATGACCTTTTCGGTCTTCGTTCCGCCGCAGGCGAGCAGGGCCCGGCGCCCGTGCTGTGGTATCTGTCCGGCCTGACCTGCACCCACGCCAACGTCACCGAAAAGGGCGAGTTCCGCGCCGCCGCCGCGGCGCATGGGGTGATCGTCGTCTGTCCCGACACTTCTCCGCGCGGCGACGACGTGCCCGACGAGCCGGACAACTGGCAGTTCGGGCAGGGGGCGAGCTTCTACCTCGACGCCACGCAGGCGCCCTTCGACCGCAATTACCAGATGTATTCCTATGTCGCCGAGGAATTGCCGGAATTGATCGCCGCGCATTTTCCCGTCGACATGAGCCGGCAGGGAATCTTCGGCCATTCGATGGGCGGACACGGCGCCTTCACCATCGCGCTGAAACATCCCGATCGCTTCAGGAGCTGCTCGGCTTTCGCGCCGATCGTCAATCCTTCGACGAGCGGGTGGTCGCGGCCCGCGCTCGAGAAATATCTCGGCCCGGATGAGGCGGCGTGGCGCGCTTATGACACGACGAGCCTAATGGCCGACGGCCGCAGGTTCAAGGAGTTCCTGGTCGACCAGGGCGCGGCCGACCCCTTTCTGCAGGACGGTCTGAAACCTTGGCTTCTTGAGGACGCCTGCAAGAAGGCGGGAATTCCGCTCACGCTGAACATGCGCGAGGGCTATGACCATTCCTATTATTTCATTTCGACCTTCATGGCCGATCACATCGCCTGGCACGCCGCAAGAATGTGACGCCGGCGGGCATAGGCTGATCAATGGGATCCGCGCCGACCGGCGCGGCGCTGGCTGACGCCGGCGGGCGCCTTTGCATTCAAAGAGTTGGATGCAAAGGCCAACAGCATAACCCGCCGCATTCCCTCGATCAGGAGCTCCGGGCGTAAGCTTCGCTGAGCAGGGCGATGACCGCCTGCGCGGCGACGCCGACAGTTTCGCCGGGCGGTTGGCTCTCGGTCGAAGGCAGCGACAGGACCGGGCGGCCGCGCCGGCGCAGCAATCCTTCGATCCGCTCGGCCAAGACGGCATGTCCGGCCGCGTCGCCTTCGGCGTCCTCGATCACGAGCCCGTCGCCGGCCTGTCGCCGCCGACGCTCGAGCCGCAACTCCATGTCTTCCGGCGACGCCGCGGCGCGTATCGCGAAATCGGAATGCGGCGCGACCTCGAGCAAGGCGGCGATCGCTTCATCCGGCATCGGCGGCGGACCATCACGATCGAAGCGACGGCCTGGATATAGGCCTGGTCGAAGATCCAGATGTTGCGATTCCGGCCCGCCTGGGTCCAGGCGTTGGACAGCCGCAGCAAATATTGCCGCATGCGCGGCAAATCGAACATCTTTCCGCGCGACGGTTCGGCGGGCTCCTGCGCGACCTTGACGATCAGATCATAGGCCGGAATCGCCAGCCGCGGCCCCGGTCCCAGCGCCGCGTCGCCCGGCGGCGCGGGCGGCTCCGCGCCGCGCCGTTCGGCTTTGGCCGGGCCGGGCCGCGCGCTGAGCCGGAGCGAGACGGGATGGCCGTCCTGCCGCAGGCGGGCGGCCAGGGTCAGAGCGAGCGTTGTCTTGCCGGAGCCCCGAGGACCAAAGAATTCGACGATCAATGCGCCCACTCCTGTTGCGATCGGTCGCGGATGGCCCTGACGTTGCGGACAATCTTTCGAAGGCGCGACCGATTCTTCCCTCTCGTCGAGGCTTTGGGCGCCGGAGACTCGAAATATTTGGGCGGCGTTCAAAAAAATGTTGGTTCCGAAGCTTCGCCCGGTCAATCTCCCGCTTGGCTTGCGCGGCGCCAATTGGGGGGAGGCGCGCGTACGCGGCGGCTAACGCTTAAGAAGTAGCTGTCCGCGGACTCTCGACATCCGCCGGATACCGCCGCTGGACGCCGGCGTCGGCCGCCCGCCGCGTCTTTGGCGTCGTTCTCGCCGATGGAGGGAAGGGCCTTGACCCGCGCAGACGACGGGACGCCGGCGCCGGGGAAGTTCGCGCTCGGGCGTCGGCGGTCCTATTGATGGCCAAAATGCGGGCGGCGGCGCAATGCGCCGCCCGCTCATGTCAGGTCGCGGATGACCGTCGCTCTGTCGCCAGGCCTCCTCGCGCGAACGGCGAGCGCTGCGAACCAGCCTCCGCCCGCGCGGAAGCCGTGGCCAGCTCCGCGCCCTTGATCGCGACATCCGTGCGGTTCTTGGCGTGAAGCTTTTTCAATATGTGGCGCACATGAACCTTCACCGTGCTCTCGCACATGTTCAGCTCATAGGCGATCACCTTGTTCGGCTTGCCCTGGCGGATCGCCTGGATCACCGCTAGCTCGCGGCTGGTGATGCCGCTCGCCGAGGCCTGGTCGCGCATGGCGGAGGGCGCCTGCTTGGCCGCCAGAAGGCATTGCGCCGGGACATAGGTTCCGCCGGCGCCGACGAAGCGGACCGCCTGGACGAAAGTCTCGAAGCCCGCGCTCATCGATATATAGCCGTTTGCGCCCTGCCCGAGCGCCGTCAGGGCTTCGTTGAGATCGTCGGCTCTTGCCAGGACCATCGAGCGCACCGGCGGGTCGAGATCCATCAAAAGCGCGAATTCGGCGTCGGCCTCCTCCTCGCTCAAGGAGATGATGGACAGGACCACCACCAACGACCTCCTGTCGCCTTCAATCTGCGCCAGATCCGAAAGGCTCGCGCAGGACGCCGCCTCCCCCGGCCAATTGCCGATGACGCTGCGGTGGAGGCAATCCCGAAGAAAGCCGTTGCGTTCGACGATGACGATCTTGCCGGACGCCGAAGACTTCGCGTCCTCGGAGTCCGCGTCGGCGGCGGAGCCTTTCGCGCCCCCCGCCGTGCCGGACGGATTGTCCCAATCCTTGCTGGGCCTCGATTGATCGGCTCGCAACATTGTCACTCTCCTTGCCCATTCACCTACCATGCACGAAGATCAGACGCCCCGCCGGGCTCGCGGTCGGCGTGATCCGCGAGCGGCCCTGGACGACTGGTTGTCGGATAACAAAGGAAAGTCGATTTGACGCCGCGCGACGGGGCGCCGGCGAGGTCGCTGGTCGAAGCGGCCTCAAGAAAGCGCCGGTCGCGGCCCCCGAAGGCGCGCAGCGGCTGGCGAAAAGCGATCCTTGTCGGCGGCCATAACTGGCGGCCTCGGCCGTTTCGTCCTCGACGGCCCCTTCCCCCACGCTTTCCAGCCTGGCCGCGGACGACCGCCTTCTCCACGTATGGACTTGCCGAGCATGCATGCGGCGCCCCCCACTGATCATTCGTTCGGTCTCCCGGCTTCCATCGTCATGGCGCCCGTCGCCACGCCGCCGGTCTCCGCTCCTCCCGCTCTCCCCGGCGACGCCCGATCAAAACCGCAAAACTGTTTGCCTCGTTAAGCCTCAAGCTTAGGGTCGTGGCTTAGGCCATCTAACTGAGAGAATTCTCTTCAGTCCGGCTCTCGTCGTAACTAGACTGTAGCTTTGCGCTGCTTTGTCGTCACATCCATCGCCAATCAACTGCCCCATTCCCCTTAAGCTTTACTGGAAATGTGGCTGTGTTGATAACCAAACTGTCATAATGAGGTATGGTTTCATGGCGGGAATCGTGATTTCCCGAAAATGTTAACGAAAGTTAACGGTATCGAGAGGCGCCTACCCCTCCGGCGCAGGCCGCTGCGCCATCGCCTTGCTGCAACAAACGTTTGCTTTATCAACGCTTTTCTTTGCCGGTCGGGCGCGCGTCCTCAACGGCGTCATCTCGCCGGATCAACATCCGGCGCAAAAGGCGTACGCCAAAAAGTCACGTAATCGAGGTCCAAGTCGGGACTAGCTTTGCTGTGCCGCCAGGGAAGGCGGATCCGAGGCGTTTCTGACCGAGGGACGCGGGAATTGGCCAGAGACTG
>CAWKJW010000076.1:0-18872 GCA_963849665.1 uncultured Alphaproteobacteria bacterium | reverse complement strand
TATCGGCGCCGCCGCGGCCATCGCCTCGCGCATGGCCGAGCGCGGCATATCGCTTGAAAGCATCGTCCAGCGCCGCGAGGCCGGCGCGCCCGACGCCGATGTCGTGCCGGTGGTGCTGATGACCTACGCTACGACCGAGGCGACGATCCGCGAGGCTTTGGCGGCCATCGTCGCCGACGGCCATATCGCCGAACAGCCGCAGGTCATCCGCATCGAACGGGAGTGAACTTTCGTTCTCGCCCGGCCTTGACCCATGTCGAAAATGTTCTTAGTTTGTTCAGGCTCGATCCACCCTGGGAGGAACGAACATGCGACTTTACTGGGCGCCGCAGACGCGATCCTCGCGCGCCATCTGGATGCTGGAGGAGATCGGCGCGCCCTATGAGCGCGTTCTCGTCGACCTGAGGGGCGGCGCGCAACACAGCGCGCAATATCACGCCGTCAATCCCATGGAGAAAGTGCCGGCGCTCGAAGATCAGGGCGCCTGCGTCGCGGAATCCGGCGCGATCGTCGCCTTTCTCGCCGAGGCGTTTCCACAGGCGGGGCTTGCCCCGCCGATCGGCGATGTTTCGCGCGGGCGTTATCTCCAGTGGCTGTTCTTCAGCCCGCTGGTCGAGGCGGCGATCACCCAGAAATTCGCCAATGTGCAGATGCCCGAGCACACGGCCGGCTGGGGCTCGTTCGACAAGGTGTTCAACGTTCTGGCCGAAGCCTTGTCGGCGTCGCCCTACATCCTGGGGGAAAAATTCTCCGCCGCCGACGTGTCGATCGCCTCGGACCTGAATTTCGTCATCAACATCTTCAAGATGCTCGCGCCGCGTCCGGAATTCACCGCCTATCTCGAGCGCTGCCTGTCGCGCCCCGCCTTCTTGCGCGCGCAAAAAATCAATGTCGATGGGGTTTGAGCCGCGCAGCCTGCTCGGCGTCGAGGCTTCGGCGCTCGGTCGTCCCTGGCGTGACCGGCTTGACGACGCGGGCCGGGCGAAAGCCATGGCCATCGCCCAGCAGACGGGCCTGTCCGACCTTCTGTCGCGCGTCCTCGCGGGGCGCGGCGTCGGCTTGGAGGCAGCGGAGGCCTATCTCGATCCGACCCTGCGCTCCCTGTTGCCGGAGCCCTTTTCGCTCACCGCCCTGCGCGAGGCGACGGAGCGGCTGGTCCGGGCGGTCGAGACGCGCGAGACCATCGCCATTTTTGGCGATTACGATGTCGACGGCGCCTGTTCCTCGGCGCTGCTGGCGGAATTCCTCGATTTCTGCGGCGTCGAGCGGCTGGTCCACATTCCTGACCGCATCACCGAGGGCTACGGTCCCAACAGCGAGGCGATCCGGGCGCTGGCGTCGCGGGGCGCGACGCTTCTGGTGACGGTCGATTGCGGCACGACCAGTTTCGAGCCCTTCGTCGAGGCGCGAAAACTCGGGCTCGACGTCATCGTGCTCGACCATCACCAGGCCGCCGAAATCCTGCCCGAGGCGATCGTCGTCAACCCCAACCGGCAGGACGACGTGTCGGGGCAGGGCGCGCTTTGCGCGGCAGGCGTGGTGTTTGTCGCGCTGGTGGCGCTCAACCGGGCGCTGCGCGAGCGCGGCTACTGGCGCGAACGACCGGCGCCGGACCTGCTGCTCGGCCTCGATATCGTCGCTCTGGCCACCGTGGCGGACGTAGCGCCGCTGACCGGCCTCAACCGCGCCTTCGTCGTGAAAGGCCTCGCCCTGATGAAGGCGCGCGGGCGCGTAGGCCTGCGCGCCCTGGCCGATGTCGCCGGGCTGAACGGGCCGCCGCGCGCCTATCATCTGGGTTTTTTGCTCGGCCCGCGCATAAATGCCGGCGGACGAATCGGCGATGCCGCGCTCGGCGCGCGTTTGCTGCTGATGAGCGACGACATACGAGGCGTCAAGCGTCGCGCAGGAGCTCGACCGGCTGAACGGCGAGCGGCAGGCGCTGGAAAAGCTGATGGTCGAGGAGGCGCTCGGGGAAGCCTACAAGAGCCTTGGCGCGGCGGAGGAGGGCGCCTGCGTCGTCGCTTGCGGCGAGGGCTGGCAGCCGGGAATCGTTGGTCTCGTCGCCTCGCGGCTGAAGGAGTTTTTTGGCCGCCCAGCCTTCGCCATCGCTTTGTCCGGCGAGATCGGGACGGGATCGGCGCGCTCGATCTCTGGGGTCGATCTGGGAAAAATCGTCCGCGCGGGGGTGGAGCGCGGCCTGCTGGTCAAGGGCGGCGGCCACGCCATGGCGGCGGGCGTGACGGTCTTACGCAGCAAACTTGATGAGTTTCGCGATTACCTGGAGCAAGCGATGGGCGAACAGGTGGCGCAGGCGCGCAAAGGCGCGGGCCTGTTCGTGGACGGCCTGCTGACCGCTTCCGCCTGCACGCCGGACCTGGTCGAGGAAATCGAAAAGGCGGGGCCGTTCGGCTCCGGCAATCCCGAGCCGGTTTTCGTCCTGCCCGAGCACAAGATCATCGACGTGATTCCCTTCGGCGACGGCCATCTGCGCATAAGGGTGCAGGCGGGCGACGGCGCGAAGCTGGAGCTGGCGGCATTTCGCGCGGCGCAGGGGCCGCTCGGCGCGGCGCTGGCCAAGGCGCGCAACGAGCGGGCGCATCTGGCCTGCACGCTTTCCCTGGATTATTGGGGCGGCAAGCCGAAGGTGCGGGCGCGGCTGGTCGATCTGACCCTTTGCCGGCCCGGCGGCGGTTTTTGACAAAAATCGGCTCTGCCGGGCTGAAAGGCTTGCCAGCGCGATTTGTCGCGTTTATACGTCGCCCCACTTCGCGGGCGGCCAAGCGGTCATCTGGCCGCCACGCGTTCCGCGCCCATCGTCTAGCGGTCTAGGACGTCGCCCTTTCACGGCGAAAACAGGGGTTCGATTCCCCTTGGGCGCGCCAACAAAATCAATCACTTAGCGGAGATTTTTGAGCCTTCTAAGGCAAGCTTTGGCTGCTCGTGCCAAGATTGTGCCGAGAATGGGTGATTTGGGTACCCGTGTGCGGGGCGATTCAAATTCTGAACAGGACGATGCGACGTTTAAGAATGGCTTCGGGGCCGATGAGCATGTGACCGTTCGGTGCGAATATGATCTGAAAAACGATGTCGCCGAAATAACGATTATTCCGAAGGATTGATGACCGCGACAGCCCACTAGCCCCTCCCGCGACGGTCCTGCTCTGCGCGCCGTAAGTGGACATCCGTGCGGCGATGTCTGCGAGAAGCTCGTATTGCCGCAGACGCTCCGAATGACCGAATATCACCGGTGCAATTGTGAGTTTGTCGGCTCGCCCGCGCCGAGGCAGGAACTTCATCGCTCGGCGAAATGTTTCTATGATCGGGCTTGCGGGAGATCCGGACGAACTCTATTCGTCTCCCGGAAATTCATTGCAGCGCGTCCGGGGGACTAAGCGATGCCGTCCGGCGAACCAGCGACTTTGATGATTGACGGAACGCTCGCCCAAGACGCCGCCAGCTCCGTGGCCGCGCTATCGCTTGAAGCGCGTCCGGGATCGTCGCGATGGTTCGGGGCTCAATAATTCGGTTTGCGGCACGCGTCGCCGGTCGGACGCCATGGACTCGCCTGCGATGCAAACGTTTGAGACAAGGCTGTCATTCCGCGCCGACCCGGCGCACGAAATCTTTGCGATCGGCGACGTTCATGGGCGATTGGATCTGCTCGAGCCGGCGCTTGCCGAAATCGCCCGTATTCAACGCGACCGCGACAAGACTTCGATCGTCGTCTTTCTCGGCGACCTCATCGATCGCGGCCCGGACTCGCTTGCCTGCATTGACGCGGCGATGGACGCGGCGCGACAAGCCAAAGTCGTTCGCGCCGTCTATCTACGCGGCAACCATGAGCAAATGCTTGCCTTCGGATTGCTGTCGACGCCTGTCGACGCGGTTCGGCTCAAGGCGAATGGCATTCCGTTGCCGGAACAAGACGCGCTGATCGCCTGGTATTGCAACGGTGGCGACAAAGTCGTCGGTCTCGTGCAGATAGAGGAGCTTCCTGGGATCATCGGGCCGAAGCGTCGGACCTGGCTTGATGGCCTGGAGGCGATGTTCTTTTCCGGCGCCATCGCCTTTGTCCATGCCGGGCTTCCACCGCAACGAAGCCTTGCCGAACTTCTCGCCACGCCGGTGAATATTCCGCTCGCAGATATCGTCGAAGACGACCACTGGGCCTGGGTCGGCGATCCGTTTCTCCGGCACGCGCCGGGGCCGTCCGGCCATCACGGCTATTTCGTCTTTCACGGCCATACGGTTCCCGCGCACGACCCGATCGCTTATCCGCAAGAGCAGATCAAATGTGGCCGCGTCAACCTGGACGGTGGGTCATTCGCGACCGGCGTGCTGCGCTTCGCGCATCTGCGCGACGATATGCTCGCGCTCTATGAGGTGACTCCGCTTTCGACCGCCGCCACTGCAGCCCAACTCTTGGACCTTGAGGGTGTCGGGAAGCCTTAGCGCCGCTCGCTCGGTCGCGCTGGGTCTGATGGCGACTTGGCCTTCGGGCGAGGGGGTGGTGTGCGAGGGGGACGACATGCGGGATCGGCCGACGGGCCGAGTGTCACGTTACATGAACGACGCGGCGGCCGAAGGTGCGGCGCCAAGCGCATGGGCCATGAACTCCAGCGCGTGCTCCAGTCGCCCGCGGGTCACAGGCCCGCCCAGGCAGACGCGGGCCGCCTCGGGCGGATCGCCGTCGACGGCGAATGCGTCGCTGGTGACGATCCCGAGGCCGGTCGCGCGCATGTGGCCGAGAAAGGCGGAGCGCGTCCAGCCTTCGGGCATCTGCATCCACAGGCAGAAGCTCAAGGGTTCCGACCGGAAGTGAGTCCGCGAGAGGATGCGCGTCGCCAGATCCTGCCGCGCAGCCGCCTCTTTCCTGATGAAGCGAAGGATCATGTCCGCCGTGCCGTCTTCGATCCAGCGCGTGGCCAGCGCCACTGTGACGGGAGAAGCCATCACGTTCGCCGTGCGCATGGCGGCGGCGAAAGGCCAGCCCGCCTTGGCGCTGGGCGCCACGACGTAGGCGACGCGCAATCCCGCTCCGATGCATTTCGACAGCCCGGCGACGTGCCAGGTGATGTCGGGAGCGATCGCCGCAAAAGGCGCCGGTCCGTGCGGCGGGATGAAGCCATAGGCGTCGTCCTCGACGATCGTGACCCCGTAACGCCGGCAGATGACCGCAATTTCGTTGCGGCGCGGCAAAGGCATCGTGCAACCGGTCGGATTATGCAGGGTGGGATTGAGGAACAGCGCTTTCGGCCGCAGCCTGACGCAGGCTTCGCCGAGAGCGGCAGGTTCGATCCCCTCGGCATCCTCAGGCAGTCCGACGAGTTTCTGGCCCAATTGCGCGGCAATCGAGCGAAGACCCGGATAAGTCAGCCGTGGGCAGAGCACGGTGTCGCCGGGTTTCGTCAGCACGGTCAAAATGCCGACCAGCGCCGGGTGGGCGCCGGGCGAGACGAAGATGCGCTCCTGCGACGGCGCCAGGGCGCGGCGTCCGAACCAGTTCGAGGCAGCGTCCTTGTCGGCCAGGGCTCCACCGAACCATTGATAGCGCAGCAGCGGGACGAGTTCGCGGCCGATCGCGGCCAGTCCGTCGCGCATGCGCTCGATGAGTTCGGGCTCGTCGGGCTCCGGCGGCAGGTTCATGGTGAGGTCGACGGGATCGAGGCGAAGAGGGCTGGCGACGGCTGCTCCTTTGCGCGGCGGCAAATTTTCGGCGCGGACGAAAGTGCCGCGTCCGACGGTGGAAGAGATGAGGCCGCGTTTGCCGGCCTCGACATAGCCGCGCGCGACGGTAGTGAAGTCAATGGCGAGAAATTGCGCCAGCTTGCGTTGCGGCGGCAGGCGGTCGCCCACGGCCAGCCGTCCGCTCCTGATGTCCTCGGCGATCGCGTCGGCGATGGCGAGATAGCGCGGCTTTTCGTTGCCGGAAAGATCGGGCGTCCAGTCGGACATCTTGCTTGACCTCGGGTGGCGAAGCAGGGGCGGCTGGAATTGACTGTATATTGTTGCGTGTAGTCCTGTCACCCCGTGGCGTGGCGCCGGGGGTGTCGATAAAGGTTTTGCAATTAGGTGCTGAACCATGGGTGTTCAGGAATTTTCCGCACATATGACTGCATTTTTTGATCCCAACAATGTGATCATTGTCGAGTTTGACCGGCAGTCAATTTGATCGCAGCATTTCCCGTGGCGACCGTCGGCAGGAGCCGCGGTGCTTGCCATGCAAAGGGGCGCGCCATGCCTGCTGTCACCAAGCCCGCCAATCAGAAGGGCGAATTCCTCGTTGATTTCGAGCAGAAGGTTTTCGAGGACGTCAAGGCCGAGCCAGGCGAGAAGGCTCTCGTCACCTTTCACACTGTCGCCTTCGAGGGCTCCATCGGCCTCGTCAATCTCTTGCAGGTGTCGCGGCTGATCCAGAAGGGTTTTGAAACATCGGTTCTGCTTTATGGGCCCGGCGTGACGCTCGGCGTGCAGCGCGGCTTCCCGAAACTCGGCGACGACGCCTTTCCCGGCCATCTGAATTTCAACAACCGCCTCGAGAAGATCATGGCCGACGGCGGCAAGGTCTACGCCTGCCGTTTCGCCTTGCAGGCGCTTTACGGCCACGGCGAGGGCGCGCTGATTCCCGGGATCATTCCGGTCAGCCCGCTCGACGTTCTGGACATCGTGCTGATCCACCGCAGGGCCAACGCCTTCATTCTCAATACCTGGACGCTGTGAGCGAAATGCCGACCTCTCCGACCATTCGCGTCGCCGCCATTCAGATCGCGCCGGATATGGAAACGCCGGGCGGGTCGTTGGATCGCGTGCTGGCCGCGACCGCCGAAGCGGGGGCCAAAGGCGCGAGGCTCGTCGTCTTTCCGGAAACTTTCCTGCCCTGGTATCCCTATTTCTCTTTCGTGCATCCACCGGCGGCGACCGGCGCGGAACACACCAGGCTTTATGAACAGGCCGTCGTCGTTCCCGGACCGGTGACGGACGCAATGTCGGCGGCGGCGAAAAGCCTCGGCGTGGTGGTCGTGCTGGGCGTCAACGAGCGCGATCACGGTTCGCTTTACAACACCCAGCTCATTTTCGACGCGAGCGGGGAGCTCGCGCTGAAGCGCCGGAAGATCACGCCGACCTTTCACGAGCGGATGATCTGGGGGCAGGGCGACGGCGCCGGATTGAAAGTCGTCGACACCGCGGCCGGCCGCGTCGGCGCGCTCGCCTGCTGGGAGCATTACAATCCGCTGGCCCGCTATGCGCTCATGGCGCAGCACGAGGAGATCCACGTCTCGCAATTTCCCGGCTCCCTGGTCGGGCCGATCTTCGCCGAGCAGATCGAGGTGACGATCCGCCACCACGCGCTGGAATCCGGATGTTTTGTGGTCAACGCCACCGGCTGGCTGACCGAGGCGCAGATCGCCAAAATCTCGCCCGACGAAAAGCTGCGCAAGGCGCTGACCGGCGGCTGCATGACGGCGATCGTCTCGCCCGAGGGCCGGCATCTGGCCCCGCCGCTCACGCAAGGCGAAGGCATGCTCGTCGCGGACCTCGACATGGGGCTGATCGTCAAGCGCAAGCGGATGATGGATTCGGTCGGCCATTACGCCCGGCCCGAATTGCTGAGCCTGAATCTCGACAGTCGCCCGGCCGCCGTTCTGCATGCTTTCGCGCCGTCGTCGCAAAAAGCTTTCGAGGGCCCAAACCATGACATTGCTGACGCCGATCGCGCTGCGGACCGAGGAGCTGATCAACGAATTGCAGTCCTTCGGTCTGCGCCTGGCTGATCCCAGGGCCGGCGCAATGAGCCGGCGCGGCGGCGCCGGTCCGTCGGATCACAAGGCCATGACCATCGACGGCATGACGTTCATGGCGCCGGTGCACACGATTTCCGCTTTCGACAGCCCTTTTTTGGCGGAACGTCCCGATGAACATGGCCGCAGCCTGGTCACGCGAGAAGGATTGATCGTCGGGGAAGTGAGTTTTCCGTCGCCGCCGAGCTTTTATCAGCATCAGACGGCGGACGGCGTTCCCTATTGGAAGATCGCCACCTTGCATGGGCGCGACGTGCTGGCGACGACGGTGCTGCAAAGCTGCATCCGCTACCAGAGCCGCACCAAGACCTGCCGCTTCTGCGCCATCGGCCAGTCGCTGGTGGCCGGCCGCACGATCGAGAGGAAAACTCCGGCGCAACTGGCGGAAGTGGCGAAGGCGGCGGTCGAACTCGACGGCGTCAGGCATATGGTGATGACCACCGGCACGCCGCCCGGCCCGGATCGCGGCGCCGCCATTTTGGCAGAGAGCGCGGCGGCGGTGAAGGCGGCCGTCGACCTGCCGATCCAGGCGCAATGCGAGCCGCCCGACGACGACGCCTGGTTTGCCCGCCTGCGCGAGGCGGGCGTCGACGCGCTCGGCATGCACCTCGAGGCGGTGACGGGTTCGGTGCGCAAAAGCATCATGCCGGGCAAGGCGCAAGTTCCGCTGGAGCGCTATTTCGAGGCTTTCGCGGCGGCGGTTCCGGTCTTTGGCCGCGGTCAGGTCTCCACTTACATTCTCGCCGGCCTGGGCGATGGGGTCGACGATATCCTGGAAACCGCCGGGCGGCTCGTGGCGCTCGGCGTTTATCCCTTTGTCGTGCCTTTTGTGCCGATTTCCGGCACGCCGCTCGAAAGCTCGGCCCCGCCGTCGCCCGAATTCATGCATGCCATCCTTGGGCCCCTGTCGCGGCTCCTGGCGGAGAGCGGAATGCGGGCGATCGACGTCAAGGCCGGCTGCGCGCGATGCGGCGCTTGTTCGGCGCTGGCGACATACGAACGCCGTCAGGCGGTGGAGGCCTCATGATTTTCGAGCCTTTCGCGCCCTATGCGCCGTCCGAATTCTGGGTGAAGTTCGCCGTCGATCCGTGGGAGCGGCGCGGCGCTGCGGCCTTGCGCCGGAAGGTGTTCTGCGTCGAGCAGGGGCTGTTTAGCGATGACGACCGAGACTCGATCGACGACATCGCGCTGCCGCTGGTGGCATTGTCGCTGATGGGCGTGACGGCGGACGAAGTCGCCGGAACGGTGCGCATCCACGAGGCTGAGCCCGGCCTGTGGTGGGGATCGCGGCTGGCGGTGGCGGAGGAATATCGCAAAAGCTGCAGCATCGGCGCGTCGCTGATCCAGCTCGCCGTGTCCTCGGCCCACGCGCGCGGCTGCACCAGATTTCTCGCCCATGTGCAGAGCCAGAACGCGCTCATGTTCCAGCGGCTGCACTGGAAGACGCTGGAGCTGGTCGAGCTGCATGGCCGGCCGCATCATCGCATGCAGGCCGATCTCGCTTTCTATCCGCCGTTCCTTCAGCCGGAGGCGGGTTTCTTGACTTTGAGAAAGGCCGCTTGATGGGCGCCATCCCTGACCTCCCCGCGCTGGCCCGCGCGATGCGCGACAGCGGCGGGCTCCGCGCCAAGGCCGATATCGCGCAGGTTTTCGCCGGTCTCGGCCTCGACCATGATGCGCCGATCAAAATTGGCGACGATTGCGCGGCGATCCCCGACAACGATGGCTTTCTGCTTTTGGCGATCGAGGGTTTCATCAATGAATTCGTCAGGACCGACCCCTGGTTTGCCGGTTTTTGCGCGATCATGGTCAATGTTTCCGACATCGCGGCGATGGGCGGCAGGCCGATCGCCGTCGTCGACGCCGTATGGGCGCGCGGCGCGGAGAATGCGGAGCCCGTGCTGGCGGGCATGAAGGCCGCCTCGGAGAATTCTTGGCGTCCCGCTCGTCGGCGGCCACAGCAATCTTGCGTCGGATCGCGGACAATTGTCGGCGGCCATCCTCGGGCGGGCGCAAAGACTTCTGACGAGTTTCGACGCCTGTCCGGGCGACCGGCTGGTGATGGCGGCCGATTTGCGCGGCCGCTATCGCGATCCCTTCAATAATTGGGATGCGGCGACCGGCGCGCTGCCGCAGAGGCTACGCGGCGATCTCGAGCTTCTGCCCGAAATCGCCGAACGCGCGTTGTCGCGCGCCGCCAAGGACATTAGCCAGGCCGGGGTGGTCGGCACCGCCGCCATGCTCGCCGAATGTTCGGGCGTAGGCGTGAGCCTCGATGTCTCAGCCATGCCAAAACCTGGGGAAGTTCCGCTGGAGCGATGGCTGTCTACTTTCCCTAGCTACGGCTTTCTCCTCGCCGTCGCGCCTGGAAATGTCGATCGCGTCACCGCGCTGTTTCGGCGGCGCGGCGTTGCCGCCGCCGACATCGGCGGGTTTTGCCGCGAACCCGCCGTGTCGATCACCGACGGTCTTTTCGCGCGCGAAAAAATCTGGGATTTCGATGAAGCGCCGCTGCTGGGCTGCGTCAGGCGAAAGGTTCCGGCATGAGTTTTCCGCGCCTGCGCATCGCCTTGTTGACCCATTCCACAAATCCCCGTGGCGGCGTCGTGCATGCTTTGGCGCTGGGCGACGCGCTCACAGACTTCGGCCATTGCGTCGTCGCGCACGCGCCGGATCCCAGCGGCGCCGGCTTTTTCCGGACGACCCGCTGCGGCGCGGTCGGCATCGCCGCGACAAAGGCCGATGGCGACGTCAGCGCCATGGTCACGGCGCGCATCGCCGAAACTCTTCTGCATTTTCGGGAGTCCGCCCACCGCCGCTTTGATGTTTTCCATGCCGGCGACGGCATTACCGGCAACGCCTTGGCGACGCTGAAGGAGAAGGGCGAGATCGCCGGCTTCGCACGGACCGTGCATCACCTGGATTTTTTCGCGGACGCGCGCCTCGCCGCATTGCAGCGGCGCTCAATCGAGGCGGCGGACGAAATCTTTGTCGTCAGCCAGAAATGGCGCGGAGAAGTCGCCTCGCGTTTCGGCCGCTCGGCGACGCTCGTCGGCAATGGCGTCGACCGGAGCCGCTTCGTCCCCGTCGCCGATGGTCGCGAGCCGGCGTTGCGGCAGCGTCTCGGGCTCGCCGGCGGGCCGCTGTTCCTGTCGATTGGCGGCGTCGAGGAGCGCAAGAACTCGTTTCACATTCTCGAGGCGTTTGGGCAGGCGCGGAAAACCCTGCCAGCCGCGCGGCTGGTGATCGCCGGCGGCGCATCCTTGCTCGATCACCGCGCTTATCAAGACATGTGCGCCGCGCAACTCGCCGGAAGCGGACTGCCCGAGGATGCGGTCGTCTTGGCCGGCCCTGTGCCAGATATTGACATGCCGGCGCTCTATCGCCTCGCCGACGCCTTGGTCTTTCCGTCGCTGGACGAGGGGTTCGGCCTGGTCGTGCTGGAGGCGATGGCGTGCGGAACGCCGGTCATCGTCTCGCGCCAGCCGCCTTTCACCGAATTTGTCGGTAAGGACGACGCGATCTGGTGCGATCCCTCGTCTCCCAATTCGATCGCCCAGGCGATGATTTGGGTCCTCGACGCGTCCAGACGCTCCCGCCTGGCGGCGCGCGGAGGCGCCGTCGCAGCCAGGCACGATTGGCCGTCGGTCGCCAAGCGGCATCTGCCGGCCTATGCGCGGATGATGGAGTTCGCCCATGCCTGAAACACCTATTCCTGTGGCGATCGTCGGCGGCGGCCAGGCAGGCCTGTCGCTCAGTTGGTTGC
Source organism: uncultured Alphaproteobacteria bacterium (assembly GCA_963849665.1). Lineage (GTDB taxonomy): Bacteria > Pseudomonadota > Alphaproteobacteria > Rhizobiales > Beijerinckiaceae > Rhodoblastus. The sequence goes on along the minus strand of CAWKJW010000076.1, from coordinate 7,307 downwards.
TGCGCGAGCGGGGCGTCGGCCATCTTGTCTTCGAGAAGAAGACGGCGATGCACGCCTGGAAAACACAGCGGTGGGACACGTTCTGTCTGGTAACTCCGAACTGGCAGTGCCAGTTGCCGGGCCATCCATATGATGGGCCCGATCCGGACGGATTTATGGTGCGTGACGAAATCATCTCCTATCTCGAGGGCTTCCGCAGAAAAGTTGACGCTCCGATGAAGGAAGGCGTGGCGGTGCGAAAGATCGCGCCGCGGCCCGAAGGCGGGTTCGACATCCTCGCCGCTGACGGCGGTTATGTCGCCGATCAGGTCGTGGCGGCTTCGGGCGGCTACGACAGGCCGATTGTTCCGTCGCTGGCGCAAGAACTGCCGTCGTCGATCTTGCAAATTCATTCGCAGCAGTACCGCAATCCGCAGAGCCTGCCCGCGGGGGCGGTGCTGGTGGTCGGCGCCGGCCAGTCCGGCGCGCAGATCGCCGAGGACCTGCATCTCGCGGGACGCCAGGTTCATTTGGCCGTGGGCGGCGCGCCGCGCTGCGCCCGCTTCTATCGCGACCGCGACGTGGTGCGCTGGCTGGCGGACATGGGCTATTACGACATGCCCGTGGAGAAGCATCCGCTGAAAGAGGGCGTGCGCGACAACACCAACCATTATGTGACCGGGCGCGACGGCGGCCGCGACATCGACCTGCGCAAATTCGCCAAGGAGGGCATGCAGCTTTATGGCGCGCTGGAGGACGCCGACGGAGCATGTCTGAAATTCGGCGCCGGCCTCGCCGCCGCGCTCGACGAGGCCGACCGGATCTACAACGGCATCAACGCCGCGATCGACAAATATATCGCGGACAAGGGAATTGTCGCGCCGCCGCCTTCGGTGTATCAGCCGGTCTGGCGTCCGGGCGAGCCTGTCGCCGCGCTCGATCTCTCGGAATCGGGGATCGGCTCGATCGTTTGGTGCATCGGCTTTCGTCCCGACTTTTCGTGGATCGACGCGCCGGTCTTCGAGGCGTCCGGCCAGCCGCGCCACAGCCGCGGCGTCACCGACGTCGCTGGGCTTTACTTCCTCGGGCTGCCTTGGCTGCACAGTTGGGGTTCGGGGCGCTTTTCCGGAATAGCGCGTGACGCCGCCCATATCGCCGACCGGATTTGTGCCGCTCAGAGTGGCTCATTGACGCCCGCCCGGGCCGCCGAATGACCACCCGCGGGTGTGACCCGGGTGTCCGATGTCGCCGGTCGCCTGGGCGCTACGCCCACGCAGGTCGCGCTTGCCGGACTGCTGCGCCGCGCGTCCAATATTCTGCTCATCCCGGGCGCTGCTGGAGAATTGGCCGCGACCAATCGTGCATTGCCGGACAACGACACTGCGGAGTTGGATGGAGTGGCGGGCTCTGTTTATATGTGAAGGCTCTAGCGAGCCCCGGCAGCGGTTAGAGCGTTGCCACGACGGTTGCGCCTACCACCAAAGCAAGTAACCAATACTCTTTCGCCGAAAAGCCGCCATTGCGCCTTCGGCTCGTTTTGATCCGTTGTCGACATTGCCGGTCGCGCCACAAAGGTCTCTATGGCGGCGGAAAGCGGACATGTCCGAAGCCGCATGGAAATCTCCTGTCTTCACGCGAGGGGGCGCGACGGTGGGTGGCTTGGATCTACGCCGTTCTGTAACTCCGCTGCCGAATTTCATGCGAAATTTTCAAGCTGAAGGGTCGAACCGATATGATTGTCGAAGACGGAGACGCGCCCAGATCAGGCCACACTACCGACGTCGCTACAACTCTTATTAACTATAAATGTTGGGTGTGTCTTACATAATGTGCTCGTTCAACGCTTAAGAATTTCAACGTTGCGGTGCTTGACGTAAACCGCGCATTCAATACGAATTATATACTGTTAATTAAGCCGACGCTCCTATCTTCGCTACAGATATTTTAATCCAGCTCTCGAGACGCCCAATTTGGGGACAGAAAATGTCGAACGACCTCACGGGTACAAGTTCCGGCGCAACGCCGGCCTGGATTTCCTCGCTTAACACGGCGTCGATTGCCGCCGACATGGCCGCCGCCGACGTCGGCGGCGTCGTCAGCGAAGCGGGCCTGACCAAGCTGCTGACCGATCTCGACGCCACTCTGTCGTCGTCGACGCTGACGAGCAAGGAATTCGCCGATCTCGAGACGATCGCCGCCAATCTCAACAATGGCCTCTCCACCTCGTCCTATCTAGCCTACGTTTTCAACGCCCTGGTCAATGGCAACGCCGCCAACGCCACTTGGACGGGCGGCAATGCAACTTCGGTCGCGCTTGGCAATCTCGGGGTGGGCTCCAGCGCAACGCAGCTCTCCGAACTGACCGGCAAATGGTTTCTGGGAACCGACCTGCCGAGCTCCCAGGTCGCGATGAGCGGCTATGCGACCTTTTCGGTGACATCGTCCGTGGTGGGCAACCCGCTGTTCGGCGCATCCGGCCCCAGCATGAGCGACGTCAACCAGGGCTATCTCGGCGATTGCTATTTCCTGTCGAGCTGCGCCGAGGTCGCCAATCAGGATGCCGCGGACATCAAGTCGATGTTCACAAATAACGGCAATGGAACCTATGGCGTGCGCTTCTATGTCAATGGCGTCGCCGAATATGTCACGGTGAACGCCTCTCTGGCCGACGGCGGGACGGAATTCAACGAGGCGACGGACATCTGGGCGAGCGTGGCCGAAAAGGCCTTCGCGCAATTTCAGGCGAGCGGCCTCGATACCGGCAATTCGGTCAATTACGGCAATTCATACAGCACGATCGGCAATGGCGGCATGCCCGCCAATGTGCTGGAGGCGTTGACCGGTTGCTCGGCCCTCACCGATTTCCAGGCTGCGGGCAGTTCATGGACGGCCTACGTCCAGAATTCCTCTTGGCCTTTACCGGTTCGACGTCAGGCGAATTGACGGCGGCCGTGCTGAATACGCTGGTTTCCGATCTCGCCGCGGATGACGATGTGGTCCTCTGCTCGAACACCAACGCAAAGGATTCCTCAGGCAAAACCACACTGGTTGCCGATCACGCCATGTCGATCTACGGCTACGACAGCGCGACCGGAGATCTCGAAATCCGCAATCCCTGGGGAGCGGCGGCAGGGCAATATTGGGATACGACCTTCGAAATCAGCCTCGCGGCGTTATTGTCCGATGGCGACATGATCACCGCCGACAATGCCGGCCCCGGACCGGGGAATAATAATTCCGGGTCGAACGTTGTGGCGGCGTCGATTGTTCACGCCAACAATCTGGCGCTGAGCGGCGGCGTGACGGGGCCGGACAATTTCATCGACCTGCTCAATCTCGAGGCCAGCTACGGCGACCTGATCAACGCTTTCGGCGCAAATGAGCAGGCGATGCAAGCTTGGTATGATACATCCCAGCCGGCGGAGCAGCGCGCGACGACGTTCGACGGCCTGGATTATGTCGCCAGCTACGGCGACCTGATCAACGCGTTCAAGTCGGCGGGTTCGGAACAGGCCGTGCTCGACGCCGGAGCGACCCATTACATCGACTATGGCGTCAACGAAGGGCGCGCGACGACCTTCAACGGCCTCGACTATATCGCCAGCTATGGCGACCTGATCAAAGCCTTCGGCGTCAACGGCGACGCCGGCGCCTATCATTATATCGAACATGGCGCGAGCGAAGGCCGCACGACCACGTTCGACGGCCTCGATTACATCGCCAGCTACAGCGATTTGATCAAAGCCTTCGGCGCCAATGAACAAGATGGCGCGGAACATTTCATCCAGTATGGCTACAGCGAAGGCCGCGCGACCACCTTCGACGGGCTGGATTACATCGCCGGCTACACCGACCTCATGAAGGCGTTTGGCGCGAATAACGACGCCGGGGCGACGCATTACATCGATTACGGTTTCAGCGAAGGCCGAAGCACGGACCTGTTCAACGTCGCCGCCTACGAATTTGCCCATACCGACTTGATTGGCAAATATGTGAACAACGACGCGTTCCTGACGGCGTACATCAATACTTACGTGACGACAGGGAAATTCCTGACCTGACCTGACCGCCGCCGCAAGCCGCCTCAGCCGTCGAGCGTTTCACTCGTCCTGGGGCGCTACGCCAAATGATGGCCTGCGGCCGGGCGCGTTACGCCTCATCGCCGCGTGTCAGCGTGCGGATTGGCGTCATCGCGGGCGCGAATGACGTCCGCACTGAAGGCAGGCGACGCGCTGGCGGCGTTTTTCTGATTCGCATATCCGACACTTCGCGCGCAGCGCCTCATTCGATCTCCCACGACCTGAAGGAAGCGTCGAGCCGGGGAACAAATAGTCTCGGTCTGATGCGCCAATCAGCGGCTTGGCTCGCTGCGAACAATTCCATGGCGTTGGCGCCGCATGCGCGGCAAGCCGCCAGCTTGGCCGTGGACGTTAGGCATGTTACCGCTATCGTCAGTATAAACGCATTTAGGCGAGCCAAAACGCCGTCCGCATTTTGCGCCGATACCATTGGCGTCCAAACCATTTGCGAGAACGAGATGACGATTGCGATCTGGTCGAATTCCTTTCCAATTTTCACGACCGCCACTGTTCCGGCCGGCGGCGCCGAATGGAACACCAGCGTGCTGGGCCAAACCAGCGCCCCCATCGTCATTGACGCGGAAACCGCAACCGCGGGCTACGTCGCGGGCGGTTTGAAGGATTACACCATCGATCTGACCGCGCAGGACTGGCTCGGCGACCAGCAGGCATATACGCTGGCGCTAGCGACGACGGGCGAAATTTCACTGTCCTTCCCTCTTGTGCGAAACGCTGTGTTTTCGTCGAGCGGCGCCTCCGTCAATGACGCCGCTCTCTGGTGGTCGGCGTCGGCGACGGCGGGAACCTATGATCTCAATTTCGAGACCTATATCGACTATCCCGATCTGGTCGCCACCATCACCCCGGCGCTGGAGCCGTCGGGAAACGTCGTCACACTGGATGCGGCCGTCGCCGATCCCGTCGGCTGGTCCTTCGCCAACGACGCCAGCGATCTCGTCCTCCTCTATGGAACGTCGGCCTCCGCGACGACCAAGAACCTGAATATCCAGGTTTTTAGCTCGACCGGCCAGGCGTTGACCTCATCGTTGGTCGCGGAATCGTCGATACCGCTTTCGACGACCGACGGCATTTATTACACGTCAACGAACGGGACATTCAATCTGGTCCAGACCGCCACGGTCGACGGGACGCCGGGGATGGAGTTCACGCCGATCAATATTTCCACCGGCGCGCTCGGGACGCCGGTCTATCAGGCGTTTCCTGAACCCGCCAATATTGGGTCATATCCGATAACCATCACGAGCTATGCGCTGGGAGCCTTGTCCAACGGCGACGTGCTCGAATTCATCGACTGGCAGGATCCTACTGGGGGGGTGCAGGGCATCAGCACCCGGCTTCTCAATTCCAGTTTCACCGACATCACCGCTTCGACGCCATCGTTTGACGCCGGGCTGATCTCATTGACCGCTGGAAGCGACGTTCACTGGCAGATCGCCGACCTCGCGAACGGTGAAACGATCCTTGTCTATGCCCAAAACGGCATCGTCAATATGACCGAGTTCGGCGCGAACGGAAACAAAATCGATACTTACGGTTTTTTCCCCGCTATGCCTTTCGGCGCTGAAGCCGGTACTCCTTCGGACTTCGACAGCGTCGTCGCGATGGGCAGCCGCTTCGAAGTCACCTATAAGGTCACGATTGCGGCTACCGGCCTCAGCTACGAATACGGCGTGATCTACGATACCGCGACCGGCAGCGCCTCATTCGCCATCAACGACGCGACCGATCCGACCGGCCAATGGGTCGGAACGCCTTTTAACGATACGGTGACCTATGGCGCCGGCGTCAACGAGGTCAACGGCGGCGGCGGTTCGGATACGTTTGTCGCGACCAACTTCGCTACTTCGCAAGTCAGCGTCATCGTCAATGCGCAGGGCAACGTGGTCTTGTCCGACAATAATGGCGATATCGATACGCTGGAGCGGTTTTCGACAATCGACCTGTCCAATTCGACAATCTCTATTGCCGGAGAAGTATTGACAGACACGTTTGTAAACGGTTCAACGTCCGTGTCGCACCTTCAATTTGAATGGCGAAAGTTATTCGTCGATAATAAGGAAGTTTAATCGCGCTGGCGCGCTTGCCAGCGAGGTATTTAATTTCGGCGACGTAACTTTCAGCGCCGCCGATCAAGTCGTCGTTGACGCGACGGCAAACATGATAGAAATAGTCAATAATGCGGCTGCCGGGGCGGTTGTGGCGACCATCAGCGGATCCGACATTCAGGCGCCAATCCTGGGTTTCACGTTGGCAGCGAACGCGGATGGAACCCTGGACCTGACCGCCTATACGATCGTCGACAGAGTCCAACGGATCGGCGCCGCACGCCAACAATCTGGCGCTGAGCGGCAATATGACGGGACCGGACAATTTCATCGACCTGCTCAATCTCGAGGCCAGCTACGGCGACCTGATCAAAGCTTTCGGCACGAACGAGCAGGCGATGCAAAACTGGTATAACACCAACCAGCCTCATGAGCAGCGCGCGACGATGTTCGACGGCCTGGATTATGTCGCCAGCTACGGCGACCTGATCAACGCGTTCAAGTCGGCGGGTTCGGAACAGGCCGTGCTCGACGCCGGAGCGACCCATTACATCGACTATGGCGTCAACGAAGGGCGCGCGACGACCTTCAACGGCCTCGACTATATCGCCAGCTATGGCGACCTGATCAAAGCCTTCGGCGTCAACGGCGACGCCGGCGCTCATTATATCGAACATGGCGCGAGCGAAGGCCGCACGACCACGTTCGACGGCCTCGATTACATCGCCAGCTACAGCGATTTGATCAAAGCCTTCGGCGCCAATGAACAAGATGGCGCGGAACATTTCATCCAGTATGGCTACAGCGAAGGCCGCGCGACCACCTTCGACGGGCTGGATTACATCGCCGGCTACACCGACCTCATGAAGGCGTTTGGCGCGAATAACGACGCCGGGGCGACGCATTACATCGATTACGGTTTCAGCGAAGGCCGAAGCACGGACCTGTTCAACGTCGCCGCCTACAAATCGGCGCACACTGACCTGCTCGGAAAATACGCGACCACCGACGCCTTCCTGACCGCATATATCGACATTTACCAAACGACAGGAAAGTTCCTGACATAATCACGATTATCTGACTTGGTCGTGTGCGGCGCCATTCCCAGCAGGCTGGAAACTTTCAACCAGCCGACCTTGCGAATGGCTGGCGGCAGGGTGAGGAAATATCATCGAACGTTTTG
>CAWKJW010000075.1:0-8894 GCA_963849665.1 uncultured Alphaproteobacteria bacterium | reverse complement strand
GCTGGGGCTGGTTCCGTATTTTGCGCAGGCCGCGCGCCTGCCCGCCGAAGACGCCATGGCGCTGGCGCGGAGCGACCATTCCGGCAATGGGAAAAAAATCATCGCCGTCCCCATTCTGCCGCATATCAGCAATTTCGACGACTTCGATCCGCTGAAGCTCGAGCCGGACGTCAGACTTGTCATGGTCCGGCCCGGCGAGCCGCTGCCCGCGTGCGACCTCGTCATCCTGCCCGGCACGAAAACGACCATCGCCGACCTGGGCTTCTTCCGGGCGGAAAATTGGGACATCGACCTGCGCGCCCATGTCCGGCGCGGCGGCAAGGTTCTCGGCATTTGCGGCGGCTACCAGATGCTCGGCCGAAAAATCGCCGATCCGCTGGGCATGGAGGGTTTTACGGGCGCAGTCGCGGGGCTTGGGCTGCTCGATGTCGAAACCGACTGACTTCGGAAAAAATCCTGCGCGCCTGTTCGGGCGCCTCGGCGACGGACGGCGCGGCCTTTTCCGGCTATGAAATGCACGTCGGCGAGACCTCGGGCGGCGATTCGGAATCCGCTGCTGACTTTTTCGGATGGACGCACGGACGGCGCGAAATCAGCGGATGGAAACATTCGCGCCTGCTATGTGCACGGGCTGTTCGGCCACGACGATTTTCGGGCGTCCATCCTGCGCTGGATCGGCGGCAAACTTCGAAGCCTTGCCTATGAAGCGGAGGTCGAGCGCACGCTAGACGCGCTCGCCGACCATCTCGCCGCCCATGTCGATCTCGACGCCTTGCTCGGGCTGGCCGGTTAGACCAATGCTCAGAGGTCGCGCGACCTCTGAGCATTGGTTAGGAGCCAAGGCGACGCCGAGCTTATGCGAGGGATTCCATCATCGCGACGAGTTGCGATGATGGAGACGCAATTAAGCCTGCTCGCGATGGTCGCGCGCCAGCAGCGTGTAGATCGCCGGCGTCACGAACAGCGTGAACAGCGTGCCGACGCTCATGCCCGCGGCGATGACGATGCCGATCGCCGCGCGGCTGCGCGCGCCGGCGCCTGCCGCGATGATCAGCGGCAACATGCCGACCACCATCGCGGCCGTGGTCATCAGGATCGGCCGCAGCCGCACGCCGGCGGCGTGCTCGATCGCCTTGCGCGGCGAAAGCTCCTCGTTGCGCTGCATGTGATTGGCGAAATCCACCATCAGAATGCCGTGCTTGGAAATCAGGCCGATCAGCGTCATCAGGCCGATCTGGGTATAGATGTTGATCGAGGCGGCGCCGAACACGCCCATGATATTGAGCGGCAGCAGCGCGCCGAACATCGAGGTCGGCAGGGCGATCAGGATGATCAAGGGATCGCGGAAACTCTCGAATTGCGCGGCCAGCACCAGATAGATGACGATCAGCGAGAAGACGAAGGCGATGGCCAGGGTATTGCCTTCCTGCATGAATTGCCGGCTCTCGCCCTGGAAGTCATAGGAATAGCCGGCCGGGAAAATTTCCTTCGACTTGTCCTTCAGGAACGTCAGCGCCTCGCCGAGCGTATGGCCGGGAAAAGGCACGCCGGACAGGGTCGCCGAATTGAGCTGCTGGAACGAGATCAGCGCATTGGGCTGCACATTGGCGGTGACGCTGGCGACGGTCGACAGCGGCGTCAGCGCGCCGCTCGCCGTGCGCAATTGATAGCGCGTCAGCCAGTCGGCGTTGAGGCGGAAATCGCGCGGCGCCTGCGGGATGACCTGGTAGGAGCGGCCGTCGAGATTGAAGCGGTTGACGTAATTGCCGCCAAGGAAGGTGGCGAGCGTCGCGCCGATGTCCTGCATGGTGACGCCGAGATTGTTCGCCTTGGCCGCGTCGATCTTCACCTCGAATTGCGGCGTGTCGAATTTGAGATCGCCGTCGGTGAACAGGAACAAGCCGCTTTTGCGCGCCTCCGCCTGGAGCTTGTCGAGCACGCCCGCCAGCGTGCGGTAGTCGCCCGCGGTGCGGACGACGAATTGCACTGGCGGACCGCCGGTCGAGCCCGGCAGCGCCGGCAGCGAAAAGGCGAATATCTGGGCGCCGGTCTGGTCGGCGAGATGCGGCTGCAGCCCCTGCATGATCTGGGCCTGGGTGCGCTTGCGGTCGCCCCAGTTTTTCAGCAGCAGGCCGGCCATGCCGGTATTGACGCCGGCCGAGCCGTTGATGACGAAGACATGGCTTTTCTCGTCCACCTGGTCGAAGACATCCTTCTTGAGCCGCGACGTCACCTGTTCGAGATAGTCGAGATTGGCCGATTGCGGCGTCTTGATCATGGTCAGCAGGATGCCCTGGTCTTCCTCCGGCGCCAGTTCGCGCGGCGTCGAGACATACATGATCGCCGTCATCGCCAGCACGCCGGTCAGCACCAGCACCGTGAGGGCGCGAAAATTCAGCGTCCTGTGCAACAGGCGCTCATAGCGCCGGCGCAGGCCCTCGAAGGCGTCGTCGAGCCATTCCACCATGCCGCGCCGCGCCGTGGCGGGCGCCTCGGGTCCGTGACGCTCATGCACGCGCAAAAGCTTCGAGCACATCATCGGCGACAGGGTCAGGGCGATGATCCCCGACACCACCACGGAGCCCGCCAGCGTGAAGGCGAATTCCTTGAACAGCGCGCCGGTGAGTCCCGAGACGAAGCCGATCGGCGCATAGACCGCCGCCAGCGTGATGGTCATGCCGACCACCGGCAGCGCGATTTCGCGCGCGCCCGTCAGCGCCGCGTCATTCGGCGTCATTCCGTCCTCGATGTGGCGGTAGATGTTCTCGACCACGACGATGGCGTCGTCGACAACGAGGCCAATGGCGAGGACGAAGGCCAGCAGCGTCAGGAGATTGATCGAATAGCCCATCAGCATCATCACCATCATCACGCCGATCAGCGACAGCGGAATGGTGACGATGGGGATCAGGGTCGAGCGCAGGTCGCCGAGGAACAGGAAGATCACGACGATGACGATCGCCGCCGCCTCGATCAGGGTTTTCTCGACTTCGTAAATCGAGGCGCGGATGAATTCGGTGGCGTCATAGGCGATGGCGCCCTTGATGCCCGCCGGCAGCCCCGCCTGGATTTCCGGAAACGCCTTGCGCACCTCTTCGATGACGGTCAGCGGATTGGCGGAAGGCGTGGCGTAGACGCCGATGAAGACCGCCTTGAGCCCGTCGAACACCGCGGAGGAATCGACGCTCTCCGGCCCGAGTTCGATGCGCGCGACATCGCCGAGCCGCACCAGGGCGTCGCCGCGGCTGGAGACCACCAGTTGCGAAAAGGCGCGCGCATTGTCGAGCGAGGTCAGCGCATTGATGCTGGTCTGGGTGAAATCGTCCTTCACCTGTCCGGCGGCGGAGGTGAAGTTATTGTTGGCGAGCGCATTGCGGATGTCGGCGGCGGTGACGCCGCGCGCCGCCATCTTGTCGGGATCGAGCCAGACGCGCATGGCGAAATTCTGGCCGCCGAGGATCTGCGCGCTGGCGACGCCGTCGATGGTCTGCAGGCGCGGCTGCACCACGCGGGTCAGGTAGTCGGTGATCTGCGGCTGCGTCAGCGCGTCGGAATTGAACGACATGTAGAGAAGCGCGGTGCCCTGCCCCGCCTGCTTGACCACCACCGGGTCCTCGGCTTCCTTCGGCAGCTGGTACTTGACCTGGTTGACCTTGGCGAGCACGTCGGTCATCGCCCGGTCGGCGTTGGCGTTGAGGCGCAGGTTGAGCGTGATGGTCGAGGCGTTCTGCTGCGAACTCGACACCAGCGTGTCGATGCCCTCGGCGCTGGCCACCGCCTGCTCCAGCGGCGTGGTGATGAAGCCCTTGATCACGTCGGCGTTGGCGCCGGGATATTGCGTGGTGATGGTGATGGTGGCCGAAGACAGGGCCGGATATTGCCGGATCTGCAAATTGAGCCCGGCCTGCGCGCCGACGAGCAGGATCAGCAGGCTGACCACGGTCGCCAGCACCGGACGGCGGATGAAAAGGTCCGTAAACGCGCCCATTTTTTCTTTCTGCGTTTTGATCGCGACAAGTCGCGATCAGTTAACCCCTCGCGCTCGCGAGGCGTCGCGTTCGCTCCTGGCCCGCTTCGCGGGCGAATCCTGTCATTCCAGCGGCCGGACGGCTTCGGGCTTCATCGCCATGTCCGTGACGATCCGCACGGGGGCGTTGGGCTGCAATTTGATCTGTCCCTGGGTCACGACCTTGTCGCCCGCGGCGAGTCCTTCGACGAGCGCGACGCGGTCCTCACGCGCCTCGCCGAGCCGCACCGTGCGGCGCTCGACATGCAGCGGGCCGTCGAAGCCTTTTTTGGCGTCGTCCGGCCGCACGACATAAACGGAATCGCCGTAAAGCGAAAAGGCGACCGCCGTGCGCGGCGCGGTGACGACTTTGGCCGCCGCGCCCGCGTCGATCGTGACATTGGCGAACATGCCGGGCATGATCCTCTTGTCGGGATTGGCGAGCTCCGCGCGCACCAGGATGGTGCGGGTGTCGCGATCGACGCGGGCGTCGAGAGTCTTGATCCGGCCAGTGAAAACCGCGCCGCCCAACGCGTCCACTTTCGCCGAAACCTCCTGGCCCTTGGCCAGCGCCGCGTAATCCTGCTCGGGCGTCTGGAAGTCGAGATAGATCGGATCGAGCTGCTGCAGCGACACGATCGGCGCGCCGGCCGCGACATATTGGCCGACATCGACCCTCCTGATGCCGACCCGCCCGGCGAAAGGCGCGACAATGTTCTTTTGCGCGATCAGCGCGCGGGTGCGGTCGAGCGCGCCCTGGGCCTGGTCGCGCTGCGCCTGCGCCAGGTCGTAATTGGACTTGGTCGCGACGCCGCTGGCGGTGAGCATCTGCTGGCGCTTGAACGCCAGTTCGGCGTTCTTCAGCATGGCGGCGTTCGCCATCTGATCCGCCTGCTCCGTCGAATTGTCGATCCGCGCGATCAGCGCGCCCTTCTGGACGTCCTGGCCGTTGACGAAGCCGATCGCCGCGATGATGCCGCCGACCTGGCCGGCGACGTCGATGCCGGGCACCGCCTTGAACGTGCCGATCACTTTTACGCGCGGCGTCCAGGTTTCCGCGCGCGCCTCCTCGACCGCGACGCCGGCGACAGGACGCGGCATCGAGGCCATGAAGGCCTTCGCCATTTCCGGCTTGGCCCTGAACTGGAACCACGCCAGCCCGCCGACCAGCGCGGCGAGGACGAGGAAAACGGCGATGAAGACGGTTTTGCGCATCGGATCAACCATTTTGGGGCCGCAACGTCGGGCGTGGTTCTAGCTCATCGGCGGTTGCGCTGGCAAATGCAACCTCGGCCGCGGATGAAGGGCCCGGAGACGGGCTATCGACCTTATTCCCTCCTCGCCACCGGGCTGAAAGAGCCAGTGCGTAAGCCTTTTTGTGTAGATTGCCTGTTTTTTATGCAGTGGCGGTCCGATTGTCGATATGGAGGCAGAAATCAACTGTCACGCTCAAAGTTTAGGCTGTGAAAACATGCGAGGCAGTATTTAAGTTAGGTCAAGGCGGGGCGGCAAAGAGCGATTTAGACTGAGGAAACGGAATCGAGACCCTGTCGGCGCATGACGGCGCAAGAGGCGAATTGTATTTTTGCAAGAAGGCGATCAAGCCGATGACTCTGCCCTGTTTCGACGAAATGACCCAAGGCCAAACGAACGGAGGCGCCGGCGCGCCGCGCGCCCTCTACCGCCGCATCGCCGAATGGCTGGAGAAATCGCCGCCCGGCCTGCTCGATTCCCGCCGCCAGCAGGCGGAAATGCTGTTTCGCCGCATCGGCATAACCTTCGCCGTATATGGCGACAAGGACGCGGCGGAGCGCCTGATCCCCTTCGACATCATTCCGCGCCTTCTGGGGCGCGACGAATGGGCGCGGCTGGAGGCGGGCCTGATCCAGCGCGTTAAGGCGCTGAACATGTTCCTCACCGACGTCTATGGCGCGCAGGAGATATTGCGCGCGAAAATCGTTCCCGACGACCTGGTTTTCCGCAATCCCTCGTATCGTCCGGAGATGCAGGGCCATCGCGCGCCGCACGATATCTGGACGCATATAGCCGGGATCGACATCGTGCGCGTCGACGACCACGATTTCTACGTGCTTGAAGACAATTGCCGCACCCCGTCGGGCGTCTCATACATGCTGGAAAATCGCGAAATGATGATCCGGCTCGCGCCCGATCTCTTCGCCGAACATTCCGTCATGCCGGTCGAGAATTACCCCGACGCCCTGCTCGCCTCGCTGCGTTCGGTCGCGCCGCGCGCCTGCGCCGCCGAGCCCAACATCGTCATATTGACGCCGGGGCAGTTCAATTCCGCCTATTACGAACATTCCTTCCTCGCCGACAAGCTCGGCGTCGAGCTGGTCGAGGGCCGCGACCTGACGGTCAAGGACGACATCGTCTACATGCGCACCACCGAGGGGCTGAAGCGCGTGGACGTGATCTATCGTCGCGTCGACGACGATTTCATCGATCCGCTGGTGTTCCGCCCCGACTCGTGCCTCGGCGCCGCCGGGCTGATGGGCGCCTATCTCGCCGGCAATGTCACCCTCGCCAATGCGGTGGGCGCGGGCGTCGCCGACGATAAGGCGATCTACACCTACATGCCCGAGATCATCCAGTTCTATCTCGGCGAGGCGCCGCTCCTGAAAAACGTCGCCACCTGGCGCTGCCGCGAGAAGGAGGCCCTCGCCTATGTGCTCGACCACCTCGATGAGCTGGTGGTCAAGGAGGTCAACGGCTCCGGCGGCTACGGCATGCTGGTCGGCCCGCACGCCAGCAAGCAGGAGATCGAGACCTTCCGGCAAAAACTCATCGCCAATCCCGACAATTTCATCGCCCAGCCGACCCTGTCGCTGTCCACCTGCCCGACGTCCTTCATCGGCGGCGTCGCGCCGCGCCATGTCGACCTCAGGCCTTTCGTCCTTTCGGGCGCGGAGGGCGTGCGCGTGGTGCCGGGCGGCCTGACCCGCGTGGCGCTGAAGGAGGGCTCGCTGGTCGTCAATTCAAGCCAGGGCGGCGGCACCAAGGACACGTGGATTCTGGAAACGAACGCGGCTCAATAAGGATTGCGAAAAAATCATGCTCGCCCGCACCGCCGACAACCTCTACTGGGTCTCGCGCTACCTCGAACGCGCCGACTTCCTCGCCCGCCTGATCGAGGCGTCGAGCCGCATCGCGGCTTTGCCGAAAGCCTATGCTGCGGCGCAGGACGAATGGGAGAGCGTGCTGATCGCGTCGGGCGCCGACGAGACTTTCTACGATCATCTCGAGACCGCCGACGAGGCCAATGTCGTCGATTATCTCGCCTTCGACGAGCGCAACGCCTCGAGCATCCGCAATTGCATCGAATTCGCCCGCACCAACGCCCGCGCCGTGCGCACGGCCCTGACCGTCGAAATGTGGGAGAGCATCAACAGCGCCTGGCTGGAGCTGAAGAAGTTCGAGGCGACCCATAAGGCGCTCGGCCGGCTCGACCGCGAGGAATTGATAAAATTCCTGGATTTCGTCAAGACGACGTCGAGCCTTTACGACGGCTACGCCTATCGCACCATGCTGCGCAACGACGCCTATTATTTCTCGCGCCTCGGCGTCTATATCGAACGCGCCGACAATACCGCGCGGGTGCTCGACGTGAAATATCATGTGCTTCTGCCGGAGCAGGAGGCGGTCGGCGGCTCGGTCGACTATTTCCAGTGGACCGCCATCCTGCGCTCGGTTTCGGCGCTCACCGCCTATCACTGGGTGTTCCGCGAAAGCATCAAGCCGTGGAACGTCGCCGATCTGCTGATCCTGCGCCCGGAAATGCCGCGCTCGCTGATCTCCTGCTACGATAATATCGTGCGCTTCCTCGACTCCATCGGCAATGAATATGGCCGCCACGGCCCGGCGCAGCGTCATGCGCGCAACCTCAAGCGGCGGCTGGAAAACGCCGTGATCAAGGAAATTTTCCAGAGCGGCCTGCACGAATTTGTCGATTCCTTCGTGACCGACAATAATCGGCTCGGAACGGAAATCGCCGAACAATATCTGATCGGCTGAACGACTGCCCTCGTCAGGCGTGGACGAATGCGAGCCAGCTGTGCGAAGTTCGCTGGCCGCGGAAGCCGCGGCCGGCAATGGCGAAAGGGATTGGCCATGCGCGCTTTATTCACTACAGTTGCAGATCGACTTCGCCGAGCCGGTCCGCGGCCTGACGCATATCCTGCGCCTGACGCCGCGCGGCTTCGACAGCCAGCACGTGCAGGACTGGTTTGTCGGCGTCGAGCCCGACGCGAACTTGCGCCGAGCGAGGACGCCTTCGGCAATATCGTCCATGCCTGCTCGCATGACGGCCCGCTGGAGCGGGTGACCTTCTTCGCCGAAGGCGAGATCGAGACCATGGACGCGGCGGGCGTCGTCAGCGGCCAGATCGAGAAGTTCCCGCTCGACGTCTTCCTGCGCGATGTCGAGGCGACGCACGCCGACAAGAAAATGCTGCAATTCGTCGCCGACAGCCTTGCGGGCGAGGCCGACCCGCTCGGCCGCATGCATGTGCTGATGGGCGCCCTGCAGACAAGCCTGCGCCTTCGAGCCCGGCGAGACGCCGGCGCCGCGTCCGGCGGCCGAAGTTTTCAAAGCCGGCAAAGGATCGGCGCGTGAGCTGGCGCAGGTCTTCGTCGCCTGCGCGCGCGAGGAAAACGCCCCGGCGCGGTTCATTTCCGGCTTTTTCCTCGGCGAGGGCGCGGACGACGCCAGCGGGCGCTACGGAGCTCATCATGCCTGGGCGGAAGTCTTCGTCGAGCCGATCGGCTGGATCGGCTTCGATTGCGCCCTGGGCTTTTGTCCCCGCGGCGAGCATCTGCGCATCGCCCAGGGCCTCGACTATTACGGAGCGGCGCCGCGCCGCGGCGCCTTC
>CAWKJW010000074.1:0-26421 GCA_963849665.1 uncultured Alphaproteobacteria bacterium | reverse complement strand
GGGAAGGTGGCTCAGGCTTTCGCCCTGTCGCGCGCGACGCTGCGCAATATCAAGCAGAACCTGTTCTGGGCCTTCGGATATAATATCATCCTGGTTCCGCTCGCCATGGGCGCGCTCTATCCCTCGTTCGGGATTCTCCTCAATCCGTCCTTCGGCGCGGCGGCGATGGCCTGCTCCAGCCTGTTCGTGCTGGCCAACGCGCTCAGGCTGCGCCGCTTTGCCCCATGGTGAAGTTGAAGGTTTTCTCGTCGAAGGCTAAGGTGAAGCCGCATCTGAAAGCGGGTGCGGCGCCAGAAACAACCTATGATTGTGTTTTCGCTCCGTTCGCCTAAATGGCGCCTAAATGTCACAGTCGAAGACTTGCGCACAGATATCCACAGCTTTCCACAATCCAGGTTTCACCAAATGTTCTGCTGACGCCTTGTGCGGTGCGGCGGGAAACAGCAGGCAATGCAGAAGGAGAGAAGATCATGCCGGCGGCCAACACCACGGTTTTCGCGGTCGAAAACATGAGCTGCGACCATTGCGCCGCACGGGTGACCAAGGCGGTCAATGCCATGGCGCCCGGATCGGAGGTTCAGGTCGATCTGCCGACCGGCGCCGTTACGGTCACGCCCGCGGCGACCGACGCCGCCGCCATGGCGAAGGCGATTTCGGAGGCCGGCTATCCCGCGCGGCCCGCCGAAAATATTTCATGATATTAGAATATTGACTGCTCCTGTGCTGGATCAATGCGGCTCGCCCCGACCCGCGTGATTGTGATCGAGATTTCGCAGGCAATACGCAACTTGCGTCGGTTCCGCCTGAATGCGCCCCGTCCGGCCGGGAATCCATGGCGCAAGCTCGGCGCAACGATGACATTTATCATGCTCTTGCTTGCGAGAGATAGAAATATACGAGAAACGCCATGACCGTGGAAGACGACACAATCATCACCGGCCCGCTCTACGCTTCGCGCAAGAAGGTCTATCCGCAAGCCACGCATGGCGCGTTCCGCAACATCAAATGGGCGCTGCTGGTCTTCACGCTCGGCGTCTATTACCTGCTGCCCTTCGTGCGCTGGGATCGCGGCCCCTTCCTGCCGCACCAGGCGGTGCTGGTCGACATGCCGCATCGGCGCTTCTATTTCTTCTTCATCGAGCTGTGGCCGCAGGAAGTCTATTATTTCACCGGCCTCCTCATCATCGCCGCCATGACGCTGTTTCTGATGAACGCGGTCGCCGGCCGCGTCTGGTGCGGCTACCTGTGCTGGCAGACGGTGTGGACCGACCTGTTCTTCGCGGTCGAGCGCTGGGTCGAGGGCGACCGCCGCGAACGCATGATGAAGGACAGGAAGGGCTGGACTTTCCAGCACATCCGCGAAGTGGCGAACAAGCATTTCCTCTGGCTGATGATCGCCTGGTGGACCGGCGGCGCCTGGGTGCTCTATTTCAACGACGCGCCGACGCTCGTCCACCAATTGCTGACGTTCACGGCGCCGGGCATCGCCTATACCTGGATCGCCATCCTCACCTTCACCACCTACATGTTCGCCGGCCACATGCGCGAGCAGACCTGCATCTACATGTGCCCGTGGCCGCGCATCCAGGCGGCGATGACCGACGAATGGGCGCTCAACGTCACCTACGAGCGTGATCGCGGCGAGCCGCGCATGTCGGTGAAAAAAGCCGCGCACGCCCGCGAAAAAGGGCAGCAGGTCGGCGATTGCATCGATTGCCAGCAATGTATCGCGGTCTGCCCGACCGGCGTCGACATCCGCAATGGCTCGCAACTCGGCTGCATCCAGTGCGGCCTGTGCATCGACGCCTGCGACAATGTCATGAAGGAGATCGGCCGCCCCACCCATCTGATCTACTATGACAACGATATCAACATCCTGCGCCGCCGGAACGGCAAAAAGCCGATCTACAAGACGATCCGCGCGCGCACCATGGTCTATCCGGCGATCATCGGGATTGTTGGATTGCTCATGATCTACAAGCTGGCGACGCGCTCCGATCTCGGCGTCGATGTGCTGCACGACCGCAATCCGCTCGCCGTGACCATGGGCGATGGCGGCGTGCATAATGGCTATACGGTGAGGTTGCTCAACAAGCAGGCGAAAGACCGCAGGATCGATCTCTCGGTGACGGGCGCGCCGGGCCTGAAAGTCGAAATCATCGGCGATGCGGATGGCGACAAGGTGACGGTCGGGCCCGACCAGACGCTGGAGCTGCGCGTCCTGGTCACCGCCCCGCCAGGTTCGGCGCCGGAGGAGGCCATTCCGATCACATTCATCGCGAAGGACGACGCCGGACCGACCCAGGCGACGGCCCCGGATCACTTCTTCCCGCGTTAATTTAAGCAAAAGCGACGTAATATTTTCGGCATATCCTCCGCCGCCGTTTCCATCCAGCGTAATAAAGGGGATGGAAACGGCGCGAGTTCTTCAGGCGCGTCTCGGGACGCATGCCGTTCCGGAGTTTTGGGAGCGGACCAACATGAAACCCAGCAACAGCAAATCCGAAACGGTCGAAGCCGTCGCGGCGGATCCGATCATCCAGGTGCGGGAGCTGCTGTTTGGCGCCGACAAGAGGGCGACCGACAATCGCCTGGCGGAACTCGACGCCAAGCTCGAAAAGATGGTGGCCGACATGCGCGCGGAAATGTCGCAGAAATTCGGTGAGCTGGAGCACCGCGTCGAAACCCTGGCCAGGGATGTCGAAGAGAAGCGGTTGACTTCGATCGACGATATCGGTTCGGCGATCGCCGGCCTTGGCGCGACGATCCGCAACCTCGGCGCCAGCGCCAAGGCGCGCTGACATGGGGTCGCCGGCAGACCCGGCAGAGCCTGGCGCTGGTCTGGCTGGAGTTGGCGGCGATCTCGCGGCTGCCGACGCGTCGCCCGAAATGGGGCTTTTGAAGCGTCTGCTGTTTCGCGCCGAACAGGCGCGGCTCGACGCCTTGCAGCACGAAACCGAGGCGCTCGCGGCGCGCGTCGGCGACAATGCGCGTTTCGAAGAGGCGACCGCTGAAGTCCTGGCCGGGGCGTTGCGCCGCGCGGAAATCGCCAACCACCGCGAATTGTCGCAGGCCATGGCGCCGCTGGTGCTCGCCGCGATCCGCAGCGAAATCGTCAATTCGCGCGACATGATGGTCGAGGCGCTTTATCCGATCACCGGCAGGCTCGTCGCCGCCGCAGTCGCCAGCGCCTTCCGCGATCTGGTCGCGACGATCAACGCGCGGCTCGACCGGCTGCTTTCGACTCAGATGTGGCGGCTGCGGCTGCGCGCCTTGGCGACTGGCCGGCCGATCAGCGAAATCCTGCTCGAAGCCGCGCAAAGGCCGCAGGTGAGGCTGATGCTGGCGCTGGAGCGCGGCAGCGGGCGGCTGCTGGCGAGCTGGCGCGCCGACGGTCCCGCCCATGAGGCCACTGACCTGGAATCCCCAGAGTTGGTCGGCGGCCTGATCGCCGCGATCAGCCAGTTCGCGGCGGAAGCCTTTTCCAGCCAGCACGGCGAATTGCGCACGCTCGACATGGGCGCGAGCCGCATCCTGCTGCGCGCCTCGGCGCGACTTATTGTCGCGGCGGAATTTTTGGGCGAGCCCCATGCCGGCGACGAGGCGCGCATGGATCGCGCGCTCTACGCGCTGATCGAGGACGCGCCGGACGGGCCGAACGACGCGGCGCTGGCGCGCCTGGCGGCCGAGTTCGCCCAGCCGCAGGCAAAAAAAACCGGCGCCGCGCGGAAATTCGTTCTGGCGGCGCTGGCGCTGCTGTTGTTCGGCTGGGCCACGTCCGGCCCGGTGCGGAATTTCATCTGGGAGCGGCGGCTGCGCGACGCCTATCGGTCGGCGCGGGCGCAGCAGGCGCAGCTCGCCGGCTGGCCCTTGCGCCTGTCGCTCGATAGCGGCGGCAGGATCGCCGCGTTGCGCGGCCTCGCGCCGCCGGATGTCGATCTCGGGGCATTTTCGCGTGCTCTCGCTGCGGCGGGGACGCCCTATCGCATCGAGACGCAGGTTTTGCGCGTAGCGACGGTCGGCTCGGCGGCGGCGGGGCTCGCCGAAAGCGCGGCCTCTTTCGAAAAGCGCATTCAATCGGAACAGGCGCTGGCGACAGCCCGGGGGGACGCGCTCGGGGCCAGGCTCGACGAGTTGGAGAAATGGCGGACGGCGCAGCAGGCGGAAGCCAATGCGCCGCAAAAAATCCTGGCGCGGCTGGCGCGTGACACGGTCATCCGGTTCGGCGACGGCGCCGATTTTGTTGATCCGGACGAGGCCAGGCGCCAAGTCGCCGCGCTGGCTGCGGCGGCCAAAGCGAGCGGCGGCGGCTTGCGGGTGGTCGGCTATTCCGACCCGGCGGGCTCGGAGGCGCAGAATTTGAAACTTTCGCAACAGCGCGCCGACGCGGTCGCCGCAGCGCTGGTTGCAGAAGGCGTTGAATCATCTAATGTTGTCGCGGTAGGTCGCGGCGATCAGGCAGCAATAGAAGCTCCTGGCGGCACAGAGAGGCGCCGCAACCGGCGCGTGACGTTTGAAACGCTCAGCCAAGCGGAGCAGAAACAGTGAATTTTTCCGCCAAAGTCATGCTGCTCGGCGATATCGGAGTGGGAAAGACGTCGCTTGCCAAGCGGCTGATGTTCGGCAAGTTCGACACGGATTACAAGACCACGATCGGCGTCGACATATTGACGCATGAGCTGGTCCTGTCGGTCGCTCCGAATCCTGTGACGGCGAAATTGCTTCTGTGGGACACGGACGGCGATTTCGGCCAGCATATTTTCAAATCGGTCTATATCGCCGGCGCCTCCGGCGCGCTGGTGATTTCCGACGCGTCACGGCCGCCGACGATCCAGAAAATGTTCGATTTCGCCGAGGCTTTCAAGGAGCGGCTGCCCGGACGTTCGGTGCGTGCGGTGATCAACAAGACCGACATCGTGCAACCCGACCTTTCGGGAATAGACCGCCGCGGCCTGCAGCCGGAAGAAGTGCTGTTTTCCAGCGCCCGGACCGGCGAGGGCGTCGAGGCGGCCTTTTCCGCGATCGCGTCGGATATTTACCGGCGGCTGTAAATTCCCGGATCGGTGGCGAGGATCGTTCCTCGCCTGTCCGGTTGAGGCGCGGGAGCTGAATTGATTACCGGGGGCAGACCATCGTTCCATTGGGCATGCGAACGGCGGGACGGCCAGTATGTCTCAGGCACCAGGCTTGATTTTGACCACCCCATACGCATCGTCCCCATGCGTTGCGATGCCGGTTCGGACCGCAGGCGCCTAACGCGAACGCCGGCGCTGCCGCCGACGAGAGGACAGTGGAAAGTATCACGACACCGAGAATTGAGCTTTTGAACGATTTCATGAATTCCTCCCTTTGAGGCGCGACTTCGCCGCGCCGCCATTTTCGTTTTTAATTGAAATGGGCGCTCAGGCATAGGTCGCCCGCGACAGCCGCCGGGGAAACTTTCAGACCTATTTCCTTTTCGGCGCAATCAGATCGGTAATCGTCCCCTCGAACAGCTCCGCGCCGAGGCCGATGGTTTCGGACAGAGTCGGATGCGGGTGGATCGTCAGTCCGATGTCCTCGGCGTCGGCGCCGAGTTCGATGGCGAGCGTCGCCTCCGCGATCAGGTCGCCGGCCGAGGGGCCGACGATGCCGCAGCCGATCAGACGTTTCGTCTCCTCGTCGAACAGCACCTTGGTCACACCTTCGTCGCGGCCGAGCGACAGCGCGCGGCCCGACGCCGCCCAGGGGAAGCTGGCCTTGCCGAATTTGAGCCCCCTGGCCTTGGCCTCGTTCTCGGTGACGCCGACCCAGGCGACTTCCGGATCGGTATAGGCGACGGAAGGGATCACCTTGGCGTCGAAGGCGCTCTTGTGGCCGCAGGCGACCTCCGCCGCGACTTTCGCTTCGTGCGTGGCCTTGTGCGCCAGCATGGGCTGCCCGACGACATCGCCGATGGCGAAGATGTGCGGCACATTGGTGCGCATCCGCCGGTCCACGGCGATGAATCCGCGCTCGTCGACTTTTACGCCGGCCGCGTCCGCCTTGATCAGCGCGCCGTTGGGCTTGCGGCCCACCGCCACCAGCAGTCGGTCGAACAAGTCCTCCGATTTTTGCCCGTCGGCGGCTTCAAATGTCACGCGCAGCCCGGCCTCTTCCGCAGCGACCCCGGTCACCTTGGTTTTCAGCAGGATTTTTTCGTAGCGCTTCTCGATGCGTTTCGCGAGCGGCGCGACAATGTCCTTGTCGGCGCCGGGGATGATCTGGTCGAGCAGTTCGACCACCGTCACTTTCGAGCCGAGCGAATGATAGACGGTGGCCATCTCCAGCCCGATGATGCCGCCGCCGAGCACCAGCAGGCGGTTGGGAACGCCATTCATTTCCAGCGCGCCGGTCGAATCGATCACTCTGGGATCGTCGGGGATGAAGGGCAGTTTCACCGCCTCCGAGCCCGCCGCGATGATCGCCTTGTCGAAAGAGATCACCTGTATGCCGCCGTCCGCCGCGGTGACCTCGAGCGTGTTGGGCGACGCGAAGG
Source organism: uncultured Alphaproteobacteria bacterium (assembly GCA_963849665.1). Classification (GTDB taxonomy): domain Bacteria; phylum Pseudomonadota; class Alphaproteobacteria; order Rhizobiales; family Beijerinckiaceae; genus Rhodoblastus. The sequence goes on along the minus strand of CAWKJW010000074.1, from coordinate 19,904 downwards.
CGCCGAGGCCGGTCACCACCGTGACCTTGCGCTGTTTCGCCATTCCCGCGAGGCCGCCGGTCAGGCGCTTGACCACGCTGTCCTTCCAGCCGCGCAACTTGTTGATGTCCACCTTCGGCTTTTCAAAAACGACGCCGTGGGCGGCAAAATCCTGCGCCTCGTCGATCACTTTCGCCGCGTGCAACAGGGCCTTGGAGGGGATGCAGCCGACATTGAGGCAGACGCCGCCAAGCACCGGCCAGCGCTCGACCAGCACCACCCTGGCGCCGAGATCGGCGGCGCGGAAGGCGGCGGTATAGCCGCCCGGACCCGCGCCGAGCACCAACACTTCCGCGTGCAGGCCGCCGTCGGCTGGAGCAGGGGTAGGCGCGGCGGCGGGCTTGACCACATCGGGAGCTGCGGCCGTCTCGGCCGCCGCCGCGCCTTCCAGCGTCAGGATCAGCGAACCCTCGCCGACCCTGTCGCCAACCTTGAGTTTCAAATCCTTCACCACGCCGGCGACGGGCGAGGGCACTTCCATTGTCGCCTTGTCGGATTCGAGCACGATCAAGGGGTCTTCCTCCTTGATCGAATCGCCCGGCTTCACCAGAACTTCGATCACCGGCACGTCCTTGAAGTCGCCGATATCGGGAATCTTGATTTCCGTCGTCATGATGAAACCCTCAAAGCGCCAGCCGGCGGATGTCTTCAAGCACCGTCGCCAGCGCCCGCGCGAAGCGCGCCGCCGAGGCGCCGTCGATCACCCGATGGTCATAGGAGAGCGACAAAGGCAGCATCAGGCGCGGGACGAATTCCTTGCCGTTCCAGACCGGCGCCATTTTCGAGCGCACGACGCCGAGAATTGCTACTTCCGGCGCGTTGACGATCGGGGTGAAGCCGGTGCCGCCGATGCCGCCGAGCGACGAAATGGTGAAAGTCGCGCCCGACATTTCGGCCGGGCTGAGCTTTCCGGCGCGCGCCTTGGCGGACAGGTCGCCGAGTTCGCGCGAAAGGTCGAGGATGCCCTTCTTGTCGGCGTCCTTGATGACCGGCACGACCAGTCCTTCCGGCGTGTCGCAGGCGAAGCCGATGTGCCAGTATTTCTTGTGGATCAGGCCGTCTTTCGCCGGATTGAGCGAGGAGTTGAAATCGGGGAATTCCTTCAGGACCGCGATGCTCGCGCGGATCAGGAAGGGCAGCAGCGAGACGCGGTAGGGTTTCGCCTTGTCGGCCTTGCCCGCGTCGTCGAGCGTTTTCCTGAAGGATTCGAGGTCGGTGATGTCGGCTTCGTCGTGCTGGGTGACGGCCGGCACGTTGAGCCAGGAGCGATGCAGGAACGGTCCCGACAGCTTGCGGATGCGCGACAGCGGCTTTTCCTCGATCGGACCGAATTTGGAAAAGTCGATCGCCGGGATCTCCGGAATGCCGGCGCCGCTCGAAACGGCTGCCGCGCCGGGCGCGCCGCCGGAGAGAAACGCCTTAACGTCCTCCTTGGTGACGCGGCCCTTTTCGCCGGTCCCCGGCACGCGGGTCAGGTCGATGTCGAGTTCGCGCGCAAGACGCCGCACCGCCGGCGACGCGTAGACATTGGAGAAATCGACGGCGGCGTTCGTCGCTGCGGAACCCAGGCCGATGATCGGCGTCGGGCCGCTGGGCCGGGCGGCCGGCGCCTCAGGGGCAGGCGAAGACGCCGGAGTTGGGGCGGGCGCGGAGGGCTGGGGCGCCGGCGCGGGCGCCGCGGCGCCTTCGGCCTCCATTTTCAGGATGATCGAGCCCTCGCCGACGCGGTCGCCGACCTTGACCAGGATGTCGCCGACCTTGCCGGCGACGGGCGAGGGAACCTCCATCGAAGCCTTGTCGGATTCGAGCACGATCAGGGGATCGTCGACTCCCACCACGTCGCCGGGCTTCACGCTGATTTCTATGATCGGCACATCCTTGAAATCGCCGATGTCGGGAACTTTCACTTCAATCATGGACATTGCGAAAGCCTTGAGAATTTGCGCCGGTGCGGGCGCCGGATGGAGAAAGGGTTAGGGCCTGTCAAACGACGGTCAGGTGTGCATCGGATCGGGCTTTTCGGGATCCAGCCTGTAGAGGTCGATGGCGTCGGCGACCCTGCGCGTCGGCACGAGCTGCGAATCCGCCAGGACCTTCAGCGCCGCCACGGCGACGAAATGGCGGTCCACCTCGAAGAAGGCGCGCAGCTTCCGGCGGTAGTCGGAGCGGCCGAAGCCGTCCGTGCCCAGAACCTTGTAGCGCGTCGGCACGAAGCCCCTGATCTGCTCGGCGAAGGAGCGGATATAGTCGGTCGAGGCGACGACGGGCGCGTCCCCTCGCGCGGAAAGCTGCTGCGTGACATAGGGGATTTTCGGCTCATCCATCGGATGCAGCATGTTCCAGCGTTCGCAGGCGTCGGCTTCGCGCTTGAGTTCGGTGAAACTCGTGACGGAGAAAATATCGGCGAATATGCCGAAATCCCGCTCCAGCAGCGCCGCGCCAGCGATCACTTCGCGGAGAATGGCGCCCGAGCCGAGCAGGGTGACGCGCTTCTCCTTCGGCGTGCCCTCGGGCGCCGCCTTGAACAGGTACATGCCCTTGACGATGCCCTCTTCCGCGCCTCGCGGCATGGCGGGGTGCTCGTAATTCTCATTGAGCAGGGTGATGTAGTAATAGACGTCCTCGCCGTTGGCGCCATACATGCGCTCCAGGCCGTGCTGGATGATGACCGCGACTTCGTAGGAAAAGGTCGGGTCGTAGCTGACGCAGTTCGGGATGGTGGCGGAGAGAATGTGGCTGTGGCCGTCCTCGTGCTGCAATCCCTCGCCGTTGAGCGTGGTGCGGCCGGAGGTTCCTCCCAGCAAAAAACCCCGCGCGCGCATGTCGCCCGCCGCCCAGGCGAGATCGTGCACGCGCTGGAAGCCGAACATCGAATAATAGATGTAGAACGGGATCATCGGCGTGTTGGAGTTGGAATAGCTCGTCGCCGCCGCGATCCACGAGGCCATGGCCCCGGCCTCGTTGATGCCTTCCTGAAGCATCTGCCCCGAGCGATCTTCCTTGTAGTAGGAGAGCTGGTCGGCGTCCTGCGGCCGGTAGAGCTGGCCGACCTGCGAGAAGATGCCGTATTGCCGGAACATGCTCTCCATGCCGAAGGTGCGGGATTCGTCCGGCACGATCGGCACGATGCGCTTGCCGATGTTCTTGTCGCGCAACAAATGGTTCAGCACCCGGACGAAGGCCATGGTGGTGGAGATTTCGCGGTCCTGCGTCGATTGCAATTGCGACTCGAACGCGGACAGGGGCGGGATGACGAGAGGAGCCGCCTGGCGCCGCCGCGCCGGCAGGTAGCCGCCGAGCTTTTTCCGCGCCGCATGGAGGTAATTGTCTTCCTCCGAGCCGGCCGGGAACTTGATCAGCGGCAGGCTTTCGATCTCGCTGTCCTCGACCGGGATCTTGAAGCGGTCGCGGAATTTCTTCAGCGCGTCGAGGTTCATCTTCTTGGCCTGGTGCGACATCATCTGCGCTTCGCCGGCCGAGCCCATGCCGTAGCCCTTGACCGTCTTGGCGAGGATCAGCGTCGGCTGGCCCTTGTGCTCGGTGGCCGCCTTGTAGGCCGCGAAAATCTTGCGGGAATCATGGCCGCCGCGGGTCAGGCTCCAGATTTTCTCGTCCGACCAGTCGGCGACCATGGCCGCCGTTTCAGGATAGCGGCCGAAGAATTTCTCGCGAATATAGGCCCCGTTCTTCGACTTGAAATCCTGGTATTCGCCGTCGACGCATTCCTCCATCAACTGGCGCAGGCGGCCGGTCACGTCCCTGGCGAGCAGTTCGTCCCAGCCCGTGCCCCAGACCAGTTTGATCACGTTCCAGCCGGACCCGCGGAAATCCGCCTCGAGCTCCTGGATGATCTTGCCGTTGCCGCGCACCGGCCCGTCGAGCCTCTGCAGATTGCAATTGATGACGAAGATCAGGTTGTCGAGCTTTTCCCGCCCCGCAAGGGAAATGGCTCCGAGCGATTCCGGCTCATCCATCTCGCCGTCGCCCATGAAGGCCCAGACCTTGCGCTCATGCGTCTCGATCAGGCCGCGCCCTTCGAGATAGCGCAGGAAACGCGCCTGGTAGATCGCCATTAGCGGTCCCAGGCCCATGGAGACCGTCGGAAATTGCCAGAAATCCGGCATCAGCCAGGGATGCGGATAGGAGGATAGGCCCTTGCCGTCGACCTCTTGCCGGAAGTTCAGAATCTGCTCTTCGGAAATGCGGCCTTCGAGAAAGGCGCGGGCATAGATGCCGGGTGAGGAATGGCCCTGGATGAAAACGAGGTCGCCGGCGTGGTTCTCGCTCGGCGCCCGCCAGAAATGCATGAACCCGACATCATAAAGCGTGGCGGCGGACTGGAAGCTGGCGATATGGCCGCCGAGCTCCGACGAGACCTTGTTGGCCTTGAGCACGATTGCGGCGGCGTTCCAGCGGATCGCGGCGCGGATTTTCGACTCGATGGCGCGCACGCCCGGAGGCTCGGGCTGAGCCGAGGGCGGGATGGTGTTGATGTAAGCGGTGTTCCAGGCGAACGGCAGTTGCGCGCCGTTTTTCCGTGCTTCGGCGACCACGTCGCTGAGCAGGCCGTCCACCCGCTCGACGCCCTCGAAGGTCTGAACCGAATTCAGGGCCTCCAGCCATTCACGGGTCTCTTGCGAAGAGTCATTGCGGTCCATGATTTCCTCCAGACAGCGGTCGGTGCTTGTTCACGAAGGCAGACGGACGTTCCACGCGGCTCCACGATCGTGGAAGTCCGTGAATCCCCCCCTGCCTTCGCGAGTTCGGCTCGCTTTGCTCTTTTTTGCTAATTTCTCACAGACTACGCCGGTTAAGACAAGTCGTGAAATGAATTGATTTCCTGACCTCAATTCGATATTGGAATGACTATGGAGCTGAAGAATCTTCGCGCCTTTGTCGAGGTCATCAGGCAGAACGGCTTCACGGCCGCGGGAAAGACGCTCTGCGCCACCCAATCGACGATCAGCAAGGCGGTCCGCCAGATCGAGAATGAAATCGGCGCGCCGCTGCTCGACCGTCTCGCGACGAAGCCCCGCATGACGCCGATCGGTGAAGCGGTTTACGCCCGCGCCCTGCGCCTGCTGGCCGAGCGCGACGACCTGCTCGCCGAGATCGCCGAATTGCGCGGGCTGAAGCGCGGCGTGCTGCGGCTGGGCCTGCCGCCGGTCGGCAGCGGCATATTGTTCGCCCCGCTTTTCGCGCGTTTCCGAAAAATCCATCCCGGCATCGACATCAGGCTGGTCGAGAATGGCAGCGCACGGCTGGAGGAAATTCTCCGGCTCGGCGAAATCGATTTCGCCGCCTCCCTGCTGCCGGTCGACGAGGATTTCGAATGGCATGAAATCCGCCGCGATCCGCTGATGACCCTGGTCGCCGCCGACAATCCGCTGGCGGAGCGGGAGCGCCTGTCCGTCGATGATTTGCGCGATATTCCGCTCATTCTGTTTGAAAGCGGCTTCGCGCAGAACCGCCTCGTCATCAACGCCTGTCATCGCGCCGGCTTCGAGCCGGCGGTGGTCGCGCGCTCCAGCCAGATCGACTTCATCATCGAACTGGCGGCGGCGGGCGTGGGCGCGGCCTTCCTGCCGCGCCTGCTCGATCGGCGTCACACCCGGACGGGGGTCGCGAGCCTCGTGCTCGACGAACCGGATGTCGATTGGCGCCTCGCTTTGGTCTGGCGCAAGGGCGCCTATCTGTCTGACGCCGCCCGCGCATGGCAGACGCTGGTCCTGCAGTCGCGCTTCGACTGACCGCGCCGGACGCGAATTGAGTTCTACAACGCCGTCATGCCGGGCCAAAGCTCTTCGGAACGACGGGCATCGTCCCGACGCCCTATGACGGCGGGCATCCACGCCGGGACGTTGCTTCAACGGCGCAGCACTGGACATAGTCGGTCGCCCGTTCTGTTGTTCGCTGCCCTCCGGGCCGGCGTGGATGGCCAGGACTATCCCGGCCATGACGTTCACTGACAATCCGCGTCAAGTAAAACTCCGAGCCGTGCTTCCACGATGGCTCCGCTATTGCCGTTGCGATCCTAATCGCTTTTTCCGGCGCCGTCCCCTCCAGCTATTCGAAACACCGTCGCCCTCGTGGATAAAATCACACGCTTGGCGTTCTCGGGCAACGGCCCCTCCGGCTCGAAGGGGAACTTCCCGATTCAAACGGCCGCCGTCTCGTCGTGACCCCTTTCCGGTCATACGATATGCAGGTTTCGCTAACAGCCGTCGCACTCTCGGCTGACGTTCCAGCGGCGAAATGAACTCGCGCTCGTGACCCTGATGAATGGACCGCCGGCGCCAACTTGGCTCGCCACGTCAAGGAACGGCACAACCAGGCCCTTCGATGGATCAGACGGCCGTCGCCACTTGGTTCTCACTATGGAGAACGCGAGGGCACAGCATTTTGTCGCCTAAAATACGTCTCGCGGTCGTGAAGCTTCGTCGGAATTTGCCGCCATTCGGCGATATGCCTTAATTCCTCGGCGACGGCTCCCGGATCAGGTCGCAATTTATGGCGACCGGTTTCGTCTGGGCCGCTTCCAACGTCAGAGCTGGAGCATTGCAAAACAGGAGATTGTTTGGCTTGCTGAGACGGGCCGAAACAACCTGTAACGACACTCTGACAACTCGATCCTGGACCCAATCCATTTTCTTGACTTCAACGCCATAACCTTTGATCTCGGCTAAGCCGCCGGCCCCCGGAATTGTCACGCTGTCGCGTCCCAGGTCAATTACGGTTGTCGGCGGCTCGATATATTTTTGACCCGCTGGCGTCGGCTCGCCAAACCAATCGGCAACGACAATTATCTTCTCGTTCAGCTTGGCCAGTTTATCTGCAGCCTTCGGCGACAGCGTTACGTCGACCGCAAATTCAAAAGGATTGGCGCTCGACGCCGCGGAACTCGCGAGCAGTCCAATCAGCATAGTCGAAACGCCAAGCGCCTTTCGGAATTTAAGCATTGTCAAAAGCCCTTCTGTCGAATGTCCGTTCGTCTCACTCCCGAACGCGAACGCTGTTCACAGTCCGTCGAGCAGGATTTTGGCTGCATGAAATTCTTTTGGTTGCATTCGGGGTCTACTGCCGACCAAAAATGGCGCGCTTCAACGCAAGGTGTTATTCGATGAACGGCTTGCGGGAGCCCTCTGTGCTGTGGGCCGCCTAACGGCCAAAATCAGTCCGGAACGGCGCCAAACATCTGCACGTAGAGTTGCTGATTGCGGGCGTGGACTTCTTCCGCGTGCAGGCGCGCTCGTTCGGCGTCTTCACGCGCCATGCGCAGGCGGTCGCGCAGGGCGTCCTTGTCATCGTCCTTTTTCGCCTGTTCCAGCGCCAAGCGCGCGACGTCCTTATTCGACGAAGCGTCTCGGGCGTCGGAGCGCGCGTGGGCGATTTCCTTGCCAAGACGATATCCATTCAGGAAAGCCTGTTCGGCCGGACCGCTGCAAACATTCTCATAACTATTGTCGTTGACGCCGGTGCGCCAACCACTGATGGGCGTGCAATAATTGAGCAGGCCTTTGGCGCGCCCCTGCATATAGGCGGTTTGATCCGGCGCAATATTATATTTGGCGCAGGCTTCGGCATTTTTGCCGAGGCGAGAGGCAGGATAACCGTTTTGGCCGTCGGAAAATCCGACTCCCGCCCAGTCGCCCTGCTTGCATTGGTCTTCCGACATTGTCGCACAGGAGGAAAGCGTCAGGCCGCCGAGAAGCAGGGCGCCAATCGTAACGATACGAGCAATTCTCATTTCTGGGTCTCTTGTCTGGGTTTCTTGGTGTCGGGGTTGTCGGTTCTTGGTCATGCAGACACGCATTTTTGCGGCGCGGCGCGCGGTTCTGACCGCCGCGCGCCGTTCGTCGGCGCTCCTATGGCTTGGCGGCGTCGTTCAGCAATTTGCGCACGGAATGTTCGGTTCTGTCCCGGGGCCCAGCGCCGCGGATATCATTGATTTTCCAAGCGCCTTCTTCGCGGATCAGGTCGTAGCTCACTTCCGTGGCCGGGCTCGCGGCATCTTTCGCAAGTGTGAAACGCGCTTTCACAATGGCTGCATCGGCGGATGTCGAAACCACCGAATACGTCAAATTATTGATTGATGGATCCTGAGAGTTCGAAATTGGGTCGTAGTCCACCGCGCCTTCTTCACCTTGCGACTTCTTTTCATCGGCGATGATGGATTGCAGCAATGATTTGGACAGAAAGCGCGCGCGCGCCTTCTCGTCCGTATAGGCCGAACGCCCCGACCATTTTCCATCCTTGCCCGCTGAAAACGCATAGACGTCCTTGACGAAGTCACACGGCGACGAACTGGCTCCAGCCGCCAGCGCGGGGGACATGGCGGTCAAAACCGCGACCGTCGAAAGGAGAAGAAATTGCCCGCGGAACATTCGTGAAGTCCTGTTTCGATATTTGCGCGCAGGCGCTTTTTATGCGGAGGCGGCTTGACCTTGGCGCCGGCGTCGCGCGGCTCGGTGGGCGTCACTCGGTGGAAAATGGGGGCGGCAGGATTTCATGCGGCGAGGAGTGGATCAGCGTTTTGGCGGCGAAGCCCGGCCGCGATGACCGGGCTTCTTTTTGGTCCGAAATCGGACCAAGAGACGACGAATGCGCTATCGGACGCGAACTCAGTACTTGGCGGAGATCGCCTCCGGCGCGCCGAACTTGTACATCAGGCCAACGAGAACGGCGTTCGAGTTGTTGCGGACGCTTCCGCCATAAACGACGTTGTCGGTGTACGTGCCCAGGTTGGCGTAACGATACTCGATGCGGCCGATCCAGTTCGGGGTGAAGGCGTAGTCGACGCCGCCGCCGATGGTCCAGCCCACGCGGCGCGCATTGGTCGTGCCGAGCCAGGCGCCGTTGGTGTCGTAGAACTTGCTGTTCACGTCGCCGAAAGCCGCGCCGCCGGCGACATAGAGAACGGCGCGGTCGATCGCGTAGCCGACGCGGCCGCGGATATCGCCAAAATAGGAGCCGTTGGTTCTGATCGAACCGTTGCCGGGAGAGATGAGGGTGTGATTGGCGCCGAGCAGGCCGCCGGCGTCGCCTTCAAGGCCGAGGACGAACTGGTTGACCTGGTAGTTGTAGCCGACCAGGCCGCCGAGGAGGCCGGCGTTGGCGTTGTTGTGGCCGGCGCCGACGTAGTTGGCGCTGTAGAAGTCGTAGCCTCCCTCGACGCCGGCATAGAAGCCTGTCCAGTTGTAGGCGCTGACCGGAGCGACGTAGACCGGGGCCGACTTGGTCGACGGCAGGTCGGCGGCGAAGGCCGTGCCGGTCATCGCCGCGATGGCGACGGTGGAGAGAAGGATCTTGCGCATGCTGCCTCTTGGTTTGATGGGTCGAAAATCACGGCTAGAGAGGAAATTCCATTTGCGCCAGCGTCGTTTGACGCAGATCAACCGTGATTGATAAATCCATCTGCTGGTGCATTAGATCGGCCGACTGTCCATGATGCTGGCGGCTGGCGCTGAGGAGGCCTTATTCACGTGGCGATGATTCCCCATTCAATAAAGATCGGGCGCAACGGCGAATTCGTCGATGCGGCGCAGGAGTCCCGTTTCGCGACCTCCGCCTACGAACAGGATCTGGCTCTCGCGCGGATTTCCGTCATAGCCGCTATGTCGGCCTGCCTTCTTTTCGCGCCGCTCGATATTTTACAGCTGCCTGCGCAGAAATTGCCCCTGTTTCTCGGGGTCAGGCTTGTGATCGCGGCGCTCTCGGTCGCGACTTTGCACGGGCTCGCTCCAAACAGGCATTCGCGCCATTTGACGGCGATAACTCATGCTTACTTCTATGCTTTTTTTTCGCTGAATGCGTTGGTCTTCGACCATCCCGCCTTGACCCGCCATGGCGGAATGATGTTTCCGCTCATGGCTCTGGGATTTTTCATGCTGCTGCCAGGAGCATTCCGTTCCGTTGCGATCCTTTCTGCATACGGTCCCGCGATCAGCCTCCTGTTCTGGGGCGTTTTGCGGCCAAATCCAGAAAAACCAGGGGATTTCGGCATCGTCGTCGCGATCACGCTGATCGCCTATGGCGTTGGATATGCGGCGCGCGCGCAACTCAACCTTATGCGTCGGACTGAATTCGCCCATATTGAACGCGAGCAGCAAGACAACGTGGTTTTGCGCGACGCCAAGGACGAGGCTGAGGCCGGCGCCCGCGCCAAAGCCGACTTCCTCGCGGTGATGAGCCATGAAATCCGCACGCCGATGAACGGCATTCTCGGCCTCTCGCGGTTGCTTGAGCAGAACGCGCTGTCCCCCAAGGACCGCGAGCGCCTGAGCCTGCTTACTGGCTCAGCCAAAGCATTGCTCAAAATTCTCGACGATATTCTCGACTTTTCGAAGCTCGAAGCCGGGCAGCTCGCTTTTGAGCAGATGCCGCTGCGGCTTGACGAACTCCTTGGGGATATCCACGCCCTGTTGGAGCTTGAAGCCACCGGAAAAGGCATTGGCCTTGTCGTGGATGTCGCCCCCGACTTGCCGTTGTCGATTATGGGCGATCCCGGTCGGCTACGGCAGATTTTGCTTAATCTTGTCGGGAATGCGGTCAAATTCACGTCGCGGGGCGAAGTGAAACTCCTTGCGCGAGCCCTCGATGTTTCGCCCGGTCAGGAGCGCGCTCTTGAATTTGCCGTCTCGGATACCGGCATCGGCATTCCGTCGAGTAAATTCTCGCAGCTCTTCACGCCTTTCAGTCAAGCGGACGCTTCCATTGCCCGCAGGTATGGCGGCGCCGGTCTTGGCCTTGCAATCTGCAAACGCCTCGTTGACAGCATGGGAGGAGAAATCGGGGCGACGAGCACGCCGGGCCAGGGCAGCCGTTTCACTGTGCGCCTGCCTCTCGTCGCGGCCGCCGCGTCAGTGGCGGCGGATGGCGCGCAACAGCAACAAGCCGCGCATCTTCCGCCCCTGCGCATTTTGCTCGCCGAGGATAATGAAGTTAACCGCATCATTGCCCGCGACCAGCTGGAACAAATGGGGCATAGCGTCACGACCGTCGAAAATGGCGCCGACGCCGTGGAAATGGCGGCGAACGGCGCCTTCGACATCGTGCTGATGGACCTGCAAATGCCGCAGGTCGACGGAATCGAGGCAAGCCGCCGAATCCGCGCTCTGCCCAGCCCCGCCGCCGACACGCCGATTCTTGCGATGACAGCCAACGCCCTGGTCCAGGATCGCGACCGTTGCCTGACCGCAGGGATGGATGGGCACCTCGCCAAACCATTCAGCCAGTTCGATCTTGTCATGCGGATAAGTCAGGCCATTGCGAGGCGGCGGCGGCAGCCGCACGCTTGCGACGCGCCTCGCGCGCAAGGAGGATCGAATATTGCCGCTCTGGCCGACATTCTCGTGATCGGCAGCGCTCCAGCTCAACTCCAGCAAACCGGCTCGAGGATTTTTCCGCTCCGCGACCATGAGGCGGCGCGGCAAATCTTGTTATCCCGCCCATTCGACCTCATCCTCGACACAACCGACAATTGCGGCGCGCGCGAAATCCTGCGGCAAGTGTCCGGGCGCCGATTCTTGTCTTGTCGGATAGCGCGACGCGCGACGATCCATCTCTCGCCGCCGCCGACAGCGTGTTGGCGCGAGACCTGGATGCCGAATATCTAACCAAAGAAATCCAGGCATTGCTCGACAGGCCGCCGGCGAAGAACCGGGACAGGGCGATGCAGGCGGGCGAACTGGGCGATGTCGTGGGCCGCGACCGGCTCCGGGCGATCGAGGAAATCTTCATCGCGACTCTCAAAGCCCATTTGCCGCGACTTCTGGATGAAGCGCTGGCCAGCGACGAACTTGCTCGCATGGCGCACCATCTCAGGGGCAGCGCCGCCACCTTACAAATGCCTCCTTTGAGCCGCGCTGCGGAGGCTGCCGAGAAATCCGCCGATAAGCTGGTCGCCGCAACGATCAACAAAAATCGGGCGCAGGCCGAATTGGCAAAAAGCGTGAACGCAGTTATTGCTTCATCCATTCCGTGCAGATAATAGCTTGAAATACCCCAAGGTTTTAGAAGAGCGCGCTCGTGCTTAAGCCTGTTATTCTGATCGTTGAAGACGCTTCCGAACTGCGGGAGCTGATTGCGGGCTATTTGTCGGACCATGGCTTTTCGGTCATTAGCGCATCGAGCGCGATGGAACTGTGCGATCTGCTGCCCAAGGCGCAACCGCGCGTCGTCCTTTTGGACATTGGCCTGCCCGACGGCGACGGCATCGCCCTCGCGCGCAAATTGCGCATCGCGGAGCGCTGCGCGCTGATATTCATCACCGCGAATGGCGCCAAAGAAATCGCCAGCCTTGACGCCGGCGGCGACGATTTTATCACCAAGCCAATCGATCTTCCGTCGCTGCACGCGCGCATTCGCAGTGTCATGCGACGCGCGCGCGACTCGGTTATCGTCTTTGAAGGCTGGATAATCGATCTCGTTCGCCGCGAATTGTTCCGGCCCAACGGACAGATGCTCGATCTCACGCCGGGCGAGTTCAACGTCCTCGCGGCGCTCGCGGCGCGTATCCCAGAGCCGCTGGATCGGGATTTCCTGCTTGATGTCATCAGCAATCGCGACCCGCGCAATATTAGCGCGCATACGGTGGACAATCTGATTGTTCGCTTGCGCCGCAAGATGGGCGTGGACGGCTCCACGGCGCCGATCGTCACCGTGCGCGGCGTGGGCTACGCCCTATGCCCTAAAAGTTGAAGCGGGGCCTCGGATCGACATTGGCGGCGCTTTGCAGCCCGCGCAGGCGGTGAAAATGTTACATTCGACGCGCAAGCCTGGGCCAGATCCTCAATATTATCGATCCTGGGATCCACCCGCTTGCATGTGAGGGGCATTGAATGAATCTGCGGCCCCGACCGCGCCAGGCCGGCCCGATCGATTGGCCGCTTTTCGGCGCAAGCCCGGGCGCGCTCGTCTATCGCCCATTGTCCGGAGCCGCCGCCGAGCCGACCTTGCCGAGGGCGTTTGTGGAGGTCGTCTGTCCGTCGTTCTTGCCATCCGCGATGGTGGGCAGGCGTCGGATTTTGACGACCGGCCTCAGCCGTAAATCACGATATGCAGCTTGCGAGGACCATGCGCGCCGCGCGCCAGCACGCCTTCTATATCGGTGGTGCCGCTGGCGCCGGTGATGAAATTCACGTTTCGCGGCGAAAGTTTCCCCATGTCCGAGGCAGCATAATCCTCGAACCTGGGCAGGAGACTGTTCGCGTCGAGCGCGACAATGTGATGAAGGGGCAGGAACCCGAACAATGTCGGCGCCGTGGGGCCGGAATGAAAGACCAGCGAGCCGGTCTCGGAAATGCCGCACAGAGCCAGCCCGACCGCCAGCGCCGTATCGGGCCGAAGTCTCTCGCCCGATTTCAGCGCGCCCCAATCGAGAGCTTGCAGGCGCGGATCGGGTTGCAGGGCGAGTTGCGGGGCGAGCGCGTTGGCTTCGGCATAGCGCGCCACCGCTTGCGGCAATTCGGCGAGGCTCGCCATGCGCTCGATCGTGGCGCCGACTTTTTCGGCGCCGGCGCGAAGGGTAAACAGCTTTTCGAGATCGGGCTCCTCGAGCGCCGGCAGGGTCTTCGCCATGACCTCGGCGCAAGCCGCGGCCTGAGCCCCGATCGTGGCGGGGGAGCCCACATCCGGACGGACCGCGCGAATGGCGGCGAATATCGCGTCTCTCGACGTCATTGTCCCCGGCCTTTCCGCTCGTGATATTGCGCCAAAAAACTTTTCGCCGGCGGCTTGGGCAGGTCGCGGGCTCGTGTCCAGCCCGACGCCAAGGGCATTTTCGCGATCCATCCGCGCGTGGCGAAAAGCCGTATCAGCGGCAGGGCGAAGACGAGGCCGAGGCGGTAAAGCGCCGGCCGCGCCGCGACGAAGGCCCAGAGTCCCAACGCCGCGCGCGTCGTCGCCGGTTCGAGCCCGGCGCGCCAGCTTTTGTCGCGCCAGGTCCGCAACATCGTCGGCAGCGGAATATCGACCGGGCAGACCGCGCGGCACTGGCCGTTGAGCGTGCAGGCGTGCGGCAGGTCGCGCGACTTTTCCAGCCCGTCGAAAACCGGCGTGAGCGCCGAGCCCATCGGGCCGGGGTAGGCGGCGCCATAGGCGTGGCCGCCGATGGCGCGATAGACGACGCAATGGTTGAGGCAGGCGCCGCAGCGCAGGCAGCGCAGCATTTCCGCCATCTCGCCGAGCATTTTCGTCCGGCCGTGATCGACCAGCACAATATGGAATTCTTCCGGACCGTCGAGGTCGCCCGGACGCTTCGGGCCGCAATGGAAGGTGGTGTATTGCGTGAGGTCGGCGCCGGTGGCCGAGCGCACCAGCAGCCGCGTCAGTTGCAGCGCGTGCTCGGTCGTCGCGACGATCTTCTCGATGCCTGCCGTGACGATGTGCACGCGCGGCGGCGTCGTGGTGAGTTCGGCGTTGCCCTCGTTGGTGATGGTGCAGATGGCGCCGGTCTCGGCGACGAGATAATTGGCGCCGGAAATGCCGACTTCCGCCGCGAAGAAATCCCCGCGCAGCTCCTTGCGCGCCAATTCCACCATCAATTCAATGTCGGTCGTCGGCGTCTTGTCGCGGTGATGCGCAGCAAAGAGCTCGGCCACGTCCTCTTTCGTATGATGGGCCGCCGGCCAGATGATATGCGATGGCGTCTCGTCGGCGAGCTGGATGATATGTTCGGCGAGATCGGTTTCGACGCGCCGCAGTCCGGCGGCGGCGAGCGCGTGCGGCAGGCCGATCTCCTCGCCGAGCATGCTTTTCGAACGCGTCACTGTTTTCGCGCCCGCCGTCTTGCAAATGTCCACGACAATGGCGCAGGCTTCATCCGCGTCGCGCGCCCAATGCACTTTTGCGCCTGACTGAATCGCATTGCGCTCGAACATTTCGAGATAATGGGCCATGTGCGCGATGGCGTGGTCCTTGATCGCGGCGGCGGCTTTCCGGGCGGCGTCGAATTCCGGCCACGCGGAGACGGCCGCGGCGCGCTTGCGCCGGGCGTTGCCGGTGGTGCGCTCGATCGCGACTTTCAGTTGCTTGTCGGCCAGCGCCTTGTCGACGCGGAGATCGAAGGCGCTCTCCATCCTAAAGATCCTCGCCGATGGCCGCGTCGGCCATGCCGGCCAGGATTTCCGCCGCATGGAAGACGCGGGTCTTCGCGCCCTCGCGGTGCAGCTTGCCCGCCATGTTCATCAGACAGCCGAGATCGCCGCCGAGCAGCAGGTCGGCGCCGGAGGCGACGATATTGTCCGCCTTGTCCGTGACGATCGAATTGGAAATGTTGGAATATTTAACGCAGAAGGTTCCACCGAAGCCGCAGCAGGTCTCTTCGCCTTCGAGCGGGCGCAGCTCCAGCCCCTCGACGGCGCCGAGCAATTTCCGCGGCTGCGCCTTGACGCCGAGTTCGCGCAGGCCGGAGCAGGAATCGTGATAGGCCGCGACGGCGCGGCAGGAAATTTTCTCGGGCCGGAAGCCGCGCACATCCGCGAGAAAGCTCATCAACTCCCAGGTCTTGGCGGCCAGTGTTTTCGCACGAGGCCCCCAGACCGGATCGTCCGCGAAAAGCTCAGGGTAATGCGCCTTGATCATGCCGCCGCACGAGCCCGACGGAGCGACGAGATAATCGTAAGCCTCGAAAGTCTCGATGACCTGGCGCGCGAGCGGGACGGTCGCCGCGTCGGCGCCGCTGTTATAGGCCGGCTGGCCGCAGCAGGTCTGTCCGCGCGGAACCACGACTTCGCAGCCGGCGGCTTCGAGCAGCGCCAGCGCCGCGAAGCCGATGTTCGGCCGCATCGAATCGACAAGACAGGTGACAAACAGGCCGACGCGCGGCCTTGGGCGATCGCTCACTTCAGCTCCATCCCTCTTGGCTCAAGCTCTTTGCGGCAAGCCTTCTAAAGTCGTTATAACCAAAAATAACGCGTGGTCAAATAAAATGACCACACCAAACTGATTCAATGGGCGACAAATTCCGAGCGTCCCATGCGGCGCAGGGCGCGGGCGACGCGCGCTTGTTCCTGCCGGATGTCGTCGAGCGTCGCGGCGGTCGCCCTGACGTGGTTCGCGGCGGCTTCCGCGGCGCGCTCCGGATCGCCCGCCAGCACGGCTTCGCCGATAGCGAGGTGCTGCTCAAGCAGGACGTCGCGCACGCCGGTGCGGGTGTAGAGCTGGTGGCGGTTGTAGAAGACGCCGCCGCGCAGCATTTCGGAAAAGGCGCGCATGACATGCAGCAGCACCAGATTATGCGCCGCCTCATAGATGAGCAGATGCAGGTCGACGTCGGCTTCCGCCTCGGCGGTGGGATCGTCGACCTCATGCGCCGTGCGCATCCGTTGCAAGCAATCGCGGATCGCCTCACGCTCTATGTCGGTCGCCCGCAGCGCCGCGAGCCGCGCCGCCTCGCCCTCGACGAGCTGGCGATATTCGAGATAGTCGATCAGCGCCTGCTCGTTCGACTGCATCATCGCCGCCAGCGGTTCTGTCAGCGAGGCCATGAACTGGGTCACGAAGGCGCCCGACTTGGTCGTCTCGATCAGGCCGCGCTCGCGCAACTTCTCCAGCGCCTCGCGCAGGGAAGGGCGCGACACTTCCAGTTTTTCCGCCAGTTCGCGTTCGGAGGCGAGTTTTTCGCCAGGACGCAGGGCGCCCTCAAGGATCAGTTGCTCGAGATGCCCGGCGATGGCGTCGGCGAGCTTCGGGTTGCGAACGGGTTCCATGACAACTTTCAAAAATGGTCTGCTGGCTCCAAGATTTAATCATAATCCCTTGGATGGCGGCTTGCGAGAAAAAAAAATATCCTGTAGGCAGGGTGGTAAAATAAAAATACCACGCATCCCCTATGGTCTTTCCGTGGCCGGATAGCGCGATACGACAACGCTCTGAAAAAACGGCCTGATGTCGAAAGGCCAACGGGAGGTGATATGTTCAGTCAGCTTTTGATCCCTGTGGGGGGAAGCCTTGCGCTCTCCTTTGTGGCGGCGGTCCTGCCGGTCGTCACGGTGCTGGTCCTTCTCGGCCTGTTGCGGCGCCCCGCCTGGCAGGCGGCGCTAGCCGGCCTCGTCGTCGGCCTGGTCGTCGCCGTCGCGCTGTGGAAAATGCCTATCGGCCTGGCGCTGAATTCCGTGGCCAATGGCGCAGTCTTCGCCCTCTGGCCGGTCATGTGGATCGTCGTCAACGCCCTGCTGCTCTACAACGTCGCCGTCAAGACCGGCCGCTTCGACGCGTTTCGCGCCTGGATCTTCAACCATCTTCCCAATGACCGGCGCGTCGTGCTGGTGGTGGTCGGCTTCTGCTTCGGCGCCCTGCTCGAAGGCGTCGCCGGCTTCGGCACGCCCGTCGCCATCACCTCTTCGCTTCGGCGAGCGTCGGCGAACAAATATCTGCTGACCGAAGACGCCGACATGGCCGGCTATCTCAGCGAACCGAGGGAACTCTGGCATGGCAAGGCGGCCTGCGTCGTGCGTCCGGGATCGACGGCGGAAGTAGCCGCCATCCTCGGCTTCGCCGACGGGAACGGCCTGAAAGTGGTGCCGCAAGGCGGCAATACCGGCCTCGTCGGCGGCCAGACCCCGGATACGTCGGGCCGTGAAATCCTGCTGTCGCTTGTGCGGCTCGACAAATTCGGAAATCGACCCGGCCTCCAACACCATGGTGGTCGAAGCCGGCGTCACCTTGCAAAAGGTGCAGGAAGCCGCCGAAAGCGTCGATCGTCTGTTTCCGCTGTCGCTGGCCTCCAAGGGATCCTGCACCATCGGCGGGATCTGGCGTCCAACGCCGGGGGCAAAGGTTTGACAGATCCTGCTGTTTATCGCGCTCGCCGTGGACGGACTGGTGGGATCCGCCACCGGAGTGGTCGAACTGGAGCGCGCCGTCACGCGGTCGCAGAATTTATACCGTCTGGACACGTGGGAAGCCAGATCGAGGGCGATCTGGAGTTCGAGACTCAGGAAAGCCGGCGCGCGTCTCTTTACGCCCTGGCGGTGACCGACCCAACCAGCAACTCCCCTTCATTGACGCCTCGCGCGAGGCCGACCGCAAGGTGCGCGAGACCATCGAGCGATTTGCGGAACTGCACGCGCCGGAGGACATGGCGCGCCCCATGCACGAATTCGAAACGTCCTGGGCCCGCAACGCGCGGACGCGGGATCAAGTGATCGCTAGCATCCTGACCGGCGATGCGCGCCAAGCCATTGCGCTCGATCAACGCGAAGGCAACCAGACCTTCGCGGCGGCGCTTCAGAATCTTCAGGAGTTGAAACAGGCGCTGGAATCGCACGCCAAGACGGAATCCGAGCAAGTGAATCAGACCTTGAAGAACTGCATTCTCGGCCTGGCCTTCTTCGTAGTTGGCATCTCCTTCATCGTCTTCGCGCTGCTCCGCGTCAACCGGTCGCGGGCGGTGGCATTGAAGAGGTTTGCCGCCACCAATAAGACGCTGGAGCACGCGCAGGAACTGGACCGGCGCCGCCTCCAGATTCTCGAAATGGTGGGAACCCACGCGCCTCTGGGCGACGCTCTGGCCGCCATCGCGGAGCTGCCGTCGCTTTGCAATCCGGAGGCCGGCGCCGCGATTTGGAGCGCGGCCGGCGATAAGCTGCTGTATCAAGCCAGCGCCGGTTTGCCCGACCACGTCACTAATGTTTTGCGCGCGCAGGCATTTGAGCGCGTCGACGGCCGTCTCACTCTTAGTCCGGAGACACGCAAGGAACTCGCCGGGCTGGCCGCGCGCGCCAACCGGGATGAAGTCCTGCTGCCGCTGACGAATATAGCCGGCGATAGCATCGGCCTGCTGCTGACCTTTGCGCCGCGCGAGGCGGACAGGGAGGCGGGGTGCATGCTGGCGACGCAAATGACGCAACTCGCGATCCTGGCGATCGAGAACACTCTGCTGTATGACCGGCTGGCGTTTCAGGCGCAGCACGACGTGCTCACCGGTCTTCCCAATCGCCTGTTGTTCCAGGATCGCGTGCAGCAGGCCATCCTGCGAGCGCAGCGTAACCGCGGACGGCTTGCGGTGCTGTGGCTCGACATGGACCGCTTCAAGCAGATCAACGATTCTCTAGGGCACCGCATCGGCGACGAACTGCTGGTGGAGTGCGCCCGCCGGCTGCGCAACTCGCTGCGCGAGAGTGATACCGCGGCCCGCATCGGCGGCGATGAGTTCGTGGTTCTGGCGGCGGATCTGGAATCCGCCGCCGACATCCACGTCATTGCAACCAAGATCATCCGGAATATGCGGACGGCCATGAGCGTTTCCGGAGTGGAGGTCAAGCTGTCGATGAGCGCCGGCGTCAGTCTCTATCCCGAACACGGAACCGACCCGGTCGCGCTGATGGAAATGCGGACCTGGCGATGTATCAGGCTAAGCGCCTGGCCCGGGATACCTTCCGGGTTTTCGACAAGGAGCTGGGGGATTTCTCGGCAGGCGCCTCGAAATCGAAAACGAGCTGAAACACGCCGTTGAAAATGACGAACTGCTGGTGAAGTACCAGCCGCTGATCGGGCGCGCCAACCAACTCAAGAAATTTGAGGCCCTGGCGCGCTGGGAAAATCCGAAATTGGGCAGCGTCTCACCGGCCGAGTTCGTCCCCATCGCCGAGGAAGCCGGACTCATTCTTCAAATCGGCGAATGGGTGACCCGCACCGTGTGCCGCACCGGCGCGCGCTGGCTGCAGGAGGGTCTGGACGTGCCGAGGATCGCGGTCAACGTGAGCGGACTCCAGTTCGCCGACCGCGGCTTCGCCGACAAAGTTCAAGCCATCCTGGCCGAGACCGGCTTCCCGGCCTGAAAAACTCGAGTTGGAGGTGACCGAGACGGCGCTGGTCAGTAATATGGAATCGGCGCTGCGCCAGATCGCCCGCCTGCGGGAGCT
>CAWKJW010000073.1:0-11834 GCA_963849665.1 uncultured Alphaproteobacteria bacterium | reverse complement strand
GACGTCCGCGCATGAGCAAGGAAGCTGTCGAACTCGATACGGAGCTTTTTCCCGCCCGGGCGCCCGACGCCGGCTTGAGCGGCCTGGCGCTGATCTCGGGCTATTACCGGATCGCCGCCGACCCCGCGCAATTGCGCCATCAGCTGGCGCTTTCCAGCCGCTTGGCCGACGCCGAGGATATTGTTCGCGGCGCCAATCTGCTCGGCCTGAAGTCGCGCATCGTTCGCGATGCGAAAGCCCCGCGCCTGTCGTCGATCCCCTTGCCGGCGCTCGTGGGGCTCAAGGAGGGCGGCTTCGCCATCCTGAGCGCGGGCTCGCTCAAGGACAGGCCGCGGCTGATCAATCCGCTCGACTTCAGCGCGCGCGAGATGAGTTTCGACGAACTTGGCGAACTGGCCTCGGGCCTCGTCATCCTGGTCACGCGGCGGCTCGGCGGCGCCGGGGTCGATCCGAAGACCTTCGGCTTCCAATGGTTCCTTCCGTCGCTCCTGCGCTATCGCAAGGCCTTGGGGCAGGTTGTCGTCGCCTCGTTCTTCGTCCAGTTCTTCGCCCTGGTCACGCCGATCTTCTTCCAGCTCGTGGTCGACAAGGTGCTCGTCCACAAGGGCATGTCGACGCTGGTCGTGCTCGTCGTCGGCATGGTCGCGCTGGGGTTTTTCGAAACGGTGCTGCAGTTCCTGCGCTCCTATACGCTGAGCCACACCACCAACCGCATCGACGTGGAGCTGGGGCGGCGGCTGTTCCATCACCTGTTCCGCCTGCCGCTCTCCTATTTCGAGACGCGCGCCGCCGGGCAGACGGTGGCGCGCGTGCGCGAGCTCGAAACCATTCGCGGCTTTCTCACCGGGCAGGGCCTGACCTCGGTCCTCGACCTGGCGTTCACCGTGATCTTTTTCGTCGTGATGTTCGTCTATTCCGCGAAACTGGCGCTGGTCGTGCTCGCCTCCATCCCGGTCTATGTGATCATCGCGGCGTCGATCCGGCCGCTCCTGCGCGAGCAGATCAATGAAAAGTTCAATCGCGGCGCGCGCTCGCAGCAATTCCTCGTCGAATCGATCGTCGGCGCGGAGACGCTGAAGGCGGCGAGCGTCGAGCCGATGATGCAGGCGCAATGGGAGGAGCGGCTCGCGGCCTATGTCCGCACCGCCTTCGATGTCGGCGTGCTCGGCTCTTTCGGGCAGAACCTGGTGCAATATGTCAGCAAGGTGGTGACCGCGCTGATCCTGTTCATTGGCGCGCAATCGGTCATCGCGGGGACGATGACGGTCGGCGAGCTGATCGCCTTCAACATGATCGCCGGCCAGGTGGTGCAGCCGATCCTCAGGCTTTCGCAGCTGTGGCAGGATTTCCAGCAGGTCCAGGTTTCGGTGTCGCGGCTCGGCGACATTCTCAACGCGCCGCCGGAGCCGGTTCCGCAGAACCTTTTGACCATGCCGCCGCCGCGCGGCGCCCTGGAATTGCGCGGCGTGACGATGCGCTATCGTCCCGACGCGCCGGACGCCCTGCACAATATCTCGCTCAGGATCGAGCCCGGCGAAATCATCGGCGTGGTCGGCCAGTCCGGCTCCGGCAAGTCCACCTTGAGCAAGCTGATCCAGCGCCTGTATTCGCCGCAGATCGGCCAGGTGATGCTCGACGGCGTCGACGTGGCGCAGCTCGATCCCGGCTGGCTGCGCCGGCAGATCGGCGTCGTCCTGCAGGAAAACCTGCTGTTCAACCGGACGATCCACGAGAACATCGCGTTGGGCGATCCGGCCATGCCGCGGGGGTTCGTCATCCAGGCGGCGCGTCTCGCGGGCGCCGACGATTTCATCGCCCAGCTGCCGCGCGGCTACGACACGCTGATCGAGGAGCGCGGCGCCAATCTTTCCGGCGGCCAGCGCCAGCGCGTCGCCATCGCCCGCGCGCTGGTCACCAATCCGCGCATCCTCATCCTGGACGAGGCGACGTCGGCGCTCGACTACGAAAGCGAGCGCACCATCCAGAACAACATGCGCGCCATCACCCACGGGCGCACGGTGATCATCATCGCGCACCGGCTGGCGGCCTTGCGCAATTGCACGCGGATCGTCGGCATGAAGGCCGGCGAGATCGTGGAGGCCGGCAGCCATAAGGAATTGCTCGCCCTGGGCGGCCTTTACGCGAAGCTGTGGGCGCTTCAATCCGATCAGTCGAGGGTCGACGCATGAACGAGAGAGCCGCGCCGCCATCCGCTCCGCGTCCGTCCAGGGGGCCGCGCCGGCGAATCCCCGCGGCCTTGGGCGTCGCCGGACGCGATCGGGAATTCCTGCCCGCCGCGCTCGAAATTCTCGAAACGCCGCCGCCGCCTCTGCCCGTCGCGCTGATGCTGACGATCTGCGCCTTCGTTCTTTGCGCGCTGGTCTGGTCCTTCCTCGGGCGCCTCGACGTCCATGCGGTCGCGCCGGGAAAAATCGAAATCGCCGGCCACGCCAAGGTGATCCAGCCGCTCGACCCCGGCCGCGTATCCGCCATCCACGTCGAGAACGGCGCGCGGGTCAAGGCGGGCGAGCTGCTGCTCGAGTTCGATCCGGCCGAGGCGACGGCCGACGAGAAGGCGGCGACCGACGACATGAACGCGTCTCTCGCGGAAGTCGCGCGGCGCAAGTTCGCCGTCGCCGCGGTCCGCGCGATCGCGCCTTCGCCAGAGGAGGCCTGGGAGTCGACGGCCGACGTCCGGATGGCGCAGCTGATGGCGATCTCGACCGGCGCGGACCGTTCGATCCATTGGGCCGAAACCATTCCCGATTTCATCCGGGCGCGCGAAAAAGCCGTGCTGAACGCCGACCTGACGCAACTTGCCGACACGCTCGCCGATCTCGACAAGCAGATGGCGCAAAAGCGGGCGACGCGGCAGCGCCTGAACATGAGCATCGCCTTCCAGGACAGCCTGATCGAAACGATGAGGCAGCATGTCGGAACCCGCCAGCAGGCGATCGACCTTCACGTCGGCACGAAGATCAATCTTTACGACGCCAAGGAGCAATTGCAGAAATCGCAAGCCGCGCTGGCCTCCGATCAGGGCGAGCTGATCGAGACGGACGCCGCCCTGAAGGAGCTGCAGGGACAGAAGATCAAGGCCCTGTCGCAGTTCATCGCGGACAATGAGAACAAGGCCCTGGACGCCGCGCGCAAGGCCGACGACGCCGGGCAGCGCCGCGCCAAGGCGGAGGCGCGGCTGGGCCGCACAAGGCTTTACGCGCCCATCGACGGCGTGGTGCAGCAATTGGCGGTCACGACCGTCGGCCAGGTGGTGACGACCGGCCAGCAGCTCATGGCCGTCACGCCCAGCGAAGGGCGCCTGCAGGTCGAGGCGCTGGTCGCCAATCTGGACATCGGCTTCGTCAAGGTCGGCCAGGACGCCGCGGTCAAGGTCGACGCCTTTCCGTTCACCCGGTTCGGCGTGCTGCATGGCAAGGTGGCGTCGATCGCCTCGGAGGCCGTCGACGAACAGTCGGCCAAGCGCGCGATGGCCAACGCCACTTCCGGCGCCAATGCGTCCGCCGCGCAGCCTTCGGGCGCGCCGGGACAGCCGGACGTGTTCGTCTTCCCGGTGACCATCACGCTCGACGAGACGACGATCAGGGCCGGGGACTCGCTGGTCGCGGTCGCTCCGGGAATGACGGTGACGGCGGAAATCAAGACCCAGAGCCGACGCGTCATCGATTATTTCCTGTCGCCCTTGCGCAAGCTGACTTCGGAAGCCCTCAAGGAGCAGTGAGCTGGAGTGAGAATCGTGACGGCATGCATATCGTCGTTGAAGGCGTGGGCGCTGGCGTGCGGCTACGGCGCGAACGGTACTCGATCGCGGAGGGCGACGACGGCTCCTTCATCCTGTCCAGGGGATTATGCTGCACTTTCAGTTCGGGACGTATCGAAGTGCGGTTTTCTGCCCGCAACGGGTGAGCGATCGAGCGCCCAACAAATGCCCACTTCTGTGAATGGTTTCGGTCGCCGGCCCATCACGGATGCTGCGTGTCGCCGGCGGGTCGGCGTCCGAAAGCCTCCATGGGCGGAAACCGCAGGACGTTGAGGCTCGATGGTTCAGACGGCGATCTATGGGGATTATGGAAGGGGCGTCCGAGTTCTGAGGGCTGTTCGCCTTTTCTCAATCGAAACCGAAACGCCATTGAGCGAATGTTCGGACGACTGAAGGATTTCAGACGCGTGGCGACACGCTACGACCAAAACGCTGCGAACTTTCTCGCCGCCGTTGGCATCGCAGCCGCCGTCAGCTGCTGGTTATGAGTTTGTAACCTTAAGCTGCGAAAGCGGTCCGCGCGGCCCGGTTTCCGCTTTGCCCTTCCCCGCGGGACACAGCCATGCAGACGACAGGCGCGGCGCGACCGCGCGAAAAGCGGGACAAGTCTTGCGCATAAGACGAGTCCCGCCTTTTTTGCTGTAAACGTGTTTATTGCGCAGCCACGGATGGCAGACCGGCCAGCGCCATAGCGAGTTCACCTTCATCATACTGCTGATCGACGAGCTTGCCGCTGAAGTAATTGATGTAGGCGCCCATATCGAAGTGGCCATGGCCCGACAGGTTGAAGACGATCGTCTCTGCCTTGCTCTCGACCTTGCAACGCAAGGCCTCGTCGATGGCGCAGCGCACGGCATGGGTCGATTCCGGCGCCGGCACGATTCCTTCCGCCCGGGCAAATTGCACGCCGGCCTCGAAACAGACGATCTGCTGGTACGCCCGGGCTTCGATCAGGCCGAGATCGTAAACGTGGGACACGAGAGGCCCCATGCCGTGGTAGCGCAGTCCGCCCGCGTGGAAGCCCGGCGGAATGAAGGTCGAGCCGAGCGTGTGCATTTTGACCAGCGGCGTCAGATGCGAGGTGTCGCCGAAATCGTAGGCGTATTTGCCGCGTGTCAGCGAGGGACAGGCCGCCGGCTCGACTGCGATGAAACGGCGATTGCGCCCGCCGCGCAATTGGAGGCCGAGGAAGGGGAAGGCCAGGCCGGCGAAATTCGAACCGCCGCCGGCGCAGCCGATGACCACGTCCGGATCGTCGCCGGCCATTTCGAACTGCTTGATCGCTTCCTCGCCAATGATGGTCTGGTGCAGCATCACATGGTTGAGCACCGATCCGAGCGCATATTTCACGTCCGGATTCTTCGCCGCGATTTCCACTGCCTCGGAGATGGCGATGCCGAGCGAACCCGGGCTATCGGGATGCTCCTTGAGCACCGCGCGGCCCGATTCCGTCTCGGTGGACGGCGAGGCGACGCAGCGCGCGCCGTAGGTTTCCATCAAGGCGCGACGATAAGGCTTCTGGTCGTAGGAGACGCGCACCTGAAACACGGTCACATCGATGCCGAACAGCGAGCCGGCGAAGGCGAGCGAAGAGCCCCATTGGCCGGCGCCTGTCTCGGTCGACAATTTCTTGATTCCGGCCTGCTTGTTGTACCAGGCCTGCGGCACGGCCGTATTGGGCTTGTGCGAGCCGGCGGGCGAGACGCCTTCGTATTTGAAATAGATTTTCGCCGGCGTGCCGAGGATTTGCTCCAGCCGCCGCGCGCGAATCAGCGGCGATGGCCGCCACATGCGGAAAACGTCGCGCACGGGTTCGGGAATATCGATCTGCCGCTCGCTCGAAACCTCCTGGAGGATCAGCTCCATCGGAAACAGCGGTTCAAGATCGGACGGGCCGACCGGCTGCTTAGTCCCCGGATGGAGCACCGGATGCGGCGGTTTGGGCAAGTCGGCGACGATATTGTACCAGCTCTTCGGAATCTGGCTTTCGTCGAGCATGTATTTGACTTGGTCCGACATGGTTTCCCCCTTGTTTTCCTGAGCTTGCAAGACAAGGGCAAAGGCGCCCTTGCGTCCTTGATCTGAATCAGACGGCGGGCGCCAATTCCATGATGGATTTCCGCCTCCTGTGGAAGTTTCGCGGAAAATCCGCTGCCATGCTCCCTTGGCTTCGATGAGCAATTTGATCGTGTTCCTGAATTCCTTCCGCCCGGTTCGCGTCAGTTCGGCTTGATAAATTCCCTGATGCGCCGCGCCGGCACGAAATATTTGGCGAGATCGACGAGCACGGGCTTCGCTCCGGGCATTTTCCTCCTGGTGGCGGACACCTGGATCTTCCGGCTCATGATTCCCATCAGGCACTGGCTCACCGGGTCGAAAACGCCCGAACCGGAATTTCCCGTCGTCGCCACGTCGCTGATCGCCGTGCCGAAGCGTTCCCGCACATCCGCCGGAAGAAGCTTCGGCGACATGACGTGCGAGACCACGGCGGCGCCGGGAGTCACGGAGAGAACCGCCTGCCCGACGCGGGGCGGCGAAACGCACACCGGCATCCGCCGCAGGCCGAGGCTCGGGGGCAGGGAGCGCGCGTCGATGCGCAGCAGCGTCAGGTCCAGAGTCTCGAATACGCCTTCCCTGACGAATTTTGCGGGCAGCGTCTTGCCGGCGATCAGCACGCTCGGATCGCCGTCGCGCGCGTGTCCGGGGACATGCGCGGCGGTGAGGACCAGCCCTTCGCCGAGATAGACGCCGTAGCCGGGCCATGACTGCGGTTGCGCCCGAATGATGTTGACGGCGAAGGGCTTCAATTTTTCGCCCGCCGCAGGAGGCAGCGCCTGCGCCGCGTGAACCTCGCCGCCGGCGACCAGGGCGAGGAGGGCGATGAGGGCGAGCAAGGCGAGCGGGGCCGCACAAAATCTGGCGCGAGATAAAGCTTTGGCCATCCCTTTCTCCCGTGCTCAGGTCAGCGCGCCGATCACCGCGCCGCCCATCAGCGAGGCGATCGTGCCGGAGAGCATGGCCTTGAAGCCCAGGCTGACAATATCGTGCTTGCGCTCCGGCGCCATGGCGCAAATGCCGCCGACCATGATGCCGACCGAGCCGAAATTGGCGAAGCCGCACAGGGCGTAGAGCATAATGAGTTTCGAGTGCGCACTCAGGCTGCCGGGCGGCAGGTTGGCGAGATCGATATAGGCGATGAATTCGTTGAGCACGGTTTTCGTGCCCAGCAGCCGCGCCGCGACGTCGAGGTCGGCGGAATCGACGCCGATCAGCCAGGCGGCCGGGCGGAAGACGATTGCGAACAGGCGCTGCAGCGTCACCGGCGCGCCGTAGACGTCGGGCAGGGCGCCCAGCGCCATATTGACCAGAGCCACCAGGGCGAGCAGCACGATCAGATGCGCGAGGACATTGGCGAGGATGATGATTCCGTCGCTTGTGCCGCGCGCGATCGCCTCCAGAGAATTCAGCGGCGGGTCTTCGATAACGATTTTCGCCTCCTCGTCGTCGCTCGGCGTAAAAGGCGTCATGATCGCAGCGACCGCGATGGCCGCCGGCGCCGAGATCAGCGCGGCGGTCAGGATATTGCCGAAGGCGCCGGGAATGACAGGGCCGAGAATGCGGCCGTAGATCACCATGACTGTGCCGGAAATGCCGGCCATGCCGCTGCTCATCAGGGCGAAGAGTTCGCCGCGCTGCATTTTCGCCAGATAGGGCCGGACCAGGATCGGCGACTCGACCATGCCGACGAAGAAATTGACCGCCGCGCCCGTGCCGAGCGCGCCGCCGACGCCAACGCGAGCGCCGCAGCACGAAAGCCATGCCGCCGACGATTTTCTGCATCACGCCCCAGTGGAACAGAAGCGACGCCAGCGCGCAGATGACGAGAATGAGCGGAAATACGTGAAAGGCGAGGACCAGCGTCGAGCTTTCCCGGCGACCGGTTCGAAGGGCAGCGGCGCGCCGCCGAGATAGCCGAAGACGAAAGACGTTCCCGGCTTCCGTCGCATGATCAAGAGCGCCGACAGCGCCGGCGAGCGACGCCATGATCGTCGCTGGCGGGCGGGAATTTCAGCAGCAGGATGGCGAGGGCGACCTGCAGCGATACGCCCGCCAGCACCACGCGCTTCGGGACGGCGCGGCGATCCTCGCTGAGGACAAAGGCGAAAGCCAGCAAGCAGGCGACGCCGAAAAACCCGTGCAGAACGTTCATCGATTGTCCAACGCCACGAAGAAAACAAAGACTTTGTAGCGGACGCCATGGCAAAGACCAAGCAAAGCGGGGGTTCGCGGACGCCGCTTGATGTGGCCAGGCCAGCCACGCGCAAGCCAATTGCTATGATTTTAACCGTGCAAATCAAGTGCTTCCCTGTCCGTGCCCGATTCGCCGTGGAGGCGTCAGACTAAATGCTCATTTTCCATCGCGTCGTCCCCGAATGCTTCTCGCGCCGCCGCGCGACCGGAATGGGCCGATGACTTCCATGTGGCAAAGGAATTTCGCGCTCAGGACCAGCGTCCTTTATGCGGTCTGCGGCTTCGCCTGGATCATCGTTTCCGACCGGCTGCTGTCGCGGCTGTTCGAGCCTGACACTTTCGCGCTGCTGTCCAGCTACAAGGGACTGGCCTTCGTCTCCGTCACCGCGGTGCTTCTCTTCATCACCCTGCGCCGCGCCGTTCAAAGCGGCGCGGAGTCCGAGCCGGACGAGCGGAAGCGCGGCTCCGCCTCCCTGCTGATTCTTCTCGCGACGGCCGCGACGATCCTGATCGTGGGGTGCGCGATCCTCGGCTATCGCTCGGTCGCGGAATCGCTCGCGCAGAACGCCTTGAGCCAGGCGCGCGCCATGGTCGATCTGAAGGCGAAGGACCTTGGCCGCTGGCTCGATGCGCAGAAGGGCGCCGCCGTCCTTCTCGCCGCCGGCGGCAGGACTGAGGAGATCGCCGCGCGAGTCGCCCTGCGCGGCTGGGATCGCCAGGCGGCCCGACTGGATTTGCTGCGCCAGGCCCACGCCTTCGGCTTCGCCGGCGCCGATTTCATCGACGCCACCGGACATTCGCTGTTCGCCGGGGATGGGCCGGTGGCGCCTGCGGTCGCGGCGGCGGCGAAGAAAAGCCTGGCAAGCGGCGAGCCGACGCTGGTCGATTTGCATGACAGCGCCCGCGGCCGATTGCGCTTCGGCTTCGTCGTTCCGCTGGCCGCGCCGGCCGATGCGAAGGCGCCGGACATCGCTGTCTACGCGCAATTGAATGCGCGCGACTTCCTCGTTCCCTTCGTTCAGTCATGGCCGCTCGAGAACGCCAGGGGCACAGGCGTGCTGGCCGTGCGCGACGGCGGCGACATCGTCGTTCTCATCGGCCTCGCCGGCCCGCAGGATGCGATCAAGACCAGCCGCGTGTCCTATGCCAGCTCCATGATTCCCGCCGCCGTCTTCATGCGCGGCGAGGCTAAGTCCATGCGCGGCGTCGATCCTTACGGCGTCACTGTTTTCGCCGCCGGCCGCAAGGCGCCGGGCGCCGATTGGGAGCTTGTCGCGCGGATCGACGAGGCCGACGCCTTGGCGAGCCTCGACGGGGTCGCTCGGACGGCGGGATGGGCGGCGGCCCTCGGCGTCGCGGCGTGCTGGCTCGTCGCGGCCTTCCTCTGGCGGAACCAGAAGTTTATCCGTCTGCGCGCCGATCGGCGGTTCCGCATGGCTTTCGAGCAGGCCGCAGTCGGCATGGCCCACGTCGGCCTCGACGGCAAATTCCTGCGCGTCAATCGGCGGCTGGCCGAGGTGCTCGGCTATTCGGCCGAGGAATTGATGGCGATGGACCTGTTCCGCCTGAGCGGGCCGGAGCAGGGGGCGTCGATCGCGAAAAAAATCGAGGAGTTCCGATCCTGCTCGATCGATGAGTGCTACAGGGAGCAGCGGTACATATGCAAAAACGGCGGGGTCATCGACGCAGGAGTCTTCGCGGCGCTCGGACGCGGAGAAGCGGGCGAAGCTGATTACCTCATGCTGGTGGTCGAGGACATCACGCCCCGAAAGGCGGCCGAGGAGGCCTTGCGGCGGAGCGAGGAGCGTTTCCGGCTGGCCATGAGCGCCTCGAACGAGGGCTTGTGGGATTGGTGGGTCGCGACCGACGTCGCCTATCACTCGCCGCGCTGGAAGGCGATCTTCGGCTATTCCGAGGACGAAATCGAGGATTCCGGCTCCGCCTGGCGGCGCATCGCCGAGCCGATGGCGCTGGACCAGATGGCGAAGCAGACACAGGAGGTCCTGGCCGGCCGGCGGACGACGATCGAGTTCGAGACGCGGGCGCGCCACAAGGACGGCCATTGGGTCTGCGTGATTTTGCGCGGCCTTCCGGTCTTCGACGCCGACGGACAACTCGTCCGTGTGGTTGGCTCGATTGTCGACATCACCGAGCGCAAGAAGCAGGAGGCGAACCAGCGCCTTGCTGCGGCGGTCTTCGCGAGCACGCACGAGGGCGTTGTCGTCACCGACGCCGACAAGAACGTCCTCATGGTCAATCCCGCTTTTGAAACGATCACTGGCCGCTCCGAAGCGGAGATGCGCGGCAAGAACATGCGCATCATGCAGTCGGGCCGACACGAGCGCGAATTCTACCAGGCGATGTGGCAGGCCATCCGGGAGGACGGATACTGGCGCGGCGAAATCTGGAACCGCCGCAAGAACGGCGAAATCTATCCCGAGTTGGCGACGATCAGCGCGGTTTACGACGCCGCCGGCTCCGTCACCAACTACGTTGGCCTGTTCAGCGACATCGGGCGCCTGAAACAGTCGGAGACGCGGCTGGAGTTCCTGGCCCACCACGATCCGCTGACTCGATCTGCCGAACCGCCTGCTTCTCCGCCTGCGCATCGAGCACGCCATCGAGCGGGCGCGGCGCAACGGCGCGGTGGGCGCCGTGCTCTATCTCGACCTCGATCGTTTCAAGACGATCAACGAAAGCCTCGGACATGCCGCGGGCGATCAATTGCTCGTCGAAGCCGCCCAACGCTGGGGCGCGAGGCTGCGCGCCTCCGACACTCTGGCTCGCATCGGCGGCGACGAATTCGTCGTTCTGCTGGAGGAAATCGGCGAACCGCACGCCGCTGTGACGCTGGCGCAGGATCTGATCGAAGCGACGGCGGACCATTTCGCCCTTCCGGGCGGCCGCGAGGCTTGCGTGGGCCTGAGCGTCGGCGTCGGCCTGTTCCCGGACAATGGCGACGACGCGGAGGCCCTGATCCAGCACGCGGGCTCGGCTCTCGCTTTGGCCAAGCAAAGCGGCGGCTCGACGGTCCGCTTCTATTCCGACGCCCTGACGAAAGAGGCGAACTCGCGCCTCGAACTCGAAGCGGGAATGCGCCGCGGCCTGGAGCGCGGCGAATTCGTGCTGCAATTCCAGCCGCTGATCTCGCTGGCCGACCGTAAAATCGTCGGCGTCGAGGCGCTGACGCGCTGGCGCTCGCCGTCCGGCCTGATGCCGCCGGCCGATTTCATTCCGCTCGCCGAGGAGACCGGCCTCATCATCCCGCTCGGCGACTGGGTTTTGCGGGAAGCTTGCGCGCGCATGAAGGCGTGGCGCGACGCGGGCGCCGACATCGGCGTCATAGCGGTCAATCTTTCGCCCTTGCAGCTCGAAAGCCCCGACATCTGCCGGCGCATCCAGGCCGTGCTCGACGAAACCGGCCTGCCGCCGGCTTGCCTCGAGATCGAGATCACCGAAAGCGCGCTGCTGGAGCAGGGCGGCGGCGCCGAGGCCAAGCTCGGCGAGCTCAAGGCTCTCGGCCTGCGTATTTCCATCGACGATTTCGGCGCCGGGCACTCGTCTTTGTTCTATCTGAAGCGTTTTCCAATCGACAAGCTGAAGCTAGACCGAAGCTTCATCATCGACATTCCCGCCGATCCGACAAGCATGGAAATCGCGGCCGCCATCGTCCGGCTGGCTCATTCGTTGAAAATCGAGGCGCTGGCCGAAGGCGTCGAGACCGACGCGCAGGCGGAATTCCTGAAGATCTGCGGCTGCCGACTGGCGAGGGTTATTTGTTCGACAGGCCTTTGTGGGAGAGCGA
>CAWKJW010000072.1:0-41166 GCA_963849665.1 uncultured Alphaproteobacteria bacterium | reverse complement strand
GCGCCGACCATATTCTGGTGCAGGTGTGCGACACCGGTCCGGGCATCGCCGAAGACCGGCGCGACGCGATCTTCCAGGAGTTCCAGCGCGAGGATCACAGCGGCGAAAATGACGGCCTGCGCCTGTCGTTGCCGGCGAAAACCGACGCGGAAAAGAGCGCCGCCTTCGAGCGCGTCTACTGGCTTTTGCGCGATGGCGGCGAGGGCCGCCTGATGCCGGTCGTGGCGGATCTGCGCGACCGCGCCGACGTCGATCCGCGCGCGCTGGTCGCCTCGCTCTGCCTCGACTGGAGCGAATTGCGGGCGCTCGCCCCGCACAGGCTCGTCACCATGGCCGCCCATTCGATGACCCACCCGCGCCTGGCGCGGCTTTCGGAGGAAGAGGCCTTCGCGGAGATGGTTGAGAGCCGCGACAGGCTGGAGCAGGAATTCGGCCGCCCTTGCCGGCATTTCGCCTATCCTTACGGCGATCCGACTTCGGCCGGCCCGCGCGAATTCGCTTTGGCCGAACGCGCCGGTTTTGCGACCGCAGTGACCACCCGCCCCGGCATGATCTTTCCCGAGCACGCCGCGCATAAAATGGCCTTGCCGCGCCTTTCGGTGAACGGCCTGTGGCAGAGCGAGGATTATTTCGAGACGCTGCTGTCCGGCGCGCCTTTCGCCCTATGGAATCGCGGCCGCAAGCTCAACGTGGGCTGAGCGGGCCAGATTCGTCGTCGCGCTTCTCCATCCAGCGAATGAGCGGAACCAGCGGAACGGCCCAGCCGAGCCCGAGAAGGGCGAAAATGACCGTCCGCCACAGGGCCGACTGGACCTGCAGCGCGGTCTTCTGCGCCAGGACCATCGCCACCAGGGCATAGAAGACGACGAACAGAACCATGAATATGGTCCCGATCAGTTTCCGGCTGCGATTGCGCATGAAGAATTCCTTTCGCGCCCGTTCATTACAAGTTCATGCCCGATCGGGCAATAAAGGGGCGGCGCGGCGCCTGTGCGCGCGCGTTCAGGACTGCTCCTGGGAGACTTCAATGCGTATTGCAAAAATTTCCGCCGTGATGCTCACTTGCGCCATCGGCGCGCTGGCGTTTTCGCCGGCCCGCGCCGAATCGGACCAGCAGAAGGGACCGCAGGCCCGCATCGAGCGCATGTGCTCGGATCAGGGCAAGGGCGATAAATTCACCGAAATGCAGGCCAAGAGGGCCGACCGCATGGCCGAGAGGCTGAAGCTGACCGACCCTCAGAAGGCCGCCTTCAAGGATCTGCAGGACGCCCGCGCCAAGGCGCGCGCCGACGCGAGGGCGGCGCTTTGCGCCAACAAGCCGGACCTCTCCAGCTTCGAGAAGAAGCTCGAATTCCGCGAAGCCATGATGCAGCGCCGGCTCGACACGCTGAAGGCCATCACGCCGAAGATGATCGCCTTCCGCAACACGCTCGACGACAAGCAGAAGGAACAGTTCGACCATGTGGTCCAGCACATGATGATGGGCCGCATGGGCCACGGCATGGGCCCTCACCACGGCATGTGGGACCATCGCCATCACGACGACGATTGATCCGTTCGCCGGAATGAATTGAAAGCCGCAGGGGCGCCCGCCCCTGCGGTTTTTTCTTTGCGCGCTCCGGCCGAGTCGGCCTAGAAAGACAGGAATGTTCCGCCAAGGGGCATTGAAAACGATCCTTGGCGTCCGCGCCGATCGACGCGGCGGCGGCTGACGCCGCCGGGAGCCTCAAACGCCGACCCGGAACGCGACATGCCGCATAGCAATCAGCACAAGGATGAAAAGGCGCCGGACGAATTTCGCGGCGTGCGCCTGTGGCTGTGGATTGTCGCGGCCGGCATTTTCGCCATGGTTCTGGTCGGCGGCGCGACGCGGCTGACCGAATCCGGCCTTTCCATCACCGAGTGGAAGCCTGTGACCGGCGTCCTGCCGCCGCTGAACGCGAATGAATGGCGCGACGCCTTCGAGAAATACAAGCAGATCCCGCAATATCGCGAATTGTTCCCCAACATGGACCTGGCGCAGTTCCAGAGCATTTACGCTTGGGAATGGAGCCATCGCCTGCTCGGCCGGCTAATCGGCGTGATCTTCGCCCTGCCCTTCCTGTGGTTTCTGGCGAAAGGCAGGATTGTCGGCGGCCTGCGCTGGCGCCTCGCCGGCATTTTCGCGCTCGGCGCGCTGCAAGGGGCTGTCGGCTGGTGGATGGTCTCGTCCGGCCTCGTCCATCGGGTCGAAGTGGCGCAGCAGCGCCTCGCAATCCATCTGCTGCTGGCCAGCGTCACTTTCGCCGCGGTGATCTGGACCGCCGCGGGCCTCGCGCCCAATTACCGCGATTCGCTCGGCGCCGGCGCGCTCCGCCTGCGGTTCGAAGCGAATGCGATCCTTTTGCTGGCGCTGGCGCAGATCGGCCTCGGCGGACTTGTCGCCGGCCTGCGCGCCGGCCTGATCTACAACGAATGGCCGTTGATGGACGGGCATTTCATCCCGCCGCTCTCCCATCTGTTCAACCTGGCGCCCTGGGGCGCCAATTTCACCGACAATGTCACAATGGTGCAGTTCCAGCACCGCATGGGCGCCTATCTCCTGCTTGCCCTGGCGTTCTTCCATGCGCTTCACGCGCAAATGCCGGCGCTCGGCAAGCGCGCGGCGCGGCGGGCGCTGCTGCTGTTCTCCTTCGTGTTCGTGCAGGCGGGACTGGGGATCACGACGCTCGTGCTGGTCGTGCCCATGTGGGCGGCTCAGGCGCATCAGGCCATGGCCATGGGCGTCCTCGCCATGGCGACGATCCATCGGCGAAAGATGGATTAGGGCGTTTCCCCCGCTTCCGTTCCAAACGCTCCAAGGCGCATTTACATCAATGCGGCTCTTTTCCAATCGGGCCAACATGCTTCCGGCCGCTGACCGCCGGGGCGAAATCGGGACGCATCGTCGCGCTCCGAAGTCTCCACCGGGCGCGGCGGCGCCTCCGGCTCGAAGGAAGCGAAAGCAACTTCATTTGGAAATGCGACAAGCTTTGCAAAACCTCTGAAACTTCCTGTCGGCCGACATTGAGGCTCCTCCTCGGATGAGAGGATATTCCAACGGGCGAGTCAGCCCAAGGAGAGTGCAATGGAATTCGCATCGGCAAACCTGAGCGTCGGGCAGCTCAACGCATTGGTGAAAACCCTCGGCGGCGAAAAGAACGTCATGGCGATCCTGCGTGGCGAACTCGTCGCCGTCGTGAGGCAGCCAAACGCCTTTCCGATCTGGAAGACCCAGAGGCTCGGCGTCTGCAAGACCGCCGACGAGTACCGCGAGGCGCTCGAAAAGGCGAAGCGTCCGGGCGACGACTGGGTGCGCGACATTCTGAGCAACCCGGCGTTCGTCTGCGCCGCCGAGGAAACCGATCTCGAGCTCGTGGCGCCGAGCGCCGCCGACCTCGGATTCAAGGACGGCGCCTACGACAGCCAGATCCGCGAAAAGGCGCTTGAAATGGGCCTGAAACTCTGCCCGATCGAGACGTTGCCGGCCTTGCGCCTCGCTGACGAAGTCCGGACCCGCGCCGAAAGGGTCATCATCGCCATAGAGGCCATCACCGACGCGGGCGGCGAACTCGACGGGCTCGATGTGGAGCTGGGCAGGGACGGATTGCAACTCCGCGGCCATTGCAGCCCTATCGACCGCTTCAGGGATCCCGGCCTGCGCTTTGTCTTCGCTCGGCCGACAAAGTCCTGACGCGCGCCGGCGGCCTTGTGCCGCCGGAATAGTCAGCTCGCCTCATCCGACCAGCGTTGCGAGTGGAAGGCGCGCGCGATGGCGGCGGCGCGCGCGCTTCGCAGGGCGTCCATCGCGGCGTCGTCCGCGGATGTCGCGGGCGCGCCCACTTCCTCGCAGGCCTGGAGAGCCGCCTCCAGCAACGCCGCTTTCGGGTATGCCAGTCCCGAGCGATCGCCATAGGCGCGGTAATCACAGGCGCAGACAACCATCAATGCAGCGAAAGGCCCGGCCGCATCGAAGGCGCCGAGCCGCTCCAGCATCGAGGCGACGGGGCCGGCGCGCGCCCGGGAGACACGATGCACGCGTTCGCATTCGGCCAGCGCCAGCAGGGCCAGCGCCCGGCATTCGGCCGGCGCGCCGAGCCGGTCGCAGATCGCTTCGGCGCGCGGCGTCCCGCGCTCGATATGGCGATAATGGA
Organism: uncultured Alphaproteobacteria bacterium; assembly: GCA_963849665.1. Taxonomy (GTDB): domain Bacteria; phylum Pseudomonadota; class Alphaproteobacteria; order Rhizobiales; family Beijerinckiaceae; genus Rhodoblastus. The sequence goes on along the minus strand of CAWKJW010000072.1, from coordinate 36,994 downwards.
AGGGAAGGTGCTCGCGCGGCGAATCCGCCTTGCCGACGTTCATGAGAAGCAAGGCGAAACGCGCGGCCAGGGGCGCGCCGCACAAAGCCGCCTCGTCGAGCGCCTTCAGGAGATGCGCGCCGATATCCACGGGAGACGGATCGTCGGCGATCTGCGGCACGCCGAACAGCTCGGCCACCTCCGGCAGGACATGGGGAAGCGCGCCGATTTCACGCAGGATCCGGATCATCCTCGACGGAGAGCGCGCCATCAGGCCGCGCGCAAGCTCAGGCCAGATCTCGCAAGGGGCGACGTCCAGGAGAAGGCCGGCGTCCGCCTGCTCGAACATGACGCCGAGCGCTTCCTCGTCCGGCTCGGCCTCCATTTCCGCGAGCAGCGACGCCATGCGCAACAGGCTCAAGCCGGCACGGGTTTGCGCGAGTTCGGCGAGGAAGGTCGGACGTTTGCGATCCATGAAGACCGAGGAGCAAAAATCGGGCCTTGAATAGTGTTCAGGCCGTTTCCGGCCTGCTCTCCAAGGCCGCCCGCGCCTCGTCGGAAAACGGCTTCGAGCGCCGCGTCGCGGTATCCGTCAGGACGACGGTCGTTTCGGCGGTCGCCACGCATTCGCCGTTCTGGAAAACGCCCTGCTCGAAGCGCAGCGACGAGCGCCCGACGTTGCCGACGCGCGTCCCGATCTCGACTTCGCCCGGCCAGTTCACTTCCTTGCGGTAATCGAGCAGCAGCCGCGCCAGCACGAAGGCGCCGTTTTCGCCCATCAGGTCGACGCCGCATCCGAACAGCATTTCGACACGGCCGGTTTCGAGGAAAGTGGCGAAGACGGCGTTATTGACATGGCCCTGCCGGTCGGTGTCGCAATAGCGCAATTTTTCGCGCGACACGAAGGGGAATTGGCTCAATAGCGGCGGCGGGTTTTGCGGCATGGCGCCTCCGGAAGGTGCAGGGTTTATTTAGGAACGCCGACCATACCCCGAGGTCTCTCGGCAATTGCTAACCGAAAAAATTCGCCAGGAGGATAACGACGCAATAGACCACCGCCGCAAGAGCGGTGGTCGCGAGGATTTTCTTGCGCATCATCGGCGCGACCGGCGCGCCGGGGTCCGCGCCTTCGGGCAGTTCTTCGGCGTCTTCTTCGTGGTTGCGCACGCCGAACGGCAGCACGGCAAACAGGCAGACCCACCAGCAGGTGACAAAAACCGCGATCGACATCGCCAGCGGGAAGGGCGTGAAGGTGAATTTCGACATTGCCGCACGCCCCATCAGACCCAAGATCAGACCTGCTCGATCTCGACCAGTGTGCCGTTGAAATCCTTGGGATGCAGGAACAGCACAGGCTTTCCATGCGCGCCGGTCTTCGGATTGCCGTCGCCGATCACCCGCGCGCCGGACGCCTTGAGCCGGTCCCGCGCCGCCAGAATGTCATCGACCTCGTAGCAGACGTGATGCATGCCGCCGTCCGGGTTCTTCTCCAGGAACTTTGCAATCGGCGACGCCTCGCCGAGCGGCTCCAGCAGTTCGATCTTGGTGTTGGGCAATTCGATGAAAACCACGGTGACGCCGTGATCGGGCTGCGCCGTCGGCGCAGACACCTTGGCGCCGAGAACGTCGCGATAGGTCGCCGAAGCGGCGGCGATGTCCTTCACCGCGATAGCGACATGATTGAGGCGGCCGATCATGCAATTCTCCTTGTTACTTCAAACTTCTATGGCGAGTACGTGAACGTGTGGCTTCTTGCCCCAGGCATGCGCGACTGCGGCGCGAACGGCGCGCTCGACCGCCGTGCAGGCGGCGTCGGCGTCCCTTTTCTTGGCCTTCGGCAGACCGTCGAGCGTCTGGAATAGAGCCCGGTCCACCACTTCGTCCATTGGAAGATTGTCTCGGGTTTTTTCAGGGAGGCCGAACATCAGGACATCAGGCGTGCCGGCGATGTCGCCCTTGGCCGTAACCGCAAAGGCAATGGTGACGATGCCGGCGGCGGCCAGGCGATGGCGCTGGCGGAAGCAATCGTCCTTCTCGGGCAGGATCACGTCGCCGTCGCGGTAAAGCTTTCCGTGAGCTATTCCCGGCAGATGCGCGGGGGCGTCGGGTCCGAGCGAAATCATGTCGCCATTATGCGCGAGCAGCACATGCTCGACGCCTTTTTCGCGCGCGAAAGCTGCATGGACCTGCAAGTGGAGCGCCTCGCCATGCGCGGGGACGGCGACTTTCGGGCGCAGCCAGTCATAGAGCTTCGCCACCTCGCCGCGGCGCGGATGGCCGGAGCAATGGACCAGAGCGTCGCGGTCGGTAATGACGTCGGCGCCTTGAAGGATCAGGCCGTTGACGATGGCGTTCACCTCCCGCTCGTTGCCGGGGATGGTGCGCGAGGAAAAGATCACAAGGTCGTTGGCCGCGAGTTTGACCGCATGTTCGCCGCGCACGATGCGCGACATGGCGGCGCGCGCCTCGCCCTGGCTGCCGGTGGCCAGCACCAGCACCCGGTGCGGCGGCAGGCGCGAAACCAGTTCGAGCCCCAGAAGCTCCGGCACGCCTTCGAGATAGCCGCACTCCCTGGCCACGTCCATGGCGCGCTCCATGGCGCGGCCGGCCAGCACGATCTGGCGGCCCGCCCTGTGCGCGGCAAGGCAGACCGAGCGCAGCCGCGAGACATTGGAGGCGAAGGTCGTGACCAGCACCCGCCCTTTCGCCGCCGAGATCTTCGCCTGCAAGACTTCGGCGACCTGCGCCTCGGACGGGCTTTCGCCGTCGCGCAGGATGTTGGTGGAATCGCTGATCAGCGCCAGAACGCCCTCGTCGCCGATCGCCTTGAGCCGCTCGATGTCGGTGGAGAGGCCGAGGCCGGGATTGGCGTCGAGCTTCCAGTCGCCACTGTGCACGACCGTGCCGGCGGGGGTGCGGATCGCCAGCAGGTTGGCTTCGGGGATCGAATGCGACATGGGCACGTATTCGACCTCGAACGGCCCCAGCTTCAGCCGCGCGCCCTGCGCCACGACCTTGATCGGCACGTCCGGCGCGCCCGGTTCGGCGAGGCGGCGGGTGTGCAGCAGTCCCGCCGCGAATTGCGTGGCGTAGACCGGGCAGCCGAGGCGCGGCCACAGCGCGGCGATGGCGCCGACATGATCCTCATGCGCATGGGTGACGATCAGGCCGAGCAGGTCTTTCCTGTTCTTCTCGATGAAGCTTGGATCGGGCAGGATCAGGTCCACGCCCGGCATGTCGGCCCCGGCGAAGGCGACGCCGCAATCGACCATGATCCACTTGCGCTTGCCGGGCGGGCCGAAACCGTAAAGGGCCGCGTTCATGCCGATTTCGCCGAGGCCGCCGAGCGGAGCGAAAACGATTTCGTCAGGTCCAGACGCCATTCTCATACTTTCACAGGTTTCGATCGCGCCTAAAACCAAGGCGCCCTGCCCGGCTTTTTGCAATCCCTCGATAATTTCCAGTTTGCGTGGCCGGACATTGGGCGATCCGCCGCCCCCGCGCAAGGTTTAACGCGCGAAAGAAACATCGCCGGCCTCGATGATTTCCGTCACGCCATTCGGCGTCTCCAGCAGCATTCGGCCCTGCGCGTCGATGCCGCGAAAAAAGCCCTCGCGCGCAAAACCGCCGCGGCTGACGCTGACCGGACCGCCGAGACCGCCGGCCAAATCCAGCCACGCCGCGCGGATGGCGGCGAAGTTCTCCGCCCTCGCCCAGACATCCAGCCAATGCGCGACCGAATCCGACAAGACGGCGAACAGCGACTCCCGGTCCGATGGGATTGCGCCGATGCTTTTGAGGCTGGCCGTCGGATAGGGCGCATCATCGGGCGAAGACAGGCAATTGACGCCAAAGCCGATGACGCAGCCGAACAGCCCGTTGGGCAGCCGGGCGCCTTCGAGAAGCAGGCCCGAGAGCTTGGCGCCGTTGTAAAGCGCGTCGTTCGGCCATTTGAGCTTCAGGCGCTTGTCGCCGCCGAGCATTTGCCGGAGCGCGCCGGCGAGCGCCACGCCGGCGACGAAGCCGAGTTGCGCGGAAACGGCCGGCGGCGAGGGATCGACCAGCAGCAGGCTGGCGTAAAGATTGCCGGGCGGAGACCGCCATTGCCGCCCAAGACGCCCCCTGCCCCGCGACTGCTCGCCGGCGACGATCCATAGCCGGCCCGGATCGCAAGATTCGACCTTGGACCTCGCGATCCGGCTCAGCGCCTCGTCATTGGTCGAGCCGAGCGCCGCGAATTCCTCCAGACGGTAGCCCGCCGCCGCCGCCGCTTGGCCCAGACGCACGCCTCAGAACAGGGATTCGGCCGCCAGCGTGGCCGCATGGACCAGAGGCGCCGGATAGACCCAGAACAGCAGCATGGCCAGAGAGGCCAGCGTCAGCACGGCTCGCTGGGTGAAGCTCGCCTTGTCGAAGGCCGGCGCGGCTTCGTCGAAGAACATGATCTTGACGACGCGCAGGTAATAGAAGGCCGCCACGGCGCTGGTGAGGATGCCGATCACCGCCAGCCAGTAGAGATGAGCCTCGACCGCCGCGAAGAAGACGTACCATTTCGCCCAGAAGCCCGCGAGCGGCGGCACGCCGGCCAGCGAAAACATCAGGATGAGCAGGAAATAGGCCATCGGCGGATTGGTCTTCGACAGTCCCGCGAGATCGGAAATCCGCTCGACCGGCTTGCCGTTGACCCGCATCGACATGATCGCGGCGAAAGTCCCGAGCGTCATGACCAGATAGATGGCCATGTAGATCAGGACGCCCCGCACGCCGGCCTGCGTGCCGGCCGCAAGGCCGACCAGGGCGAAGCCCATGTGGCCGATCGAGGAATAGGCCATCAGGCGCTTGATGTTGGCCTGGCCGATCGCCGCGAAGGAGCCGAGCGCCATCGAGGCGAGCGCCATGAAGACGATCACCTGCCGCCATTGCGTCATCGCTCCGGGGAAGGCGGTGATGACGACGCGCACGGTGATGGCGACGGCGGCCATTTTGGCCGCCGAGGCGAAGAAGGTGGTGACCGGCGTCGGCGCCCCTTCATAGACGTCCGGCGTCCACATGTGGAAGGGCACGACCGACATCTTGAAGGCGAGGCCGGCGAACAGGAAGACCATGCCGAAGATCACGCCCATGTTGGGATGCCCGGCGATCGCCGCGGCGACGCCGGCAAAGCTGACCGTGCCGGAAAAGCCGTAAAGCAGCGACGCGCCATAGAGCAGCATGCCCGAGGAAAGCGCGCCGAGGACGAAATATTTCAGGCCGGCTTCGGACGCCCGCGCGTCGTCGCGGCTGAGCGCCGCCACGACATAGAGGGCGAGCGACATCAGCTCCAGGCCGAGATAGAGCGCGATCAGGCCGTTGGCCGAGATCAGCACCAGCATGCCGAGCGTCGCCAGCACGATCAGGATCGGATATTCGAACTTGTCGACGCCTGCGCGCCGCATGAAGTCGCCCGACATCAGAAGGACGACGATCGAGCCCGTCAGCGACAGGATTTTCATGAAATCGCCGAAGCGGTCGTTGATATAGGCGCCATCGAAGACCACGCCATGCGCCCTGTGCCCGCCGAGCACGATGGCGAGAATGGCGGCCGCGAGCAGGGCCACGGCCAGTTCGGACATCGGGCCGTCGCCGTCCTTGCCGCGAAAGGCGCCGATCAGCACCAGAGCGATCGCGCCTGCCGCCAGGATGAATTCCGGCAGCGCATGGGCGAGTTCGAGAGTTATCAAATTCATGGAACAGCTCTCAATGCAAGGACAGGGCGGCGGTCTTGGTCAGGCTCAGCGCGGAATCGTAATTCTTGACCAGTTCGGCGATCGAGCCGGAGCAGGCGTCAAGAATAGGGCCGGGATGCACGCCGTAATAGACCGTCAGCAGGACGAGCGGGGCCAGTATGCCCATTTCGCGCGGGGAGAGATCCGCCAGGCTCATCAGGCTCGATTTTTCCAATTTGCCGAACACCACGCGCCAGTAGAGATAGAGCGCGTAAGCCGCCGACAGGATGACGCCGGTGGTGGCGAAGAAGGTCACCCAGGCGTTGGCCTGGAACGTGCCGATGAGCGTCAGGAACTCGCCGATGAAGCCCGACGTGCCGGGCAGGCCGACATTGGCCATGGTGAACACCATGAAGGCGACGGCATAGATCGGCATTTTGGCGACGATGCCGCCATAGGCGGAGATGTCGCGGGTGTGCGTGCGGTCGTAGATGACGCCGACGCAAAGGAAGAGCGCGCCGGAGACGAGGCCGTGCGAGACCATCTGGAACACCGCGCCCTGCACCGCCTGCTGGTTCATGGCGAACAGGCCCATGGTGACGAAGCCCATATGCGCCACCGAGGAATAGGCGATCAGCTTCTTGATGTCCTCCTGCACCAGCGCGACCAGCGAGGTGTAGACGATGGCGATCACCGACAGGGCGAAGACCAGCGGCGCGAAATAATGCGACGCGTCGGGGAACATCGGCAGCGAGAAGCGGATGAACCCGTATCCGCCCATCTTCAGGAGGATGCCCGCCAGGATGACGGAGCCCGCAGTCGGGCGCCTCGACGTGGGCGTCGGGCAGCCAGGTATGGACCGGCCACATCGGCATTTTCACGGCGAAGGAGGCGAAGAAGGCCAGCCAAAGGTATTTCTGCAGGCCCGGATCGAACTTGGTGTGCAGCAGCACGGTGATGTCGGTCGTATGCGTCTGCGAATACATCGCGAGGATGGCGATGAGCATCAAGAGCGAGCCGGCCAGCGTGTAAAGGAAGAATTTGAAGCTGGCGTAGATGCGCCGCTTGCCGCCCCACACGCCGATGATGATGAACATCGGGATCAGGCCGCCCTCGAAGAACAGGTAGAACAGCGCGAGGTCCAGCGCGGAGAACACGCCGATCATCAGCGTTTCCAGCACCAGGAAGGCGATCATGTATTCCTTGACCCGCATCTGGATCGACTCCCACGAGGCGGCGATGCACAAGGGCATCAGGAAGGCGGTCAGCACCACGAAGGGGAAGCTAATGCCATCCACGCCCATCTTGTAGCTGAGGCCCGAGCCGAACCAGTTCTTTGCTCGACGAACTGGAAGCCGGCGACGCCGGGAGCGAACTTGCTCCAGGCGTAAAGCGAAAGACCGAAGACGACGAGGGTCGTCCACAGGGCGATCCAGCGGATATTGTTCTTGCCCGCCTCCGTGTCGCCGGGAACCACCAGGATCAGCGCGGCGCCGACCAGCGGGAGGAAGGTCAGCCAGGAGAGAATGCCAAAACCGAACATCAGTGAACCCCGCCGACCAGATACTAAGTGATGATCGCCGCAAGGCCGATCAGCATGGCGAAGGCGTAATTGTAGATGTAGCCCGTCTGAAGCTTGACGATCCAGCCCGCGCCGTCCTGCACGCGGGCGGCGATGCCGTCCGGGCCGAGGCCGTCGATGATCCTGCCGTCGCCGCCCTTCCAGAACAGCCTGCCGAGCCAGAAGGCCGGGCGGATGAACAGGAAGTCATAGAGCTCGTCGAAGTACCATTTGTTGAGCAGGAACTTGTAGAGCAGGTTGAACCGCGCGGCGAGGCGCACCGGCGTCTCGCGGCGAGACGATGTAGAAATAGAACGCGACGACGAAGCCGAGGACCATCAGCAGCGACGGCAGCAGGCCGGCCAGTCGGGGATCTCGTGCATTTCATGCAGGATATGGTTGTTCGGCGCCAAGAACAGCGAGCCGCGCCAGAATTCGCCCGCGCCCTGGCCGATGAACACGCCCTTGAACATGAGGCCGGCGAAAAGCGCGCCGAGCGACAGGACGTAGAGCGGGATCATCATCGTATTGGGCGATTCATGCGGGTCGAGCGCATGATGGGGGTGATCGTCGTGATGGCCATGGTCTTCCTGGTCGCGACTTCTTCGGCCGGCAACTCATGGTCATGCGCGTGAACCGCCGCCACGGCCTGCGCGTCGGCATGATCGACCTCCGCCCAGCGCGGCTTGCCGAAGAAGGTCATGAACACCAGGCGCCAGGAATAGAACGAGGTCATGCCCGCCGCGACGACCGTCATGAGATAGGCGTAGGTCGCGGCCTGGCCATGCAGGCCCGCAGCGTAGGCCGCCTCGATGATCGCATCTTTGGAGAAGAAGCCGGCGGTGAGCGGGAAGCCGGTCAAGGCCAGCGTGCCGACGGTCATGCAGGCGAAAGTGATCGGGATCTTCCGCCACAGCCCGCCCATGTTGCGCATGTCCTGCTCGTGGTGCATCGCATGGATCACCGAGCCGGCGCCCAGAAACAGCAGGGCCTTGAAGAAGGCGTGGGTGAAGAGGTGGAAAATACCGAGCGAATAGCCGCCGACGCCGAGGCCGACGAACATGTAGCCGAGCTGCGAACAGGTCGAATAGGCGATGACGCGCTTGATGTCGTTCTGCACCAGGCCGACGGTGGCTGCGAAGAAGGCGGTGGTGGCGCCGATGATCGTCACCACGGTCAGCGCCTCCGGCGACTGCTCGAACAGCGGCGACAGGCGCGCCACCATGAACACGCCGGCGGTGACCATGGTCGCGGCGTGGATGAGGGCGGAGACCGGGGTCGGGCCTTCCATCGCGTCCGGCAGCCAGGTGTGCAGCAGGAACTGCGCCGACTTGCCCATCGCGCCCATGAACAGCAGCAGGCAGGTCAGCGTCATCACGTCCCAGTCGGAGCCGAAGATATGGATCGACTTGTGGGCGAGGCCGGGCGCGGCGGCGAAGATCGTGTCGAACGAAATCGACTTCGTCAGCATGAACACCATGAAGATGCCGAGCGCGAAGCCGAAGTCGCCGACGCGGTTGACGACGAAGGCCTTGATCGCCGCGGCGTTGGCCGAAGGCTTTTCGTACCAGAAGCCGATCAGCAGATAGGAGGCGAGCCCGACGCCCTCCCAGCCGAAGAACATCTGGGCCAGATTGTCGGCGGTCACCAGCGCCAGCATGGCGAAGGTGAACAGCGACAGATAAGCGAAGAAGCGCGGCCGCGACGGATCCTCGTGCATGTAGCCGATCGAATAGAGATGGACGAGCGACGACACGGTCGTCACCACCACCAGCATGACCGCCGTCAGCGTGTCGACGCGCAAGGCCCAGTCGATCTTCAGAACGCCCGAGGTCATCCAATTGGCGACGACGGGCGCGAAAAGGGCGCGCCGCCCAGGCCGACGCGAATAAAAATGATCCACGAGAACAGGCAGGAGACGAAGAGCAGCGTCGTGGTGACGATTTCGCTCGGACGCGCGCCCATCCGGCGGCCAAACAGGCCGGCGATCAGGAAGCCGAGAAGAGGCAGAAAGACGATTGCCGAGATCATGTCGTTCAGCCCTTCATCATATTGATGTCTTCAACCGCGATCGTGCCGCGGTTGCGGAAATAGGTGACCAGGATCGCCAGGCCGATCGCGGCCTCCGCCGCCGCGACGGTGAGGATGAACAAGGCGAAGATCTGGCCGGTCAGGTCGTGCAGTTGCGCCGAAAAGGCCACGAGATTGAGAGTGACCGAAAGCAGGATCAACTCTACCGACATCATGATGACGATGACGTTCTTGCGGTTGAGGATGATGCCGGCGACGCCCAGTGTGAACAGGACGGCGGCGACGACCAGATAATGTTCGAGACCGATTGCCATTTGCCGCTCCTCACACGCCCGCCCGGGACGGGACTTTCTTGATTTCGATTGCGTCGGCGCGGGTGCGCGCGTTCTGCTCGGCGATGTTCTGCCGGCGCACGTTCGGCCGGTGATGCAAGGTCAGCACGATGGCGCCGATCATCGCGGTCAGAAGGACGAAGCCCGCCGCCTGGAACAGATAGACATATTGCGTATAGAGCACCTGGCCGAGCGCCGCCGTGTTGGACAGGTGGCCGGGGGTCGGCGTCGCCAGCACCGTCTGCGGCGCGACTTCCCACACGCCGATGACCGTCACCAGCTCGACCAGCACGATCACCCCGACCAGCAAGCCGATCGGCAGGTATTGCAGGAAGCCCTGCTTGAGCTGGGCGAAATCGACGTCGAGCATCATCACGACGAACAGGAACAGCACCGCCACCGCGCCGACATAGACGACGACCAGGATCATCGCCAGAAATTCCGCGCCCGTAAGCAGGAACAGCCCCGCCGCGTTGACGAAGGCGACGATCAGGAACAGCACCGAATGAACCGGGTTGCGCGCCGATATCACCATGACGGCGGAAGCGATCATGACGATCGAAAAAAGATAGAAGAAGGCCGTGGCTACGCTCATGGTCCACCTTTGCGCCCGTATCCGGGCCTGTATCGCTTCATCGCCGACTGCTTAATCAAGAGTCGGCCAGGTAAAGTCGGCTTTAGAAGGCCCGCGCCCGGTCGGGCGCGGGATGGAGGCTCAACGGTAGGGCGCGTCGGCGGCGATGTTGCGAGCGATTTCGCGCTCCCAGATCGCGCCGTTGTCGAGCAGGCGCTGCTTGTCGAAGAACAACTCCTCGCGCGTCTCCACTGCAAACTCGGAATTCGGGCCTTCGACAATCGCGTCCACCGGGCAGGCTTCCTGGCAGAAGCCGCAATAGATGCACTTGGTCATGTCGATATCGTAGCGCGTGGTGCGGCGGGTGCCGTCATTGCCGCGCGGCGCCGCCTCGATGGTGATGGCCTGGGCCGGGCAGATGGCCTCGCACAGCTTGCAGGCGATGCAGCGCTCCTCGCCGTTGGGATAGCGGCGCAGCGCATGCTCGCCACGAAAGCGCGGCGATTGCGGGTTTTTCTCGTGCGGGTAGTTCAACGTCGCCTTCGGCTTCAGGAGATAGCGGAAGGAGAGAAAGAAGGCGCCGACGAACTCTTTCAGGAACAGCGCCTTGGCGGCGGTTACGATCTGCATTGGCTTCGCCTCTCAATGCGCCGGGCGCCGACTTTGACGATGAATTCAAGCACGCCCGCGACAATTACCACGGCGGCCAACGAGATCGGCAGGAACACTTTCCAGCCCAGCCGCATCAACTGGTCGTAGCGGTAGCGCGGCACGAAGGCCTTCACCATGGCGAACAGGAAGAAGAAGAAACTCACCTTGAGCACGAACCAGACCACGCCCGGCACCCAGGTGAAGGGCGCGATCTTGATGGGCGGCAGCCAGCCTCCGAAGAACAGGATGGTCAGAAGCGCGCACATGGTGACGATGGCGACATATTCGCCCAGCATAAACAGGAGATATTGGCTGGCGGAATATTCGACCATGAAGCCCGCCACCAGTTCCGATTCGGCTTCCACCAGATCGAAGGGCGGGCGGTTCGTCTCGGCCAAAGCCGAGATGAAGAAAATGACGAACATCGGGAACAGGGGCAGCCAGTACCAGCCGAACAGGCCGAACTTGGTGTCCTGCGCCATCACGATGTCATTGAGGTTCAGCGAGCCCGCGCAGAGCAGCACGGTGATGATGACGAAGCCGATCGAGACTTCGTAGGACACCATCTGCGCCGCCGAGCGGAGCGCGGCGAGGAAGGGATATTTCGAATTCGACGCCCAGCCGCCCATGATGATGCCATAGACGCCGAGCGACGAAATGGCGAAAATATAGAGCACGCCGACATTGAGGTTGGCCACCGCCCAGCCGTTGTTGACGGGGATCACCGCCCAGGCGGCGAGCGCCAGGGTCGCGGTCACCAGCGGCGCCATCAGGAACACGCCCTTGTTGGCGCCGTCCGGGATGATCGGCTCCTTGACCAGGAACTTGATCATGTCGGCGAAGCTCTGCCAGAGGCCCCAGGGACCGACGACGTTCGGACCGCGCCGCAATTGCACCGCCGCCCAGATCTTGCGGTCGGCGAGGATGTAATAGGCGACGATCACCAGCAGGACGATGAGAATCCCGAGGCTTTTCGCAAGGATAATGAGAAGGGAAAGCAGGAGGTCCATTTGCTTCTGATCCTCATTCCGCCGCTTGGGCGTGAGCGCGGCCCTTGGCCAAAGCCGAACATTCGGCCATGACGCGCGAGGCGCGGGCGATCGGGTTGGTCAGGTAGAAATCGGCAATCGACGACACCAGCGCGCCGTGGCCAAGCTCGCCCGCCGGCAGCGAAGCGAGTTTTGACGCGTCGGACGGCTCGACGGCGTCGATCCGCTGGAAATGCGGGCAGGCCGCGTAAAGCTGCGAGCGCAAGGCGCTGAGCGAATCGAAAGGCAAGGGCTTTTCCAGGGCGCCGGACAAAGCGCGGAAAATCGCCCAGTCCTCGCGGGCGTCGCCAGGCGGGAAGGCGGCGCGGTCGGTCATCTGCGCGCGTCCCTCCGTATTGACGTAAGTGCCCGACTTCTCGGTATAAGCCGCGCCGGGCAGGATAACGTCGGCGCGGTGGGCGCCACGGTCGCCATGCGAGCCGACATAGACGGTGAAGGCGCCCGGCTCGACCGAAATCTCGTCGGCGCCGACCAGGAAGACGAGATCGAGCGCGCCGGCCTTGGCCATTTGCTGGGCGTCCAGACCGCCCTGACCCGGCACGAAGCCGAGGTCGAGGGCGCCGACGCGGGCGGCCGCCGTGTGCAGGACGGCGAGGCCGGTCCAGTCGCCCTTCGGGGCGCCGAGCTTGGCGGCGAGGGCGAGGATCGCGGCGCCGTCGTCGCGCGCGAGAGCCCCCTGCCCCACCAGGATCAGCGGACGCTCCGCCTTGGCCAGGATGTCGCCGAAGCCTTCACCTTGCGCGACCTTGGCGAGAGCGTCGGGACCGGCGCCCAGATATTCGTATGCGTAAGTCAGGTCGGCCTTTTCGCCGATCAGGCCGACCGGGAAGCCTCCGGCTCGCCAGCGGCGGCGGATGCGGGCGTTGAGCACCGGCGCTTCCCAGCGCGGATTGGAGCCGACGATGAGAAGAGCGTCGGCGTGGTCGATGCCCTCGACGGTCGGGTTGAAGACATAAGAGGCGCGGCCGAGCGACGGGTCGAGCTTCGCCCCATCCTGGCGCGCGTCGATGTTCTTGACGCCGAGCGATTCCGCCAGGGATTTCGCCGCGTAAAGCTCTTCCACCGAGCACAGGTCGCCGCCGATGAAGCCGATCTTTTCAGGCGCCGTCGCCTTGACCTTGCCGGCGATGGCGGCGAAGGCCTGCGCCCAGGAAGCGGGCCGCAATTTGCCGTCCACGCGCAAGAAAGGCCGGTCGAGGCGCTGCGTCTTCAACCCGTCGACGATCTGGCGCGTCTTGTCGGAAATCCATTCCTCGTTCACCGCGTCGTTGAGGCGCGGCAGGATGCGCATGACCTCGCGGCCGCGCGTGTCGATGCGGATTGCCGAGCCCAGCGCGTCCATCACGTCGACGGCCGGCGTCTTGTTGTATTCCCACGGACGGGCGCGGAAATTCTGCGGCTTCGGCAGCAGCGCGCCTACAGGGCAGAGGTCGGTGACATTGCCCTGCAGTTCCGAGGTCATCGCCTGTTCGAGATAGGTCGTTATCTCCATGTCCTCGCCGCGGCCGATCGCGCCCATGTCGGACGTGCCGCAGATTTCGGCGGTGAAGCGGACGCAGCGGGTGCAGTGGATGCAGCGGGTCATCTCGGTCTTGACCAGCGGACCGATATATTTGTTCTCAACCGCGCGCTTGCTCTCGTGATAGCGCGAGCGGTCGAGGCCGAAGGCCATGGCCTGGTCCTGGAGGTCGCATTCGCCGCCCTGGTCGCAGATCGGGCAGTCGAGCGGGTGATTGATGAGCAGGAACTCCATCACCCCTTCGCGCGCCTTCTTCACCATCGGCGAATTGGTCAGAACCACCGGCGGCTCGCCGTTCGGGCCGGGCCGCAAGTCGCGCACCGTATTGGCGCAGGAGGCCATCGGCTTGGGCGGGCCGCCCTTCACCTCGACGAGGCACATGCGGCAATTGCCTGCGATCGACAGGCGCTCATGATAGCAGAAGCGCGGGATTTCCTTGCCCGCCTCCTCGCACGCCTGAAGCACCGTGTACTCCGGCGGCACATCCACTTCGACGCCATCAACGATGATCTTTGCCATCCTGCAAGTCTTCCGTTTTTGCGGCGAGGCCAAGCCTCAGCCGCCAGAACCCCGTTACTGTGCGGCAACTTTCACCGCGTCCCGATCGGCGTTTGCCGTATAGCTGTCGATGCGCGCCTCGATCACGGGACGGAAATGCGTGATCAGGCCCTGCACCGGCCAGGCCGCCGCATCGCCGAGCGCGCAGATCGTGTGACCCTCGATCTGTTTCGACACGTCGAACAGCATGTCGATTTCCTTCTTCTGCGCGCGTCCCTCGACCATGCGCTGCATGACCCGGTACATCCAGCCGGTGCCTTCGCGGCACGGCGTGCACTGGCCGCAGCTCTCGTGCTTGTAGAAATAGGACAGCCGGGCGATGGCGCGGATGATGTCGGTGGACTTGTCCATCACGATCACCGCCGCCGTGCCGAGGCCGGATTTCAGCTTGCCAAGGCTGTCGAAATCCATCGGGCAGTCGATGATTTCATGCGCCGGCACGCAACGCACCGACGAGCCGCCTGGGATCACCGCCAGCAGATTGTCCCAGCCGCCGCGCACGCCGCCGCAATGCTTCTCGATCAACTCGCGGAACGGGATCGACATCGATTCCTCGACATTGCACGGCCGCTCGACATGGCCGGAAATGCTGAACAATTTGGTGCCGGAATTGTTCTTGGCGCCGAAACCCGCGAACCACGCCGCGCCGCGGCGGAGAATGGTCGGCGCCACGGCGATCGATTCGACATTGTTGACCGTCGTCGGGCAGCCATAGAGGCCCATATTGGCCGGGAAAGGCGGCTTCAGCCGCGGCATTCCCTTCTTGCCTTCAAGCGATTCGAGCAAGGCCGTCTCTTCGCCGCAGATATAGGCGCCGGCGCCGTGGTGGACGTAAACCTCGAACGGATAGCCGTGGATATTGCCCTTGCCGATAAGATTGGCCGCATAGGCCTGATCCACCGCCGCCTGCACCCGCTCGCGCTCGTAGATGAACTCGCCGCGCACATAGATGTAGGCCGCCGAGGCGCCCATGGCGAAGCCGGCGACGAGGCAGCCTTCGACCAGCAGATGCGGATCATTGCGCATGATCTCGCGGTCCTTGCAGGTGCCAGGCTCGGATTCGTCGGCGTTGACCACGAGATAGGACGGCCGCGCCGCGTCGGGCTTGGGCATGAACGACCATTTCAGGCCGGTCGGGAAGCCGGCGCCGCCGCGCCCGCGCAGGCCCGACGCCTTCATCTCGTTGATGATCCAGTCCTTGCCCTTTTCGATGAGGCCCTTGGTGTTGTCCCACGCGCCGCGCTTCTTCGCGCCTTCCAGGCCCCAGTCGCCGTAGCCGTAAAGATTTTGGAAGATGCGGTCCTTGTCCTCGAGCATCCTCGTCTCCTTACTTGGCCGTCGGGCAGGAAAGCGGGCCGCTCTTGCCGTCCGCGCCATAGAATGTCGTCAGGCTGGTCAGGCCGCCTTCCGGCTCCGAGGACACCCGGCCCTTCTGCGAGCCGACCGTCACCGGGCGCCCGGCCGCGAGATCGTCCAGCAGCCTGGAAAAATTCGCGGCGTCGAGATCTTCGTAATAATCGTCGTTGATCTGCACCATCGGCGCATTGCAGCAGGCGCCGAGGCACTCGACCTCGAGCCACGAGAACAGGCCGTCGGCGGAAACCTGGCGCTGCGGACCGATCCGCTCCTCGCAGACCTTGATGATGGCGTCGGCGCCGCGCAGCATGCAGGGCGTGGTGCCGCAAAGCTGAATGTAGAACTTGCCGACCGGGGCCAGATTGAACATCGTGTAGAAGGTCGCGACCTCCAGCACCCGGATGTACGGCATGCCGAGGAGGTCCGCGACCTTCTCGATGGCCTTTTGCGGCAGCCAGTAATCATGCTGCTTCTGCGCCTGCCACAAGGCGGGAATGACGGCGGAAGCCTGGCGGCCCGGCGGATATTTGGCGATCTGCGTATCGAGCCAGGCGCGGTTTTCCGGCGTGAACTCGAAGCTTTCCGGTTGCTGTTCGGCGAGACGGCGGACGCTCATGTGTTAGGCTTCCCGTTGGATTCGCGCGTGTCCTTGTAGACGACATAGCCGGCGACCAGGGCGGCCCCCAGCAGCACGCCGAAATCGGATTGCGGTTGGAACAGGGGCTCGCCCCCCGACTGCCTCGTCCAGAGGAGAAAGACGACGGCCGAGCCGAAGCCGAGCAGAAGAAAGGCGGCGTTTTTGCGCAGGGACTGGAGGACGGTCACCGGTCCACCTCCCCGAACACGATGTCGAGCGCGCCGAGAATGGCCGAGACGTCGGCGAGCATATGCCCGCGGCTCATCATGTCCATCGCTTGCAGATGGGCGAAGCCGGGCGCGCGAATCTTGCACTTGTAGGGCTTGTCGCCGCCGTCCGAGACCAGATAGACGCCGAATTCGCCCTTGGGCGCCTCGACCGCGGCATAGGCTTCGCCGGCCGGCACACGAAAGCCTTCGGTGAACAGCTTGAAGTGATGGATGAGGGATTCCATCGAATTCTTCATCGCGCCGCGCTTCGGCGGCGTGATCTTGTGGTTGGGCGTCAGCACCGGACCGGCATTGGCGGGATCGAGAAGCTTCGCCACGCATTGCTTGATGATGCGGATCGACTGGCGCATTTCCTCCATGCGCACCACCTGCCGATCGTAGCAATCGCCGTGCTGGCCGACGGGAATGTCGAATTCCATTTCCTCGTAGCATTCATAGGGCTGCGCGCGGCGCAAATCCCAGGCGACGCCAGAGCCGCGCAGAACCGGGCCGGAAAAGCCCCATTTCCAGCATTCTTCCGCCGTGACCACGGCGATGTTGACATTGCGCTGCTTGAAGATGCGGTTCTCGATGAACAGCTCTTCGAGATCGTCGCAGACTTTCAGGAACGGATCGCACCAGGCGCCGATGTCCTCGATCAGCTTGGTCGGCAGGTCCTTGGCGACGCCGCCGGGACGGAAATAATTGGCGTGCATTCGGGCGCCGGAAGCGCGCTCATAGAACACCATCAGCTTTTCGCGTTCTTCAAAGCCCCAGACCGGGGGCGTCAGGGCGCCGACGTCCATCGCCTGGGTGGTGACATTGAGGAGATGCGACAGGATGCGGCCGATTTCGCAATAAAGCACGCGGATGAGCTGGCCGCGGCGCGGGACCTCGACGTCCAGCAGCTTTTCGATGGCGAGGCAGAAGGCATGCTCCTGATTCATCGGCGCGCAATAGTCGAGCCGATCGAAATAGGGCGTGTTCTGCATATAGGTGCGCGATTCCATCAGCTTTTCGGTGCCGCGATGCAGCAGGCCGATATGCGGATCGACGCGTTCGACCACTTCGCCGTCGAGCTCCAGCACGAGGCGCAAAACGCCATGCGCGGCCGGATGCTGCGGGCCGAAATTGATCGAGAAACTGCGTGGGTTCTGTTCGGACATCGTTTTCTCGCCCATCAGATTTTCAAGCCGACGCCGGCCAGGACGCCGACTCTCGCGCGCTCCGGCGCATCAACCCTGCTTGCTCGCTTTTTCGTCGCCGGGAAGCTCGTATTCCGCCGCCTCCCAGGGCGAGAGGAAGTCGAAGCTGCGATATTCCTGGCTCAGCCGCACCGGCTCGTAGACGACGCGCTTGCGCTCATCGTCGTAGCGCACCTCGACATAACCGGTCATCGGAAAATCCTTGCGCAGCGGATGGCCGTCGAAACCGTAATCGGTGAGCATGCGGCGCAGGTCGGGATGGCCCGAAAACAGGACGCCGTACATGTCATAGGCTTCGCGCTCGAACCAGTTGGCGGCAGGCCAGACTTTTTCGCAGGATTCGACCGGATGCGCCTCATCGGTCATGCACTTGACCCGCAGGCGGAGGTTGGCCCTCGGGTCGAGTAGATGGATGACGACGTCGAAACGCTTTTCCCGCGCCGGCCAGTCGACGGCGGTCAGGTCGATGAAGCTGATGAAGCCCGAGTCCCGCAGATAGGTCAGGCTGGTGATCCATTGCGCCGCATCGACGACGACGGTCAGCTCGTCATAGGCGATGGCCGCGCTGATGACGGCGCCCCGAGCCCCGCCTCGATCTTTTGCGACAGGGCCTGCAATTTTTCGCGCAAAGCTGCGGCATGGTCGACTGGCGCGACCGTCGCTTCGTTCTGCTCGTTGGCCATTCTCAACCCTTAAGTCCAGCCCTTCGGGGGCGCGAAAAGTTCAGCGTTCGCAAGTCAGCGCTCAATCGTGCCGGTGCGGCGGATTTTGCGCTGCAGCAGCATGATGCCGTAAACCAGCGCTTCCGCCGACGGCGGGCAGCCGGGCACGTAGATGTCGACGGGCACGACGCGGTCGCAGCCGCGCACCACCGAATAGGAATAGTGGTAATAGCCGCCGCCATTGGCGCAGGAGCCCATCGAGATGACGTAGCGCGGCTCCGGCATCTGGTCATAGACCTTGCGCAGGGCCGGAGCCATCTTGTTGGTCAGCGTCCCCGCGACGATCATCACGTCGGACTGGCGTGGGCTCGCGCGCGGCGCGAAGCCGAAACGCTCGACGTCATAGCGCGGCATGGCCGCCTGCATCATCTCGACGGCGCAGCAGGCCAGACCGAAGGTCATCCACATCAGAGAGCCCGTGCGGGCCCAGTTGATGAGATCGTCCGTGGCGGTGACGAGAAAGCCCTTGTCGGCCAGTTCGTCATTGATCGCGAGGAACTTCGGATCGTCGGCGCCGACCGGCTTGCCAGTGCGCGGATCGATGATCCCGCGCGGCGCCGGCGCGATCAGGGTGTTGGTCGGATTCGAGGTCAATCCCATTCCAGGGCTCCCTTCTTCCATTCGTAGATGAAGCCGACGGTGAGCACGCCGAGGAAAACCATCATCGACCAGAATCCGAAAGCGCCGAGCTTCCTGAAGGCCACCGCCCAGGGGAACAGAAAGGCCACTTCGAGATCGAAGATGATGAACAAAAGCGAGACCAGGTAGAATTGCACGTCGAATTTCATGCGCGCGTCATCGAAGGCGTTGAAGCCGCATTCATAAGCCGAGAGCTTTTCGGCGTCGGGCGCCTTGAAGGCCAGCAGGAAGGGCGCGACGAGAAGGGCGCCCGAAATTACCGCCGAAAGCGCGATGAAGATCACCAGCGGCAGATAATCGTTCAGGAGGACCGGCATGGGATTGTCCTGTGCTTTCTTGGCGCGTCGCCCGGCCGGGGGATGAACCGCCGTTCGAGCGCGCCGCCACTGCCGGACAGAGAAACGCGGGCTAAATCGCCGCCTTGCTCCGCCGGAACGTCTGGTTCCGTATCTTAGCGCGCCAGCACGCGCAAGTTCAAAGCGCGCCCTTAGACTAAGGCAGGAGCGCCAGAACCTGTTCAGCGGGCCTGCCGTCCATCGGCGGAAACGCGCGGATTTTCAGCCATTCGGACGATTTCCGCGCGGACGCCTGGAGACGAGGCGAAGCCGAATTTCGCGCGATTTTTGTCGACGAATTGGCGCGGAACGGCCGGGCTCGCGCGCGCCGAAAGGGCGCCGGCTGCGGCTTATCAAGCACAAATATAGTGCGCCGCAACAAAAACACCAATCCACCGGCCCCGATTCGGCCTTTAACGCGCCGGTTTCGGCGCCGCCGGCGTCCAGACCTCGGCCGCGGCAAAGGCCGCGGATTTTTCCAGCCCGGCGCTTTGCGCGCGACTCTGCGAACAGGCCGTAGCCGATCTGGCGGTTCATCACCAGCAATGTCGCGCATTGGCGCAGGTCCGCGTCGGGATAGACGAGTTCCGCCGGCTCGAAAGCATCTGGCGCGAGCGACGCCACGCCCATCGTGACGCAAAGCCGCCCCGCGGCCGCGCTTGGCTGCCCGCGCTCCCGCGCCGCGCGCACAAGCAGAAAATCCGTCTCGGCGCCGATGTCGCCCACCGGGCGCGCGATCGCGTCGGCCGCAAAAGCCTTGAACGAGGCGTCGAACCCCAGCGCGGCAGGGAGCGGCGCGGCGACGAGCAGCGCGCACAGCAGGAAAGTGGCCGCCTCTGGCCGCAGAGCCAGCCCGCCGCGGGCGCGCTCGGCGAAAACTGCGACCCAGCCGACGCAGGCGATCAGCCAGGGAAGTCCGTAATAAAACGAAAACGTCCAGAGCATCTCGCGCGGCGACAGGAAATAGAGGAGTAACAATGGCGCGACGAGAGCCAGGGCGGCGGCGTAGCGCCTGTCAAAACGCGCCAGCAGGGCCGTGCCGAGCAAAATAAACAGCAGGCATGGATCGCCCGCGTCGGTCCTGATTTGCCCGATCAGCGTCGTCGCGTCGACATGACGCCAGCCGTCGCCCGAAAGATTTCCCAGGAAAGTGTTGGTCGCCGGGAACAGCCGGCGCTGCAACCATTGCTCGGCCAAACTCACGCCAATTCCGAGCGCCGCGGCGCCGACGAGGAGCGTGAGATCGCGCCGCCTCGCGGTCTTGTATGTGATCGCGGCGATCATGAGGCAGGCCAATGCGGCGTACAGGCCGCCGTCCTCGCGCACGAGCGGCAGCGCGAGCAGCGCCGCGGCGAAGGCGACGCGCCAGCCGCGCAGAAAAGCGGCGAAGCCGAAGCTCTCCAAGGCGAGAAGCGCGATTTCGAAATGCGGATAGTCAGCGGCGCGAAACAGAAGCGTCGCCAGCGCGCCAATCGACACGGCCCCGGCCAACGCGACCGCCTGCCCTTCGGCCCTTCGCGCGTCCAGGGCGAGCATCGCCAGCGAGGCGGCGAACAGGGCGGAGAAAAAGCCCTGATGCAGCGCGAAAATCTCCTGTCCCGTCAGGCCGGCGAAGCGGTGCAGCGGGGCGCCGAGCAGGAAGAAGTAAGGCGAGAGGTGATGCTGGTAGAAACTGTCGGCGCCGAGAACCTTGGGGCCATGCAGCCAGGGATCGCCGCTCTGGAACAGATAAGCGAACCATCCAGCGTCGAGCAGGTAGCCGCCGCCTGAGAACTGCGCCAGGAGCGCGCGGGCGTGCAAGACGAAGGCGGCC
This sequence comes from uncultured Alphaproteobacteria bacterium, assembly GCA_963849665.1. Lineage (GTDB taxonomy): Bacteria > Pseudomonadota > Alphaproteobacteria > Rhizobiales > Beijerinckiaceae > Rhodoblastus. The sequence goes on along the minus strand of CAWKJW010000072.1, from coordinate 16,119 downwards.
ACGACCACCAGCGCGGCGAGTTCCGGCAGGACCGCGCGACTTTTCCGCGCCAGCGACGATCCAGCGCCGATCGACATGTTCGTCCTTGCTTTCACGACCGGGATTTTTCACGCGCAGCCGCGAGGCCGCTCAAGGAATCACTTGCCCCAAGCATAGGCGCGCACTTCGGGCCCGCAAGCGATTTGATCCCTCTCGGAAACGTCGCCCGAGCACCGCGCGGCGGCGCCGAAAAACGCGACGGCTGCAAATAGGATCTGTGGCGGAAAATGGCGAGAGAGACGGGGCTCGAACCCGCGACCTCCGGCGTGACAGGCCGGCGCTCTAACCAACTGAGCTACTCCCCGCTCGACCGCGACGCTGGCGCGTCGATCGGAGGCCTGCGAATTAAGACAGCGGCGCCATCAAGTCAAGCGCAGATATGTCGTTTTTACAAAAGCGCGCAGCTTCTGGACATTTAGAAACCGCGGCTCGCCAGATGCCAGCGCGCCATCTCGCCCGGCGTAACCAAATGGATCGACTGCGACGAAATATGTTCGGCGGTGCGGATCAAATCCCGGCTGACGCCCATGCGTGAACTGTATTTCATCAGCATTTTCGCCATCACGCCGTTGTCGTACAGGCGCCGGACAGTCAAATCGCCGAAGAACCCTTCGTGCACCTGATTGGCGAACATACGGTGGATGCCCAGCGCGCTGCCGGGCGGAGCAACTCTCTTCTTGCCGCCCATGAAGGCATAGACGCAGGCCGAAAGGCAGGAAGCGGTCATGAAGCGTCCCCTGCCCCGGGCGGCGCCGAAATCGCGCCACAACGGTCGCTGCGCCGATGCGGCGGAAAATCTGCCCCAGCTCCATCGAGGCGACGACATAGCCGCCCTGCGAATTCAGGAAGACCACCGTGCGCAGATCATGATCGAAGGCGTTTTCGCGCAGAAATTCAACGAATTCCTGGGGTGTCGCGTTGGTGATCTGGCCTTCCGCCACGATCACCTGCGGACAATGGGCGCGACAGCCAGCGCTCGAGCCCATGCTCTCCAGTCGAAAATCCATCGCTTCCGCGCGGAAGGCCGTACCGGCGAGCATGAGGCCCGTAGCCGCCAGCAGGGCGCTCGAAGCCAGAACCGGACGCATGGCGCGCACGAACCCCACAACAATTCCCGCCAACATTCGCTTCTCCGGCCCGGCCCTTTTTCGCTGCTCTCGCATCCGACCGAAAAAGGTTATGAATTCCAGTGATGTCGCGCAATCACCGCGCAGCGCGGACAGCTCCCGCCAACCGGCTCCGTCCTCGCCTTGAGCCTTGCCCGATCTGATGGAAACTGCAAGCCTGTGGCGCGAATGACGGTTGTGGTGGGCGGTGACGGTCTCGAACCGCCGACCCTCTCGGTGTAAACGAGATGCTCTACCAACTGAGCTAACCGCCCGCGCCGCCGAATTTCCATGCGCCGCCAGTTTTGGCGCCGCCTGGTTCTGCCGGCAATCCGCGCAACCAGGCCCTTGCGAAAGCCTGACGGCCCTGCCTGGCACACGGCCCCCGGCTCATAAAACGCCGCCCTTCCGGAGGCAAGGACAAAGTCGCCCCGGACCGGACAAATCATCAAAACAATAACTCCGGCGGACGCTCTCCGCCCGCCGGATCTTGCCGCCGTCGCCGGGTCGCCCGGGCCGGGCGACCTCCGCAAATGCTTATTTGTTGACCGTCGCCTTGAGCTGCGCGCCGGGCTTGAAGCGAACGCTCTTCGAGGCGGGAATGTTGATTTCCTTGCCGGTGGCGGGATTGCGGCCCTTGCCCGCGGCGCGGGTCTTCACCGAGAAGGTGCCGAAACCGACGAGACGGACTTCCTCACCGCTCTTCAGAGCGTGGGCGATAGCGCCGATCACGGCGTCGAGCGCCGCGCCGGCATGAGCCTTCGAAGTTTCCGTCGCTTCCGCGACCGCGTCGATCAATTCGGCTTTATTGGTCATCTGAATTCATCCTGTCGTTAAGGGCGCGCCGGGCGCCGCCAAGCTGTTTGACCGGTGCGCGCCCCGACGCCGCGGCCAAATGAAACTATCGAAGCCAGCGCGAAGGGAATGCCGCTAATACGGCTAAGCCTCGAATCGTGCCCGCTCGATTGCGCCACTTTCGGATCGAATCCCCGACAAGGCAAGGGTTTCCGCGCATTCAGACTGAAAAAACCCCGAAAAACCGCCCCTTTCGCGGCGCACAAGCGTTGTGCATCGCAAAAAGGCCGGAACGCCTAGCGTTCCGGCCTGTCCGATTCATGATTCGCGCCAAATTTCAGTGCGCGACCACGCCAACCGCGTCATCTTCGATTTCCGCCGGCGGCTCGGCCTTGACCGCGCCCTCCTCCCAGGTGATGGGCTCGGGCATGCGAAGCAGAGCATGTTTCAGCACTTCCTCCATGCGCGAGACCGGCACGATCTCGAGGTTGTTCTTCACCGATTCCGGAATATCGACCAGATCCTTGGCGTTGTCTTCGGGTATCAGGACTTTCTTCAACCCGCCGCGCAAGGCCGCCAACAGCTTTTCCTTCAATCCGCCGATCGGCAGCACCCGGCCGCGCAACGTGACCTCTCCAGTCATGGCGATATCGCGATGGACGGGAATGCCGGTGAAGACCGAGACGATGGCCGTCGCCATGGCCACGCCCGCCGACGGGCCGTCCTTGGGCGTCGCGCCTTCCGGCACGTGCACATGGATGTCGCGCTTGTCGAAGATCGGCGGCTCGATGCCGAAATCCACCGCGCGGGACCGCACATAAGATGCAGCCGCCGAGATCGATTCCTTCATCACGTCCTTCAGGTTGCCGGTCACCGTCATGCGGCCCTTGCCGGGCATCATCACGCCTTCGATGGTCAGCAACTCGCCGCCGACTTCCGTCCAGGCCAGGCCCGTGACGACGCCGACCTGGTCCTCCAGCTCCGCCTCGCCATAGCGATAGCGGGGCACGCCGAGATAGGTCTCGATGTTCTCCTCGGTGACGACGACCTTTTCGAGCTTCGGCTTGGACAGAAGGATCTCCTTCACCGCCTTGCGCGCGAGATTGGCGATTTCGCGGTCGAGATTGCGCACGCCCGCCTCTCGCGTGTAGCGGCGGATGATCTTCAGGAGCGCCGCGTCCTCGATCACCCATTCGCTCGGCGACAGGCCATGCTTCTTGGTCGCCGCGGGGATGAGATGCTTGCGCGCGATCACCGCCTTCTCGTCCTCGGTGTAGCCGGCAATGCGGATGATCTCCATGCGGTCCATCAAGGGCGCCGGAATGTTCAACGTATTGGCGGTGGTCACGAACATCACGTTCGAAAGGTCGTAATCCACCTCCAGGTAATGATCGTTGAAAGTGGAGTTCTGCTCGGGGTCGAGCACCTCCAGCAACGCCGAGGACGGATCGCCACGGAAATCCATGCCCATCTTGTCGATCTCGTCGAGCAGGAACAAGGGATTGGACGTCTTCGCCTTGCGCATGGACTGGATCAGCTTGCCGGGCATGGAGCCGATATAGGTCCGGCGATGGCCGCGGATTTCGGCCTCGTCGCGCACGCCGCCGAGCGACATGCGGACGAATTCGCGTCCGGTGGCCTTGGCGATGGACTTGCCGAGCGAGGTCTTGCCGACGCCCGGAGGGCCGACGAGGCAAAGGATCGGGCCGGTCAGCTTGTTGGCGCGGCTTTGCACGGCGAGATATTCGACAATCCGTTCCTTGACCTTGTCCAGCCCGTAATGCTCGGCGTCGAGCAGCTGCTGCGCCGAATTCAGGTCCTTCTTGATCTTGGAGCGCTTGTTCCAGGGTATCGAGACCAGCCAATCGAGGTAATTGCGCACGACCGTCGCTTCGGCCGACATCGGCGACATCTGGCGCAGCTTCTTCAGCTCGGCCAGGGCCTTGTCATTCGCCTCCTTCGACAGGCGGGTGGCCTTGATCTTGTCCTCCAGCTCCGACAGGTCGTCCTTGCCGTCCTCGTCGCCCAGCTCCTTCTGAATGGCCTTCATCTGCTCGTTCAGATAGTATTCGCGCTGGGTCTTCTCCATCTGCCGCTTCACGCGCGTGCGGATGCGCTTCTCGACCTGCAGGACCGAGATCTCGCTTTCCATCAGCGCCAGGCACTTTTCCAGCCTCTTGGCGACCGAGGTCATTTCGAGCACCGACTGGCGGTCGTTGATCTTCACCGAGAGGTGCGACGCCACCGTGTCGGCCAGCTTGCCGGGATCGTCGATCTGCGCCACCGCCGACACGACTTCCGGCGAAACCTTCTTGTTGAGTTTCACATAGCCTTCGAATTCCGACGCGACCGAACGCGCCAGCGCCTCCGCCTCGACGGGGTCGGGCAGCTCCTCGGGCGTCACCTCGGCTTCCGCCTCGTAATATTCGTCGGTGCGGACATAACGCGACACTTTGGCCCGCGCCATGCCTTCGACCAGCACCTTGACCGTGCCGTCGGGCAGCTTCAGCAGTTGCAGCACGCTCGCGAGCACGCCGGCGGAGAACACCGCCTCGGGCTTGGGATCGTCTTCCGCGGCGTTCATCTGCGTCGCGAGCAGGATGAACTTGTCGGCCTTCATCACTTCTTCCAGCGCGCGTATGCTTTTTTCGCGGCCGACGAAGAGCGGCACGATCATGTGCGGGAAAACGACAATGTCGCGCAAAGGCAGGACCGGATAGCGGTCGGTCACGCCGGGTGCGGGCAGTTCACGCTTGGGGCTGGTCATCGAGTGGTCCTATCTGTCACGGCGGGCCAACACTTCCGCGGACGAAAGATCGTTCCGCCGAATTTTGGCCGCCCATGCGGAGGGAGCCTTCCGGCCCAATTTTGCTTTGAGCATGAACCCGGCCCAAAAGTGGGAGCCACTGTTCGGGGTCATGCTCCCGGCGCCGGACGCTTCCGCCACATGCGCCGCTCGACCTCTTCTTAAGCGTCGGCGGCGTGGGGCTGCGTTAACAGGCAGATGGGGCGCCTCGCCGCGGCTTTCAAGTTTTCCATGACGCAAGGATGACATTTCCCGCCAAGAAATAGCCGGCTGGCGGGATGCGCCAGGCAAGGGAAATGTGGAAAGGGCGGCCGACGCCGCCCTCCCGTCATGCGATCAGGCGCTGACGCCGCTTTTCTCGCTGCGCTCGGCGTAGATATAGAGCGGCTTGGCCTTGCCATCGACCACTTCCGGGCCGATCACCACCTGCTCGACGCCTTCGAGCCCCGGCAGGTCGTACATGGTGTCGAGCAATATGCCCTCCATGATCGAGCGCAGGCCGCGCGCCCCGGTTTTCCGCTCGATCGCCTTGCGGGCGATGACGTTGAGCGCCTCGTCCTGGAAGGTGAGCTCGGTGTTCTCCATCTCGAACAGCCGCTGGTATTGCTTGACCAGGGCGTTCTTCGGCTCGGTAAGGATCTTCTTCAGCGCGTCCTCGTCGAGGTCCTCGAGCGTGGCGATCACCGGCAGGCGGCCGACGAATTCCGGGATCAGGCCAAAGCGCAACAGATCCTCGGGCTCGACCTGGCGGAAAATTTCGCCGGCGCGGCGCTCGTCCGGCCCCTCGACCTTGGCGCTAAAGCCGATCGACGTGCCCTTGCCCCTCGCCGAAATGATCTTGTCGAGGCCGGCGAAGGCGCCGCCGCAGATGAACAGGATGTTGGTCGTGTCCACCTGCAGGAATTCCTGCTGCGGATGCTTCCTGCCGCCCTGCGGGGGCACCGAGGCGACCGTGCCTTCCATGATCTTCAGGAGCGCCTGCTGCACGCCCTCGCCCGAAACGTCGCGGGTGATCGAGGGATTGTCGGATTTCCTGGAGATCTTGTCGATTTCGTCGATGTAGACAATGCCGCGCTGGGCGCGCTCGACATTGTAATCCGACGCCTGCAGCAGCTTCAGGATGATGTTCTCGACGTCCTCGCCGACATAGCCCGCTTCGGTGAGCGTGGTGGCGTCGGCCATGGTGAAGGGCACGTCGAGGATGCGCGCCAGAGTTTGAGCCAGCAGGGTCTTGCCCGAGCCCGTCGGGCCGACCAGCAGGATGTTCGACTTGGCCAGCTCGACATCGGAATGTTTGGTCGCGTGATTCAACCGCTTGTAATGGTTGTGCACCGCCACCGACAACACTCGCTTGGCCTGGAACTGGCCGATCACATAATCGTCCAGCACCTTGCAGATTTCCTTCGGCGTCGGGATGCCGTCGCGGGTCTTCACCAGCGCGGACTTGTTCTCCTCGCGGATGATATCCATGCACAACTCGACGCATTCGTCGCAGATGAACACCGTCGGCCCGGCGATCAGCTTGCGCACCTCGTGCTGGCTCTTGCCGCAGAACGAGCAATAGAGCGTGTTTTTCGAGTCGCTATTGCCAACCTTGCTCATAAGCTTCTCCTCGCGGCCGATTTCGGCCCATTCGGCCGCCCTTGTCCTGCATCGATGACGAAGTCCCGGCTCCATGAAGGATCCTGGCCCCGCCGCCGACTGGGTCCTCGCCGCCGGTTCGGCGATTCGACGCGTTTGCGCCCCGGTCTCTTCCTGACGTCCAGGGGCTAAATTACGCCCTTGGACGCCGATGGCAAGCTTCGCAATCCCGCGCGATTCTAAAGCAAATCGGGCGCGCGATGCGAAAAAATTCACTTCTTTTCTTCGATCGGCTCCGGGCGCTTGCTCAACACCTGGTCGATCAAACCGAAGTCCCTGGCCTCGTCCGCCGACATGAAATGATCGCGGTCGAGCGTACGCTCGATCGTGTCGTAATCCCGGCCGGTATGGTGGACGTAGACGTCGTTCAGCCGTTTCTTGATCTTCATTATGTCCTCCGCGTGGCGAAGGATGTCCGAAGCCTGGCCCTGGAAGCCGCCGGAGGGCTGGTGCACCATGATCCGGGCGTTGGGCAAAGCGAAGCGCATGTCCTTTTCGCCGCCGCACAGCAGCAGCGAGCCCATCGACGCCGCCTGCCCCACGCAAAGCGTCGAAACCTTGGGCTTGATGAACTGCATCGTGTCGTAGATCGCCATGCCCGCGGTCACCACGCCGCCGGGCGAGTTGATGTACATGGAGATTTCTTTTTTCGGGTTTTCGGCTTCGAGAAACAGCAATTGCGCGATGATGACCGAGGCCATGCCATCCTCGACCGGACCCGTCAGGAAGACGATGCGCTCGCGCAGCAGGCGCGAATAGATGTCGAAGCCGCGTTCGCCGCGCGGCGTGTTCTCGATGACCTGCGGGATGAGATACTGGTTGTAGACGTCTATTGGGTCGCGCATCTCGAGATTCCTTGGATCAATTCCGTTTGGCGGCAACGCCGCCCTTGTTCGCAGCCCCGGCTCCGCCGCCTCGTTTTCGCAGCCCCGGCTTCGCCGCCTTGGCCTCATCCCAACATAATGCACTGGCGGGCCGAGGCAATGGCCGCGCCGCCCTCTCCGCCGAACCCATGCAAGATCAAGGCCGCCGCGGGCGTTTTCAGCCCGAATCACCTCGATCGTCGACGCAACGCAGTCTCAAGCATTAGCCGCTCGGTGCTGAAGAAATTCTAAAATAGCGTCGTTTTTCCGACATGTTTCGGTTGCCGCAACGACACATCCGAAAAAAGAAGGAAGCCTTGCACAAAAAAGAAGGGAGCGCCCGCGACGGCGCGAACGCTCCCAAAATGCCTCGGAAAAGCCCAATCAGGCCGCGGCGTCTTCGTCCTCGGTCTTGAACAATTCTTCCTTGGACACCGTCTTGTCGGTCACCTTGGCGAGCGAGACGATGTGATCGACCACTTTTTCCTCGAACAGCGGCGCGCGAATCTCGGCGAGCGCCTGCGGATTCTTCTGGTAATAATCCCAGATCATCTTTTCCTGGCCGGGGAACTGGCGCGCCCGCTCGACCAGGGCGCGGCCCACTTCATCGTCGCCGACCTTCACGCCGGCCTTTTCGCCGACTTCGGCGACCACCAGGCCGAGACGCACCCGGCGCTCAGCGATGCGGTGATATTCGGCGCGCTGCTCTTCTTCCGTCGTGCCTTCGTCGGCGAAGCTCTTGCCGGTCGACTTCTGCTCCGCCTCGACCTGCGCCCAGATGCCGTTGAATTCATGCTCGACCATGTCCTGCGGCAGGTCGAACGCATATTTCTTGTCGAGCGCGTCGAGCAGCGCGCGCTTCAGCTTGTCGCGCGAAGCGCGGTCGTAGTCGGCCTTGATGCGGTCCTTGACCGCGTCATGCAGCTTTTCGACGCTGTCGAAGCCGAAATTCTTGGCAAACTGCTCATCGATGGTCAGGGCGGCCGGCGCGGCGACGACAATGACCTTGACGTCGAAGGTCGCTTCCTTGCCGGCAAGGTCCGGCGCCTGGTAATCGGCGGGGAAGGTCACCACGACCTTGCGCTCCTCGCCGACCTTCGCGCCTTCGAGCTGCGCCTCGAAGCCGGGAATGAAGGAGCCCGAGCCGAGCACGAGATCGGAAGCCTCGCTGCTGCCGCCTTCGAAAGCCTCGTCGCCGATCCGGCCGACGAAGGAGATGGTGAGCTTGTCGCCCGTTTGCGCTGCGGCGCCTTCCTCGCGCGGATCATAGGCGCGGTTGCGTTCGGCGAGCTGGTCGAGGCTCTGCTGCACGTCGGCTTCCGGAATTTCGGCCACGAGGCGCTCGAGTTCGACGTCCTCGAAGGAGCCGACCTCGAAGGTCGGCAGGATCTCGAAGGACAGGCCGAATTTCAGGTCGCCCGTGGCTTCGAGCACCTTCTCCATCTCGTCGCGGTCTTCCGGGAAGTCGAGCTTGGGCTGGCCGGCGAGGCGGAAATTGTTCTGTTCGACGATCTGCTTCTGCGCGTCGCTGACGGCCTCCTGCACCACCTCGCCCATGATCGACTTGCCATAGAGCCGGCGCAGATGGCCCATCGGAACCTTGCCGGGGCGGAAACCATTGATGCGCACCTTGTCCTTCAGGCCGGCAAGCTGCGAATCGAGTTTCTGCGCCAGTTCGCCGGCGGCCAGAACCACCTGGTATTCCCGCTTCAGCCCTTGCGAAAGCGTCTCGGTCGTTTGCATTGTCAAAACCCCAAAAACTGTTCGCCGAACGGCTTTTTTCCGCCTTGCGACGCGTTAAATCCTGCTGCGACGGGCCTTTCGCCTGGCGCTGGTGCGGGCGGAGGGACTCGAACCCCCACGATTTTCACCACCGGAACCTAAATCCGGCGCGTCTACCAGTTCCGCCACGCCCGCGCGCCGTCTTGCCGCCGCTTTTTTTGGCGGCCGCCCGTCCGGGTGGGGCTCTATAGCAATGGCCGAAGCGATGCGCAGCAAAAAAATAGAGCGAGCGGCCATTTCGCCACAGTCGGCCGGGGACGGCCCACTGCCATGGAAAATCTGCTATGCTGCGCCCATGCTGTTCACGCGCCGAAAATTGCTCGGCTCCGCCGTCCTTGCCCTCCTGGCGCCCGCCGCCCGCGCGGAAGAGCCAGATGGATTCGTCACGCTCGAAGCGAAGCCGGGCGCGCTCCAATTGCTGCCGCCGCCAGCTCCGCAGACGCAAATCTGGGGTTTCGGGGGCCAGCGCGCCGGACCGACATTGCGCATAAAACTCGGCCAGGAGATCAAGGTTCGCCTGGCCAACCGGCTGGAGCACCCCACATCCCTGCACTGGCGCGGCATGCGCCTGCCCAACGCCATCGACGGCGCGGCGGGATTGGTCCAGGCGCCGCTCCTGCCCGGCGAGACCCGGGAATATCGCTTCACGCCGCCCGACGCCGGGACCTATTTCTACCAACCGCTGATCCAGCCGCATTCCGGCGAACAGCTCGGCCGCGGGCTTTTTGGCGCCGTCGTGGTGGAGGAAAAGACGCCGATCGCCGTCGACGATGACCTCGTCCTGCTGATCGGCGACTGGCGGCTCGGCGCCGACGCCCAGGTCGTCGCAGATTTCAATTCTTTCGCCGACATCATGCGGCAGGGGCGCTATGGCGCCGTAACCAGCGTCAATTCCACCTCCAAACCGAAGCCTGTCACGCAAAAGCCCGGCGGAAGACTGCGGCTGCGGCTGATCAACGCCGCCAGCGCCCGCATCATGCGCCTCGCCTTTTCCGGCGGCTATCCGAAAGTCATTGCGGTCGACGGCCAGCCCTGCGATCCCGTTCGAGCCGGCGCGCCGCACCATTCCGCTCGGCCCGGGGGCGCGCTTCGACGTCATCCTCGACCTGCCGCCGTTGGAGGCGCAGACAGATCCGTCTCCTCCTGCGCGGCGCAGGCGGAGCTGCCGGACGCTTCGCTGCTCGAATTCGCGACCAAAGGCCCGTCCGCGCGCCGGCGCCGCCGTTGCCGCTGCCCGAACCCGGCGCCCAATCCGCTGCTGCCGGCGGAAATCCGGCTGCAGTCGGCAAAAAGGCTCGATCTCGTCATCGAGGGCGGAGCGCGAAAGGGAGCCGCGTTGAAACCACACGCCGACGACCTGCGCCATGTGTGGCGATCAACCGGCGCCCATGCAAGCGGGCTCGACGGGCCGCCGCTGTTTTCCGTAGGCAGGGGGACGCCGGTCACTTTGGCCTTCGTCAACAAGACCTTGTTCGACCAGGTCATGCACGTGCAGGGCCACGACCTGCGGCTGCTGCACGATTTCGACGACGGCTGGGAGCCCTATTGGCGCGACAGCGTGATCGTTCCGGAGCGCAAGACCAAGCATGTCGCCTTCGTCGCCGACAATCCCGGCAAATGGCTGGTCTGCTCCGCCATCCAGGACCATTTCGCCAACGGGCTGGCGGCCTGGTTCGAGGTCACGTAACCGGCCGCCCTCACAATGTCTCGTGCGCGCCGTCGCACAGCGGCTTGCCGGCGCTGCGCTTGCAGCCGCAGAAATAGACGGTTCCCGACTCTTCGGCGCCTTCCAGGCGACGGGCGCGAATCCCGATCCCTGGTGCGAGCCGTCGCAGAACGGCTGCTTCGCCGACTTGCCGCAGGCGCACCAATAATAGGTCTTGCCCTCGACGACTTCGGTTTCATAGGGCCCCTTCTGGGCGATGACGGGTTCGGTCATGGATTTTTCCTGTGTTAAGAGAGAGTTGCAAGGACGCGCGGAAGAATTTCCGGCAGGTCCTCTGCGATCAGGCCGGGGCCGAACAGGTTCGCGGCCTCGCCGTGCAGCCAGACGGCGCAGGCGCAGGCCTCGAAACAGGCCATGCCCTGCGCCAGCAATCCGCCGATCAGCCCCGCCAGCACGTCGCCCGACCCGGCGGTCGCCAGATGAGGCGGCGCGTTGCAGCCAATGGCGGCGCGTCCGTCCGGCGCCGCGATCACGGTGTCCGGCCCCTTGAAAACCACGCAGGCGCCGGAAGCGCGCGCCGCCGCCCGCGCGCGGTCTATTTTATATTTAAAATCAGATGGCTGTGAGAAGACAGCGAAGATTTCGCGTGAACTTCCGTCGCCGCTCTCGGGGAAAGGTTGATGTCTTTCCGCCTGCTTGCTGAAAAGACGATTGAATTCTCCATCATGGGGCGTCAGGACGACCGAAGCGCCGCTGGTCTGGATCAGCCTGGCCAGATCGTCCCAATCAGGCGAAAAGGACGTCAGCGCGTCGGCGTCCAGCACGAGGCCGAAGGCCCGCCCCTCCCCCTTCGGCGCCGCTGCGAGCATGGTCTGGACGATTGTCCGCGTCACCTCGCCGACGCCGAAGCCGGGGCCGATGACGACGGACGAAAACCGCCGGTCGTCGAGCAGATCGCGCCATTGCGCCGCGCCGTCCACGCCGCGCAGCATGATCGCCGTAAGATGCGGCAGCATTGACCGCCCAAGGCCTCTTCGGGACTGGCCAGCGTGACGAGCCCGGCCCCGACGCGCAGGCCGGCGCGGGCGGCAAGACGCGCCGCGCCGGTCCGCGCCATCGGGCCCGAGGCGACGACGAGATGGCCGCGCCCGTATTTATGCCCGTTTGCGGCCGGCGCCGGGATGGCCGTGCGCCACAGCGGCGGCGCGTCGAGAAAAGTGCGCGGCGCGATATGGTCGAGGACATCCTCCTCGATGCCGATCCGCGTGAGGCGGATCTTTCCGCAGGCCAGCCGGCCCGGCAGCAGCAAATGGCCGGGCTTCAGGCGGAAAAAGGTGACGGTTTCGCTCGCCTGGACGCATTGCGAGCCGATCGCGCCATTGGCCCCGTCAAGGCCGGAGGGCACGTCCACCGCGACGACCGGCGTTCCGCGGCGTTGATCCGCGCCACCAGATCGAGCGCCGCGCCGTCGAGCGGCCGCGACAGGCCGGCGCCGAACAGGGCGTCGATGACAAGGCCCGCGTCGCGCGGATCGAGTTTTTTTGCAGAAGTGACGTCTCCGCCGGCCAATCCGCGAAGGCCTGGGCGGCGTCGCCGCGCAAGTTTCTGCGGGTCGCCCAGCCCCCGCCAAGGCACCGTCAAACCCCTGTTCGCGCAGGATGCGGGCCGCGACATAGCCGTCGCCGCCATTATTGCCCGGCCCGCAATAGACTGCGATCTTCCCGCCGTCTCGCATGGCCGCAGAAATGCCCGGCCGCCGCCGTGGCGACATTCTTCCCGGCGCGCAGCATCAGCGAATAGCCCGGCGTCCCGCCTTAAATCGTCAAAGCGTCGGCCCGCGCCCATCTCGTCGGGCGTGAGGAGTTCGACAGAGATTTTCGCTCAAGGTCGCGCATAACGTCGATTTTGGGCCAAGCGCATCGATTGTTCAATTGCGGCGACGCTTCTTTTCGCCTAGAGGCCAACAAAACGGAGCCCATCCCTGACGAGGAGCGCAGCCATGACGAAAAGCCCACGCAAATTCTTCGAGCCCCTCGCCATCGGCGCGCCGGCGCCCTATCGCGAACTGCCGGTCCGGGTCGAGCGCATGATCCATTTCGTGCCGCCGCATCTCGAAAAGGTGCGCGCCAAGATCGGCGAGACCATTCCGAAGGCCGACGTCATCCTCGGCAATCTCGAGGACGCCATTCCCGCCGACGCCAAGGAAGCCGCGCGCAAAGGCTTTATCGAAATGGGCCTCGCCCACGATTACGGCTCCACCGGCCTGTGGACGCGCGTCAATTGCCTGAATTCGCCCTGGCTGCTCGACGACGTCACGGAAATCGTCGCCGCCATCGGCGCCAAGCTGGACGTCATCATGCTGCCCAAGGTCGAGGGCCCCTGGGACATCCATTATCTCGACCAGTTGCTGGCCCAGCTCGAAGCCCGCCATGGCGTGACGAAGCCGATCCTGATCCACGCCATCCTCGAGACCGCCGAGGGCGTGAAGAACGTCGAGCAAATCGCTTTGGCCTCGCCGCGCATGCATGGCATGAGCCTCGGCCCGGCCGACCTCGCAGCGTCGCGCGCCATGAAGACGACGCGGGTCGGCGGCGGTCATCCGGAATATAAGGTGATGGCCGATCCGAGCGCCGACGCCGCCGCGCCGCGCCCGAGCTTTCAGCAGGACCTGTGGCATTATACCGTGGCCAAGATGGTGGACGCCTGCGCTTCCGCCGGCATCAAGAGCTTTTATGGCCCGTTCGGCGACATTTCCGACCTCGCCGCCTGCGAGGTGCAGTTCCGCAACGCCTTCCTCATGGGCTGCGCCGGCGCCTGGTCGCTGCATCCGAACCAGATCGCCATCGCCAAGCGCGTGTTTTCGCCCGATGCGAACGAAGTGGCCTTCGCCAGGAAAATTCTGGAAGCCATGCCGGACGGCTCCGGCGTCGCCATGATCGACGGCAAGATGCAGGACGACGCCACCTGGAAACAGGCCAAGGTGATGGTCGATCTCGCCCGTCAGGTTGCTGCGAAGGACCCGGATTACGCGGCGATCTACGGTTTCTGACCGCCAGAAGCGCCCTTGCCGCGGAGGGGGATAACTCCTCCGCGGATCATTGACTTGGCCGCCGCGCTGTGGAAACTATCTCCCCTGCAAGTTCGAGGGGGCTGGTGAAATGAAACCTCGCGCGGCGAAATTCAGCATCGGCGAAGTCGTCAAGCACCGCAAATACCCATTTCGCGGCGTGATCTACGATATCGACCCGGTTTTCGGCAACACCGAGGAATGGTGGCTGTCCATTCCCGAAGAAGTGCGGCCCGCCAAGGACCAGCCCTTCTACCATCTTTACGCCGAAAACGCCGAAACCGAATATATGGCCTATGTGTCCGAGCAAAATCTCGAGTCGGACGACAGCGGCGCGCCGCTGCGCAATCCACAGATCGACGAGGTTTTCGCCCGCAGCCGACGCCGGCCGCTATTTCCTCAAGGCCGCGGTCCTGAACTGAGGCGGACAGCCCCCGGCAAGCCTCCGGCCGCCATAGTGCCCGGCGTAAGAACCCTTGCCGGGAGCCCAACATGTCCCTGTCCACGATCGCCGGCGATTCCGCCGGCCTCGCCGCGCTGCAACAGCGCCGCAATGCTCTAAAAACGCTGGAATCCGATGTCGAGTCCGGCAATTTCTCCGCCGCGCAGGCCGACGTCGCCGCCTTCCAGCAGATGACGCAATCGCTGGCCGCGTCGGGCGGACAGAGCGCCGCGGCGACCACGGCCAGCGCCGCCGCCTCGGTGTCCGGCCTGCAATCCGATCTGACAAGCCTGCTCAACGCGGCCCTGGGTGGAAATTCTTCCGCGCTTCAAACTTCGGCGACCGCCGTGCAGAACGATCTGCAGGACTTTGGCGTCCTCGGCGGGCAGGCTTCGAGCAATCCGCTGGCGACCGCCCTCGACAGCCTGCTGGGCGCAGCGCAGTCGGGCGACGTCTCCGGCGCCCGGCAGGCTGCGCAGACGCTCATCCAGGATGCGCAGGCGTCGAGCGGCCCGGGCGCCGCCGGCGCGCATCACGGCCATCATCATGGCGGCGGTGGAGACAGCGACGACCTGAACCCGACCACCGACCAGCTGATCGACCCGACCGACGCCACAAGCCCGACGCAAAGCGCCGGCGGCCTGCCGCAGGCCCTGCTCGACGCGCTCGACGAAATCCGACGGCCAGTTCGACAAACGGCTCCACAAGCGGGTCGACACAAACCAATGTCTGACGCGACCGACGGCGGCTGTCGCCCGCGCATGCGCGAGGCCTCCGACGACGAGGCCCTGATGGCGCTGTTCAACGAGGAATGCTTCCAGCGTTTCGCCACTCACATGAATCCCTTCACGGGGGTGGACGAGATGCGCGCATGGCTCGCCTGCCTTGGCGCCGACAGATTCGAGATCGTTTGCGAGTGCGGCGGCGAACTGGCGGGTTTCGCTGGGCTGTATATCCTCGCGGACCGCCAGAGCCATATCGGCTGGTTTTTCCTCGGCGTGCGCGAAAAATTCCAGCGGCGCGGCGTGGGCGCGATGCTGATGAGCATGCTGCTTGGCGTCAGCCGATTTCTCGCCGGCCTCAGAGGGCTGCAATTGACTGTTTTCGCCGACAATGCGCCGGCGATCCGACTTTATCGCCGGTTTGGCTTCGAGGTCGAGGGCAGGCACCGCGACTTCCTGCGTCGCGAGGACGGACCCGTGGACGCATTCACCATGGCGCGCCGGACTGTTCGTCAACGCCGACCTCGACAAGGCCAGCGGCGAAAACGAATGAACGCAACGGCCTCGTCATCGAAGCGCCGCAGGGGCGCTTCGGCGTCGTGCAGATCGCCGGTCTTGTCGCCCGTCGCATCGTCTCCTTCGTCCAGGAGGGCGAAAGCATCGGCGTCGGCGACCGTTTCGGGCTTTCCGTTTCGGCTCGCGCGTGGATGTCTATATGCCCACCTATGCCCGGCCCACCGTGGCGATTGGCTCGCGCGCGATCGCTGGCGAAACCGTGCTCGCCGATCTCACGGCTCATACGCCAGCGCTGTCCTTCAAGGCCGGCTGACGGATGGCTTAACCCCGGAGTCCCGCATGAAGAGGCCCGCATGAACGACGAAAAATCCTTCGAGGGGGCCAACGCGACTTTAGTCCGCTGGAGCGCCGGCGTTTACGCTTCCGCAGAATTCCGATCCGCGTGGTGTTGCCCAATCTCGTCACGCTGCTCGCCCTGTCGATGGGCCTTACGGCCATTCGCTACGCGGTCGAGGGCAAATTCGAAACCGCGGTGCTCGCCGTGATGGCGGCGGCGGTGCTGGACGGCCTCGACGGGCGGTTGGCGCGGGCGCTGAAGGGCACGTCGCGCTTTGGCGCCGAGCTCGATTCGCTCGCCGATTTCGTCGATTTCGGGGTCGCGCCGGCTCTGCTGC
>CAWKJW010000071.1:0-185483 GCA_963849665.1 uncultured Alphaproteobacteria bacterium | reverse complement strand
GCCGGCCCAGATCCCGCTGCAACCGCCATTCGGCCGCCCGCTTCGGCGACGCGGCCTACGCCGCAGAGGAACTGGTCGCGGAACTGGGGGCGTCATTTTTGTCCGCCCAGTACGTCGGCATCAGCACCGAGCCGCGCGATGACCATGCGCAATATCTCGACCATTCGCTGAAGCTTTTGCGGGCCGACAAGCGGACGATCTTTGCCGCGGCTTCCAAGGCTTCCGAGGCCGTCGCTTACCTTTCACAGCGTTGCAGGAGGGGTGAGCGCCTTACGGCGACGAAGGCCGCAGGTCGGCTCCCGAACGAAAGACCTGCCGACCTGCCGCCGGGCGACTACCCCCAACCCTTCCGGACCATCCGGGAGCACAGCCAGTACAGGTCAGCACGTTCCAGCGCACCAGCATAGCGAGCACAGGGCGCATAAGCGTAACAGGTTGTCTTGCCTCATTTTTCTCACCGATCGAATTATGAAAATGCAAACTCATAGGTATGAGTTATGATATTTGCAGTAAACTAGTACAGGTTAAATGCAATATCCTACAACTTATTTTGCGTCAGTAAATATCTAAATCATTGAAAATAAACGATAATGATCTAAAGTGTGGATTCTCAGCGTTAACGCGGGTCCACACTAGGTGGTGACGAGACGAAAAGATGAAGGGACCGGGGTTCCACACCCGGTCCCGCCCCTTGCCGCTTCCATCCTGGCGGGCGGAACGACCAACTTCAACGGGGTCCACACCCGTCAACTTCAACCCGGAGGCAAAGATGGCGACGTTACGTGATGGAAAAGCCATAGCTAAGAAGCAACTGGCTCAACGCGACCTGTTGTGGCCCGGCACACAGCCATGGCTTTGGCATCGGTTGGCCAATAAAGGTTTCGCCACGATACCAAAGACCATGCCGCTCATCCTGATCATGGAGCACTGCTCTCAGCAACGGTAAGCCGCTTTCGTCAACCTATCTCGGCCTGTGGTGCGACACATGGGATAATTCGATGGTGAATATCTCGAAGCCTCAGGAAATGGCTCACGCAGCAGGGTTCACGGGCCAGCGGGCTCTATACACTTGGGGAGGCCGTATGCAGCTGTTGCAAAAGCTGCATTTCATCGACATCAAACCGGGAAAATCCGGCGCGATCAGCCGTGTCCTAATTTCAAATCCTCATCGGGTCATTCGCTGGCACCACCAGCAGAAAACCCCCGGCCTAGTGGAGGCGAACTTCAATGCGCTTCTGGAACGCGCTTTGGATATTGGCGCAAACGACATGATCGATGATGTTGTGATACCGATCACGCCGGCAAGCGCCAGGACATAGAGCCCCAACCGTTCCGACACCGCCGCCGGCTGCGTCATAAACACGAGCGGCTCGACGATTGCTCGATAATTTTTTGAAAGTCCCCCCCAATGGTTGCCCTGAAACATTCCGAAATGAGGATCATCGACGCCGCCTTTCTCATGGGAGACGGCTATGTGCTGGACTTTTCCAACCGGACATTTTGGGAGTTTTGAGGACGAATTTCGCTTAGGTATCTATGACGACAAATATAGCCATGAGGGCGGCGAGGCCAATCGCCTCCGAGCCTTGATCGAAGCCGAAGATGAATACACGGTTTGCCGGGTGCTTCGGCGGCTATGGGAATATGCGGAAACGCTCTCGAATATCGTTGAAAATGAGAGTTTCGACGCAAATCGCAAGCGTCTTTTCGAGCTGTTGTCGACAGATCGAAGGGGGCGGCGGGGTTCCACGGACGGATGCAATTGAGCGTTTTTCCCGGATGAAACCCTGGAAGAGTTCGGTCGCGGCGATCAAACGCGACATTGCGGCGAATAAGCCGGCCGCCGTGCTGGATCGGCTTCACACCTATTGCATGAAAAAATTTGGGCATTTGCTCGACGCGCACGGCGTCAACTGGGACCGAGCCGAGCCGCTTCACTCGCGTGTCGGCAAATACGTCGAGGCCTGCGAAAAAGACTATCCGATGCGCGAAATATCGAAGCAGATCATCAAGAACGCGATCGGCGTCTTTGATAAATTCAACTATGTCCGCAACAACGATACCCTCGCGCATGATAATGAATTGCCTGACCATGCCGAGGCGCAATTCATATTCAACTCTGTGACAGCGATCCTGCGCTTTGTGAAAGGCGTTGAAGCAACAAAATATGGCGCCTGATCGAATTTTCCGCTCAGCGTGCTCACGGCGCCGCCAATTCCTTCTTAGGCCGCCGCCTTCCCGGACCTTCGACGCCATCGCCTCGAAATCCAGCCCGTCGAATA
Source organism: uncultured Alphaproteobacteria bacterium (assembly GCA_963849665.1). Lineage (GTDB taxonomy): Bacteria > Pseudomonadota > Alphaproteobacteria > Rhizobiales > Beijerinckiaceae > Rhodoblastus. The sequence goes on along the minus strand of CAWKJW010000071.1, from coordinate 183,201 downwards.
CGGTCCAGTCGACCTCCTTCATCAACGGGAAGTTGGCCAGACTGTGGCATTCCTCGCGCGTCAGGGACCGACTGACGCCATAATCATCATGGGCGTCGACGCGCGTGCTCTGCCCCATCTGCTGGAGCGGTTCTGGCCTTTGATCGAGGCGTCGACCATCGCGTCCTTGGCGCCGTGGCGCAGGGCGTGGGGGACTTCGATGTTGCAGCCGATCGCGCCGGCCTTCTTGAGCAGGCGGCCGCATCGGCTCGACGCCAGGCGCGTCGGCGGGGTCCTTGCAGGCGTGCAGCTGCCGGAAAATGAATGCGTCCCCTTGCTTTGAGGCCCAATCCGTGAGGCCGCATTTGTCCCACATGCTGTGCCCAGCAAATCCCTGTCAGGCTCTCGGCCGTCTTGTAGGGAACGCGGTACCAGACCTTCTTTTTGGAATTCGTAGGCCATGCCGTCGATGCGGATGATGGTCACGCCGTGCTTGGTCTGAAAATCGCTGCCGCGGAGATAGGCGAGGAGGCCGATGCGGCGCGATGTCGTTTGCGCGAGGGCGGGGAGCAGCGCGTCGTCGATGAAGCCGGAGGCGATCCCGATCCGGAACACCTCGTTGAGCCTTTCGGCGTCGAGCGGCTCCCGCTCCTGCGAGGCCCGCAGGTTGTCTGGCCAGGACAGGCGCATGCCGGCGAAGGGGTTGCGAATGGGATAGGCGCGGACGGCGAGATTGACCACCGCCTTAATAACGGGAAGATCGCGTCCTCCATGGTCTTGCGCGCCAGCGGCTCCCAGCATTTTTCTCCCGGTTGATCCGGATCGCCTCCTTCGGGCCATCGCCCGGACTTCGGCCAATTCCGGCATGCCCTTGCCGTAGGCGAGCGGGAGGAATTGGGCGGCGTTGACGAATTTTTGCAGATCGTGCGGCAGATATTCGTCGATCGGCTTGTCGCCCATGACCGCGAGGAAGACGTCGGCGCGCATGCGCGCGGTCGAGATCGTCCCCCTGTTCTCCCCGGCGCCTTCGCGCAATTCGAGATAGGTGGCGAGGGCGGCGCTGAACAGCGGCGCGGCCGGAGAACCGGAGCTGATGGGCGCGGGCGGCGGGACGGGGGCGGATGCCGGCGGCGGCCGGCGGCGCGGCGGGCGCGGCTGAGGGGACGGCCGCGGCCAAGGGGGACGGCCCCCTGCCATCAAGGACTTCCGCCGGCCGGAAGGACGCTCCGTTCGGCCAGCGGCGGAGCGCGGCGATCTCGGCCTGCGTGCGCCGGGACAGGTCGGCGCGCAGCAGGTCGGCGCGCGACACGATCAGCGGATGGCCCTTGTCGCCGAGGCGGACCTCCTTCTCGATCATCACGCCCTCCTGCAAGTAGGAGAGCGCGCGCAGCGCCTCGGGCGACATGATCGCCGAGGGCGAGGGCGCGCGGGTCCTGCAAGCGCTGTTTCGTCCGCTCGAACAGGCCCGCTAGCTCGGTCAGGAATGTTTCACGGCGTCCGGTTGTCGGCGTCGTCGGCGATAAAGGGAAAGGCCCTTCTGGCCCTGTCCCGAGCTGTTGTCGACGTCCATGCCCCACTCCCACCGCGCGAACAGCGCCTCGGCCGCCCCCGCCAGCCGCAGCGCCGCGAACTGGGCGAGGCGAAGCGAAACAGCGCCGATCCGGACTCTAACAGGCGCCAGTTTCAGGCATGGCGCAAGGGCCCGCGGCAGGCGCAGGCGAATTTGGAAGAAGTAGACGTCGCGGCGGCGCACGAGGTAGCTTGGAGGGCGCCGGGGGCGGCTGCGGCCGCGGACTACATGCGGGGCTTTTAAGCGGGATACACTCTCCCGGCATCGGCCAGTTTCCTGATGGCCGAACCGTTGATTTTCAGGCGTTTCCGCGTGGAGGGAAACTGACGGAGAGGGGAAAATTAGATGGCGGAGAGGGAGGGATTCGAACCCCCGATACGGTTGCCCGTATGCCGCATTTCGAGTGCGGTGCATTCGACCACTCTGCCACCTCTCCAAACCAAGGTGCGACGGCTCGGCAAATCAGACCGAACCGGTGGTGAGGCGGCGCATTAACATGGTCGCGCGCAAAGGCGCAAGGGCCTCGCTTCACAAAGCTCGAAATCCTGGCCGCCCCCGCCACGTTCCTCGCATTTCTCCCTTGACTTCGCGGCCTCTCCATTCTAACAAGCCCGACGGTTTGTCGTGGCTGCCGCCGCGGCATTTTGCGTTTTTTGGACTTCGAGTCTGATCTTCGCCCGAAAGCCGGACTCTGCCAGACGCCGATATTCAGGTCGTGTGGAAGGGTCCACCCCTGCTGGTTCAGCTGCAAAGAAGCCGGTCGCGTGGAAACGCAGAGCCGGATCGAACACGAGGAAGAACGATGTTCGCAGTCATTAAAACCGGCGGCAAGCAGTATCGCGTCGCCGCCGATGAACAGATCACCGTCATGTCCCTCGCCGGGGAAGCCGGCGAAACCGTAACCTTTTCCGAAGTGCTGCTGGTCGAGAAGGACGGCGTTGCGCAGTTCGGCGCGCCTTTCGTCGCCGGCGCGACGGTCAAGGGCGAAATCGTCGAGCAGGCGCGCGGGCCGAAGGTCATTTCCTTCAAGAAGCGCCGCCGCAAGAATTCCAAGCGCAAGCGTGGCCACCGTCAGGACCTGACGCTCGTCCGCATTGTTGAAGTCGTCGCCTGAGCGGCTCGCTTCGCTTAAACAGATGAAAAGGGCCGCCGAGGCGGTCGAGACAAGTTTCGGAGCAGAAAAATGGCTCACAAGAAGGCAGGCGGTTCATCCCGCAACGGGCGCGACTCGGAAGGTCGGCGCCTCGGCGTGAAAAAGTTCGGCGGCGAGAGCGTGCGCGGCGGCAACATCATCGTGCGCCAGCGCGGCACCAAATGGCACGCCGGCGTCAATGTCGGCATGGGCAAGGATCACACCCTGTTCGCCCTCGTCGACGGCAAGGTGCATTTCAAGGCCAAATGCGACGGCCGAGCCTATATCAACGTCGTACCGGCTCCTGTAGCCGAGGCCGCAGAGTAAGCGGAGGTCGCGAACCAGGGACCTCCGAGGCGCAATGCCCCCGAGGATGGCCCCTGAAGTTCGAATGGCCCAGACGCCAGGAACGACAAAAGGCCAAGTTCCAGCTCGAAGAAAGTCACAGTCTTCCTGCAGGAATGCATCCAGAGCCGAATGCTCAAGGGGGAACGCGCGCCGTTTCCCCTTATCGTTTTGCCTGGAGCCACTCGTTCATGTTCCACGAACTCGCCCGCGACGATGTCTTTCGTCTTGAAACCAGGCGGCTCTGGCTGCGCTGGCCGCATGCCGCCGAAGCCGCAGACCTGGTCGAACTCGCCGGAGACTGGGAGGTCGCCCGCAAGACTGCGTCCATCCCGCATCCCTATCGCCCGGACGACGCGGCCCATTTCATTCGCGAAAGCCGCGCGGAAAACTCCCGCGGCAAGGCGTTGCGCCTCGCGGTGACGCTCAAGGGCGCCGCGCGGAATCTGGTCGGGGTCGTCGGCGTCGAGGATGACGACGGAATTCCGTCGCTCGGCTATTGGCTCGGCCGGCCTTTTTGGGGTCGAGGCTATGCCGGCGAGGCGGCGCACGCCGTGATCGACGCCTTTTTCCGCCTCACGAGAGCCGAGGAGTTGCAGGCCTTGGCGCTGGAGGAGAACGCCGCGTCGCGCGGCGTGCTGGAAAAGGTCGGCTTCACCGAGGTCGCCCGCCTGAAGTCCGGGCCGGGGCGCCAGGCGGAAAATCCGACCTTGCGTCTGGCTTTGCGCCGGCGCGACTGGCAGGCGCGCGAAGACGCCAGCTTGCGGGCGGGCTTGCGCTCCGTTACAGCCTGACATGAAATACTGGAACTCATAAACAAACCCGCGATTTTCCGTCCGGTCGTCGGGCGGAATCGCGGCGGATCTGAAAAAATGAAATTTCTCGACCAGACCAAGATCTACGTGCGCTCCGGCGACGGCGGCGCCGGCTGCGTCTCGTTCCGGCGCGAAAAATTCATCGAATTCGGCGGCCCGGACGGCGGCGACGGCGGACGCGGCGGCGATGTCGTGGCCGAATGCGTCGAAGGGCTGAACACCCTGATCGATTTTCGCTACCAGCAGCATTTTAAGGCCAAGACCGGCATGCACGGCATGGGCAAGAACCGCCATGGCGGGCGCGGGGCCGACGCCGTGCTGAAAGTGCCGGAGGGCACCCAGATATTCGAGGTCGACGGCGAGACGCTCATCGCCGATCTGACCGAGGTCGGCCAGCGCGTCGTCATCTGCAAGGGCGGCAATGGCGGGTTCGGCAATCTGCATTTCACCACCTCGACCAATCGCGCGCCGCGCCGCGCCAACCCTGGCCAGGATGGCGAGGAACGCGAGATCATCCTGCGCCTGAAGCTGATCGCCGACGCGGGTCTCGTCGGCCTTCCCAACGCCGGCAAGTCGACCTTTCTCGCATCCGTTTCCGCGGCGCGGCCGAAGATCGCCGACTATCCCTTCACCACGCTCCACCCAGGCCTCGGCGTCGTGCATGTGGATGAAAAGGAATTCGTGCTGGCCGACATTCCCGGCCTGATCGAGGGCGCGCACGAAGGCCACGGCCTCGGCGACCGTTTTCTCGGCCATGTCGAGCGCTGCGGCGTGCTGCTGCATCTGGTCGATTCCACCGGCGATCATGCGGGCAAGTCCTACAAGGTCGTGCGCGGCGAATTGGCGGCCTATGGCCATGGGCTCGAGGACAAGCAGGAAATCGTCGCTTTGACCAAGATCGACGCCGTGGACGCGGAGACGCTGAAACAGCAGGTCGAAAGGCTCAAGCGCGCCATCCGCAGCGCTGGACCCGCGCTGCATGAGGGCGAAAAGCCGCGCGCGCCGCTGAAAATTTCGGCGGTCGCCGGGGAAGGCGTCACCGAGGCCTTGCGCGAAGTGCAGAAGGTTGTGGAGGCGCGGCGCCGCCGGGAAGTCGAGCGCGAGCCCGAACCCGAATGGCGGCCATGATGATGAACTTGCCGCGCCTCGATCAGTTCAAGCGCATCGTTGTCAAAGTCGGCTCGTCGCTGCTGGTCGATCGCGCGCGCGGCGAGGTGAAGCGCGACTGGCTGCATGGCCTGGCCGACGATTTGGCCGTCTTGCACCGGCGCGGGGCCGATGTGCTGGTGGTTTCTTCCGGCGCGGTGGCCTTGGGCCGCTCGGTGCTGGGGCTGCCGCCCGGCGCGCTGAAGCTCGAGGACAGCCAGGCTTCCGCCGCCGTCGGCCAGATCGCGCTCGCCCGCATCTGGGCCGAGGCGCTGGCGGAGCGGAAGATCGTCGCCGGGCAGATTCTCGTCACGCTTGGCGACACCGAGGAGCGCCGGCGTTATCTCAACGCCCGCGAGACGCTCGCGCGGCTGATGGCGATGCGCGCCGTGCCGGTGATCAACGAGAACGACACGGTGGCGACCAGCGAAATCCGCTATGGCGACAATGACCGCCTCGCGGCGCGCGTCGCCACCATGGCTTCCGCCGATCTTCTGATTCTGCTTTCGGATATCGAGGGTCTTTACGACGCTCCGCCGGCGCAAAATCCGCAGGCGCGGCTGATCCCCTTGGTGCCGCGCATAAGCGCGGATATCGAGGCCATGGCCGGGGGCGCGGCGTCCGAGCTTTCGCGCGGCGGCATGCAGACCAAGATCGAGGCCGGCAAGATCGCCACTTCAGGCGGCGCGCATATGGTGATCGCCGACGGCCGGCAGATGAACCCGGTGGCGCGGATCGGCGCGGGCGCGCCCTGCACCTGGTTCCTGACGCCCTCGAGCCCCGTCACGGCGCGAAAAAAATGGATCGCCGGATCGCTGGCGCCGCGCGGCGTGCTGCATATCGACGACGGCGCGGCGCGGGCCATAGCCAATGGCGCGAGCCTGTTGCCGGCGGGGGTGAAAAATGTCGAAGGCGATTTTTCGCGCGGCGATTGCGTGCTGATCCGCAATGGCCAGGGCGGCGAGATCGGGCGCGGCCTGGTTGGTTTCGACGCGCCGAGGGCCGCCAAGGTCATGGGCCGCAATTCGCGCGAGATCGCGGAAACGCTGGGCGCCGACGAGCGTGTGGAGATGATCCACCGCGACGACATGGCGCTGGCGGGCGATTTTTCCGGCTGAATTTGGCGGCGGCGGCGCGCTCTGGTATTGATTTGATCGCGTCATTGCGAGCGGAGCAAAGCGATCCAGACCCAGCCTGAGGCTTCTGGATTGCCGCGTCGCTTCGCTCCTCGCAATGACGGCTTCTGGATTTGAGCGCGAACAATGGAAAGCCTGAAAATTCTCGACGGCGACAAGGCCGACCTTAACTCCAGCCTCCTGGCGATCGGCCGCCGCGCCCGCAAGGCCGCGCGCGTGCTTGCGCTTGCCGCGCCGGAACAGAAAAACCGCGCCCTTGCCGCCGCCGCAAAAGCGTTGCGCGAAAAAACCGCCGCGCTGATCGAAGCCAATGCGCTCGACATGGCCGCCGCTCGCGCCAAAAATCTCAACGCAGCCTCGCTCGACCGCCTGTCGCTCGACGAAAAGCGCATCGCCTCGATGGCGCAGAGCCTCGAGGACATCGCCGCTCTGCCCGATCCGGTCGGGCGGCTGCTGGAGACATTCGAACGTCCCAATGGCTTGCGCATAGAACGTGTCGCCACGCCACTCGGGGTTATTGGCGTGATCTTCGAGAGCCGGCCCAATGTCACCGCCGACGCCGGGGCGCTCTGCCTCAAGGCCGGCAACGCCGCCATTTTGCGCGCCGGGTCGGAATCCTATCATTCGTCGGAACTCATCCACGCCTGTCTTGTCGCGGGGCTGCGCGAGGCGGGCCTGCCGGAGGATTGCATCGCGCTGATCCCCACGCGCGACCGCGCCGCCGTGGGCGCCATGCTGGCCGGGCTCGACGGCGCCATCGACGTTATCGTTCCCCGTGGAGGCAAGAGCCTCGTGGCCCGCGTGCAGGCCGAGGCGCGCGTGCCCGTCTTCGCCCATCTCGAAGGCATCGTGCATGTCTATGTCGACGGAGAGGCCGATCTCGCAAAGGCCGAGAAAATCCTGCTCAACGCCAAGATGCGCCGCACCGGCGTCTGCGGCGCGGCGGAAACCCTTCTCGTCGATCGCGCCGGGGCCGGCAGGCTGCTTAAGCCGCTGGTCGAGGCGCTGCTCGCGGCCAATTGCGAAGTGCGCGGCGACGAGGCGACCCAAAAAGTCGATCCTCGCGTGAAAGACGCCGGCGAGGAGGATTGGACGACCGAATATCTCGACGCGATCATCGCCGTGAAGCTGGTTGACGGGGTGCAGGGCGCGATCGACCATGTCGAGCAATACGGCTCGCACCACACCGATTGCATCGTCACCGAAAACGCGACGAGGGCGGAGAAGTTTTTGCGCGAGGTGGATTCGGCGATCGTCATCCACAACGCCTCGACGCAATTCGCCGACGGCGGCGAATTCGGCTTTGGCGCCGAAATCGGCATCGCCACCGGCCGCATGCATGCGCGCGGGCCGGTCGGTGTGGCGCAGCTCACCTCGTTCAAATATGTCGTGCATGGCGCGGGGCAGACGCGGCCATGAAGCTGCCGCCGCATGCGCCCGGCATGCGCATCGGCCTTTTCGGCGGCTCGTTCAATCCGCCGCACGCCGGCCACGCCATGGTCTGCGCCGTCGCCTTGCGCCGGCTGGCGCTCGATCGGATCTGGCTGATGGTCTCGCCTGGCAATCCGCTGAAAAATCCGACCGAACTGCCGCCGCTCGCCGAGCGGATCCGCGCGGCGCGGGCGCTGACTCGCGATCCCCGCGTCACCGTCACCGGTTTCGAGGCGGGGTTGCGCGCCCGCTACTCGTACCAGACGGTTGAGCACCTGCTGCGCGCCTGTCCGGGCGTAAAATTCGTCTGGATCATGGGGGCGGACAACCTGGCCGGTTTCTTCCGCTGGCGGCGCTGGCGCGAGATCGCGCGAAAGATGCCCATCCTGGTGATCGACCGGCCTGGCTCGACCCATCGCGCCGTGCATGGGCTGGCGGGAGGCTGGTTCGAACGCTTCCGCCTGCCGGAGTCTTCCGCCAGAACCCTGCCGTTGCGCGCGCCGCCGGCGTTGGTCGTGCTGCATGGCCCGCGTTCGACTTTGTCTTCGACGCAATTGCGGGCGAAAAAAGCTTCCGCTCAAGCCGGTCATTGATCTTTTCCGCCCGAACCGCCATTTTAGCGGGAAGATGATGAATTCGCGACGCGTCGCGAAAACCACGCGAGAGGATATTGTTCTGAGCCGTAACACAGTCACAGGAGCGGAGCCGCAGCCCGCCGCCGGCTTCAACCCCGACAAACTCACCGCTGAAGCGCGCGTCGTGCTCAAGGCGCTCGACGATTCGAAGGCCGAGGAGATCACGATCATCGATCTCGCAGGCAAAACCTCCATCGCCGACTGGATGGTCGTCGCCAGCGGACGCTCCACCACCCAGGTCGGGGCGCTGGCCGACAGGGTCGTCAAGGCGCTCAAGGAGGCCGGAGCCTCGACGCCCGCTGTCGAGGGCGTTCCGGCCAACGACTGGGTGCTGATCGACGCCGGCGACCTGATCGTTCATCTGTTCCGTCCGGAAGTGCGGCAGTTCTACAATCTGGAAAAAATGTGGGGCGTCGACCGGCCCGGTGAAAAGCGGCAGGAAGCTTGAAAGCGATGCGGGCGTGAAGCTTTTGCTGGTCGGCGTCGGACGGCTCAAGGCCGGCCCCGAGCGCGAGCTTGTGGCGCGTTACGCCGACCGGTGTTCCGCCAACGGCCGGAAAATCGGCTTTCCCAGTTTTGAAATGCGCGAGATTGACGAATCGCGCGCGCGCCGCCCGGAAGACCGCAAGGCCGAGGAGGCGGCGGCGATCGAGAGTCTTTTGCCGGCGCAAGCGCGAAAAATCTGCCTCGACGAGCGGGGCAGGGCGCTGTCCAGCGAGGATTTCGCGAAAAAGATCGGCGACTGGCGCGACTCCGGCGCCTGCGCCTGCGCCCTGATCATCGGCGGCCCCGACGGGCTGGACGCGGCATTGCGAGAAAAAGCCGACCTGACGCTGGCCTTCGGAGCGATGACCTGGCCGCACCAGATCGTCCGCGCCCTGGCGGCGGAGCAAATCTTCCGCGCCATGACGATTCTTTCGGGCCATCCCTATCATCGCGTCTGATATGCTATGAAACCGGCGCGCCACATCCGAGTTGTCGCGTGGTGTCCTTTGCGCGGGAGCGCCGCCGCCGCATGAATTCGGAAGATTTGTTCGATTTCGCCCCGTGCGGCCTGGCGGTGCTCGCGCCTGACGGCGGCTTTGCGCAAGTCAATCGCGCTTTTCTCGACTGGACGGGTTTCGAGGCGGCCGAACTTGTCGGCGACAAGAAACTGGCCGATCTGCTGAGTGGCGACGGAGCGCGATTTTTCGCCGACCTTGCGCAGGCGATGACGGGCGGCAAAAAGTCCGTCGACGAAATTTTTGCGCTGCTGCACTGCAAGTCCGGGCAATGGCTGCCGGTCTATCTCAATTTCGCACGCGGCGCCGGCGCCGCCGAACAGGAAACGATTCATGTCGCCGCCTTTCGCGCCGAGCACCGATTCCGGCAGGAGGCGGAATTGCGGCGCGGCAAGCAGGCGGCAGAGCAATTGGCGGCGATCGTCGCCAATTCGGTGGACGCCATTGTCAGCGTCGATCCCGGCGGCGCGGTGCTGACCGCCAATCGCGCTTTCTGCGACATTTTCCAGTACGAGCCGGAGGAGTTGCCCGGCGCGAGCCTCGCCGATTTGATCGTGCCGGACGAATTCAGGCCGCAGCACGAAGACAAGCTGCGCCAGGCGGCGCTCGGTCCGCTCAAGCCGCGGATCGTGCGGCGGCGGCGCAAGGACGGCCATAGTCTCGACTTTTCGCTGTCCACCGCGCCGATTCGCGACGAAAGCGGCGATGTCGTGGCCATATCGGCGATTTATCGCGACGTCGCGCCGCTGATGCGCGCCGCCGAGCACATCGAGTTCCTGCTGCGCGAGGTCAACCACCGCTCGAAGAACATGCTCGCCGTGGTGCAGGCGGTGGCGCGCCAGACGGCGCGTCTGGCGGCGACGCCGGACCTGTTCATCGAAGGTTTCATGGCTCGGCTGGCGGCGATCGGCTCGAGCCACGACCTCCTGGTGTCGCGCGACTGGCGCGGCGTCCAGATCGCCGACTTGACGAAAAGCCAGTTCAGCCATCTCGACCCGGAGCAACGCGGGCGGATCTCCATTTCCGGCGATTATCTCGAAATCAATCCGCGCGCGGCGGAGGCCTATGGCTTGGCGCTGCACGAACTCTCGACCAACGCCGTCAAATACGGCGCCCTGTCCAGCGGAGCGGGGGCGGTCGAGCTTTGCTTCCGCCTTGAACAGGACAAGAGGAAATACGTCCTGACTTGGCGCGAGAGCGGCGGTCCCGGGGTCGAGGCGCCGCCGCGCGCCGGTTTTGGCAGCACGGTGCTGACGCGCATGGCGCCGATGGCGATCCAGGGCGAAAGCGCGCTCGACTATCCGCCGGAGGGGCTGGTCTACCGGCTGTCGGCGCCGCTGGCGCAGATCGCCATGGACGGGCACGTGTGATTTCCGCGCTTTTGCCAAAATGAAGGCCGCCTGTGGGGCGGCCTCGCATTCCGAACCATTTTTTGTGGCGGCTCACCACCAGCCGCAATTCCAGGGCGCCCAGCCGCCGCGGTCCCACGGACCCCAGTCCCCGCGATCCCAGGGGCCCCAGCCGCGGTCCCATGGCCCGCCCCAGCCGCGGTTCCACGGGCTCCACCAATTGTTGCCGTTGCCCCAGCCATTGCCCCAGCCGTCGCCGAGCATGTCGGCGTCCACGCTGAAGTTCATGCGGCCGTGGCCGCGCCCCCGCCCGTTGCCGTAGCCGCTGCCGTAGCCATAACCGCGGCCGTCATAGCCGCCGTAGTAGGGCTCGTAGCCATAGCCGTAGGGGCCATAGCCGCCATAGGGATAGCCGTAGCCGGCGTACGGATAGCCATAGCCGCTATAGACCGGCGGGGGCGGCGCCGCCGGGTTCGCCGCGGGCGCGGCCGGAGCCGGAGCGCCCGCCTGTTGGGCGAACGCGGCCGTCGCCAGAATGCCCAGTCCCGCCGCCAGTGCGACGAAACTCATTCCACGCAATCTTGATTGACGCATGACGCTCCCTCTTTTTCGGGCAGAGCGGCGGCCGGATTATGCTTGATCGATTGTGGCCCATGCCCCTGCCTGAACAAGAGATTAGGTCCGCTCGTCCCCGGCGTGAATTGCGACAAAATGTCACATTCGAATATAAGAATGTTTCTTATTGTTGCCGAACTGCTAAGCTGAAGTGTTTTGCCGAAAAGGCTGCGGCGTTGCTCGCAGGACAATTCGATCCCGTCCCCCGAATTCCTCGCGTCGTTCCAAACGTCGCCGTTTCCCAAATAATTGACCGGAAAATGAACCACCGCCGCCCCATTGCCGGCAAGATTGGCTTATTAAAGCTGTGAGGCTGCGATTCGGCGCGGCGGAATTTTTGGCGATGATTTCCAGCCCACCAGGGTTCTGCGCGCAAAAACACCCGGCCATCCAGGCGCGGGCGTTTTTTTTCGCCCTGCTCCTGGCTTGCGGCGCCTCCGCGCCGGCGCGGGCGGAAAATCCCGCTCCCACTCCCGCTCCAGCTCCCGCCGTCACGCCGGACGAGGCGAAAAAGGCCGCCGATCTCGACGCCCAGCGCGCGCAATTCCAGGGCGTGCAGGACACGCTGGCGCAGTCCGAGGCGCAGCGCAGGAAGATCGAGGCGGAAATCGCCTCCTACCAGAATGATCGCGCCGCTTTGACCACGGCCCTGTTCGACGCCAAGAAGAAAATCGACGAGTCCGAGAGCAAGGCGGCCGAGGCCCAGAGCCGGCTCGACACCCTGAACGCCAGCGAGGCGGCGATCCACCGCTCGCTCGACAGCCGGCGCGGCGTGCTGGTCCAGGTTCTCGCCTCCTTGCAGCGTATGGGGCGGAAACCGCCGCCGGCCCTGCTGGCCGAGCCGCAGGACGTGTTGCGCGCGATCCGCGCCTCGATGATGCTCGGCGCGGTGCTGCCGCAATTGCGCGCCGAGACGGAGGCGCTGTCCAACGATCTTCAGGATCTCGTCAACCTGCGCGCCTCCATATCCGCCGAGCGCGAAAAGCTCGCCGTCGAACTCGCCACCCGGCGCAATGAACGCGCGCGCCTGGAGGCCCTGATCGCCGCGCGCCAGAAGGCGATCGGCGAGGCGCAGGAGGCGCTGGCCGCGGAGCGCGCGCGCGCGGCAAGGCTCAGCCATGAGGCCACGAGCCTGAAGGACCTGATGGCGCGGATGGAGACCGAGCTCTCGTCGGCCAGAAAGGCCGCCGAAGAGGCGCGCAAGTCCGACGAGGCGCAAGCAAAACTGAGCGCGCAAGAGGCCGAGAAGGCGAAGGAGCGCTTCGCCAATGCGCCCACGCGCGATCCGGCTCGTCTCGCTCCAGCCATCGCCTTCGCCGACGCCAAGGGCCTCCTGGGGCTGCCGGCCGTCGGAACGGTGATCAAATATTATGGCGCGCCGAGCGAATTCGGCGGCGTCGAGAAGGGGCTTTCGCTCGCAACTCGGCCGTATGCCATTGTTTCGTCGCCAAGTGATGGCTATATCGCCTTTTCCGGTCCCTGGCGGAGCTATGGGCAGCTCTTGATCGTCAACGCTGGCGGCGGCTATTATGTCGTCCTGGCGGGAATGCATCATGTCGACGTGGCGGTCGGACAGTTCGTTCTGGCCGGCGAACCTGTCGGGTCGATGGGCGACGGGACCACGAAGACGGCGGCGGCGGTCGCGATTGGGGCCACGCAGCCGGTTCTTTATGTGGAGTTTCGTAAAGACGGAGCGGCAATCGATCCGGGTCCATGGTGGACGAAGGCGGAAACACAAAGGGTTCGCGGATAATGCGCAAAACATCTCTGGTCTTGCTGGGCGTCGCCATTGGCGCTTCGGCTGTTTCGGTTGGCTCCGCCACGCACGTGTGGCGAGGCGGTTCGGCGGTGGCCGCCGCCGCCGACGTCTACCGCGACCTCAATCTGTTCGGCGATGTTTTCGAAAAAGTCCGCACTGATTATGTCGAAAAGCCCGACGACAAGAAAATGGTCGAGGCGGCGGTCAGCGGCATGCTCGCCTCGCTCGACCCGCATTCGAGCTACATGGACCCCAAGAGCTTCGCCGACATGCAGGTGCAGACGCGCGGCGCCTTCGGCGGCCTCGGCATCGAGGTCATGCAGGAGGACGGCCTCGTCAAGGTCGTCGCTCCGATCGACGACACTCCGGCGGCGAAAGCCGGCATCCTCTCGGGCGACCTCATCAGCGCCATCGACGGCGCGAACGTCCAGGGCATGACCCTCAACCACGCGGTCGACAAGATGCGCGGCGAAGTCAACACGCACGGTCAAGCTGACCATCCTGCGCGGGCCAAAGAAGGACACGTTCGACGTCACGCTGACCCGCGCCGTCATCCAGATCAAGTCGGTGCGCTCGCATGTCGACAGGCCGGACATCGGCTATATCCGCATCACCAGCTTCACCGAGCAGACCTACACGGCCTCAAGGAGGCCATGCGAAGATCCAGCATGACATGCCGGCCGACCAGTTCAAGGGCTATCGTCCTCGACCTGCGCAACAATCCCGGCGGGCTGCTCGACCAGGCGGTGGCGGTCGTCAACGACTTCCTCGACCAGCGGCGAGATCGTCTCCACCCGCGGACGCAACGCCGACGACGACACAGCGCTACAACGCCCAGCCCGGCGGCGACCTGTCCGCACGGCAAGCCGCTGGTGGTGCTGATCAATGGCGGCTCGGCCTCGGCCTCGGAAATCGTCGCCGGCGCGCTGCAGGACCACCAGCGCGCCGACGCTGCTCGGCACGCGCTCCTTCGGCAAGGGCTCGGTGCAGACCATCATCCCGCTCGGCCAGAGCAACGGCGCCCTGCGCCTGACCACGGCGCGCTATTACACGCCGTCGGGCCGCTCGATCCAGGCCAAGGGCATCGAGCCCGACATCCAGGTGCTGGAGGACACGCCGCCTGAGCTGAAGGGCAAGGACGACATCAAGGGCGAGGCTTCGCTGGCCGGCCACCTGAAGAATGGCAATGACGAGGAGCATGGCTCGCAGGCCTATGTTCCGGCCGACGAATCCAAGGACAAGGCCCTTCACGCCGCTTACGACCTGCTGCGCGGCGTCAAGACCGCCGCGGCGCTGAAACAGGAATACGCCAAGGCCGACGCGCCGAAGACCGAGGCGACGAAAGCCGAAGCGCCTTCCACCGGCCAGTCGGCCCCGGCGCCCGTGGTGATTCCGCCGCTCGGCTCGACGCCCGAGCCGGTCCTCAAGCAGGGGCCCGCGACCGACAAGCCGAACTGAACGGGATAAAGCTGTAAAACTCGACGGGTCCGGCCTGCATCTCGAATGTCTGCAGGCCGGACTTTTTTCCGATTCGGCCCGGTTGCCAGCCGCCTATCGCGACAGGCGAGAGATAGTCCAAGAACGAGGCCATGATCGACGATCTCGACCGCCCATTGGGAATGGACCGGGATCCGCCGCCGAAAGGCGGACGGACGCGGCTTTGGCTTGGCGCGGGCGCGGCGCTGGCGCTCGGCGCGGCCGGATTGGCGGTCGCGCTGTCGGGGCGGCCCGGTTCGCCGGGCGGCGAGCCGGAGGCGATCGCGCCGATCCAGCCCCTGCCGCCGAAGCCCGTCGCGCCTCCGCCGGCCCCTGCGCCGGCCTCTTCGTCGCCGCTTGCCGCGAAAACCGAAGGCGTCGAATTGGCGATGCAGGTCGAGACGGAAAGCGGCGTGAAGATTTTTCGTGGCGGCGCCGCGGCTCCGGGCGCGCTCATCATCCAGGTGCCGGACACGGCCGCGACGCGCTCGCTGGCGCCAGCGCCCGACCGGCGGCTGGTCGAGAAGAGCCGCTATGGCCTGCTGCCGCGGCGCGGCAAGGACGGCGCGGCCCCTGCCGACGTCTATGCCCGGCCATTGGCCTTGGAGCCGCCGATCAAGCCGGGCACGCCGCGCATCGCCATCGTGATCGGCGGCATGGGGCTGAACCAGACCGCGACGGACGAGGCGATCCGGAGCCTGCCGCCTGCCGTCAGCCTGGCTTTCGCTCCCTATGGCGGACGGGTTTCGGCCCAGGCGGCGGCGGCGCGCGAGGCGGGGCATGAAGTCCTGCTCCAGGCGCCGATGGAGCCGTTCGACAGCGCCGAATCGCCTGGCCCGCACGTCCTGCTCGCCGCCGACAGCGTGAAGATGTCGGAAGACCTGCACTGGCAGATGGGCCGTTTCACCGGCTATGTCGGGCTCGTGAATTTCCTCGGCGGCCGCTTCACGGCCGATCGTCCGGCGACCCAGGCCTTGATGAGCGAACTGGCGGAGCGCGGCCTCGATTTTGTCGACGACGGGACTTCGCCGCAAAGCCTCGCCGGCGCGGTCGCCGGCGAGAAGGGGGTGGGATTTCGCGAAAGCCGATCTGCGCCTCGACGAATCGCCTCGGCCCGAGGCGGTTGACGCGGCGCTGTTCCGGCTTGAGACTCTCGCCCGGAGGAACGGCGTCGCCGTCGGGTTCGCCGCCGGCCTGCCGGCGGCGGTCGAGCGTATCGCCCGCTACGCCGGCGAGGTGAGCCGGCACGGGCTGGCGCTGATTCCGGTCTCGGCCGCGATCCAGGCGGAAAAAGACGAGGCGCAGAGCGAAAAGAGGTGAACGTGCAGATGGATGGCCTCTCCGATCGCCCCTGCGTCGGCATCATGCTCATCAATGCGCAGGGCCTGGTCTTTGTCGGCAGGCGCAAGGCCAGGCGCTCGCCGGACTTAGCCCCCGCCGAGCACGAATGGCAGATGCCGCAAGGCGGCATTGACGAAGGCGAGGCGCCCTATCGCGCCGCCTTGCGCGAATTGCGCGAGGAGACGAGCGTGCGCAGCGTGAGCCTTCTCGCGGAATTGCCGGACTGGCTCAGCTATGATCTGCCGGGCGACGCGACGAAAAAGAACTGGCGGGGACGGTTTCGCGGCCAGACGCAAAAATGGTTCGCGCTGAAATTCACCGGCGCGGAGTTGAAATCGACATCGACGCGCCCGATGGCGGGCGACACAAGCCGGAATTCGACGCCTGGCGCTGGGAGCGGCTGGAGCGGCTTCCCGAGCTGATCGTGCCGTTCAAGCGGGAGGTCTACGTCGCCGTCTGCGCGCAATTCGCGCATCTGGCGGCGAGTTAGAGCGTTTTCAGCCCTTGACGCGGTCGACGCCGGCGCGGGCGACCGGATCGTCGGAATTGAGCGACAGAGCGCGCTGGTAGTTCAGCAGCGCCTTCTGGCGGTCGCCCTTCTTCTCGTAAGCGACGCCGAGGCCGGCCCAGGCGTCGGCGATGTGGTTGTTGACATTGAGCGCCGCGTTGAAATCCTCGATCGCCTTGTCGTAGCGGCCCAGGATCAGAAGGCTCTGGCCGCGCGCCTCGTAGGGCGCGGCGGAGAAGGGGTCGCGATCGATGGCGTTGTCGAAATCGGTGACGGCGCGTTCCTGCTGGCCCTGTTTCTGGTAGATCAGGCCCCTCGCATGAAACGACTGGGCGTTTTCCGGATTGATGCGGATCGCCTGGTCGAGATCGCGCAGGGCGGCGTCGAGCTGGCCCTCCGAGCGCAGCAGATTGGCGCGGCCGAGATAGGCCGGGCCATGATTGGGGTTGGCCTCGATGGCGTGGGTAAAGTCCGACAGGGCGGCGTCATTGGCGCCGGTCTGGCGTTCGGCCAGCGCGCGGTTGGTGTAGGCCGATGCGTGATGTGGGTCGAGCTTGAGCGCCTGGGAGAAATCGGCGATCGCCGAATTGAACTGGCCGATCTTGGCGTAGGCGACGCCTCGCGTATTGTAAGCCTCGGGGTCGTTGGGATGCGTCTCGATCACCCGGGTCAGCGAATTCGATATTGGCCTCGACCGCCTTCGGGTCGGCGTTCGACGTTTCGGCGTAGCCCGGACCGTGGCGGTCGGAAAGGCCCGTCACCGATTTCGCAGCCGGCGAGGGGCGCGGCGAGAGCCAAAGACGCGGCGATAATCAGAATTTTGCGATGGCCGGCCATGTCAATTTTCAATCCGCTTCGCTGATCGTCTTCAAGTGTGTCGCCGTGGACGTTCGCCGACTTGCGAAGGCGGAATCCGTTGCGAAATACCGGCTTCGTCTTTTTCGCGCGCCGCTCTGGCTGCAGGAGGTAAGAGCGCTTTGCGGCGGGAAAGGGGCGAGGCGCAAGCTAACCCCGGCGTGGTGAACAATTTCTTACCCGGTTCGACAAAGTCGTTTTCGGCCATGTCGCCGCGTGGAAGCGCAAAACGCCCCTCGCGGCGGCGAAGGGCGTTATATTCCCGCACCTCCCCCGGGCCTCCGCAATAACGGAGCGGGGCGAATTGTGGCGCGGCGGGCCTTCTGGCTGCAGCAGGCTTTCTTTAGCGCGCCGCGGGCTTGGCCTTCATCGGCAGCAGGCCTTCGCGCTGCATCTTCTTGCGCGCCAGCTTGCGGGCGCGGCGGACGGCTTCGGCCTGTTCGCGGGCGCGCTTTTCGGAGGGCTTTTCATATTGGCCGCGCAACTTCATTTCGCGGAAAATGCCCTCGCGCTGCATCTTCTTTTTGAGCGCCTTCAGGGCCTGATCGACATTATTATCGCGAACGAGAACTTGCACGCCTGCATCCTGTGTTCAAAAGGCCTTTGCCGCGACGCCGGCGGCGTCAGGGCTCGAAAGCCAGATTGGAAAAGAAAATCGTACGCTTGCGGAGCGTCGGACCGTCGGGATTGCGATAACAGAAAGCGCCCGCCGTGTCCAGACCGGTCCCCCGCGAAAGAAACCGCGTCGCGCCGCAATTTTCTCACGGATTGCCCGATTTCGGCGAAAAGCCGCGCTTTCAAAGAATTGTGAGTTTTGCGCGCGGGGCTGAAAACATAGGCGACTGTTGTTCAAGCACGATCAGTAGACGTAGAAGCCCTGGGCTCCGCTGTCAAAAATTGGCACAAATTGAGACAATGACCTAGCGTGAACATGGTCGTCGTGCTCGGCGTCGTTACGTAAGAATGGCGACAAGAGTTGCTTTAATTGCCATTTATGGTTGCAAAGTCTTGATATGCTGTGTCGGTCAGGTTAACAATTTGCGCACAACGTGTGGAGCGGATGTGACAGATAATCAATTTGCGTCAGGCGGCGCTTCCGTGGCGCCCGAAACGTCGGCTCTCGAATGCCTTGTGGTGGTCGGCGGCCACCACGGGCTGCATCTGACCGTTCGTCAGATTGTCCAGGACAATGCGCTCGCCAGCGAAGATGTCCGGATCGACAAATTGGTCCATTGCGCGCGCGGCTGCGGCCTCAAGGCGAAATCGGTCAAGCTCGGCTGGAACGGCCTTTCGAAACTGCGCCGCGCTTTGCCGGCGATCGTGCGGCTGAAGACCGGCGCCCATCTGGTGCTCGAAGAGGTCCACAGCAACGACGAGGTCGCCCACGTCGTCCTGCGCGATCCCAAGAGCGGTCCGGAGGCGCGTTTTGTCGTCGATCGACCGCGCTTCGAGGAGGCGTGGGGCGGCGAAGTGGTCCTGCTGCGTCGCGATTACGATATCGCCGACGAGGAGCAGCCGTTCGATTTCAGCCTGATCATCTCCTTGATGTTCCGCGAGCGGCGGCTGGTGCGCGATCTCGTCATTTCCGCGATGTTTCTGAGCCTTTTCGCCCTCGCGCCGATCGTCTTCTGGCGCGTCCTCGGGGACAAGGTCATCTACTACCAGGCGATGAGCACCTTTGCCGTCGTCTGTCTCTTCATGGGGCTGGTTGTCGTTCTTGAGACCGCTTTCTCCTTCCTGCGCGGCTATCTCCTGCATATCGTCGTCACGAGAATAGATGTCAGGCTTTCGGAATATATGTTCGACAAGGTGCTTCACCTTCCGATCGACTTTTTCGAACGGCGCCAGGTCGGCCTCATTACACGCGACATGAACGAAATCTGGCGCATCCGCACCTTTCTGACCGGGCAGTTGTTCGGCACGATCCTAGATTCGCTGACCTTGCTGTTCCTGTTGCCGGTCATGTTCGCCTATTCCTTTGTGCTGACCTCGCTCGTGCTGCTCTTCTGTGTCCTGATCATGGCCTGGCTGTTGTATATGCTGCCGTCCTACCGCAAGGCCTACGGCGCGGTCATGGGCGCGGAAGGCGCCCGCGGGGCCTTCCTGAATCAGACCATCTCCGGGATACGCACCATCAAATCCCTGGCGCTCGAGCCGCGCCAGCGCGCGATCTGGGACGTGCATATCGCCAGGATCGCCAAGCTGAAGCTGAGGGAGGGCTTTGTTTCGACCGTGATTCAGACGGGCGTGAAGCCGCTCGAGCGCATGGCGGTCAACGGCACCTATGCCTTTGGCGTCTATATGGCGTTGACCACCAAGGATCCGGTCTATATCGGCGCGCTTTTCGCCTTTCTCATGCTGTCGCAGCGCGTCGCCGGCCCGCTCATGCAGATGGCGGGGCTGGTCAACCAGCTCGACGAAGCGCGCGGCGCCGTCGCGCTCGTCGGAGACATGACCAACCGCCCTTCGGAGCAGGGGCATTCCGATCACGGCGTTCGCAATCCCTTGCAGGGGCTCGTCGAATTTTCCAACGTGCGATTCACTTACCAGGGCGCGGCGTCGCCGGCGATCAAGGACCTGTCGTTCGAAGTGCCGATCGGCACGACGCTGGGCGTCGTCGGCCGCTCCGGCTCCGGCAAGACGACCGTGACGCGCCTGTTGCAAAGGCTGCATCCCGATTACGAAGGCCTCATCAAGATCGACGGCGTCGATATCCGCTCCTACGATCTCGCGCATCTGCGCCGCAGCCTCGGCGTCGTCCTGCAGGACAATTACCTTTTCAGCGGCACAATCCGGGAAAACATTACCGCCGCCAAGTCCAACGCCACGTTCGACGAAGTCTGCCGCGCGGCGCGTCTCGCCGGCGCAGAGGAATTCATCGAACGCCTGCCGCAAGGCTATGACACCTACATCTATGAAGGCTCCGCCAACCTTTCGGCGGCCAACGGCAACGCCTCGCCATCGCCCGCGCGCTGATCGTCGATCCGCGCATCCTCATCCTCGACGAGGCGACCAGCGCGCTCGATCCGGACAGCGAGGCCATCGTCAACGCCAATATCAAACGCATTGCCGAGGGACGCACGGTCATTGTCATTTCGCACCGCCTGTCGTCGCTGGTGAATTCCGACGCGATCATGGTGCTGGAGCGCGGCTCGCTGCTCGACATCGGCACGCATGCGGACCTGCTGGAAAAATGCGAAATCTATCGCAGCCTGTGGAGCCAGCAGAATAGCCATATCGAGGCGGCGATGCGCAGGCCGCAAATCGCGAAGGGACCTCTCCATGTCTCCTAAGGCCGAAGCCGCCGATCTCGCGACAGTCCGACGGTTCCAGTCGGAAATAGCCTCCATCCGCGAGGCGGACGAGCCCTACGCCGTCCGGATGACGATTCATGTGCTGGCCGTCGCGATCCTGCTGGCGATCGTCTTCTCCATGTTCGCGAAGGTCGATCGCATCGTCACGAGCCAGTCGGGCAAGATCGTGGCGACGGTCAAGTCGGATGTCTTCCAGGCTCTGGACGACAATTCGATCATCAAGAGCATCGACGTCAAGGAAGGCGATCGCGTCGTCAAGGGCCAGGTCCTGGCGACGATCGACCCGACTTTCACCGGCGCCGACGTCCAGCAACTGGTCGACCAGATAGCCGGGCTCGACGCCCAGATTGCGCGGGCGGAAGGGGAGCGGGACGGTCACGCGCCGGATTTTCCGAACGATGGCGGCGCATCGCAGAAACAATATGTCACGATCCAGAGCAAGCTTTATGAGCAGCGCGCGGCGCAATATGCGGCCCAGATCAAAAGTTTCGATGAAAAGATCAAGCAAACGCAGGCGACGATCCAGCAGAGCGAAAACGACGAAGCGCGATTTAAGCAAAGAGACGGCATCGCCAAGAAGGTCGATCAAATGCGCCAGACCCTGCTGGCGAAAGGCGCGGGTTCGCTGCTCAACCGGCTCACCTCGGAGGATGCGCGCGTCGAGATGGAGCGCCAGCTTGAATCTACTCAGAATGGCGTGATCGTGTCGCAACGCATGCTCGATTCCCTGCGCGCCGATCGCGAGGCGTTTGTTCAGAACTGGTCGACCCAGATCAGTCAGGAAATCGTCACTGCGCGAAATTCGCGCTACACGGCCGCCGCCAACCTGGAAAAGGCTCAAAAGCACAGGGAACAGGTGCAGATCGTCGCGCCCGAGGACGCCGTCGTGCTGACGGTGACCAAGCTTTCCGTCGGATCGGTGCTGCATTCCGGCGACCAAGTCGTCACCTTGACGCCGCTTTCGGCGCCGGTCGAGGCCCAGGTCAATATTTCGCCGCGCGACATCGGTTTCATTCGCGCCGACGACAAGGCCACTCTCAAGATCGACGCCTTCAATTTTGCGGAACACGGCGTTGCGGAAGGCTCGGTCAAATGGATTAGCGAAGGGGCCTTCGTGGTGAACGAGGACACAGGCCAGCCGACCGATCCCTACTACCGGGTCCGAATCAAGATCGATCACATGAATTTCGTCAAAGTTCCGGCAAGTTTCCGCCTGATTCCCGGCATGACCATGACCGGCGACATAAAGGTCGGCCGCCGCACCGTCGCATCCTATATTTGGGACAGCGTCGCACAGGGCGCAGGCGAAGCCATGCGTGAGCCATGACGTCCATGCGGCTCATCCCTTCCATGTTGTCCCTGCCGCGCGTTGCGCCGCGGCCCGCCAGGCGAAAACTCGCCGCCTGGGCGTTGCGCGCCGGCGTCAACGCCTATGCGCGCCGCGAATACCACAGGGCCGCGCGCTATTGGCTGCTGGCCAGCCATGGCGACGCCTCGCAGGCTGGCCTTTATCTCGGCGAGCTATACGAACGCGGCGAGGGCGTCCATCGCAGCCCCGTCGATGCGGCTGCCTGGTATCGCCGCGCCGCGGAGCAAAATCACGCCGAGGCGCAGTTTCGGCTTGGCCGGCTGCATTTGAGCGGCGGAGGCAATTATTCCCTCCTCCCCTGGCTGACGCGCACCGAGCAGGAGCATCCAGAATTCTCCCATTCGGTCGTCGAGGCGCTTTACCCGAACGGTTCGTCGCTCGATCCCGATTCGCGCCAGGCGATCGAATGGCTGACACGCGCCGCGGATGGCGGCCACGCGGCCGCCGCCGCCCTGCTTGGCTCGCTTTATATGGGCGCCCACGGCGTCGAACAGGATCATCGCGCCGCGCGGCGCTGGTTTTCGCTCGCCGCCGAGGCCGACGAGCCGACCGGGCAATTCGGCCTGGGCGAAATCCATTACCGTGGGCTGGGCGTAGAAAGGGACCTGCCTCTTGGCGCCGAATGGTACGAAAAGGCGGCCGACCAGGGACACGCCGGCGCGCAGCTGGCGACGGCCACCATTTATTCGACGGGCGAGGGCCGGCCTGCCAATCCGGAACGCTGCGGCCATTACATGGTGAAAGCGGCCGACGCCGGGCTCGTTCACGCGCTGCACGCCGCGGCGCTCATGCATCTGTCCGGCGAAGGCCTGCCCAGGAATCTCGATCGCGCCGAGACCTATTTGCGGAGCGCCGGCAAAAAGGGCCACGCGCCCTCGATCCGCGCTTTGGCGGAGCTCTACAGCCGTGGCGGCGGTTTCGCTCCGGATCTGCGCGAGGCCTTCGTGTGGTATTGCCGCCTGGCGGAGACTGGCGACGTGCAGGCGCAATTCGCGGCCGGACGCCTGGCCGCGACGGGCGCCATAGGCTATGTCAACCTGGATGAGGCCGCTCGCTGGTTTCTCGCCGCCGCCGAGCAGGATCATCCGACCGCCGCCTTCAACATCGCCGCCTTTTACGCCTCCGGGCAGGGCGTCGCGCGTGACGCCGTCCAGGCCTTGCGCTGGTACCTTGTCGCGGCGGGACAGGGTGTGAAGGAAGCCGAAATCAAGATCGCCGAATTGTACCTCAGCGGCGAAGCCGGCCCGAAGGATTATCCACGTGCGCGCAAATGGCTCAATCGGGCGGTCGAGCGCGGCGACACCGCCGCGAAGATGCGCCTCGCGTTGCTCTATCTCGAAAATCGGGCCGGCGATCACGACGTGAACAAGGCCGAAGGCTTGCTGCTCGACGCGGCGAACCAGGGCAGCGCCCACGCCGCGGCGCAACTGGGCCAGCTCTATTCCGGCGCCTTCGACCTCACGCCCCGCCGCGAGGACGCGATCCGCTGGTATCGGACGGCGGCGGAAAGCGGACATATCGGCGCCTTGTTCACTCTCGCGTCGGCCTTGCTGGAATCCGGTCAGACCGCGCAGGAGCAGGAGGCGGCGCAATGGCTGTTCAAAGCCGCGTCGCAAGGTCATGCGCCGTCGCAATTTCAGCTCGGCGTGCTCTATTGCACGGGTAGAGGGGTCGAAAAGGATCTGGCCGAGGCCATCGGCTGGTACGAAAAGGCGGCGGCGAACGGCCATGTCGTGGCCACGCACAATCTCGGCGTCATGCTGATCAACGGCATGGGCGTCGAGGCCGATCCGGAACGCGGCGCCCGGTTGGTCGAAGAGGCGAAAGTCGTCCGGGACGCGCAGGCTGGGTGATTGAAAGCCGGCAAGATCGGCTGATTACCTGGCGCCGAACCCGCTGGGGGCGCAGATGAACCCCCATTTGTAATCGTTCATATTGTCGGTGATTGTCCGGAACGATGTGGATTTGTCGAAGTCCCGCAAGGCTTCGTGGCACATTTTTTCGCTGCTGTAGGTTCCCACGATCAGCTGCGACGGCGGGCTCGAGCCCGCGCTCCAGAGCACATAGCCAATCAACACAAGCGCGTACATTGCATGAGCCTCCCGTGGGAACGACCGAGGTCAACGCCGCGGCCACGGTTTGGTTTCGCGATGCGCCGAAAGCGTTACGCGCGCAGAACCACGTCACGCGTCGGTTTCGGCGGCCTGGGCCGCGCCGAACAGTTGCTCTCGGACCTCATCCAGATAGGCCGCCTGCTTTTCGAGCCTATCTTCGGGAAGGACGCAGAGGCGCCGCGCAAAATCCTGCATGGCGGCGATTTCAGCGACATGTTTTTGCGCGTCGAGCGAATGCGTCACGCTTTGCGCGTGGCGACGATGGCTGTTGAGCGGTTCTGCGACATAGGCGAGCTTCGCGCCGGGCGCCGAGAGGCATTCGATGTAGAGGCGCCAGTCGCCGGCCACGCGCAATTGCGCCAGTTCGGTCTCGCAGGCGCTGATCGCGCGGACCAAAGCCTCTCGTCGCCAGAGCACGGCGCTGACGTTCAGGATGAGGTTTTTCACCGACAGACGGCTGGCGATGAAATCCTTACCCGAAAAAACCTGGTCGACGGCGAGCGCGCCCGATTCGACCGTGGCGTAATAGGGCTTGTAGCTGGCGGCGAGCGGAGCGCCCTGGGCATCGATCGAGCGCGAATCGCAAAAGGCGATGGCGATGTCGGAATCGATTTTCATCGCCTCGACAAGTCTCGACAGGAAGGATGGCTCGGCGAGATCGTCGGCCTCGGCGATCCAGAGGAAATCACCCGTCGCCGCCTCGGCCGCGGGCGCCCATTGCCGGAAAACCGAGCCGGAATTGCGATCGTTGATGATGAGGGTGACGTCGCGATCGCGCGCCAAGGCGACCTCGTGAACGACGTCGAAGGAGGCGTCGGTCGAGGCGTCGTCGAGGACGATGATTTCCCACACGGGATGGTTCTGGTCAAAAACGGAATTGAGCCGTTCGGCCAGGCAATGCGCATAATTGTAATTGGGAACGACGACCGAAATTTTTGCGGTTTGCGGCATGGCGAAGCGAAACAGGTCTTGCGCATAGGCCTCGAAGGCGAAATTCGTCGTGATCGCGGCTTGCGCCCGTTCGGCAAATTGCGGATCGGCGATGAGAGCGCAGGCCTGCTCGATCGCCGCCGCCATCGCGCGCACGTCGCCGAAGGGCGCGACGAGACCGAGGGACTCGCGGACCAGGAACTCGGGAACGCCGCCCGTTCCGGCGAAAGCGACGACGGGCGCGCCGAGGCTGAGCGCCTCCAGCGCGACGGTCGGGAAAGGATCCTCGCGCGAAGACAGGACGAAGACATCAGACGCGGAATAATAATCCTCCGGGTCGGCGACGAAGCCGGGCATGTGGAAGGTTCCGGTCCTTTTCGCCGCCTCGATTCCAACCGCCAGCCGTTCCGCGAGCGCCGGATCGATATTGCCGATCCAGCAGAAATGCACTTCGAGGTTTCGGGTGCGGAAATCCTTCCATGCGTCGAGAAAGAGGTCGAATCCCTTGCGCAGGTCGGCGTAGCCCGCGCCGAGCGCCAGCGGCGCGTCATCCCGGATCCCCATCCGCGCCCGAAGGCGCGCCGCGCCGTCGTGCTGGCGCGACATTCTCTTGTAGCTGCCCTGCGGCCTTATGATCATCCTCGCGTCGGCTTGCAGCGAAAGGGCGTCGAGCAGGCTGTCCTTCACGCAAGCGGCCGGAAAGACCACGAGATCGGCGTTTTCCAACCCGCGCCGGGCGCAGTCTTCAAGCGCCATCTCCTTCACGATGCCGCGCATTTCATGCGCCAGCAGCACGGTGTGAAGCCCGGCTTCCCGCAGCGCCGGCGCGGCGTCGCCGGAGGCGACGGTGTTGACGATCGCCGAGCCGAATCCTTCCGCCTTCTTCTTGGCCAGGAACGCCGACATTTGACGAGGGTTGGTCACGGTCGCGACGGGGGCTGTGGCGCGATAGGCCTCGGTCAAGGGACCGGGGCCGAGCAGGACGAACTCGACTTCGAGTCCGAATTGCGATTTCAGGTTGCGGCCGATGTTGAGCAGCAGGAGCTGCGCCCCGTGGGGATGGGCGTCGTGCCCGACGAGCAGAAGCTTTTCTCCATTGCGGGTCACGCCCGCCACCGCGCGCGCGGTGGCGTTGAGATAGGCCGAGCCGAAATGCAGGTCGGGTTCGAGATAGGCGCCTTCGGCCCATTCGTTCCAGGCGTTCACGCAGACCAGGGGCTCGCCGAAAAAAGGCTTGCGTCGCGCGCGCGCGACGAGTTCCGACAGCCATCGCTCGTATTTCGCCGGCGTCGAACCGTGGATCGTCAGACCGGATCCCTGGCGGCGCGCATCATTGTCCCAGCCCGGCGAGACGGTCTTGATGAGTGGAAAATCGGGCGCCAGTTCGCCCAGCGAGGCGGCGACTATGTCCTCATAGGGCAGGATATCGCCGTCGAAATCCGCGTCGAACGTCTCGACGGCGTCATTGATGTTCGGCATGTCCTGCGCCAGCTTGTGCGGCGGGAATTCGACCGCGCCGTCGAGCCCGTGGCGACGCGGGTCGTTATCCTTGAAACATTGCGCCATCGTCAGGATGGGATTTTCATTGAAGGTTTCGCGGAAGATGCGTCGCCATTCGGCGATCGTCGCGGCGGGATCGTCCATCAGCCCTGGACGATAGACCATCAGGAGGGGGCGGCCGTCGATCCTGATGTAGCGCGGATCGCGGAAATGGCGCGCGAAATCGGCGCAAAGTCTTTCGTCGTCGATGGCGCCTTGGTTCTGGGCGATCAGGACGTCCTTGTCCTCGCCATCCCAGCGCCGCGTCCAGTTCTCGTTGGCCCACATCAGGCAGAAGGGCATGTCGATGTCGGGAGCGGCGAGAAAGTCTTCGAGCGGCTTCTCCAACAGGCGCTTGCCGTCAAACCAATAGTGATAGAACACAAATCCGAAAATTCCGGCGGCCTGGGCCATCGCCGCCTGCCGGCGCATCACATTGACGTCGCCGAGATCGTAAAAGCCCAGATCGCGCGGAATGCGCGGCTGGTAATGATCGCGAAAGCGCGGCTGGCCGCGCGCCACATTGGTCCATTCGGTGAAGCCTGTTCCCCACCAGCGGTCGTTTTCCGGGATGGCGTGAAACTGCGTCAGGTAAAAGCTCAGGATTTTCGCGCGTCTTTCGGTCGTCGCGGACATGGGCGCGAACTCGGCGAAATCCGGGCCTGGCCTCGTGAATTTCTTCACGGCGAGAAACGGCGTCTGCTCCTCGCTGTCGAAAAAGGCGCGAATTTCCGGCAAATCCCTGTTGATGCGATAATGGACCAGGGGGTTGACGTCCCGCTGGTCTTTCAGAAATCGGCGCGAATAGGCGGCGCCGTCGAACCCGGGGGACGGTTTTCTCCCCTCCTTGAAGCCGTGAACGAGATAATGCTCGAAAGGATCGAATCCGGCGGTGGCGACGTCCGCGTTGGCGGACAGGTAATAGTCCGCGTCGAATTCCCTGATCGGGCTGAAGCGGCCGGGCCGGTTGCGCAGGTAATGGAGCAGGGGGCTCGAGGGGGCTTCGAGCTCGTAACGCTTCCTGTACCATTGCGCGTCGAAAAGCGGCGACGGATTGCGGCCCGCCTTTTCGCCGAACAGGGCGTATTCAAGCAGCGGGTTGAGACCGGAGGCGGCGACCTCCGGATAGGCGGAAAGATACCAGAGCGGATCGAAGACCGCGTTGGGACGCCGGCCTTCGAGATAGCCCTTGAGGAAAAAATGCTCGAACGGATCGTCGCCTGGGCGCAGGACGTTATTGGCCGTATAAAAGCGCTCGTCGAAAAAGCCCGTCTCCACGAGAACCCGGACCTTCGACATAAGCTGCGCCTTTTGCTGCGCAGTAATGGCCGGCGTTTCCATTCGAGACATCGCGCTTTACTCTGTGCGCCCGGATTTGTCGGACGGAATCCCCCGAGAACCAGCCCATCATCACAATAGGATGCTTCCCCGCCACGCCTCAAGGGCGGCGGCCGCGAAATCGCAATCCCGCTCCGGCAGGACCGGATCGGCGTCAATCCTGCGCGGATTTCATCAAGCTTTTCAGGTAGCCGCCATAACCGCTTTTCTTGAGCGGTTCGGCCAGCGCCGCCAACTGGCTTTCGGAAATCCATCCGGCCAGGAACGCGATTTCCTCGGGACAGGCGACGCGAAAGCCGGTGCGCTTTTCCAGCGTACGCATGAATTCCGCCGCCTCGAGCAGCGAATCCGGCGTGCCGGTGTCGAGCCAGGCGTAGCCGCGGCCCAATTTCTCCACCCGCAATTCGCCGCGCCGCAAATATTCGAGATTGAGATCGGTGATCTCGAGTTCTCCACGCGGCGACGGTTTCAGATTGGCGGCGAGGTCGACGACCTTTTCGTCGTAGAAATAGAGGCCGGTCACCGCCCAGTTCGATTTCGGCGCCCTCGGCTTTTCCTCGATCGAAGTGGCCCGGCCGCCGCCATCGAAGGCGACGACGCCGTAACGCTCGGGATCATGCACGTGATAGGCGAAAACCGTGGCGCCCTTGCTCGTCGAGGCGGCGTTGCGCAGGCTCTCCGACAGGCCATGGCCGTAAAACAGGTTGTCGCCGAGAACGAGCGCCGACTTCTGGCCGGCGACGAAATCCGCGCCGATGTGGAAGGCCTGCGCCAGCCCCTCGGGGCGAGGCTGTTCGGCGTAGGACAGCTCGATTCCCCATTGCGCCCCGTCGCCGAGCAGGCGCCGGAACAAGGGCAGGTCCTGCGGCGTCGAAATGATCAGGACCTGGCGGATGCCGGCGAGCATCAGCGTCGTCAGCGGATAATAGATCATCGGCTTGTCGTAGATCGGCAGGAGCTGCTTGGAGATGACCTGTGTCATCGGGTGCAGGCGCGTGCCGCTGCCGCCGGCGAGAATGATGCCCTTCATCGAACCTGTCCGTTTCATTCGGTATGTTGCAGGAGCCGCGCGACGCAGGCGCGGGTGGAAAGCCGCCAGTCGGGCAGGGCGACGCCGAAGACGCGCGCCAGTCTTTCGTTGGAGAGGCGCGAATTGGCGGGCCGGCGCGCCGGGGTCGGGTAATCCTGGGTGGCGATCCGCCGAACCGTAACCGGCTTGCGGCCCTGCCGCGCGGCCTCCGTGAAAATCTCTTCCGCGAAATCCGCCCAGGTCGCTTCGCCAGCTCCCGTCAAGTGGAAGACGCCCGCAGATCTCCGAATTTTGCGGCTCGGCGCGCATTTTTCGCGCAATGGCGATGAGCGCGTCGGCGATGTCGGGGGCATAGGTCGGCGCGCCATGCTGGTCGGCGACCACCGAAACTTCTTCGCGGCTTGCGCCCAGGCGGAGCATGGTTTTCACGAAATTGGCGCCGAAGGGCGAATAGACCCAGGCGGTGCGAAAAATCGCCGCGCCGGGGTGAGCGGCGGCGACGGCGCGCTCGCCGGCCAGCTTCGAGCGGCCATAGGCGCCGACCGGGCCAACGGAATCATCCTCGCGATAGGGGCGGTCGAGGGATCCGTCGAAGACATAATCGGTGGAAAGATGGATGAGCGGCAGGCCGCGCGCCGCCGCCGCCCGCGCCACCGCGCCCGCGCCTTCGCCATTCATGCGCGTGGCGAGGTCCTCTTCGGCTTCCGCCTTGTCGACCGCAGTATAGGCGGCGGCGTTGACGATCACGTCGCCTTTGATCGAAGCGAGCGCCCGCTCCACCCCCGCCGGGTCGGCCAGATCGAGCTCCGGACGTCCGATTGCGACGATGTCGATTTTTTGCGCCGCGCCGTGTTCGAGAAGGGCGCGGGCGACCTGTCCTTGCGTTCCGGTGACGATGAGGCGCATGGGCGGGCTCAATCGAAGATCTTCGGGAGGTCGCGCAGGCGCGGATGCTTCTTGTCCTTGTCGGACAGGACGATCCTTTCGGCCGCGAAGGGCCAGCCTATGCCCAGGTCGGGATCGTCCCAGGCGAGGCCGAGGTCATTGGCCGCCGAATAATAATTGGTCACCTTGTATATCACCTCGGTGTCGGGCTCCAAGGTGACGAAGCCATGCGCAAAGCCGATCGGCACAAGCAATTGCCTCCAGTTTTCGGCGGATAGTTCGACTGCGACATGCTGGCCGTAGCTTGGCGAGGCGCGGCGGATGTCGACGGCGACGTCGAGGATTCTCCCGCGCGGCACACGGACGAGCTTGTCCTGCGCGAAGGGTGCGGACTGGAAATGCAGGCCCCGCAACGTGCCGACCTCGGCCGATAGCGAATGATTGTCCTGCACGAAATCGAGTTTTATTCCCGCCTCGGCGAAGGCCTTGGCGTTATAGACTTCCGAGAAGAAGCCGCGATGGTCGCCGAACTTGCGCGGCGTGATGATCTTCACATCGGGAATGGCGGTCGGCTCGACCTCAATCACGCTCATCGAAAGCCCTTTTGTTTAGCTCGCCAAGGTTCCCAGCCGCTCGCCGCGATAGCTGCCGGAGCGGATGTCTTCCCACCAGTTCGCGATTTTCGAGATACCATTGCACGGTTTTCCGCAGCCCGCTCTCGAAGGTTTCGCGGGGCTTCCAGCCGAGTTCGCGGGCGATCTTGCCGCAGTCGATGGCGTAGCGGAGGTCGTGGCCGGGACGGTCCTGCACAAAGGAGATCAGATTGCGGCGCGGGCCGATCGCCGCGTCGGGCGCGAGTTCGTCGACGAGATCGCAGATGGTGTGGACGACGTCGATATTGCGGCGTTCATTGACGCCGCCGATATTGTAGCTCTCGCCGACGCGGCCTTTTTCGACCACCGTCAGCAGGGCTTCGGCGTGATCCTCGACATACAGCCAGTCGCGGATGTTCTCGCCGGCGCCGTAGACCGGCAGTTTCTTGCCTTCGAGCGCATTGAGGATCATCAGCGGGATCAGTTTTTCGGGAAAGTGATAGGGGCCGTAATTGTTCGAGCAATTGGTGGCCACGACCGGCAAGCCGTAAGTGTGCAGCCAGGCGCGGGCGAGATGGTCCGAGCCGGCCTTGGAGGCCGAATAGGGGGAGTTCGGCGCGTAAGCGCTGTCCTCGCGGAACAGGCCGTCCTCGCCCAGCGAGCCGAACACTTCGTCGGTGGAGATGTGGTGGAAGCGGAAGCCATCCGCCTTCGCAGGCTCCAATTCGCGCCAATAATGCAGCGATTCCTGCAACATGACATAAGTCCCGACGAGATTTGTCTGGATGAATTCGCCGGGACCGTCGATGGAGCGGTCGACATGGCTTTCGGCCGCCAGATGCATCACCCAGTCGGGCTGGAAACTTTTGAGCGCGGCTCGCACTGCGCCTGCGTCGCAGATGTCGCCGCGAACGAATTGGTAGCGCGGATCGGCGGCGATCGGCGCGAGCGAGGCGAGATTGCCGGCATAGGTCAGCTTGTCGAAGACCAGCAGGGAATGCGGCGTTTCGCGGATGATCCGCCGCGCCACCGCCGAGCCTATGAAGCCGGCCGCGCCGGTAACGAGAATGCGCCGTGTGCTCACTAACCCAGCCTTTCGATCGAAGCAGGGACGTTACTAGTGCATGCGGACGAAAAGGGGAACCCGCTTTTTCACCGTCCGCCCGCGACGGAAACGAGGAGAAGCATGTTCTCGCTGTCGGCGTCTGGAGTTTTTTAACGTGAAGGACTGCGCTGAAGATGATCGGAATGGCGCATTTGGCGATAGTTTAAGCACTATATTGTAGAAGTGCGATGCGTGACGTACGTCCATAATGGAAAGGGCTTGCCGGAAGCTCTTGATTGTGCGCATAGTTACGCAACGTAATTAAGCCGAATTCAACAAAACTGTAGCTTGGGGGCCGCTTGATGAAGTTCAGGATTTTTGCCGTCGGTCTTGCCCTGATGGCAGCAAGCCTGGCATCGCCGTCGCAAGCGCTTGTCCTTCTCTCCCTGGTCAACGCGCCCGCGCAGACGAACACGTCCTATGCGTTGACCTTCACGGCGGAGGGGACGACGACGACCGTTTCCATCGCCGGCTACCAGCCGCTGGCGTGGGAATATTCAAAGCAAAATGGTCTTTTTCTGAATGGGAGCGGGGTCGACCTCCTCGACTCCCACTGGACCTTGACCAGCGCGGCCCGTGGCAGCGACACATTCGAGATCTTTGACGGCTCCTCGGTTCCGGCGCTTCAATTCGGCAGTCTGACCGTCGGGTCCTCCGACACCTATTCCCAGTCGATTGCGACTCAGGCCGGCGCCTCCTACACGCTGGATTTTCTCTATACGAACAGCGCTCCGGCCTCGCCGAGCGGTTTCCTCGTGACGGAAGTCGACGGCGGATTGCTCTCGGGCGGGTCGAACGGCGGGACGAATGGCGGCTCGACGGGCGGATCTGTGACGGCCGACTATTCCGGCGTGGCCGGCGGCGTGCCCGAGCCTTCGACCTGGGCTTTGATGCTGCTCGGCTTCGCTGGCCTCGGTTTCGCCGGATACCGGCGCAAAACCGGGAATATGGCGCTCGCCGGCCTCTGACGCGCGTTAGATCGTCAGACGAAGCCGCCCTTTCCTGGGCGGCTTTTCCAGTTGCGGCCTTTCGCGCCAACAGAGTGCGAGTTCGGCATTGCGCATGCGGACTTGTGTCAAGCTTCCTGGCTGAAAGCCTTGCGGCCGCCGGTCAAGGCGTCATCGAGCAGCTCCAGTCGGTCCTGGCCCCAGAAAACCTCGCCGTCCAGCACATAGGAGGGCGAGCCGAACACGCCGGACTGCAAGGCGAGCGCGAGATTGCGCTGATACTGGATTTCGGCCTCGCCGCTTTCGCCGCGCTCGCGCCAATGCGGCTCATAGCCGGATTCGCTCAAGATCGCCGCGATGACCGCCTTGTCGGCGAGATCGCGCTCCTGCTCGAAAATGCCGGCGAAGGCCGCGCCGATGAATTTGCCGGGATCGACGCCCGCCGAAGCCATCGCACAGATGATCCGGTCGCCGGGCGCGGGATCGAAGGGCCAGAATTTGGGATGGAGATGAAAATG
Source organism: uncultured Alphaproteobacteria bacterium (assembly GCA_963849665.1). GTDB lineage: Bacteria > Pseudomonadota > Alphaproteobacteria > Rhizobiales > Beijerinckiaceae > Rhodoblastus. The sequence goes on along the minus strand of CAWKJW010000071.1, from coordinate 150,426 downwards.
CAGGCCGCGTTTCTCACGCCAGCGCTGTAATTCGACGATCCGATATTTTTGCCGCGCGGGATGGCGCTTGGCGAGCGGAAGGCCGCCGGATTCCGGGAAAACCTGCGAAAGCGCCACCGGGCGATAATCGACTTTCAACCCGTGTTTGGCGGCAAGGCCCTGCAATTCGGCATGGCCGATATAGGCCCAGGGACTGAGCAGCGAAAAATAGACTGTGACCGCGCGCGACGTGGGTCCGCTCCCTTTCAGCTTCGACATCGGATGGAATGATGAGCATTTTCACGTCTCGCGCAATGCGAAAATGTCCAGGTCGCCAGATGGCGCCGGGAGCCGGCGTCGTCAATTTCCCACCGCAATGGCCGAGGGCGTCGCCAGCGGCAGCCACACCAATAAAAAGCCCGGCCTGAGACCGGGCTTTTTTCTAAGCAAGCGTTCAGGCGGCTTCCCTTCGGCTGCCGAAACGTCCGTAAAACGTCTCGCCTTTGGCCGCCATGTCGCGCAGCAGGGCGGGCGGCGCGAAACGATTGCCGTATTTCGCCGCCAGCCTGTCGCAAAGCGCGACGAAATCCTTCGTTCCCATGAAGTCGATATAGCTCAGCGCGCCTCCGGTAAAAGGCGCGAAGCCAAAGCCGATGATCGAGCCGACGTCGGCCTCGCGCGGGTCTGTGACCACGCCGTCCTCGACCGTGCGCGCCGCTTCGACCGCCTGGATCACCAGCAGGCGCTGCTTCATCTCGTTGACGTCCAGCGTATCGGGATCGAGCTTCTTCGGCTGCAGGTCGGCGAGGCCGGGCCACAGTTTCTTGGGCGCGCCAGGCGTGTAATCGTAAAAGCCCTTGCCGTTCTTGCGGCCGAGGCGGCCGAGCTTGACCACCATTTCCTCGAGCAGTTTTTCCTGCGCCGGATCGACCGCCTTTTCGCCGAGATCGGCCTTCGCCGCCTGCAGTATCTTCCAGGCGAGATCGAGCGCCACTTCGTCGTTGAGCGACAAGGGCCCGACCGGCATGCCCGCCATGCGCGCCACATTCTCGATCATCGGCGCCGGCACGCCCTCCATCAGCATCAGATGGCCCTCGCGCACAAAGTTCAGCACGCAGCGATTGGCGAAGAAGCCGCGCGAGTCATTTACGACGATCGGCGTTTTCTTGATGGCGCGAATATAGTCGAGCGCGGTGGCCAAAGCCCTGTCGCCGGTCTTGGCGCCCAGAATGGTCTCGACAAGCAGCATCTTGTCCACCGGCGAGAAGAAATGCACGCCGATGAAATTTTCCTGCTTCGGCCAGTTTTCGGCCAGCGAAGTGATCGGCAGGGTGGAGGTGTTGGAGGCGAAGATCGTCTCTGGCCCGACGACCGCGAGCGCCTTGGCCGTGGCTTCGGCCTTGACGGCGCGATCCTCGAAAACCGCCTCGACGATCAGGTCCACGCCCTTCAGCGCGGCGTAATCGGCGGTCGGCGCAATCCGCGCCAGCACCTTCGCCTTGGCGTCCTCGGTGCTGCGGCCCTTGGCAACGGCGCTTGCGAGAATGCCCTCGGCATGGGCCTTGCCCTTGTCGGCGGCGGCCTGGTCGCGGTCGATCAGCACCACCTCGATTCCCGCCAGCGCGGACACATAGGCGATTCCCGCGCCCATAAATCCGGCACCGAGCACGCCGATCTTCTTGATCGAGGAGGGCGGGACGTTTTTCGGCCTCCGCGCGCCCTTGTTCAATTCGCCCATCGAAACGAACAGGCTGCGGATCATCGCCGCCGCTTCCGGCGAGCGCAGGATCTTCGCGAACCAGCGGCTTTCGACGCGCAAGGCCAGGTCCATCGGCAATTGCAGGCCTTCGTAGACGCATTGCAGGACGGCGCGCGCCGCCGGATAATTGTCGTGGGTTTCGCGGCGATAGATGGCGTTGGCCGGCGGCCAGATCATCATGCCGCCGGGCGAAAACACCTTTCCCGACGGGAACTTGTAGCCCTTGGCGTCCCAGGGCGCCTCGCCCTTGCCGCCGGCCTTGATCCAGTCCTTGGCCGCCTGCACGAGCTTTTCTCGCGGCGCCAGGGCATGAACGAGGTTCTTCGCCTTGGCGGCGGCGGGTTTGATCTGGTCGCCCTTCAGCAGCATCTGCAGGGCGTCGGGCGTCGGCATCAGCCGCGCGACGCGGGTCGTGCCGCCGCCGCCCGGAAACAGGCCGATCTTTATTTCCGGCAGGCCGACACGGCTCTTGTCGTCGTCGCCCATGACGCGGTAATGGCAGGCCAGCGCCAGTTCGAAGCCGCCGCCGAGGCAGGCTCCGTTGATGGCCGCCGCCCACGGCTTTCCGCTCGTTTCGATCTTGCGGTAGATGCGAGACAGGTTGGACGTGGCGTCAAAAAAGCCCTGCATGGCCTTTTCCGCGCCTTCCGTCTTCGACGCCTCGCGCAGCGCCCGGCCGGAGGCCTCCAGCATGGTCAGGTCGGCGCCGCCGGAAAAGGACTCCTTGCCGGAGGCGATGACGACGCCCTTCACATTGGCGTCGGCTGTGGTCGTGTCGACGACCTGCTCAAGCTCGCTCATCATCGTGGCGTCGATGAGGTTCATGCTCTTTCCGGGGACGTCCCAGGTCACCAGGGCAATGCCGTCGGAATCGGTCTCGATGCGGAATTGAGTGAGGTTCATCTTGGTCTCCCGATCAGACGCGTTCGATGACGGTCGCCGTGCCCATGCCGGCGCCGATGCAGAGGGTGACGAGCGCCAGCGACTTGTCGGCGCGCTCCAGTTCGTCGAGCGCGGCTCCGAGGATCATCGCGCCGGTCGCGCCGAGCGGATGGCCCATCGCGATGGCGCCGCCGTTGGGATTGACCTTTTCCGGATCGAGGTCGAAGGCCTGGAGGTAGCGCAGCACCACGGCGGCGAAGGCCTCGTTGATCTCGATGACGTCGATGTCCTTGAAACTCAGGCCCGAGCGGGCGAACAGCTTCTTCGTCACGTCGACCGGGCCGGTCAGCATCATCGCGGGCTCCGAGCCGATATTGGCGAAGGCGCGGATTCTTCCCTCGGCTTGCGGCCAAGTTTTTCGCCGGCCTGGCGATTGCCGATCAGCACGGCGGCGGCGCCGTCAACGATTCCGGAGGAATTGCCGGCGTGATGGACATGGTCGACGCGCTCGATCTCGGGATGCGCCTGCATCGCCACGGCGTCGAAGCCGCCCTGTTCGCCGGCCATGACGAAGGCGGGTTTCAGCGCCGCCAGCGACTGCATGTCGGCGCCGGGCGCATGTGCTCGTCGCGGTCGAGAATGGTCAGGCCGTTGACGTCCCTGACCGGCGCGATGGACTTCTTGAAGCGCCCCTCCGCCCAGGCCTTCGCGGCGCGTTTCTGGCTTTCCACCGCATAGGCGTCGACATCGTCGCGCGAAAAGCCGTATTTGGTGGCGATGAGATCGGCGGACACGCCCTGCGGCATGAAATAGGCGGGAATGGCGATCGAGGGATCGACCGGCCAGGCGCCGCCGGAGGCGCCGATGCCGACGCGGCTCATGCTTTCGACGCCGCCGGCGACGGCCAGATCCTGCTGGCCGGACATCACCTGCGCGGCGGCAAAATTCACCGCGTCGAGGCCCGAGGCGCAGAAACGGTTGATTTGCAGGCCGGGGACGCTGTCGCCGTATCCCGCAGCGAGAGCCGCGGCGCGGGCGATATCGCCGCCGGCCTCGCCGACCGGATCGACGCAGCCGAGCACCACGTCGTCAACCAGTCCGGGCTCGGGCAGGGCGCGCTGGCGCAGCGCGGTCAGCGCGCTGACGGCCAGGGCCAGCGTCGAGACTTCATGCAGCGCGCCGTCGGGCTTTCCCCGCCCGCGCGGCGTCCGGACGGCGTCGTAGATGAAAGCTTCCGTCATGGCGTTTCCTCTGGTGATAATATCGGATTTCATCTTGCACGAGCCCCTCTCCCCGTTAGCGGGGAGAGGGGGCGATCTCACCCAAAACTCAGAACAATTCCGCCGGCAGGCTCATCATGTTGGCCGCGCCCGTGGTGATGCGCGCGAGCCGCAAGCCGCGTTTCCGGCAGAATGCGCTCGACGAAGAACAACGCGCAAGCCTTCTTCCCTGCATGAATTCCGCCGCGCCCGTCCTTGTCGGCGTCCGCCGCTTTCGCCATCTGCACCCACATATAGGCGAGGACGACCAGTCCGAGCAGATGCATGTAGTCGGTGGCGGCGGCGCCGGCGTTGTCGGGCGCGGCCATGCCGTTCTGCATTAGCCAGAGCGTCGCCTGCTGCAGATGGCCGAGGCTGGCGGAAAGCGGCGCCAGCAAGGCTTTGAGCGCCTCGTCGCCGTCATTGGACTTGATATAGGCGCCGATCTCGGCGAGCAGCGCCATGATGGCGCGGCCGCCATTGGCGGGCAGTTTGCGCCCGACGAGATCGAGCGCCTGGATGCCGTTGGCGCCTTCGTAGATCATGGCGATGCGGGCGTCGCGGACGAATTGCTCCATGCCCCATTCGGCGATGTAGCCATGGCCGCCGAACACCTGCTGCGCCTTGACGCAATTGTCGAACCCGCGATCCGTCAGCACGCCCTTGAGCACCGGCGTCATCAGCCCGAGATAGTCGGACGCCTTTTCGCGCGCTTTCGGGTCGGAGCTGCGGTGAGCGATGTCGCTTTGCAGCGCCGCCCACAAGGCCAGGGCGCGCCCCGCTTCGTTGAAGGAGCGGATTTCCAGCAGGATGCGGCGGATGTCGGGATGGACCATCAACGGGTCGGCTGGCTTTTCCGGATTTTTGGCGCCCGACAGGGCTCGGCCCTGCAAACGCTCGCGCGCATAGGCGAGGGCGTTCTGATAGGCGACTTCCGATTGGGACAGGCCCTGCACGCCAACCGCCAGGCGCGCCTCGTTCATCATCACGAACATGGCGTTGAGGCCGCGATTTTCCTCGCCGACCAGCCAGCCGGTCGCGCCGTCGTAATTCATGACGCAGGTCGAATTGGCGTGAATGCCCATCTTGTGCTCGATCGACCCGCACGACACCTCATTGCGCGCTGCAGGATTTCCCGCCGCGTCGGGCAGGAATTTCGGCACGAGGAACAATGAGATGCCCTTCACCCCGGCAGGCGCGCCCTCGATCCGCGCCAGCACCAGATGGACGATATTCTCCGCCAGGTCGTGCTCGCCGGCCGAAATGAAGATCTTCTGGCCGGTGAGCGCGAAGGAGCCGTCCTCGCGCCGCGCGGCCTTGGTCTTCAGCAGGCCGAGGTCGGTGCCGCAATGCGGCTCGGTCAGGTTCATGGTGCCAGTCCAGCGGCCCTCGACCATTTTCGGCGCATAGGTCCTTTTCAGATCGTCCGATCCATGCGTCAGCAGAGCGGCGACGGCGCCGGAGGTGAGGCCAGGATACATGGCGAAGGCCATGTTGGCGGAGGAGAAGAACTCGTTGACGATCGTCGCCAGGACATAGGGCAGGCCCTGGCCGCCATATTCGGGGTCGAACGGCAGGCTGATCCAGCCGCCGCCTGCATAAGCGGCGAAAGCGGCCTTGAACCCCTTCGGCGCAGTCACGCTGCCGTCGTCCGCGCGATGGCAGCCCTCCTGGTCGCCGGGCAGGTTGAGCGGCTGCAACTGCTCTTCCGCGAGCTTGGCCGCCTCGTCGAGCACTGCGGCGACAATATCGGGCGAGCTTTCCGAAAATCCGGCGAGATCGGCGTGATCTGCGACGCGCAGAACGTCGTTCAGCAGAAAAAGCGCGTCCGCGACGGGCGCCTTGTAGCTCGGCATGTCTTCCTCTCCTCGCTAAAGTTTTTCTTGATTGGTTCATATATAAACTAATGCGGTCGGCAAGGCAAGGGCGTTCGCCCCGACTGGCGCCTGCGCAGACGCCTTTGGAGGCGCAAAAAAAGCGGCTCGTCCTGGGACGAGCCGCTTTTTCGGAAAGCAATGGAGCGCTGCGACACGCGCCGAATCAGCAACGAGAATGTGACCGCGCATCGCCCCGCGCAACGGTTTTCGCCGTCGGGCGCCGGCGAATTGGGTCAGCGTCCGCCGGCGACCAGTTTCTTGTGCGCGGCGCGCAATTCCTCGATGGCCTGGTCGAGATCGGAGCGGCGCTCCTCGAGATGGCGCAACTGCGACAACACCATTTTTTCGTCGAGGACAAAATCGTCGCTCTTCTTGTCGTGGCCGGATTCAGCTTCGAGCAAGTCGGCGATTTCCGTCAAGGTGAAGCCGAGATGCTTGCCTTTGAGGATCATCTGCAGGCGGACTTTCTGCACGGAGTCATAGAAGCGTGCGCCGCCGCGCCGAATTGGCTTGAGCAGACCCCGCTGTTCATAAAAGCGCAGGGCGCGCAGGGTCACGCCGTAAAGACGGGAGACCTCGCCGATCGTCAGTAATTCAGCGCTCGCCGCTTCGGGGGCGGCCGTATGGAGGAGGGCGGTGGCGTTCATGGAAATGGTCCTGATGGAAAGGGAAAACATTACGCAGCACACGTAAAGGTTGTAACGCACGTCAGCACAACTTGCAATCCCGTTTCGACGGAGAAACCCCTTATGTTTCAAAATCGGTCATCGTTAACGCGTTTTTTACCATAAGCGCGGAAAGCTGATGCGAGGGCCGCCGCTCTTTGTCGCGCATGAGTTGCGCGGACGTTTTGGGCGGCGCGTTGGACGGAATTGCTCTGTCCGGCGGTTCAACCGGGAAGCAGAAATGAACAAGGCGGTTCCCTGGAGCATCAAGGGCATTGATTTCGACGCGCGGGAGGCCGCCAAGGAAGCGGCCCGCCGCGACGGCGTCACCTTGGGCGAGTGGATGAACAGGGCCATAGCGGATCGCGCCGCGGAGGTTGGCGCGAACGCCCAGGACTTCGACGCCGACGAGCGTCTGGAGGCGGTCGCCGCGCAATTGGCGCGGCTGAGCGTTGAAATGGACGAGGACCAGCCGCCGCGCCGGCGTCGCGGCGAATCAAGCCGCCGCCAGGAAGCGCGGCGCGATGAGCCGCGCCGCGACGAGATGCGCGGAAACCATGCGCGCGTTGACGCCGCCGGGCCGGATGACGCGAGCCGGGACGAATCGGATTGGGACGACGATTTTTCGTCCCAGCTCGAATCGCGCCGCCGTCCTCCGGCGCCAGCGCCGGAAAGACTTCGAGCCAAAACCCTGCGTGACGCTTATTCCAATGATTTCGCGGGTGATTTCGGTCGCGTTCGCGCCGGTCGCGACCCTTCCGCCGACGCTGAAGCCCTGCTCGAACAGGCCGTGGCGGCGTTTCAGGACCAGGCCGGCCGCGTCGAGGCGCGCACGGCCCGGGCGATCGCCAATGTCGCGACCATGTTCGAGACGGCGGAGAGCGGCCGCGCCGACGCCCTGGCGCAGGTCGACGCCCGCCTCGCCGGGCTCGAGCAGAAACTGCAGCGCGGCGCCAGGGACAGCGTCCGGCCCCTGCAGGGCATGATCTCCTCCGTGAACGACCGCCTCGCAGAAATCGAGGCGCGATTGCTGACGAAGGAAAATTCCGCCGAACGGCAGTTGGCGCGCGCGCCGCGTCCCGAGGCGGCGGCGCCGGCCAAGACACAGCCCGACGAACCCGCCCTGCGCCAGCTCGACGCTCGCCTGTCGAACATCCTCGCCAAAATCGAAAAAGCGGAGGCTATCCCTCCCGGCGAGGCGCGCGACGAGCAATTCGCCAGGCTGGAGCGGCGATTCGACGCCTTGATGGCCCGTCTCGACCGCCAGACCGTGCGACCGGCGCCTGCGGCGGCTGGCCATGCGCCCGCGGCGCCCGCCCATCTGCCTGCGGCGCCTCAGATGCCGCCGCAGGCTGCGCCCCGCCGGGCGCTCGACGGCGCCATTTCGGCGATCGCGGCGCGCCAGCGCGACCTCGATTCGGGCGCGGCGCCGAAAATCCGGCCCTCGGCGCCTGTTGCGCGCGCAGCGCCTGTCGCGCCGCCGCTCGCCGCGCTCATCGACGAGCGTTTCGAGGCGCTGGCGCGCAAGCTCGACCACGTCGCAGAAAAAACCTTCGCGCCCCCGTCCCCTCCTCTTGCTCCGCCGCTCGCGGCCTTGCTCGACGAGCGTTTCGAGGCCTTCGCCAAAAAACTCGAGCGCGCCGCGCCGGCGCCCGCCGAAGACAAGCGGATCGACCGGCTGCAGCATGGCATCGAGTCGCTGTCGGGCCGCATCGAGGAAATGCGCCGCGAGTTTACCGCAGGCGGCGCGGCGTCGCGCGGCCCGGGCGACGTCGAGAAGGCGTTGCGCGACCTCAACCAGCGCGTCGAAGCGGTTCTGTCCGCGCCTTCGTCCACCGCCGATTTCGACGGCCTGCGCGCCGAACTGGCGGCGATGGGCCGCTCCCTGACCGATGTGGCTCCGCGCGGCGCCATCGCTGGCCTCGAACGCGCCATGCGCGAGCTCGCCAGCCGCGTCGACCAGGCGCAGGACGCCATGTCGCGCGCATCCGAAGCTTCGTCGCGCGTCTCGGGCGAGACCGGCGCGGGCGTCGAGAAGGCGTTGCGCGACCTCAGCCGGCGCGTGGAGGAGGTTTTGTCCGCGCCTTCATCCGCCGCCGATTTCGACGGCCTGCGCTCGGAAATGGCGTCCATCGGCCGCTCCCTGGCTGATGTGGCGCCGCGCGGCGCGGTCGCCGGTCTCGAAAGCGCCATGCGCGAGCTGGCCAACCGCGTCGACCAGGCGCAGGACGCCATGCTGCGCGCGTCCGAAGCCTCGTCGCGCGCCTCGGGCGCCGCGGTCGAGCAGGCCCTGCGGGATCTGGCCGCGCGCGTCGAGACGGCGCTGTCCTCCCCTTCGGCTTCCGCCGGCGCCGATCTCGCCGGCGTGCGCTCCGAACTCGCCTCCATGGGACGCGCCTTGGCCGATGTGGCGCCACGCGGCGCCGTCGCCGGCCTCGAAAGCGCGGTGCGCGACCTCAGCCAGCGCGTCGATCAGGCGCGCGACGCCGTTTTCCGCGCAGCGCAAGCGCAGGGACAGCCGACCTCTTCTGCCGAAATCGAGGCCCTGGCGCGACAGGTCGCCGCCATGAGCCGCGCGCTCGACGACGTCGCGCCGCGCAGCCAGATGGCGTCGCTGGAAAACGCCGTGATCGCGCTCGGCGATCGTATCGAGCGGTCGCGCGGCGAGGGCTTGCGCGAAACAGTGCTCGGCCCCATCGAGACGCTCGCCGACGAATTGCGCCGCGCCATGGCCGAAGCCGGCGCCTCGGCCAATTTCGACGGCGTCATCCGGCAATTGCGCGACGTCGAGGCCAGGATCGAAGACTTGCGCCATGCGGGCGGCGCCGATCGCGCCGATTTCCTGAAGGTCTGCGATCAATCGGATCAATTGCGCGCGATGATCGCCTCGGCCGTCGAGCAGATGGCGCCGATGGAGCGGATCGAAAGGCAGGTCGCCGGCCTGTCCGAACGGCTGGAGGAAGTGGCGCGCCAGACGCGTGAGGCCGGGCGCGCGCAGGAAGCCGGACGCGCCGAGAGCGCCGCCGGCTGGCGCGGCCTGGAGGCGCGGCTGGACGATCTCGCCTCGCGCATCGAACGCGTGGCGACGGCGCCTGAAGCGCCGCGGGCCATCGACAATTCGCGCTTCGACGACCTGTCGCGCCGCCTCGATTTCGTGCATCAGGCCCTGGCCGAGCGCATCGATGTGGCGCAGGACGAGGTCCTGGTGCGGACGCCGTCGTCGCCGATGCTTGAGCCGCTGTTGCGCTCGCTGGCCGAAAAGCTCGACACGGCCATGGCGCCGCAGGCCGATTCCCGCGCGCTCGAGGCCCTCGAACGCCAGATGGCGCAGGTTTCAGAACGGCTCGATCGCGGCGACACGCAGACTGGCCTCAAGCTGGAGCGCGCCCTGGACGATCTGGCGGGCCGGCTGGAAAGCTCGCGCGAAGCCGAGCGCGAGGCGGCCCGGCAGGCGTTGCGCGAGGCGTTCGCCAATTTGCCGCTTCCGCAGCGCGACGACGAAACGGCGCGGGAAATCGCTGATCTGCGCGAAAAGCATGAAGTTTCCGACCGACGCGCCCAGCAGACCCTGTGCGCCGTGCACGAGACGCTCGAAAAGGTCGTCGATCGTCTCGCCATGCTCGAGGACGACGTCGTCGAGGCGCGCGCCGCGCAGGCGGAGCAGATGCCGTCGCGCGCGGCGGCTTCGGCCGGGCCCGGCGCCGCGGCCTCTGCGGCGGCGCGTTCGACCCCGCGCCCGCTCGAATTCGACGACGACCGTTTCCTCATGGAGCCGGGCGCCGGCCGTCCGGCCGAGCGCGCGCCGCTTGCGGATTTCGAAGAGGCCGGGCGTGACCGCGCGGATTCGCAGGAACTGGAAGCGCCGGTGGTCACCCTGTCGCGCCACGACGAGGCGGCGCTGAAGGCCAAGCCGCCGCAGGCCAATTACATTGACGTGGCGCGCCGGGCCCTGGCGGCGCGCGCGGCGGCCGAAGTCGCCGAAAAGACCGAGGCCGATCGGCAGCAGCGCGCCAAGGGCGCTGGCGCGGCGACGGAGCGCGCCGCTGCTTTCGTGCGTCCGATGGCGGTGGCCGACAACGTCGGCGCGCGCCGCCTGCCGGCGCTGCTGGTGATGGCCGGGACTGTGCTGGCGCTCGGCGCCTTCCAAGCCTATCGCGTTTTCGACAGCGGGCCGCCGCCGATGCTGTCGGTCGCCGGACCCCACGACGCCAAGTCCCCGGCGGCGCAGCCCGGGGAACAAGCGGCGCAGCCTGGGGAAAACCCCGCGCCGCGCGCCCCGTCGGCCGCCGCGAATGCTCCGGCCCCGGCCGCCAGCGCTCCCGTCGCAGCCACGCCTCCGGCCGCCCCCGCGCCCGCCGCCAAACCGGCCCGCGGCGCGAGCCTTATCGACCCGCTCGCTGTGGGTTCGATCGGCCGGCGCGTCAACAGCCTGGCGGGCCTTGAGGCCGCCGCGCAGTTTCGCAGCGTCAAGGAGTTGGCGGAAAAAGGCGACGCGGCGGCGCAATATGACATGGGCGCCCGCCTCGCCGAAGGGCTGGGAGTCGCGCGCGACCCCGCGGCGGCGATCCGCTGGTTCGAGAAGGCCGCCGCGCAAGGCCTCGCCCAGGCGCAATATCGACTCGGCGCCATATATGAAAAAGGCGCCGGCGCGACCCGCGATCTGCGCAAGGCGCGCGACTATTACGAAAAATCGGCGCTCCTGGGCAATATCCGCGCCATGCACAATCTGGCTGTGATCGAGGCCGAGGGCGTCGAAGGCAAGCCCGACTACGCCGGTGCGGCCCAATGGTTCCGCCGCGCCGCCGACTACGGCGTCCGCGACAGCCAGTTCAATCTCGCCATTCTCTTTGCGCGGGGCATGGGCGTGAAGCAGGACCTGGCGCAGAGCTACGTGTGGTTCGGCGCGGCCGCGCAGCAGGGCGACGCCGACGCCGCAAAAAAACGCGACGAAATTGGAGGGCGGCTCGACGCCGGGCAATTGGCGGCGGCGAAAAGGCAGATCGCCGAATTCCACGCCCGCCCGGCGGCCTCCTCGGCCAATGCGGCGCCGCTCGCCTCCGCCGGGCCGGCGGCTCGTTTCACGCCGACAGGCGGAAAGACCGCGGCCTCGTCGGGGCCGTGAGGCTTCGCCACAAAGCAGAAAGGCCGCGCTTTCGCTGAAAGCGCGGCCTTTGCCTTGTGGATGGATCCGCTTCAGCCGCCGGTTGAAATCCGTGTGACGTCCGCGCCGCAGCGGCTGAGCTTCCGCTCGAGCGCTTCGAAGCCGCGATCGAGGTGATAGACGCGCTGCACCATGCTTTCGCCTTCGGCGGCGAGCGCGGCGATCACCAGCGAAACCGAGGCGCGCAGGTCGGTGGCCATGACCGGCGCGCCCTTGAGCCGATCGACGCCCTCGACAATGGCGCTGTCGCCGTCGAGCTTTATTCGCGCGCCGAAACGAGCCAACTCCTGCACGTGCATGAAACGGTTTTCGAAAATGGTCTCTGTGATTCGCGAAACGCCTTTCGCTCGGGTCATCAGCGCCATGAATTGCGCCTGGAGATCGGTCGGGAAACCGGGGAAAGGCGCAGTCGCGACATCGACGGGCAGGATGTCGCCGCCCTTGCGATGGACGCGCAGTCCCTTTTCGAAGGATTCGACCTGCGTTCCGCTTTGGACCAGGACATCGAGCGCCGCTTGCAGATGCTCGGCTTTCGCGCCCTCCAGCATCACGTCGCCGCCGGCCATCGCCACCGCCATGGCGTAAGTGCCGGCTTCGATCCGGTCTGGCAGCACGCGGTGCTTGGCGCCGTTGAGGCGGGCCACGCCGTCGATCTCGACGGTCGACTGACCGGCGCCGCGAATTTTTGCGCCCATTTTGGTCAGGAGGTCCGCGAGGTCGAGCACTTCCGGCTCGCGCGCGGCGTTATGCAGCACGGTGGTCCCGTGCGCCAGAGCGGCGGCCATCAGCGCGACATGGGTGCCGCCGACCGTGACCTTGGGAAAGGTGATTTCGGCGCCGCGCAGCCCTTTCGGCGCCTTGGCGATGACATAGCCGTTTTCGATCTCGATCGAGGCGCCGAGCTTTTCCAGCGCCATCAGCAAAAGGTCGACCGGGCGGGTGCCGATGGCGCAGCCGCCGGGCAGGGAGACCTTGGCCTCGCCGCAGCGCGCCAGAAGCGGCGCGACGACCCAGAAACTGGCGCGCATGCGCGACACCAGTTCATAGGGGGCGGTGGTGTCGACGATTTCGCGGGCGGTCATGTGCACGGTCTGACCGGCGTCCTGCTCCTCGCCCTGGCGGCGTCCGTCGATGGAGTAATCAACGCCGTGATTCGAAAGGATGCGCACCAGCAGGCTCACATCGGCCAGTCGCGGCAGATTTTCCAGCGTGACCGTGCGATCTGTCAGAAGCGAGGCGATCATCAGCGGCAACGCCGCGTTCTTGGCCCCGGAAATCGGAATAATTCCATTCAGCGGCCTGCCGCCGACAATGCGTATGCGATCCATTGCTCCTCGCTGTGTCGCGGCTCGTCTTCCGCGCTTGGCTCGAACTTTCGGGAGGCGCGCGCGCCGCTCGTCGCTTCCCGCTGCCGATGGCGGCGTGGGGCGGTTGCGTCATATAGACGACATGCGGCTCAAGGGCCAGCTTTGCTGTCGGGATCGGCCTTGCGGCCACGGACCTGCGCCTTGCGCCGGCGCAAATTCTCGCGCAGGGCTTCGGCAAGGCGCTGCTTTTGCGAGAGCTTTTGCGGCGAGACGGCGGGTTCGGCCTTTTTGGCCGAGGCGTCGGGGGAAGGGGGCTTTTCGGGGTCCATGGGCAAAACTCGCGGATCGCCGCCGCTTTTAGGCGCGAAAGGCGGGCGGGACAAGCTTGCCTTGGTCGAAACGTCAGGCGCAAAAAAAACGGACGCTTGCCATGTCCGCCGCGCTGTGGCAGAAACCGGCCGCTCCGACGCTGCTTTGCAGACGCGCTCGGATTTCAGCTGCGGTAGCTCAGTGGTAGAGCACTCCCTTGGTAAGGGAGAGGTCGAGAGTTCAATCCTCTCTCGCAGCACCAGCCTTCCGAATATTTTTGCTATGCGCACCGCGCGTTTGACTGGGGCAGAATTCCTCTGCACGTCGGACCCTGCACCTATTCCGCAATTCGTATCATGACCCGTAATCCGCGTGGGCTGAGGAATGCTCTTCTGCAGTGCAGAAAATCCGGCGCGGGTCCTGCGTCGCGATCCGTCAGATTACCCTTACGCTATTGACCATGTGGCCATTTTAGATTTGATTGCCAACTGGAGGTTGCGATCGCGGCTTTTTGATCCGGCTCGCCATGTTGTGGGGCCAGGTCAGCGAAAATGGAGATGTGGAGCTTTAAGTGGCCGTGGATATCGCGCGACTTCGTGGCGCCGGCGAAGAACTGCAATCCGCAGTCCTGCTGGGGCGTTCGTGGGGGCCGGCGCTTGAGAGCCTCGCTGCGGGGGCCGGGGCGAAGGCCGTCGCATTCAGCCGGTCGACCGATACGCAAGTCCGGATGCTGCCTTCGCAAGGTTTGGAGGAAGCGTGCCGGGACATTCGTTGCGGCAGGACGCCGCCCTATTCATCAAGGGTTTTGATCCTCGGTTCGAACGATTTTGGCTTCGTGTCGGACGGGGCGCCGCAAATTCGCGAGCGGCTGGAAAGAGAGACGTTTTTTCGAGATTACATGCGGCCGGTCGCCGACGTGCCTTTTCGCGCCTCAGCCTCGCTTGTCGGCCCCAACGATCTTGGCGGCGTCAAGATTTCTTTCTGGCGCGAGGTTAGACAAGGCTGTTTCGATACCGACGAAGTCGCACGACTTAATATCGTCTTGCCGGGCATAAGGGCGGCCGCCCAACTCGCCCAACATGGCTTCGCGCAACAGGCCCGTGAGCAGGCCGTTCTCTTTCAACGCCGCGGCGAATTCGTGTTCGAGCTGGATTTCATGGGCCGACCGCTCGAACGAAGCGCCAACAAGATTGCGGCCAATGGCGATCCCCTGACCATCGTGCGGGGCCGTCTCGTCAGCGCCCTCGGCTCTGAACAGCCACGCATTGACGCTCTCATCCGCCGGTCCCTGTCTGGGGAGCCGTCCTCCGGCGCCATTAGACTGACGCGCAAAAGGGATGGGGGGCAATCCTTTCTGTTGATTGTGCCGGTTACCGGCGAGGCTGGCGACGTATTCGCGCCCGTGGCGGCGATCGGCGTGTTGATCGACCCCGAAAGGAAACAGCAGCAGGATTCCTCGACGATCGCCCGCCTGAAGATGGCGGTCGGACTGACTGACCGTGAATCCGAAGTCGGAGCTTTGGTTTCGATCGGGGCTTCCCCGCCGAGATCGCCGGAAAAATTGGGATCGCGGAGGGAACGGTCCGCAGTCACCTGAAGGCTGTCATGCAGAAATGCGACGTGCACAGCCAGGTTGAATTGGCCGCGCTGGTCGCGCGCTTCGGTTGACACGCGACAGGACCGCATCCACCGAGCGCGACGCCGTCCTGCCGGCCTTGGCGGGAGGCTTTCGTCGGCATTTCGCGCATCGGCGGGAGCTAGGTTCGGAAGAAGTGCGAGATAGGGACGCGGAGCGCGCCTGCCAGCCGGCGCAAATGCTCGGCTTGCACGCGATGTCGGCCCGCTTCGTAGTCATAGACCTGCGCGACCGGAATTTCAGACCATCGCGCAATTTGGCCCGCTGTCAGCGAAAGTTCGAGCCGTCGGAAACGCAGTCTGCTTCCAACCAGTTCGTCGATCGAGTTCGGCGGCGTTTCGAGTTGCGATGGATGACGGGTTTCTTGGGGATGGAGCAAAGTTGTCATCCCAATGCCCGCGTAGTCGCGGTGTCAGGGGCAGCATTCGGCAGGACCGCCAATTCATCGAGGAAAAAGCTTTCCGGCACATCGAAGTGGATGCTTGTGTCGACCTCGTAGACCGAGAACGCCCCGTCCGGGGCGAACCATCTCATTTTCTTCGCCAGCGTCACGGCCTCCCGGTAGGTCGAAGCTTCCGAGCGCGGATATCCGCCGACGCAGACGATATATTTGCCGGCAGGCTGTTCACTCGGGCGCGCGCCGTCGCCCGCTCCACCTAAATTGCGCATCGCGCTCCCCAACTCACATGACACGTCAAAATCACGTGAGCATGGCGGCGACGCTTCCGCATGCCCCAAATAGGGGAGGCCGCGCGTGGCGATTGCGTCTCGCCAAACCGAATGCGCCGCGTTGAGGCATGTTCGCCGCATACACTACCAATACAGCCATTTTTGCACACAAGTTTTTGCACATTTCTCGTTACCAAACGCCTTGTGCGATAGGGGCTAAAGTATTGTTGTTCAACGTGTTATGCAGAACAATATTGAATTCGATCCTCTCTCGCGGCGCCATCGATCAAAAATGTGAACGACTGCCGTTGCCGTCGGCGACCATGCCGCGTGATCTGGCGCGTGCTGCTGACCAAATGACGCAATTGGTATTGCGTCCTGAGTAATTCCCCCGTAATTCCGTGGTCCCGCCGCGCGTCACCAGGCCGCAGATGGCGAAACTGCCGCGGATTTCGCTGGACGACATATGACCGGGAAGGGCGCCGCCAAGGCCATTGCGGGCATTTCTCTAAAAGATCGCTGGAATCAGCCGATAGCGCACCTGTTGCATGTATGCGGCATAGCCGTGCAGATTCGTACAAAGGAACCGCTCTTCATCGAGGAGGCGCCACAGGAGCGCCGGCAGGAACGGGGCGAGCAGGAGAACGCCCCACCACGAACCGAGTGCGAGCGGGATTCCGACGAACAGCACAAGAGCGCCCAAATACATCGGATGCCGGACGAGCGCGTATGGACCGGACGATATGACGGGCTGTCCTTCCTCGACCTGTATGGTCGACGCCGCGTAGCTGTTGGCCTTCAGCACCCAAAAAAAGATCAGGAATGAGAATACGACGAGGGCATCCCCGAGGATCGAGGCTGCGGGCGCCACCGGCGACCAGCCGAAGCGACGGTCGAATGACGGAACGATCAACGCCGCGATAAAGGCTGCGATGATCAATGCCGAAATTATCTTCTGCGCCGGCTCTCGTTCCGCAGTCGGTCCGACCCGTACGCGCCGTTCGATCACCTTCCGGTCGTTGATGAGAAAGTAGACGCCCAACGCCTGCGAGCATAGCTCGAACGCGACGAGGAAAACCCATCCCTGCCAATAAGACCATGTGCCCGCCGGCAGAAAAAGGCAGGCGACAATGATGAGCGCGGAGAACAGGTTCGAAATGATCCCGCGCGCGATGAACGGATCCTTGCTCATGGACGCCCGAGGAATCTCAGGTAAAAAGCTCCGAACACCAAGACAATGCCAATATTCACTGTCAGCCGTTCCCAGAATTGGTTTCTGAAGAACGCGAAATCCACGCCGACGATGACGGCTGCCATCGCCAGCACGTAAAGCACGACGACTGCCTGTCTGCCCATTTCAGCAACGCCTCCGGATGACCGCATGTCGAAGCGGATAATAGCATTTTTCCGAGGCCCGTTGAAACGGTGGATGCCGTGACGCGGGTTCCTTCCTCTCTCTCTCCAAAAACTCCCCTGATCGTCTGCCCTCCCAATCCTCGGCGCCCGCATCTCCAACCAGTTCGGTCTTGATGACCGAATGCAAGTTGCATACGCCCGGATTATGCCTGCGGTCTGGCCGTTCGCTTCGCCCTCACGATCGCGCAAGCGGAATCGGCGCGCCGACTTTCGCGCTCGCGCTCTTCTTTTCAGGCGGCGGTAAGGTTAAGAACACAAAAAACCGAGCAATTTTTTCAGACTTCCAATCATCTGGGCGCGGAGACGTCCGAAGTTTTGCTTGTTGCCGGCTGTTTCGCCTTTGAATACGCAACAGTTTCGCGGGTCGTGGCGAGAAGCGCCTATCAAGCGCCCGTAGCCCAGTAGCAAATTGCGATATGTAAAGTATTCGCGCGACAATTAAAATAATTTTAGAAAAGTGACGCTAGGGTAGCGTTGTGATTTAGTTTCGCCTCCGCTTCAAATCTCTAGGTCATGATGACCGGCGCAGCGAGACGGAATTTGCGGCGCCGCGTCGGCAAGGCGCCTCGTCGCAGCTTGTGCTCGAGTTTGTGTTTGGACGGCGGAATGCGGCCGCCAGGAGTATCAAAATGAAAAAGGCGTCAGTCTTCACCAGTCTCGCTCTTGCTGGAGCCGCCGTGCTCGCCGCGTCGGCCGCGCGCGCCAACGTCTATACGTTCGATTTCGTCTCGAACGATTTCCTTCTCACCGCCGTCGGTTCGGTCAACGTGGTCGCGGGCGAGGTGACCGGCATTTCCGGCGTGGTCGTCGGCACGGGCGCCGACAGCGCGATCGGAACCCAGACCATCAACGGCGTCGTGGCCAATCCGAACTTTCCCGGCGTGGCGACCAGTCCCGACGGCTTGTGGTATTACGACAATCGCGTGACGTCGGGGGCGACGCACGTCGATATCGACGGCTTGCTGTTCACCACGGCGCAGAACACGACAGGCTATTGGAATTTTTATACGACCGGCCCCGGCGGCTCGAATTTCTGGCTGGGCGAATCTGTGAACGGAAGTTACACGCTTCCCGGCTCCGCCGAGCCTGGCGTGCTGGTGAGCGGCAGCATTTCCGCGGTGCCCGAACTTTCCACCTGGGTCATGATGCTCGCCGGATTTTTCGGCATAGGCTTTGTCGGCGTCGGCCGATCCAAAAGGGGCTCATCCGCCCTTTCCGCGTGATTGACCGAAAGCGTCGATGTTGGGTGAGGCCGCCGCGAGGCGGTCTTTCCGTTTGCGCCACAGGTCCGCGGAGGCGGGGCGACGGTTAAAGTTATATTATAAATACAGCAATATGAGGGGTGGCAACCGTCTACACGTGCTCACCCGTGCGCTGCTTC
Organism: uncultured Alphaproteobacteria bacterium; assembly: GCA_963849665.1. Classification (GTDB taxonomy): domain Bacteria; phylum Pseudomonadota; class Alphaproteobacteria; order Rhizobiales; family Beijerinckiaceae; genus Rhodoblastus. Next base: position 132,126 of record CAWKJW010000071.1, on the reverse strand, counting down.
TGGTCGATATTAAAGTAATGTCACAATATGATTGATCTTAAACAGTGTGATGTGGACCATAAATCGGCTTATTACAACTAATACGTTTCAGGAAGCTGGAAATAACATTCTGTCGTGCGGAAAATATACATCGAAAAGTTAATTTAAGTATTTATGGTTACAAAAAATAGGCGCATGCTTGAAATGCCATTGCATTTTTTACCGCGGCGCTATAGGAAGACGCCTATCTGGTTGCTGGTTCTGGCTGGGCGCGCTCTTGCCAGCAGTGGCCGGCGCGCCTACGTTGAAGCCATTGGGGCGCCGCCGCCTTCCGCGTTTCGCGTTGGCGCAAAAAACTTAAAGCGCGATGGAGCAGGGCTTGGGGGATTTTACGCCCTCCTTGCCGAGCCCGTGACGGCTTGCAGCGTCAGTCCGGCAGCTTTCGGGTCGGAGCTGCGCCCGCGTCGAACGATCGGTTTCGAACGAACGGCGTTTGTCGGCGTTTGAACCTTATGGAGACAGGTCAAGATGAGTGATGCCGCCGAGAATGCAGCCGTGCTCGCGCCGTCCGCGGACGCCGAGGCGCCGAAAAAGAAAAGCGGCGGCGCGTTCAATCGCGAGACCGTGCTCGAAGTCCAGCATTACACCGACCGCCTGTTCCGCTTCCGCACCACCAGGGATTTCGGCCTTTCGCTTCGTCAATGGCCAGTTCGCCATGATCGGCCTCGAAGTCGAAGGCAAGCCGCTGCTGCGCGCCTACAGCATGGCCAGCGCAAATTACGAGGACGATCTCGAATTTTTCTCGATCAAAGTGCCGGACGGGCCGCTGACGTCCCGGCTCCAGCACTTGAAGGTCGGCGATCAGATCCTGGTCGGGCGCAAGCCGACCGGCACCCTCGTGCAGCCGAACCTTCTGCCGGGCAAAAGGCTCTACATGCTGTCGACCGGCACGGGCATCGCGCCCTTCTCCAGCATCATCAAGGACCCCGAGGTCTATGACCTCTATGACAGGCTCATCCTGATCCACGGCTGCCGCGAGGTGGCCGAGCTGCAATATGGGCTGGATATCGTCGCCGCCGCCAGGTCCAATGAGTTTTTTGGCGATATCGTGCAGGAAAAGCTCATCCATTATCCGACCGTGACGCGCGAAAACTATGCGCACCAGGGCCGCATCACCGATTTGATCGAATCCGGCAAACTCTTCTCGGATATCGGCCAGCCGCCGCTCAATCCGGCTGAGGATCGCGTCATGCTATGCGGCAGCCCAGGCATGCTCAAGGATCTGGTCCGCATGCTCGAGGAGCGCGGTTTCCGCGAAGGCTCAAGCGGAGACCCCGCGTCTTACGTTATTGAAAAGGCCTTCGTAGAGACCTGATTAGCTTTCTTTCTTCTCGGGAGCGCGCGTGAGCGTCCCGGCCCGCGGGCCTGGGCGTGAGCTTGCAAAGGCTCCTATTCGCCGCTCCAGGCCGCCGGCAAGTTGGCGTCGGGACGCCGGAAGCGCGGGTGGGTCGCGCCGGCAAGGAATATCTCCAGCTCCGCCGTGTCGAGGCCGGAAGCGCAGCGGCCCTTGAATTTCAGCAGCGGGCTTCTGATCAGGTTCGGGTCGACCGACATCATCACCAGCGCCGCCTGCGGATTGGCGCGCGACGGGTCAATCTCGCCGGACAGGATTTTCGGCGCCTGCGGGTCGAACCATTCCGCCACCGGCCTTTCGGCGAAATAAGCGCGCAGTCCGGCGGGCGTCCAGCTCTCCGCTGTCAGATCGCGCGTTTCGACCTGATAACCGGCCGCAGCGAGAAGGCCTTTCTGACGCTGGTTTTCCGCACAGCCGGGTTTTTCGTAGAAAATGATTTTCGCCATGGCGCAATCCTTTTCAACTTCAGCATTTCGTCACATCTATGATAGACGCTAAAGACGACAGCGCGGTGACCGGCGGCGCCCCAAAGTCGGATGCGACCGCCGCGCGCGTCATGCATGCGGATTTAGGGATGTGGAAACAATCGCTTGCATGAGCATTCCGTTTTCACGTCGTTGCAAAACGCTCTAAAGTAAATCGTGTCGATTGATTTGTTTTCCCGCTCATTGATGGAGTTGAGGGTGGGTCGTCCTCAGAAACCCTTCACGGTCGAAGTCAAGCGTGGACGCAGGGGCGCCTCGCCAGCGCGCCCAGCGGTTGCGCCAAAGCCATTGAAGCCTCTCGCCGCCAAGCCGGCCGCGCTTCCCGAGCGCAAGCCCGCGCCGCCGCCTCCGGCCGCGACGCCGCCGCGCCGAATACTTGACGCGATCCAACCGGCGGTCGAGCCTGCCGAGGCGGTTGAAACGCTCGAACTCGTCGAAGTGGCCGCAGCGATCAGGCCGCGGCGCGGCAGGCCGCCGAAAGCCGGGCGCATCCCGCAGGACGAGGCTCCGGCCTCTTCGCGCGCGTTGCGGAAGCCAGCGGAGCGCCCCCAAGCCGCCGCCGTTCAAGCGACTGCCGGACATGCCGCCGCCCCGCCGGCGCCGCCGCCGCGCGAGACGAGGAAAGCAGTCCTTCGCGCCAATGGGCATGACGCCCCAGGAAAAGTCGCGCAAGGAAACGTCGTGCAACAAAATCTGGCGCAACAAAACCTGGCGCGAGGGCAGGCGACCCACGGGCGCGTCACCCATGGAGACCGCGCCGAAGCGGCGACCAGCCTGCCACGCGGAGAACGCTGGAAGCGTCGGGTTCCCAAGGTCCTCTGGTGAATTCCGGCGGGTCGGGCTGACGTCCCCTGTTTCGCCGCAAGACGGGCGCCTGGCGTGGAAAGTCAGCTCGAGAGCGTGCTGAACTGCCCGGCGGCGCCGAGTTGGCGGGCGCTGAACGTCAGGCGGCGGCTTTTGGGGTCGATGTCAATCAGGTAATAGGCGGCGCGCCGCCGCGGATTGCGGCCGATCGACGAGGCCGAGCAAATGCCGAGCACCGGGATCGGCCCCTTCGGTCCCGGCAGGCTTTTCCGGGATATCGTGTGGCTGTGGCCATGCAGCAAAAGCTCTGCGCCTTCTCGCGAAAGAATTTCCGCCAAAGCGCGATGATCGCCGAGATTCCTTATGCCGCCGCCGCCGTCGACCGGCGGATGGTGCAGAAGCACGACGCGGATGTCGTCGCGCGTCTCGCGCAAAATCCTTTCCAGACGCGTCAACTGGTCGGCGCCAAGCTTGCCCGCGGCGACGAAGGGCAGGGTGGGCACGCCGGTGCACAGGCCGATGATGGCCACGCCGTTGCGGCGGCGCAAATAAGGGAAAGTCTGAGCGCCGTCGTCTCCGCGCATCCACGGGCTGAGCTCTCGCGTCATGTGAGTCAGGCTCGAACGCAGGTATGCGTCATGATTGCCGGGCGCGAGGCTGACGTCGGCGGGTCGGCCCAATGTGCCGAGCCATTGAGCTGCAAGCGGAAATTCCGCGGGCAGGCCAATATTGCATATGTCGCCGGTCATGGCGACGTGGTCGGGATTTTGCGCGCGCAAGTCGGCGACCAGCGCCGACAGCGCGTCCATGTCATGCGCGCGCGAGCGGCCCCGGCGCCAGTTGATGTAGCCGGTCGCCCGCTTGCCGATCAGCTCGCGCCAGCGCGGCTTGGGCAGGGGGCCGATATGGGGGTCGGACAGGTGAGCGATGCGATACATTTGAAAAGAACCTCAAGCCGCGCCGATCAATATTCCCACAGCCAGGACGATGCCGCCGCCGATGACGATTTGCGCCACCGCCTTGAGAAAGGGCGTGTCCATGTAGCGGGCGCGAATATAGGCGATGGCCCAGAGTTCGACGAAGACCACGCAGCCGGCGATCGCGGTGGCGGTCCAGAAGGCGTGCGGCCAGCTGTCGGGCACGAGATAGGGCAGGGAATGGCCGAGGCCGCCCAAGGTCGTCATCAGTCCGGTAACGGCGCCGCGGATGAAAGGCGCGCCGCGCCCGGTGATTGAGCCGTCGTCGGACAGGGCCTCGGCTATGGCCATGCTGATGCCGGCGCCGAGCGAAGCGGCAAGGCCGACCAGCAGGGTGCTCCAGTTGTTGTGGGTGGCGAAGGCGGCGGCGAACAAAGGCGCAAGCGTCGAGACGGAGCCGTCCATCAGGCCGGCGAGGCCCGGCTGCACATATTGCAGCACGAAAAAGCGGTGCGCCGTCTTGCCTTCTTCGGTGCGGGCGCTTTCGGTGAGAATGGCTTCCGCCAGCGCATTGGCCTTTTCACCATGACTTTTCTCGACCATGGCGAGGTCGCCGAGCAGCTTGCGCACGCCGACATCCTGCGTCTGCGTCGCCGCCTTCTGGTAAAAGCGCTGCGAATCCGCCTCCATCGCCTCGGCCTGGTGGCGGATGGTGTCGAGCGGCAGGTTCTTCATGAGCCAGGTCGGTCGCCGGTTGAGGAAGCCGCTGACATCCTCGCGTCTGATGGCGGGAAGATTCTGGCCAAATCGCGCCTGATACATCTCCAGCAGCTTGCGGCGATGGTCGTCCTCTTCCGCCGCCATTTCCTGGAACACCTTGGTCGTGGCCGGGTAGCGGTCGGCGAGCTCCTCGGCGAAGCCGAGATAAATTCGGCTGTCTTCTTCCTCGGACGCGATGGCGATGGCCAGAATTTCGCGTTCGGTCAGATCGGTAAAATTCTTCAAACTCATGCCATATTATCCGTGCTGGCGCGCAAATCGGCTCGCCGCGCTGGCCGCGAGGCGCAGCTTGGTTTAGTTCTAAATTGAATTGGCCGGCAAATCCAGTCGAGGGGCCCCATGTCGGAAATGTCGAGCTGGCAAAAATTCGTGCGCCAGGGGCAGAGGATCGTCGGGCTGCTGACGAGGCCGATGACGCTCGGCGTGCGTGTTATCGCGCTCGACGAAAATTCGCGCGTCTTTCTGGTGCGGCACACCTATGCGCCGGGCTTCTACCTGCCGGGCGGCGGCGTCGAATCGGGCGAAACGGCCCTGGCGTCGCTTGAGCGCGAGCTTGCCGAGGAGGGCGGGCTCGAACTGACCGAGCCGGCGCGCCTGATCGGCTTCTACCACAATCCGCGCCATTCGCGCCGCGATCATGTCGCGCTTTACCTCGCCAGGAACGTGCGCCAGGCCAAAGTCCGCGCGCCCGACTGGGAAATCGCGGAAAGCGGCTTCTATCCGCTCGACGCGCTTCCGGCCGGGGCGACGGAATCGACGTGCGCCCGCATCGCCGAGTTTTTGCAATCCGCGGCGCCGGATACGATCTGGTAAAGGTTCGCCAAGACGCCAATACGGGGAATGAAGCATGGATCGATCGTCCAGTCCGGAGCGCGGAGCCGCGGCTCCCGCGAGCGAGGCCGAGAACGAAAAGCAGCGCCCGCTTTACGAGGACATTCGGCTGCTGGGCCAGATTCTCGGCGACACCGTGCGCGAGCAGGAAGGCGAGGCTGTCTTCCAGCGCATCGAGATGATCCGCCGCCTGTCGGTCGCCGACCAGCGCCGGTCGCACCCGGAAGCGGGGGCCGCGCTCGGCGCATTGCTGGAAAGCCTGACCCCGGCGGAGACCGTTTCGGTCATCCGCGCCTTCGCCTATTTCTCGCATCTGGCCAATATCGCCGAGGACCGGCATTTCCTTCGCCGCCGCGCCGCGCATGAGCCGCACACCCAGCCGGGCGGCCTGGCGCACAGCTTCGACCGCCTCGCTGCGGCGGGCGTCCCCATGCAGAAGATAAGCGAGGCGCTGGAAAATTCCTATGTCTCGCCGGTGCTGACCGCGCATCCGACCGAAGTGCAAAGGCGTTCGACGCTTGATGGCGAGCGCGCCGTAGCCGAGCTTCTGACGGCGCGGGAAACCTGCCGGACGCCAGCCGAGCTGCGTGACAATGAAGCGCAATTGCACGCCCGCATCGTGCAGCTCTGGCAGACGCGCATCCTGCGCACCGCGAGCCTCACCGTGCGCGACGAAATCGACAATGTCCTGCTCTATTACCGCTCGACATTCATCCGCGAGATCCCAAAGCTTTACGCCGATCTGGAAAAAAGGCTCGGCTGCGCGGTCCCGCCCTTCTTCCGCATGGGCAACTGGATCGGCGGCGACCGCGACGGCAATCCGAATGTCGACGCCGAAACCCTCGACCAGACCGTCAAGCTGCATTGCGATGTGATCCTGCGTCATTATCTGGTCGAGACGCACCATCTCGGCGCCGAATTGTCGATGTCGCGGTCGCTGGTCGATTGTACGCCAGAGCTCGAGGCGCTGGCGGAAGCCTCGGGCGACCACAATCCGCATCGCGCCGACGAATCCTATCGCCGCGCCCTGATTGGCGTCTATGCCCGGCTCGCCGGCACCTTGACGGCCCTGACCGGCGGCGAGGCCATGCGCCACGCCGTCGCCCCGGCCGAGCCCTACGAGAATGTCGAGAGCTTTTGCCGCGACCTGCGCATTGTGCGCGAATCGCTCGTCGCCCATCACGGCGGCGCCTTGGTCAATGGACGGCTGGCGGCGCTGATCCGCGCGGCGGAAATTTTCGGCTTCCACATGGCGACGACCGACTTGCGCCAGAATTCCGACCGGCACGAGGCGGCGATCGCCGAACTCGTCGCCGCAGTGCGCATCGCGCCGGATTATTCGGCGCTGCCGGAGACGGAGCGCATAAAACTGCTGTTGCGCCTGCTCGCCGATCCGCGTCCCCTGCGCGCCCCCAATGTCGTCTATTCCGAATCCCTGCGCGACGAGCTGGCGGTGTTCGAGACGGCGCGGCAATTGCGCGAAAAGATCGGCGCTGAATGCATTCGCCATTACATCATCAGCCATACCGAAAGCGTCAGCGATCTGCTCGAAGTCATGGTGCTGCAAAAGGAATGCGGCCTTTTGCACGGGACGCTCGACGAGGCCGACAGTGAAACCGCGCGTCTCGATCTGATCGTCACGCCGCTGTTCGAGACGATCGAGGATTTGCGCGCCGCCGAATCGATTTTGCGCGCCTTCTACGCGCTGCCGGGCGTCGCCGGCCTCATCCGGCGCTCCGGCGGCGTGCAGGACGTGATGCTCGGCTATTCCGACAGCAACAAGGACGGCGGCTACCTGACCTCGAACTGGGAGCTTTATCGCGGCTCCACGGCGCTCGCCGCCTTGTTCGACACCATGCCGGGCCTGCGCCTTCGCCTGTTCCACGGGCGCGGCGGCGCGGTGGGACGCGGCGGCGGTCCGTCCTACCAGGCCATTCTGGCGCAGCCCCCGGGCACGGTGCGCGGCCAGATCCGCCTGACCGAGCAGGGCGAAGTCATCAATGCGAAATACGCCAATCCCGACATCGGACGCCGCAATCTCGAAACCTTTATCGCCGCCGATCTCGAAGCGACGCTTCTTTCGGATGGCCACGAGCCGCCGGACGAGTTTCTGGCGGCGGCGACCGAGCTTTCGCGCCTGTCGATGGCCGCCTACCGGCGGCTGGTCTACGAAACCCCGGGTTTTGTCGATTATTTCTATGCCGCCACGCCGATCGCCGAAATCGCGGAGCTGAACATCGGCTCGCGACCGGCCTCGCGCAAGGCGACGCGGAAAATCGAGGACCTGCGCGCCATTCCCTGGGGCTTCTCGTGGGGCCAGAGCCGCGTGGCCCTGCCGGGCTGGTTCGGCTTCGGCTCGGCCGTCGAGACTTTTCTGCTCGACGACGTCGACAGGCGGAAGATCCTGCTGCGGCGCATGTACGAGCAATGGCCGTTCTTTCGCACGCTTCTGTCCAACATGGACATGGTGCTGGCCAAGGGCGACCTCGGCATCGCCAGGCGCTACGCCGATCTCGTTCCCGACCGCGAACAGGCCGACGCGATTTTTGCGGAGATCGAGGCGGAATGGCGGCGCACGGAGGCGGCCTTGGAGATGGCGACCGGCCAGACCATGCGACTGGCCGACAATCCGGCGCTGGCGCGGTCGATTTCGCATCGCTTCGCCTATATCGCGCCGCTGAATTTCCTTCAGGCGGAGCTGCTGCGCCGCTGGCGCGCCGGCCAGATCGACCACAAGGCGCGGGTCGGGATTCTGATCGCCATCAACGGCATCGCGGCGGGGCTGAGGAATACGGGGTGACGGGTCTCACACCGCCATTGCGAGCGGAGCGAAGCAATCGATCATTCGCGGCAGCCGCAGCATGGATTGCTTCGCTTCGCTTGCAATGACGAATAATGAAAAGCCGGGGCGCGAGCCCCGGCTTTTCAAATACCTCGCTGGAAAAACATCAGTTCACCAGCGTCTTGAGGCTGGCGATGCCCTGGTCGACGAAACCTTTTCCGCCGGCGCCGGCCGCGCTGGTCTTCAGCACGGTTTCGGCGGCCTTGACCGCGGCGTCGGCGGCCGCCGAGCGCACGTCGGCAGTGGCCTGCGCTTCCGCCTGGGCGATCTTGTCCTGCGCCTGCCTGGTGCGGCGGGCGACATATTCCTCGAGCCGGGCCTGCGTCTCCTTGGCCATGGCCTCGGCTTCCGCCTTGGCCTGGGCGACGATGGCGGCGGCCTGGGCCTCGGCTTCAACCGTCTTGGCGGCGAAGCTCTGCATCAGCGCCTGGGCTTCGGCGCGGAGGCGCGAGGCCTCGGCCAGTTCGTCCTTGATCTTTTCGATGCGGCCGTCGAGCGCGCCGGCGATCTTGCCGTGCACGCCGAGATAGCCGAGCACCATCACGAACAGCACAAAGCCGAAGGCGACCCAAAATTCTGCGTCCATGTTTCGCGCTCCTTCAGGCTTTCAACGCCGCGAGGGCGGCGGAAACGGCGGCGGGATCGGCCGGCTGGCCGGTGATGTGCTGCAATATGGCGTGGGCGGCGTCGGCGGCGATGCTGTCGACATTGGCCATTGCGGCGGCCTTGGTCGTGGCGATCTGCGCCTCGGCGGCGGCAAGCTTGCCGTTGAGATCGGCTTCGAGCGCGGCGCGGCGGGCGTCGGCCTGCGAGGCCATGTCGGCCTGCGTCGCTTGCCCCAAAGCCTGGGCCTTGGCTTTGGCCTCGGCGAGGGTCTTCTCATGCGCGGCGGCGGCGGCGGCGGCGTCGTCCTGCGCCTTGCTCGCGGCGGCGAGGTCTGAATCGATCTTGTCCTTGCGGGCGGCGAGGATGCCGGTGACGCGCGGCAATGCGAGCTTGGACATCAAGGCGTAGAGCGCGCCGAAAGTGATCGCCAGCCAGACGAGTTCCGATGCAAAGGGAGCCGGGTCGAAGGGCGGAAAAGCGCCTTCGGGAGCGGTGCCGGGAACCTGGGTTCCAGCGTGATGCTCTGCAACGTCTTGAGCCATGGATCGATCCTAATTGAGCGGGACGACGCCGGCGGCCGATGAAGGCCGCCGGCGAAAAGATTACTTCACGAAGAGCAGGATGATCGCCACGAGGAAGGCGAAGATGCCGAGGCCTTCGGAGAGCGCGGCGCCGATGAAGGCGCGGCCGAACTGGCTGTCGGCGGCCGACGGATTGCGCAGCGCGCCGGAGAGGAAATTACCGAAAATGGTGCCGACGCCGATGGCGGCGGCGCCCATGCCGATGGCGGCGAGACCGGCGCCGACGTATTTAGCTGCAACAGGATCCATCATGTAACTCCGTTCGATAATTGAGGGCGACTCTTTGTTGTTGAGGGGATTTATCAGTGGCCCGGGTGAATTGCGTCATTGAGATAGACGCAAGTGAGGATGGCGAAGACATACGCCTGAAGGACAGCGACCAGCACTTCGAAGGCGGTCAGGAGAACGATGCCGAGCATCGGCAGCAGCGAGAGCAGGACATAGCCGCCGCCGGCCCCGAGCAGCAGGGTGACGAAGCCGCCGAAGATCTTCAGCGTGATATGGCCGGCGAGCATGTTGCCGAAAAGACGAACGGCGAGAGTGATCGGGCGCACGGAGAAGGAAATGACCTCGATCAGCACGACGAACGGCAGGAGAATCACGGGCACGCCCGACGGAACGAAAAGGTTCAGGAAGTGGGCGCCGTGCTTGTAGACGCCATAGAGGATCACCATCAGGATGATCAGGGCCGCGAAGGCGAAAGTGACGACGATCTGGCTGGTGACGGTGAAGGTGAAGGGAATGAGGCCGATCACATTCGACACCACGACGAACATGAAGACCGAGAAGACGAAGGGGAAGAAGCGCATGCCCGCGTCGCCGGCGGTCTGGCGCACCATGCTGGCGACGAATTCGTAGGACAGCTCCGCGGCGGTCTGCAGGCGGCCGGGAATGATGGCGCTGCCAGCCGTGCCGGCGATCATCAGGAAACTCACGGCCGCGAGGATGATGACCATGAACAGCGAGGCGTTGGTGAAGGAGGCGTCGACGCCGCCAAGATGCAGGGGCGCAAGCACATTGATGTGGAATTGGTGGATCGGATCAATCGCGGGACCAGCTTCCGACATGTTCTGCCCTTCAATTTTTGCGGGACGCCCCGCCATCAGAGTTAATGCGGCGGCTTCCCGCCGTCGCGAGGCCCCGGCGGGGTGACCGCGAGGCGATAGACAGTCCAGAAGCCCGCCGCCACGCCCAATCCCAGGAAGAGGATCAGGAACAGCGGGCTCGTGCCGACCCACACATCGATGCGCCAGCCGATCAGCGCGCCGACGCAGATCGCGGCGACGAATTCCGACAGCACGCGAAAGCCGAGGCTCATCGCCTGCCCGAGGCCCTTGTCGGTCAGGTCGGCCTCCGCCTTGCGCTCCGCCTCCTTGCCGGCTTCGCGCTTGGCCTGAAGATCGCCCGCCAGCCTGGCGAGGCGCGCCTTCAGTTCGTCGGCATTGTCTGGACCTTCCGGCATCGCTCGTCCCCAAACGGTTACGCCGCCGGCGCAGTCTGGGAGCCGGCGCCGCTTCAGCCCAATGCAGCCGCGGCACATGCAGGAGGTCGTCCGGACAAGGCCCGATGAGGAATCGGCAACCCCAGGATGCGACGCATCCCGCCCTTCTTGAACCGCGCGCACCATATTGACGCGACCTCGCGAAGTCAAGACAAGAGCGGCTTTTCTGTGACGGCAATAAAGTATTGAAAAACAACAAGAAAAATACGGTTGTCGCGACGGGCTCCGAAGGTCGGAGACGTTTTGCCGCGCCAGGCCGTCGTCGGCGCGTCAAAAGGACGGTTTTCGCCAAGCCGCGGAATGGACTAGCATTGTCTGAAGCTGGAGCGGAGGCGGATTTGTCGGGCGAACGGATCAAGGCTTTTTCTGATGGCGTCCTGGCGATCATCATCACCATCATGGTGCTGGAGCTGAAGGCGCCGCATGGCGCGAATCTCGCCGATCTCGCGGGGTCGGGCCGACCTTCCTCGCCTATGTTCTGAGTTTTCTCTACGTCGCCATCTACTGGAACAACCATCATCACCTTTTCTATGCGGTCGAAAAGGTGAATGGCGCGGTTCTATGGGCCAATATCGACCTTTTGTTCTGGCTGTCGCTCCTGCCCTTCGCCAGCGCCTGGGCGAGCGAGACGCGTTTCGCGACCTTGCCCGTGGCGCTTTATGGCTGCGTGCTGCTGGCGTCCGCCTGCGCCTATGCCGTGCTGGTCGCGGTCCTGTTGCGGGCGCAGGGCGGCGAAACCCTGCTGCATCGCGCCATCGGCGGCGATTTCAAGGGCAAGTTGTCGATCGTGCTCTATCTGTTGGGAATTGCCTGCGCCTTCTGGCGTCCCTGGCTCGGCGGCCTGTTCTACGTGCTGGTGGCGGCGATCTGGCTGATCCCGGACCGCAGGATAGAGAGGTTGCTAAAGGCCGAGTGACGGGGCGACTGAGCTTGCCTCCAGCAGCCGCTCCGCCTGTTCGAGCTCCACCGACACCAGTTGCGACACGCCGCGTTCGCTCTGGGTCACGCCGAACAGCCGGTCCATCCGCGCCATGGTGATGGGATTGTGGGTGATGGCGATGAAGCGCGTGTCGGTTTTCTTGCGCATGTCGTCGAGCAGGTCGCAGAATCGCTCGACATTGGCGTCGTCGAGCGGCGCGTCCACCTCGTCGAGCACGCAGATCGGCGACGGATTGGTCAGAAACACCGCGAAAATCAGCGACATGGCTGTGAGCGCCTGCTCGCCGCCGGAGAGCAGCGTCATGGTCGTCGGCTTTTTGCCAGGCGGCTTGGCGAGGATCTCCAGCCCCGCTTCGAGCGGGTCTTCCGATTCGACCAGTTGCAGCTCCGCGGCGCCGCCGCCGAACAGCAGCACGAACAATTCGCGGAAATGCGCGTCGACCCGCGTGAAGGCGGCGAGCAGGCGCTCGCGCCCTTCCTTGTTCAGGCTGCCGATGGCGGCGCGCAACTTGCGGATCGCCTCGCCGAGATCGTCGCGCTCGGCGATCAGCCGGGCCTGTTCGGCCTCGATCGTCGCCAGTTCGTCCTCGGCGCGCAGGTTGACTCCGCCGAGCCTTTCGCGGTCCTGCTTCAGGCTGGCGAGCCGGGTCGAGACCGCGTCCATCGCCGGCAGCGTCGCGCCTTCCTCGATCCCGGCGAGCGCCGGCAGGCCCTGCGGAGGGCACTGCAGCTCCTGCGCTATGTCGCGCGACCAGGAATTCAAGCCGCGCTTTCGCCGCCTCCGCCTGCGCCTCCAGCTTTCCGCGCAATTCGCGCGCGACGCTCATGGCTTCGAGCGCGGCGCGTGCGGCGCGGTCGGTCTCGGCCAGCTCGGTCTCGGCGATGGCGCGGGCGTCGCCGGCGTCCTTTCTGGCGTTGTCAGCCTCTTCGATTTTCTGCGCCAGAGCGCGCTTTTGCAGCAGGAATTCGTCCGGCGCGTCAGCGAGGCGGGCGATTTCCTCCTGCGCCTCGTTGAGGCGGTCCTCGACCTCCTCGGTCTGGATCTGCGAACGGGCGCGGCGGTCGAGCCATGATTTTTTCTCGCGGCCGATCGCCTCGCGCCGCCTGAGCCGCGCCTCGGCTTCGCGCGAAAACGCCTGCAACGCCGCGCGCGCTTCCGCCGCCTCGGCGCGGTCGAGCGCGTTGGCCGAGCGAGCCACGTCGCGCTCGCCGAGCAGCGTCGCGGGCTCCGCGACCTCTTCCAGCGCCTCGCGCAATTCGGTCAGCCGCTCCCGCGCCTCGTCGCGCAGCTCCTCAGCTCTTTTGTGCGCATCCTGCAGGCTGCCGATCCGGGCGAGGAACTGCGCCTGCCGCCTTTCGGCGGCGCCGGCCGATTCCCGCGCCTCGGCGAGCGCCTTCTGGGTCAGCCGCGCCGCCTGCCGGGCGCGCTGGTCTGCCTCGACCGCCGCCGCCACGGCCGCCTGCGCCGCTTCGGCCCTTTGCTGCAAGCCCTCGACGGCGGCGCGCGCCGCCTCGGCCTCGACTTCCAGATCGCCCAGCCGGTTTTTCTCGGCCAGCCGGCGCGCCGCGGGCGTCGGCGCCTCGGCGGCTTGGGTAAAGCCGTCCCAGCGCCAGAGATCGCCCTCGATCGAGACGAGACGCTGCCCGGCTTTCAGATGCTGGCGCAAGGCGGGGCCCAGCGCGCGGGGAACGAGGCCGATCTGGGCGAGGCTGCGATAAAGCGCCGGCGGCGCCGACACCCAGTTGGCCAGCGGCGTCGCGCCCGAGGGCAGGACGGGATCGCCGCCGCTTTGCGTGACGGCCCAGTGCGCGGGGGCGTTTTCATCGTCGGGAGCGTCGAGGTCTTCGCCGAGCGCCGCGCCGAGCGCCGCTTCATAGCCCTTGGCGACGACGATGCTGTCGAGCACCGCCGGCCATTTGCCGTCGCCGGCCGATTGCAGCAGCTTGCGCAGCGTGCCGGCTTCGGTTTCGAGTTTTTGCGCCTTGCGTTCGGCCTCGGCCAGCGGGCCGCGCGAAAAAGTCTCCTCGTCGCGCGCCAGGGCCAGCGCGGTTTCAGCCGCCAGCGCCTCTTCTTCGGCCTGGGCGGCGGCGTCGAGCAGGCGTTCGGCCTCCGCCAGCGATTCGGAGAGTTCGGCGTCATTTTCGGCGATGTTGCGCGCTTCGGCGATTTCGTCGGCAAGGCGGGAGAATTCGGCCTGAAAACGGAGATAGGCCTGTTCTTCGCGCCGCGCCGTCTCGGCCAGCGCATTGCGCTGCGCCTCGGCGTTGGCGAAAGCGTCCTGCGCCGCCTCCAGCGCCTTCTCCGATTCCTTCAGTTTCGCTTCGGCCTGCTCGCATTTCAGGCGGGCCTCCTCGACCAGGTCGGCCTCGTTCTCGCCGGCGCCGGCGAGATCCTCGTCCTCGAGTCCAGCCGCTCGAGAGCGGCGGCGGAATCCTCGTAATGCGCGCGTTCGCGGGCGAGATCCGCGGACAATTGGGAGATGCGGCGCTCCAGCTCGTTTTTCCGCTCGCCGGCGCGCTTTTCCTCGCCGTCGAGCGCGTCCCGCGCCATGACAAGCCTTTGCAGGGCGGCGGCGGCCTGCGATTCGGCGTCGCGCAGGCCGGGCAGGGCGTGGGCCGCCAGCGCCTGGAGGCGGGCGGTTTCGGCCTGTACGCGAGTGCGCTCGGCGACGTCGAGCAGATTGGCGTCGAACTGTTTTTGCGCCTCGCCGGCCTCGTGCGTCGCCTCGCGGAAAGCGATCAGCGCGACCAAAGCCTCGTGGCGGCGGATTTCGGCGGCCAGTGTGCGGTAGCGGGAAGCCTGGCGCGCCTGGCGGCGCAACCCGTCGGCCTGCCCGCCGATCTGCGTCAGGACGTCTTCGAGGCGGAGGAGGTTTTCCTCGGCGCCCTTCAGCCGCAACTCGGCCTCGTGGCGGCGCGAATGCAGGCCGCCGATGCCGGCGGCCTCCTCGAGAATGCGGCGGCGCTGCTGCGGCTTGGCCGCGATGATCTCGCCGATCTGGCCCTGCCGCACCATGGCCGGCGAGCGCGAGCCCGAGGAGGCGTCGGCGAACAGCAATTGCACGTCGCGGGCGCGCGCCTCCTTGCCGTTGACGCGATAAGTCGAGCCTTGCTCGCGCTCGATGCGGCGGGTGATTTCCAAAATGTCGGAATCGTTGAAGGCGGCGGGGGCGGCGCGGCGGGAATTGTCCAGCACCAGCGAGACTTCGGCGTGGTTGCGGGAAGGGCGGGAGCCGGAGCCGGAGAAGATGACGTCGTCCATGCCGGAGGCGCGCATCTGCTTGTAGGAATTCTCGCCCATGACCCAGCGCATGGCTTCGACGAGGTTGGACTTGCCGCAACCGTTCGGCCCCACCACGCCGGTCAGGCCGGGCTGGATGGCGAAATCGGTCGGCTCCACGAAACTTTTGAAGCCGGTCAGTCGCAGCTTTTCGAATTTCATCTTTTCGCGCGTCGCCCGCTCGTTAACCAATCATGATCAAGGGGCCAAGAGGGCCGCCGAATCAAGCGGAGGCGCTACGAAAGTTGGGGAAAAAAGACCGGCGCCGGGCGTTGGCGCGCCCCTCTCCCCGTTCTGGCGGGGAGAGGGCAGGGGTGAGGGGCCAGGGCATTAGCCACGACGTCGATCGCGTGACGGGTTCGAAGCAAGCCGACGAAATTGCAGCCAGCACCCCCGCCGCTCACCCTAATCCTCTCCCGCAGGCGGGGAGAGGGGAGGGACGTCGGCGCCTCACTCCACGATCGGCTCGGGCCGCTTCCACCTCAGCACCGGCTTTCTTGCAGCCGCCGTCTCGTCCAGGCGCCTTCTCGGAGCGAAATAGGGCGCGCCGACAAAACGCTCCTTCTCGCCGCGCAGAGCCCGCATGGCGAGGTCGCGCATGGTCGCGAGCAGAAGCGTCAGCGAAACCAGAGACTCCGATTCGGTCGGCTCGATCAGCATGGCCCCATGGACGACCAGCGGAAAATAGATGGTCATCGGGTGATAGCCCTCGTCGATCATCGCCTTGGCGAAATCGAGCGTGGTCACGCCGGTGTCCTTGAGCCAGCTGTCGTCGAACAGGACCTCATGCATGCAGGTCCGGTCGCCGAAAGGCGCCGACATCAGGTCGGACAGCCCGACGCGCAGGTAATTGGCGGCGAGGACCGCGTCTTCCGACGCCTTGGCCAGGCCGTCCGAGCCATGCGACAGGATGTAGGCGAGCGAGCGCACGAACATGCCCATCTGGCCATGGAAGGCGGTCATGCGGCCGAAGGCCTGCGTTCCCTCGGTCCGCTCGACCAGCGAAAGCCTTTCGCCGTCGCGCTTCAGGAAGGGGACCGGCGCGAAGGCCGCGAGGCGCTCGGAAAGGACCACCGGCCCGGCGCCGGGTCCGCCGCCGCCGTGCGGCGTCGAAAAGGTCTTGTGCAGGTTGATGTGCATGGCGTCGACGCCGAGGTCGCCCGGCCGCACTTTTCCCACGATGGCGTTGAAATTGGCCCCGTCGCAGTAGAAATAGGCTCCCGCCTCGTGCACCAGCCGCGCGATTTCGACGATGTCGCGCTCGAACAGGCCGCAGGTGTTGGGATTGGTCAGCATGATCGCCGCGACATCCGGCCCGAGCGCCGCCTTTACGGCGTCGGGATGCACCAGACCGTCCGGCCCGGCCGGCACGGCGCGAACCGAAAAGCCGAGCGCCGCGGCGGTGGCGGGATTGGTGCCATGCGCCGATTCGGCGCCAGCACCACTTTTCGCGTGGCCGCCTCGCCCTTAGCCGCTATGGCCGCCTTGATCGCCATCATGCCGCACATTTCGCCGTGCGCGCCGGCCTTGGGCGACAAAGCCACCGCCGTCATGTTGGTCAGTTTCAGGAGCCAGTGGGCCAGATCCTCCATCAGCTCCAGCGCGCCCTGCACGGTCGAGACCGGCTGCAACGGATGGATGTCGGCGAAGCCCGGCAGCCGCGCCATTTTCTCGTTCAGGCGCGGATTGTGCTTCATGGTGCAGGAGCCGAGCGGATAAGGCCCGGAATCGATGGCGTAATTCTTCTGCGACAGGCGCACGTAATGGCGCATCGCCTCCGGTTCGGAAAGGCCGGGCAAGCCGATTTCGCTCTTGCGCTCGAGGCCGCCGAGGCGCGGCTTGAACGGCCGCGGCGCGTCGAGATCGACGCCGGTGAAATCCTCGCGCCCGGTCTCGAAGATCAGCGCCTCGCCGATTTCCAGCGCCCGGTTGGAGGTGAAAGTCTCCGGCACGTCCTGGGTGACGTAATGCGCGCGGGTGGGGCGGCCCTGCTGGTTCATGGCTTCATCCCCTTCTCAAGCGCCGCGAGGAAGGCCGAGCGATCCTCGTCCGTGTTGATTTCGGTCGATGCGACGAGCAGCAGGTCGTCGAGCTTTTCGCCGGGCAAGAGCCGCGAGACGGGAACCCCGGCAAGCACGCCCTGCGCCGCCATGGCTTCGACAAGCGCGCTCGCGTCGCCCTTCACCCGCAAGGTGAATTCATTGAAGAAGCTTTGATTCAGCACTTCGACGCCCTGTTTTTCGAGCGAATCGGCCAAAGCGACGGCATTGGCGTGGTTGATCGTCGCCAATTGCTTCAGCCCGGTCGCGCCGAGCAGCGACATATGGATGGAAAAGGCCAAAGCGCAGAGGCCGGAATTGGTGCAGATGTTGGAGGTCGCCTTTTCCCGGCGGATATGCTGCTCGCGCGTCGAAAGCGTGAGGACGAAGCCGCGCCGTCCCTCGGAATCCAGCGTCTGGCCGCAAAGGCGGCCGGGCATCTGGCGCAAAAATCTTTCGCGCGTGGCGAAAAGTCCGACATAGGGGCCGCCGAAATTCAAGCCGTTGCCTATCGACTGGCCCTCGCCGACGACAATGTCCGCGCCCATGGCGCCGGGCGATTCGACAAGTCCGAGCGACAGGATTTCGGTGACCACCGCGACGAGCAGGATTCCCTTGGCTTGGCAGGCCGCGGCCAAAGGACGCAGGTCGCGCAGATTGCCGAAAAAGTCGGGGGTCTGCACGACGAGGCAGGACAAGCTGTCGTCAAGCGCGCCGATCAGGTCCTCCCCGGCCAAAGGGTCGGGCGGCAGCGCCACGATCTCGTCCTCGGCCATGTCGGAAAGCGTGCGCGCGGTGGCGGCGTAATGCGGATGCAATCCGCCGGACACGAGCGCCTTGCGCCGCCTCGTGACGCGATGCGCCATCAAGATCGCCTCGGCGGTGGCGGTCGAGCCGTCATACATGGAGGCGTTGGCGACCTCCATTCCGGTCAGGTTGGCGACCTGGGTCTGGAATTCGAACAGCACCTGCAGGGTGCCCTGCGAAATTTCCGGCTGGTAGGGCGTGTAGCTCGTCAGGAATTCCGAGCGTTGGATCAGGTGGTCGACGCTCGCGGGCACGTGGTGCTTGTATGCGCCGGCGCCGACGAAAAACGGCTTCGCGCCGGCCGCGACGTTCTTTGCCGCCAGCGCCGAAAGACGACGCTCGACCTCGAGCTCCGACTTTCGGCGCGGCAGGTCGAGCGGGCTTTTCAACAGGGCTTCGCGCGGCGCGTCGGCGTAGAGGTCGTCGATGGCGTCGACGCCGATGCGCGCCAGCATGTCGGCGCGGTCGTCGGAACTGAGCGGCAGGTAGCGCATGGACCGCCTTTACTTCTTGAAATAGGGAGCGAGGGCGGCGTCGAGCTGGTCCGGAGGGATTTCGCCCGGCCGCTTGTCGCCGTTGATGAAAAAGGTCGGCGTGGCGGTGACGCCGAATTTCTGCGCCGCCTGGTCGCGGACGGCGTCCACATTGTCGAACAGCTTCTGGTTGTTGAGGCAGGCGTCGAAGTCCGTCGAGCTCATGCCCGTCTGCTTGACCAGGTTGCGCAGGGCGTCGAGTGGATTCTTGACGAAGGCCCAGTTCGCCTGCTGCTGGAACAGGAGTTCGATCATGGCCTCGCGCTTGTCGCCGGAGCAGCGCGCCAGCATGGCGGCGGCGGCGGCGAGCGGATCGAGCGGGAACTCGCGCATGGCGTAGCGCACCTTGCCCTTGTCGATGTAATTGGCCTTCAGCAGCGGAAAGCAGTGCGCCTCGAAATCGGCGCAATGGCTGCAGGTCATCGAGGCGTACTCGACGATGGTGACCGGCGCCTTGGGGTCGCCCATCCAGATGTCGGGCAGTGCCTGCGGGGCCATCAGGAGGTCGAGCGGGACCTTGGCGCCGGCTGCGTCCTTCGACGCTTCCTGGGCGAGAGCCGCGAAGGGCGCGCCGGCCAGCGCGAGCGCGCCGCCAATCTTCAGAAAACCACGGCGATTCGCGTCGAGCCGGAAGCGAGGCATGTGAGAGGGTCCTGCGTAAGGGAAGCAATGCGCACCTTCTTATACGGTTGCGCCGCGAGTTGCAAAATATCGAGTGGATAAGCCGGGTGGCGTGGAGAGCGGCGGGAGTTCGGCGATCGAATTGCGCAGGCGCGAGCGTCTCGAACGCGCTCAGGGAGATCCAGGCGTAATCCGATTCCCGCGACCCCAGGCCGCCCAGATCGCATCATCTCATTGAGATCCCAGCTGAAATTACACCGAATGCCTCGCGCAAGAAAATTCATGAAAATTCGGTCCCGGCACAATTTCAGGCCAACTTGTTTTTTCGCATTCCATCGAGAGCCGATCCGCCGATCGAAAGCGGCCTTGTTCGGGCTCGGCAGCGTCGAATGCAAAGCAAAAACGCGGGGCGAATATGCAAGAAAGTTTGAAGCTGCTCGGAATTGACGCGCAAGTTCGTCAGCTCCTGCCCGAGGCCTGGAAAATCATCGAGCCGAAGCTCCCCGCTGTTCTTGACGGCTTCTACGCGCTGGCCGGCACTGTTCCTCGTCTGGCCGAATTGGTCGGCTCGCAGGCGCCCCGCTTGAAAAGGGGACAAGCCGAACATTGGCGCAGGCTATTCTCCGGACAATTCGACGAGAATTATTTTCAAGGCGTGCGCGCCATCGGCATGGCGCACCACAAGATTGGTCTGGAGCCGCGATACTATATTGGCGGCTATCAATTCGTTCTCGCTCATCTCATCGGCTTTGTTCTCGACGCGTATCGTTGGTCGCCGGGAAAGCAAAAAGCCGTTGCGCGCGCCGTCAACGCCGCGGTGTTGCTCGACATGGATATCGCGATCTCGGTCTATCAGGACGCCTTGGTCAAGGACCGTGAAGCGCGCGGCGGCAGGCTCGGCCATCTCCTTGAGGATTTCGATGTCGGCGTAAAGGACACATTGTCGTCGATCTCTTCCGCCGGCCAGCTTTTGCAGAACACATCCCGGTCCATGTCCAACACGGCGGACAAGACGCGCAGCCAATCCATTAGCGTCGCCTCGGCGTCGGAACAGGCCAGCGTCAATATTCAAGGCGTGGCCTCTTCGGCCGAGCAATTGTCTCGGTCCGTCGCGGAAATTCTGCAGCAGACCTCGAATGCCTCCGAAGCCGCCAGCGGGGCCGTGGAGGAGGCTTACGGCGCCACGGCCATGGTCCAGGAGCTGATCAACAATGCGGGGAAAATTACCGCTATTGTCAGCCTCATTCATGAAATTGCCGGTCAGACAAATCTTCTTGCCTTGAACGCGACGATCGAGGCGGCGCGGGCGGGCGACGCCGGCAAAGGCTTTGCGGTGGTCGCCAGCGAAGTCAAGAACCTCGCCAATCAGACCGCGAAGGCGACGGACGAAATCACCGGGGCGATCGCCGAGATTCAAAATGCGACGAAAAACGCAGGAAAAGCGATCCAATCGATCAACGCGCGTATCGAGGACCTGAGCCGGAACGTGGCGGCAATTTCGAGCCACGTGGGCCAGCAAGGAGAGGCGACGCAGGAAATAGCGCGAAATGTCTTCGAGGCGGCCGCCGGCGCGCGCGACGTCGCGGCGAATATCGCGGGCGTCAGCCACGCGGCCGATGAAGCGGGCCACGCGGCTCAGGAGGTCCTGAACGCGTCGGATTCGCTTTCGCGGCAGTCGACTCAGCTGAGCGACAAGGTGAGGGATTTCATCCGCCTTGCCAGAGCCGTGTGAACTGGCGCGCCGGATTTCGAGATCTCCTTCATCACTCGGGCGTAAGCGATCAGGGCGAAAAGCGCCGTGCCGCCGATGATATCGCCGATCAGCGCCGGCAGGCCGAAACTCGCCAGCATCTGAAGCCATCCGGCGTCGCCGTGCAGGATGAGCATGAAGGCATCGACGCCGCCGGCGACGATATGCATGAAGCCGTCTGCCGCGATCAGCCAGGTCATCATGGCGATGACCTGGAACGGCGCCGGGCGGCATCCAGACCATCGCCGCCATTAGCAATCCCGCGGCGATCGCCTTGAGGACCATCTCGAACCAGCCGTGATTGAGGATATCGGCGCTGATGCCGAGCATTTCCTGCCGCAGTTCCGGCGCGAGGACCGGCGTCACGCCGCAAAACAGCGCGGCGAACCGCGTTCCTGCCATGTTGGCGAGAAAGACGATGCTCCACAGCCGCAACAGCCGTCCCGCCCTGCCGAGTGTGAACTCGGCGAGAACCGGCAAGACCACGTTGATGGTGTTTTCCGTGAAGAACTGCTGGCGGGAAAGGACCACCACGATGAAGCCGACGCAATAGCCGAAGCCCACCACCAGGGGACGCCACGGCGCGTCGGGCAGTCCGATCCGCAGGATCGCCTCGGCCAGGAGCGAAAAGCTGAGCGACAGGCCGGCGGCGAAACCGGACCACCACAGCGAGACGGCCGGCCGCGCCATCTCCTCCTCGCCGAGCCGGCGCACGATCGCGTAAATGACGGGCGTCCGCGGGCTCGACCGTTCCTCGATATCACGGACCTCGGTTTCGCTGATCGGCTGATCGCCGGCGCCAGAGGGGCCGGCCTCGGGCTCGCCGGGGATTCCGCGCGTCTTTTCGGGTTCAACCATCCCGCCGATCCCGTCCCGCGCCGTCGCGGCGCTCGCATGGCCGACGGGGTAATTCCGTCCGTGCCGTTTGGTCGAGCCCGTGTCGAGCGGCGCGCCTTTGCGGCGGATGAACTTTGGCGAAGGGGCCGCGTTCAGCGAAACGAGCCGATCGCGGGGTGGGAAGAGCCATGGACAACCGTCCTGCCGGCAAGAGCGCCGCGGAACTTCCCGATTCCTTGACCCAGGAGCGCGAGCCCGGCGGCGGCTTGCGCGAATTCGCCCGACGCCGAGGCGAACTGGCCGACTGGGCGACGATCGGGGTGTTCGTCCTCGCCGCCTTCGCCGTCATGCGCCTGATGTCGGAATTGCTGGCGCCGATGATCGCCGCACTGATCATCGGGAGCCTGTTGTCGCGCATCGTCGATCGCCTGGCCCGGACGGGCCTGCCTCGTCCGGTCTCGGCGATCGCCCTGGTGGCGCTGACGGGGCTCGCCATTGTCTTATTCGTGGATTCGCTGCTCGGCCCGCTCGCCGCTTTCGTCACCCAGGCGCCGGAGATGCTGAAGACCCTGGGCGATGCGCTGGCGCCGCTGGCGCGGCCGTTTCTGTCGGCGCAAAATGGCCTCACGTCCATGTTCGGCGCCAAGAGCGGCGGCCCGACCCTGATGAGCAGCGCCATTTCCGCCATGACGGCGATTTTTGGCGGGGTGACGCCGGCCATCGGCGAATTCGGCATCTTTTTCGTGACTCTGGTCTTCTTTGTCGCGGGACGGCAGACCTTGCGCCGCCGGGTCATCATGGGCTGGGCGCGCCGCGAGCAGCGCTTCTCCGCCTTGCGCATCGTCAACGCGGTCGAGGAGGCGCTTGCGCTGTATTTCGGCGCCGCCGCGACGATTTACGCTGGCGTCGGCGCCGCAACCGCACTGATCGCCTTGGCTTTCGGCCTTTCCAGGCCGGTCCTGTGGGGCGCCTTGACCTTTCTCGCCAGTTTCGTCCCCTATTTCGGAGCGGCGCTCGTGACCTTGTCGCTCGCCGCCGGCGGATTGGCCGCGCATCATGCGATCGGCCTGGGGCTGGCGCCCGCCGCCGCCTTTCTGGGCGTGCATCTGGTGAGCGAAAACGCCGTCATTCCAGCCTTGCTCGGCCGGCGGCTGGAGATCAACCCGTTCGTCGTCTTCATTTCGATCGTGTTCTGGAGCTGGATGTGGGGCCCGGTTGGCGCGCTGCTGGCCACGCCGATCCTGCTCGTTTTCGACACGATCAGGCATGAGTTTTCCGCGCCGGAGACCCCTCTGCCGTCGTGACGCAGTTCACGAAAAAGTGCTTCCGGCCTCGCTGTATAGGTCGTGTTGCTTTGGGATAATTTGCACTCGAATTTGCCGGCGTACGGTTTATGCAAAGTCTCCCTGATCGCGAACTCGTCGCGGTCAAGGAATCCCTGCCATAAGCTCGGCGTCGCGTTCGCTCCTGACCGGCCCTCACAGGTTTTCACCCTTTAGGGTCGGCGTCGGCGGAAATTGTGCGGCTTCCATGTCGGTGCCCTGTCTCATCGCTTCGCAGATCCCGTTTCTTCGCCGCTACGCTCGTGCTCTCACGGGATCACAGGCGAGCGGCGACGCTTATGTGGTCGCCCTGCTGGAAACCCTGGTCGCCGACCAGAACCTCTTCGATAGCGCCGCCAATCCGCGCGAAGAAACCTATCGCCTGTTCTCGCGCATCTGGAACGCCATGCCGCTCAACGAAAAGGGGCAGGCCGGCTGCGCCGCGGCCGCAAATTGCGACCAGCGGCTGGAGTTGATCACGCCTTTGCCGCGTCAGGCCTTCCTGCTGACGGCGCTGGAAGGTTTCGATCCGGGGCAGGCGGCGCGCATTCTTGGCGTCCCGCAACTGCACTTCGCCGCACTCATCGACAGGGCCGGACGGGAAATCGGCGCGCTGGTCCCCTCGAAAGTGGTCATCATCGAGGATGAGCCGATCATCGCCATGGATCTGGAAAACCTCATGGTTGATCTTGGCCACAGGGTCGTGGGCTCGGCGCGCACGCGCGACGAAGCAGTGGCTCTGGTCTGCGCCGAGCGGCCCGGCCTGGTGCTTGCCGATATCTACCTCGCCGACGGCAGCTCGGGACTCGAAGCGGCGAATGAGTTTCTGCAAAGCTTCGGCGTGCCGGTGGTCTTCATCACGGCCTATCCCGAGACATTGCTGACCGGCGAAAGGCCGGAGCCAACCTTTCTGATTTCCAAGCCCTTCCGCGCCGATACGGTCAAGGCCATCGTCAGCCAGGCGCTTTTCTTCAAGGAGCCCGCCCGGTCGGCCGAACGGCGCTCCGCCTGAGCGCAATCCGATCCTGTTTCATTCCCGCCCCGCCGGCCCCCGCAGCGCCCGCGCCCCCAGCCGCACCAGGGCTTTGCGCAAAACCTCGTCCTCCACGCCTTCGGTCGCCTTCGTCGCCTCGGCCAGCGCCTGCGCGTCGGGCGGGTTTATGCGCGGCTTCTTGGCGCTCTTGCTCAGCGGACCCTGCCTGATCGCGATGCGTCCGATGGCGCGCCAGCCGAGATGGGAATTGACCCGCTCGATCAGCTGCGGCGTCATGTGCTGGATTTCAATCGCCATGCCGCCGGCGACGCGCAGCACCAGGGTCGCCGGCTCCATGGCCGCGTCGGGAAGGCGCTGGACGGCGCGCCCCGGCCATTGCAATTTGATCGGCTCCGAGCAGGCGGCAAGGCGCTCGCCGACAATGTCGTCCCAGTGCAGAATGAGGCTCGACTGGCCGAAGCCTTGCCTGGCCAGCACAGGATCGACCGCGCCGCCGACGAGATCGGCGAGCGGGACAGGTTGCGACTTCTTTTTGAACGGCGCCATGCGCCATTGTGGAAATCTCATGCGCAAAAGCAAGCCACAGATCGATCCTCGCGCCAGAAAGCTGCTCGACTGGTATGACCGCCACCGGCGCGATCTGCCCTGGCGGGCGGCGCAGGGAATAAAGCCGGACCCCTATGCGGTCTGGCTGTCGGAAGTCATGCTCCAGCAGACGACGGTCGCGGCGGTCGCCGCCTATTATCGCAGGTTCCTGGCGCTCTGGCCGAAAGTCGGCGATCTCGCGGCGGCCTCGACGGAAGAGGTGATGCAGGCCTGGGCGGGCCTGGGCTATTATTCGCGCGCCCGCAACCTGCACGCCTGCGCCAAAAAGATCGTCGCCGATTTCTCCGGGCTTTTTCCCGACAACGAGAAGGACTTGCTCGAGCTTCCGGGGATCGGCCCTTATACCGCGGCGGCGATCGCCGCCATCGCCTTCGATCGCCGGGCAATCGTCGTCGACGGCAACATCGAGCGCGTCGCCTCGCGCCTGATGGCGCTGGAGACGCCGCTGCCTGCCGGCAAGAAGGAAATTTCCGTGCTTGTCGGCACATCGACGCCGGGAAGCCGGCCGGGCGATTTCGCGCAAGGCCTCATGGACCTCGGCGCGACGCTCTGCACCCCGCGCAATCCCTCATGCCTGGTCTGTCCGTTGAAGGACAGCTGCGCCGGCCTTGCTTCCGGCAGGCCGGAAGATTTTCCCCGGAAAGCCGCGAAAAAGCCCCGGCCACTGCGGCGCGGCGCCGTCTTCTACCTGCGCCGAGCCGACGGCGCCGTGCTGACCCGCACGCGGCCGCCGCGCGGACTGCTTGGCGGCATGGTGGAGTTCTGCGGCTCCGACTGGCGAACCGAGCGGGCGCCGGACTGGGCCTTGAGACATTGGCGAAAAGAGCGCCGCCCCCGCGCCGATGTCGGAAGGCCCGGTCGCTTGGGCGCATGCCGGCGAAATCGATCACGTCTTCACCCATTTCGCCTTGAACCTGACGGTCTTCGTCGGCGCCGCGCCGCAGGGGCGCGGAGCCGCCGGACGATTGCCGCTGGCTCGACGAGACGCAGTTGCGCATCGCGGCCCTTCCGAGCGTCATGCGGAAAGTCGGAAGCCTGCGCGCGCGCGCGCATCTGGCCGCTTCGGACTTGTCTGCCGCGCGGATCGGTTCATGATAGCTCCGCGCGCTTCGAGCGAAGCCGGCCATCGTGGAGGCATGCCATGAGCAGAAAACGCGGCGACAGGCCGGAGATCGAGCTGACCGAAGGCGCGATCCGCGTGGTCTGGCGCGGGCGCACCCGCACCATCCTGCCGGCGCCGGCCCCGCCCGACGCCGAAGAGGCGGCGGATTTCACCGTCAGCCTCGATGAACTCGTCTGCTGGGACCCGCCGGACGATTGCACCGAGATCGAAATGACCGAATTGCAGAAAATCCTGGAGGCCATCGACGAGGCTTTCGACCGCTGGGCCTCAGCGTCGCTTACGAATGAGCCGCCGCGCCCTCCCAAAAGCGTTCGCGGCCTGATAAAGCACAGCTCACGCGATTCCGGAGACGACATGCGATGAAATGGGAAGATTTTCGCCAGTCGGACAATATCGAGGACCGTCGCGGCGACGACCAGTACGCCGACGCCGGCGTGGGAGGCGGCGGTCTGGGCTCATCCGGCCACCTCGGCCTTGGCGCCATGATCGTGCTCGGCCTGATCGGCTATGCGCTGGGCATCGATCCGCGCGTGCTGATCGGCGGGGCGGAAATGGTCGGCGGCATGCAATCCGGCGGCCAACAGCAGCAGGTCGCCCGCTCGCATCCGATGGCCGCGCCCAAGGACCAGATGGGCCGCTTCGTCGCCGCCATCCTCGCGGAAAACGAAGACGTCTGGAAGGATGTGCTGCCAGCGCAAAAGGGCGTGCAATTCAGGCCCGCGCCGGTGGTGCTGTTCAACCGCGCCACGCGGTCCGGATGCGGCACTGCGCAGGCGGCCATGGGCCCGTTCTATTGCCCGGAAGACAAGAAAATCTATCTCGACACTTCATTCTTCCGCGACATGCAGACCCGGTTCGGCGGCGGCGGAGATTTCGCCTATGCCTATGTCATTTCGCATGAAATGGGCCATCACATCCAGGACCTGCTCGGCATCCTGCCGAAAATGCAGGCCGCGCAGCAGAACGCGTCGTCACAGGCGCAAGCCAACGCCATTTCGGTGCGCATCGAATTGCAGGCGGATTGCCTCGCCGGCGTCTGGGCGGCCAACGCCAACCAGAAATGGCAGGTGATCGAGCAGGGCGACGTCGAAAAGGCGATCAACACCGCCCAGTCGATCGGCGACGACCGCTTGCAGCAGGCTTCGCGCGGCTATGCGGTGCCTGATTCCTTCACCCACGGCTCGTCGGCGCAACGCGTGAGCTGGCTGCAGCGCGGGTTGCAATCCGGCCAGATCGACAGCTGCAATACTTTCGCGCAGTAAAAATCAGGCTTCCGGCGGCGTAAAATCCGCCGGGGCCAGCTCAAATCCGGCGAATTCGAATGCCGGCGCGACGACGCAGCTGACCAGGCTCCAGGCCCCGAGACTGCGCGCTTCCTGCCAGGCGCCGGGCGGAACGACGGCCTGAAGGATCTCGCCGGCGGCGAGATCGGGACCAAGCCGCAGCGCTTTTTGTCCCGCGCCCGCCGCGCGCATGGCGAGAGACAGCGGCGCGCCGGCCTGCCACAGCCAGATCTCCGCCGCGTCGATCCGATGCCAGCGCGAGGTTTCGCCCTCAGACAGCAGGAACAGGATGCTGGTGGCGGCGCCGCGCTCTCCGTTGGCCGGTCGGTCGCGCCAGGTTTCGCGATAATGCCCGCCTTCGGGATGCGGCGAGAGCCCCAGTTTTTCGCGCAGGCTCGCGGCGTCGAGGGAGGGGTCGCGAAGATCGGCCATCGAACTTTTCCCCGAAGATCAGAGCAGTCTTTGCGCCCGCACATTCAGGGCGCGGCGGATTTTCGCGCGCCGGATGATGTCGTCGAGGTCGCGCGGCGAGGTCTTGTTCACGGTCGCGCGGACCACCAGCGCGCCGACCGGCCGCGCCAGTCCCGGCGCAAGCCGCGTGGCGAGGTTGTGCGGCTGAAGACGCAGCAGGGCGCCTTGAAAAGGCTCGGCCTCGCGCAGCAGGTCTCCGACTTCCTCGATGAAGCCGCTTGGCGGCGCATAGCCGCCTTCAAGCACAAAGGCGATCTCCGCCCGCATCTGCGCGAAGGCCCGGGACAGGCCGTCCCGCGAGGAGGAAGTCTCGATGAAGGCGCAGCCGGCGTGATCGGCCAGCGTCGCCAGATCGTCCGCGGCGGGGCCGACGATGGCCACGTCGCGCAAGACCCCTTCGACGGCGGCGCGCACAAGCGCGCCCAGCGAGCGCGCCACCGCTTCCGGGGCGCGGGCGACATTCTGGCCCGCGCCGAGCGACGGGGAGAGGACAATGGCCGAGATCATGCGCCTGCTTTAGCTTTTTCCTTTCGCCGCGCAAAGAGGCTTGACAAAAGGTTAATGTTCTTTATTTGTTCTTTGTATCTTTTTTGTTCCGGCGAGGCGGCGATGGTCCCGGCTGTTTCGACACTTTCATCGAATCTTCCCGCTTCGAATCTTCCTGGTCCGACGGCTGGCGAGAAGGTCGCGCCGGCGCGGCGGCGCGGGCGCGCGGCCACATTCAACTCCAGCGGCCGCTATGAGCCGCAGGCGCGGGTCGAAATCGACGACGGCTGGGGCTCTCTGGAGCAATTGCCGCCGTTCAAGACGCAAATCTCGCATGAAAAGCCGAAAAAGCTCATCACGCGCAATGATTCCCCCGATCTCGCCTTCGATCGCTCGGTCAATCCTTATCGCGGTTGCGAACACGGCTGCGTCTATTGTTTCGCCCGGCCGACCCACGCCTATCTGGGCTTGTCGCCAGGGCTCGATTTCGAAAGCCGGCTGTTCGTGAAGGACGACGCCGCCGAACTTTTGCGGCGCGAACTGGCGGCGCCCGGCTACCAGCCGAAGACCATCGCCATCGGGACCAACACCGATCCCTACCAGCCCATCGAGCGCGAGCAGGGGACCATGCGCGCGATATTGAAGGTTCTGGCCGAGGCAAGCCACCCGGTCGCCATCGTCACCAAATCCGCGCTGGTGCTGCGCGATCTCGACATTCTCGGGCCGATGGCGGCCAAAGGCCTGGCGAAAGTCGCCCTGTCGGTGACGACGCTCGACCGCGAACTGGCGCGGGCGATGGAGCCGCGCGCCTCGACGCCGCAGCGCCGCCTCGACGCCATCGAAAAGCTGAATCAGGCGGGCGTGCCGGCCGCAGTCATGGTCGCTCCGGTCATCCCCGGCGTCACCGACCACGAGATCGAGGCCGTCCTCACGCGCGCCCATGCGCTCGGCGCGAGCGAGGCGGGCTACATCCTGCTGCGCCTGCCGCTCGAGACGCAGGATATTTTCAGCAATTGGCTGCTCGAAAACTATCCCGACAAATATCGCAAGGTGCTGGCGCTCGTCCGCTCCACCCGCGAGGGCAAGGTCTATGATGCCGCCTGGGGCAAGCGCATGACCGGAACCGGCCCCTATGCCTGGATGATCGGCCGGCGGTTCGAGCTGGCCTGTGAAAAAATCGGCTTCGGCAAGCAGAAGACCCGGCTGCGGACCGACCTTTTCATCCGCCCGGCTGGCGGCGGCGTGCAACTGAGCCTCTTTTGAAAGGCCGCAACCACTCGACATGATGAATACGCCAGTCCCGAAAAAGCCGGCCAGATAAACGAGCGACGCGAGCGCCTTGAAGTCGCCTTGTCGCTCGTCGCCATCGCGGCGATGGCCCCGCGAGCAGAGGCGAAAGGATGCATCAAAGGCGCTATCGTCGGTGGCGTGGCCGGGCGCATGGCCGGGCATGGGAAACTCGGAGCTGCCGCGGGCTTTCCTGTCGGGCATCATGAAGCGAACGAGCCGCGCCCGAAAGGCCGGACGCCGGACGCCGAACGCCGCCGGCGACCAGTCGAAATGAGGCGCAACGCTCCGGTCCTTGAAATCGTATGCTTCTATGCTTCGATCTTGTGCTTTCGCAGGCGGTAGGCGAGGGTCGGGCGGCTGATGCTGAGGAGCCGCGCCGCCAGCGAGAGGTTGCCCTTGGCTTCGGCGAGGGCCAGCCGCAGCATGCGCGCCTCCGTGTCGGCCAGCGTCGGCAAGCCGCCTTCCCCCGCCGGCGTCTCGTGATCGCGGATATCGGGGGCGGGCAGGAGCGCGCCGTTTTTCTGGACCAGGAAAGTTGCCGATCAATCTCCTCGCCGGTGGTGAACAGGTGCGAGAGGTCGAGCGCGCCGCCGTCGTCGGCGAGAATGACGGCGCGTTCGATCAGGTTCTCCATCTCTCGCACATTGCCGGGCCAGCGGTAATTGATCAGCGCGTCGACGGCCCGCTCGCGAAAGCCGGTGATGGCCTTGCCGTGCTTCTTCGCGGCGCGCTGCATGAACCAGTTCATCAGCAGGGGAATGTCGTCGCGGCGGTCGCGCAGAGGCGGCACGCGGATGGGGAAGACGTTCAGGCGGTAAAACAGATCCTCGCGGAACGAGCCGTCCTTCACCGCGTCGCGCAGGTTGACATTGGTGGCGGCGATTACGCGGACATCGACCTTGCGCACTCTCGTGTCGCCGACGCGCTCGATCTCGCCCTCCTGCAAGGCGCGCAGCAATTTGCCTTGCGCGGTAAAGCTTAAAGTGCCGATTTCATCGAGGAACAGGGTTCCGCCGTGCGCGCGCTCGAAACGGCCCGGCCGCGAAACGGTCGCGCCGGTGAAACCGCCTTTCTCGACGCCGAACAGTTCGGATTTCCATCAATTGATCCGGGATCGCCGCGCAATTGACGGCGATGAACGGATTTTTCGCCCTTGGGCTGAGGCGATGCAGGTTGTGCGAGAAAATCTCCTTGCCGACGCCGCTCTCGCCCAGAAAGAGCACCGTCGCATCGGTCGGCGCGACTTTCTTGACCAGATGGCAGACGGTGTTGAAGCCGCTCGATATGCCCACCATGCCGAAGCCGTTTTCCTGCCGGGATTCGTGTCGCGGATTGATCCGCGGCGCTTCTGGAGGGCGCGCTTTCGGCAGAGCCGGCGTCCATTTGACGAAATCGCCGATCTGCAGGAAGCGCAGGTCGTCGCGCGCGTCGCTGCCCCATTCCTCGACCGGCCGGCCGACGACGCGGCAGCGGTCATGGCCCATGCCGCGGCATTCGATCTCGCGCCAGAAGATCGGGCGGCCCATGAAGGTGCTGGTATAGCCGCAGGCATAGCCGGTCAGCATCCAGCAGGCGGGCTCCTCGCCGATGCCGTAGCTCGCCACATGCGCTTCCGCCTCGGCGCAGTCGATCAGCGCGAAATCGCCGAAATAACGGCCGCTGGCGACGTCGATGTCGAGCGCCAGGGGTTCGCAATGCACGATCCCCTCAAGAGAAACCAGCTGCGGCCCGGCGAGAAAATGGTCGTAGACGCTGGAGCCGGCGCGCAGCTTCTTCGCCATTTCGGCGTCGCGCGCGCCCGCCTGGTAGCCGATGCGCGTGAGCAGGCCCCGCGCCGTCTCCAGGCCGAGGCTTTCGATCAACTCCTGCCGCAGCGAGGCGAGAGAACTGACATGCATCAGCATCATGCGCTGGTCGTCGAGCCAGATCCGGCCCTGCTGCGGCGCAAAGCGCAAGCGGTTGGCGAGGTCGCGGATTTCAGGAACGCGGATGCCGCAAATGTCGGCGCCGGCGTTGAAGGCCCCCTCGCGGCCCGACGGCACGGATTTCAACAGGGCGCGTCTCGACGTAATGGCGTTCATTGTGGCGTCCTCTCCCTTGGCGCGCCGGCGCAAGCTCCAGGGTCGCGTCGAGAGAGTCACGCGTTCGAATGCGCGCATATCGCGATGCGCGTTCGTCCGCAGGCGACGGCAAGGGCCATCACGTCCAGATCAAGTCCAGAATATCCGGCGGCATTTCCGCCCGCCCGCGCATGATCGATCTGAATGAACGTGATGGCGGTTCAGCCACGAAGCGAAGCCGCCTGTTCCACTCTTGATGACGCTCCCTCGGCCCGCCCGCATTTGTTCTTGTGACGCGGTGCTCAGCCGTCTTTTTCGTAGCAGGCATTTTGCCGCCGGTCAAGATTATCGATATTTTGTATTATTGACGATTATTTTTGGCCTTCGGGATCGCTGAAAAACGGCAAGAGCGGCATCCTCGCGGACGCCGCTCTTTCTGCATTGGACCCGGTGCGGACGGACCGGCGGCGGATCAGAAAAATTTGTCGGTATGGATATGCGCCAGCGGGGCCTTCCAGCGCATCACCAAAAGATCTTGCATGGCGTCGATCATTGGCGGCGGCCCGGCGAAATAGAATTCATGGCTTTCAACCGGGTTTTTCAGATCGCGCTCCACCTGCTCGTGGACGAAGCCGCGCGCGCCGCTCCAGCCGCTGTCTTCTGGCTCGGACGACAGGACCGGCGCATATGTCAGCGCCGCGAGCTCCCGCGGGTCCAGCAGCGAAGGAATGCAAAGATCGGCCTTTCCGCGCGCGCCTTCGAACAGATAGATGCGGTTCGCCTTGCCCCCCTTCAAAGCCGCGCGCGCGATCGAGACGATCGGCGCGACGCCCGAGCCGCCGGCGACGCAGACGATGTCGCGGGAAATTTCGTCGCGCAGATAAGCATGGCCGTAGGGCGCGTCGAGGCTCACCGTGTCGCCCGGCGCGAGCGCGTCGAACATGGCGTTGCTTCCCTTGCCGCCGGGCGTGCGGCGGATGACGAAACGCCATTCGCCGGAGTCGTTGGGCAGATTTGACATGGAATAGGCGCGCGGGCCCTCGGTTCCCGGTGGGTGGAAAATCGCATATTGGCCCGGCCGGAACGTCGCCGGCGTCGCCGTCTTGAAGGTGAATTCGCTCATGCCCGGAGCGATTTCGCGCCGTCCAGCCAGCAGCGCTTGCAAGCGGCGGGTGGGGACAGGGGGCTTCTGCTCGTCCGCGCAGCGCACGCGGATGACGCAATCGCTGAGCGGCCGCGACTGGCAGGCCAGGCGCTTGCCGCGCTTGCGCTCGCGCTCCGAAAGGCCCGGCGCCTTCGGGCCAGAGCGTCTGCATCTCGCCGTCGACAAGCTCGAAGCGGCAGCCGCCGCAGCCGCCGACGCCGCAATCATAGGGAAAGCCCACGCCTGCGCGCAGGGCGCCGCGCAGGAGCGAGTCTTCCTCGGCGGAGACGTAAAAAGCGTCTCCGCCCTCGATCTGGATGCGATAATTCATCGCTTCGCCGATCCTCAAAGACCGTAGCTGCGGCGCAGCGCCGCGCAAGCCGCCTTGGCCTCGTTCGCCGCATCGGCGACATCGGGCAGATGCGCGCAATAGGCGTCGATGGCGGCGTCGCCGAGCGGCGCCCATTTGGCGATCCAGGTCGCGAAAACCTCGCGATTGCCCCCGGTCTCCAGCGCCTGCTTGACCAGCGCGCCCGACCAGCGGCGATGGCGGTCGGCGTCGATGAGTTGGGCGTCGGTGATCATGCCAATCAGGGTGTCGCCATTGTGGCGTCCCGCCTTGCCGAGCGCCCGCAGCACAGCCTCCTCATAGGCGGGACGCGCCACGAGATTGAGCGCGACAAAGCTTTCGGCCCAGTCATAGGCGACCAGCGCCTTCTCGACCAGCTCGCGGAAGCCCTGCCAGGCCGGATCGTTCTCCCATTTGTCGCGCTCGCCGGTTCCGAAACCGAGATCGCCGAAGGTGTTCGACAGCTCCTTGGTCCGATAGGCGGTATGGGTCAGCCAACGCAAGGTGTCGGCCGCCTGGTAGGTGCAGCAGTTGGAAATGGTTGAGGCCGGCGCGATCTGGCACAGATAGGCGGCGCCCATCTGCAGCGCATGGGCGAGGTAGCGTCCCGGCGTGTAGAGCCGCGCCAGCTGCGCAGCCCAGCCGCGATCGAGCATCGCGTCGTGGCCGCGCGCGGAAAACTGGTCGAACAGGCCGAAGACATAGTTTTCGTGGCCGTCCTGCAACATGTTGTAGGTGCGGTAGATCATTTCGTCGGGATCGCGGAAGGCGTTCCAGTCTTCGTGCTTCAGCGGGCTGGCGTTGCGATAGGTCTTGAACCATTGCGCCAGCGGCATGTTCGGATCGAGCTCGAACGGCGCGTCGGGCCGGTCGGTGGTGTAGTGCAGATTGGTCGAGACGATCTCGTATTCGCTCGGCTTGCGGCGGCGGGCGGCGAGGTGGCTCCAGGTCTTCAACGGCTTTAGGACGGCGGGCTGGTTCATCGAAAACTCCCTGCGAATTCTTTTGCGCCTGTCAGATGCGGCGGATTGGGTCTGGGCTGGGCTCCCGCCGCCGTGGCGGCGGGAAAAATGTCAGAGCGTCTTTTCGTAATAGAAGCGGACAAAGTCGTCGGTCGTCTCGATGCGGCCGGCGAAGGAGCCGAGGTTGACCTCGAGCTCCGACATGCGGAAGGGACGGCCGAGCGCCCGCTCCAGCGTCTCGCGGCGCAGGATCATCTCGCCTTCGGTGTCGATGCGCACATAGGCGATCTTGTCGTCGACGCGGATGGTCTTGTCGGGATTGTCCTCCTCCGCCGCCTCGATGACGCCCGCAGTAATCGGACTCGCGCGCAAGATCGGCCCGACGCGGTTGTTGCGGTAGCCGTCCGCGGCCTTGTCGTTGCTCATTCGTTTCCTCCAGAATGTTTTATGTGTGCGCGAAGAGGGGCGTGACGCCCTCGATCTCGACGAGGACGTTGTCGCCCTCGAGTTTGACGGGATATTCGGCCAGGCGGCAGTCCGAAGGATTGACGCCGGCGCCGGTCTTGGCGTCGAAGGTCCATTGATGGGCGCGGCACATGATGACGCGGCCGTCGAACTTGCCTTCGGACAGGGGGATGTCCTGGTGCGGGCAGACGCCCTGGAAGGCGCGGATGTCGCCGCCCTCGGGCCAGACCAGCAGGATCACCCGGCCCTCGACTTCGACCTCGGTCATGTCGCCTTCCCAGAGGTCGTCCAAAGTGCAGGCTTGCTTGTAAGTCATGGCGCCTCACGCATCGCAGAAGATGAATTCGAGCGCTTCCATCGGCTTGATGTCCGTCTCGTGCAGACGGGCTTCGCGCGGATAGAAGCTTTCGGCGCCCTGGCGGCGCACGCGGATCACCTTGTCCGGGCGCGGCGCGACGCGGCGGCCGACCGAATGATGCGCGGCGGCGGCGGCGACTTCGTCCATCGTATTGTCGGTGTCGACCGGAACGAGCAGCAGCACGAAATCATGCTGGAAATTGGAAATGATCGGAAACAGGGCCATTTGGGGGTCCTTCGGATGGAGAGAATGCGGGAGAAGTCGCGCGAAAAATTGCCTTTCGCGCGACCGGTGGGCGAGATTATTCGGCGGCCTGCTTCGTTTGCCGGAACGCCTCGACCCAGGCGTAATTGTGCGCGTCGTCGCCCATTTCGCCGGGCGCGAGGTTCATGTACATCAGCGCGCCCATGAGGTCCGGCGGCTGGATCTGGCCGGCGAGGAAGCGATCGACCAGCGACATGTGGTCGCGATAGCGCTTGGGATCCTGCTCGAAGATCCAGCGGTCGATCTCGGAATTGAAGTGATACAGCCGGCCCTCGTATTCGAGCGGGTAATCCTTCACGCTCCAGCCTTCGCCGGGTACCGCGCAGATCGGAATCTGGCTCATGTTGCAAACGATCGGCAGGGTCTCCGGCGCCGTCAGTTCGGGGCGGCCGTTGAGCAGGTTGTCGGTGATGACGTCCCAGGCCTGTCCGAAGCTCTTGTTCCAGCCGGGGTATTTTTGCTCGAGCCATTCGCGGCATTCGGGCGTGACGCCGGCGGCGGGGTTCCACCACAGGGTCGGGCGCCAGAACCACAGGCCCATCTGGTAGGCGTGGTGCTGGTAGTCGAACTCGGCGATCATCTTGTCCCAGTACCAGGGCAGGTCGAGGCCGAGGTCGATCAGCGAGCGTTCGAACTGGCCGACGATCCACTCGAGCATGAACTCCTTGAACGACTGGTTCCGGTGTTCGAGCGGTGTGTTGTAGTCCATCGACGGGCCGGTGAGGATGCAGAAGATGCGCCAGGCGCGGGCGATGGCGATGTCGACCAGCTTCTGCGCTTCCGCCTTGCGGCCATTGTTGATCAGCACCTGCAGGGCCGGGCCGCCGATCTGCGCGTGGCGCGATTCGTCGGTCTGGATGCTGGAGATCAGGCTGGCGAAAGTGAAGTCGCCGGCTTCCGCCGCATCGGCCGCAAGACCGAGGAACTGCATGTTGGTGAAGCCCGTTTCAAAGGCGAAGGTCAGCATCACCGCGATTTCGGTGGCGCTGCGCGCCATGAACAGGTCGTCGAACGTGTGGCGCGCCGCGATGGCCGCCCATTCATTGGTGTGATAGGCCTTGTGGGCCCAGTCGAACTGCCGGTCCTTCGGGCAATATTCATGCGGGAAGTAGAGCTGGATCTGGGCGTGGCGGTTCTCGTCGAGCATGCCGAACGTCGCCATGTTGCGCATGCCCGGCGCCTGGCCGAACCGCACCATGCGCGCCTCCGCGCTCATCGCGGCATATTCTCCGAGAGCGATGGCGCCGTAATGCGCCTTGAGGATCGAGCGCCAGCCCGGATCGGCGTTTTCGAAAATGCTGCTGCGCTCCAGCGCCGCTTTCACCGAATAGGCGCCGGCGTCCTTCTCGCGCTGGATGCGGACATATTCGGGGTAGGAGACCTTGTAGGGCTCGTCGTAGATTTCCCATTTCGTCATCGGCACGCCTTGCGCGCCGGTCATGACGTCTGGAAAAAGCTCCGCCTCGGTGACGTATCTGGGCGTCCAGTTGGTGGAGCGAGCAATGTCGTACCAGTCGTGGCGTTCAAGCAATGCCATGGCGTTTCCCTGCGATGTGTTTTGGCTTGCGCGCGATTTGTTCGCACGATCTGCGGCCAAGCAGCCGCAAGGTTGGCGCCAGGATTTCGCAGGCGCCCGTATGTTGCGATGCAGCGCGCGAGAGGGGCGCGGATTGCCGCGCGATTGCGGAGAATACGTAGGGTTGATTTGCTGCGCCGCATCTATCGCCGCGCCGGGCTCATTCGACGGCTAGGTCAAATTTTTTCGCGCCGTTTCAGGCGCGAAGTTCATCAAATGATCAAACGCATTTTTCGGGATGGAAATGGTTCCGGCGGCGAATCCGGCGCGCCGCGGCGGGCGCAAAAAAGCCGTCCAACCGGGGCGGGTTGGACGGCCATTGCGATGACGAAAAGTCGGCAGGCTCCTGGCGACGTCTCCCGCGCCGATCAGGCGATGGTCTTGACCACGCCTCCATCGACTCGCACCGAAGCGCCATTGGTCGCGGAGGCCTGGGCCGAACAGAGATAGACGACCATGTTCGCCACTTCCTCGACCTCCGCAAGGCGCTTGAGCAGCGAGCTCGGCCGGTGCTGGGCGATGAAGCGCGCCTCCATCTCGGCTTGCGAAATGCCCTCGTCCCTCGCCATGCGGCCGAAGAAATCGCCGACGCCTTCCGAGCGGGTCGGGCCAGGCAGGACGGAATTGACGGTGACGCCGGTTCCGGCGGTCAGCTCCGCCAACCCGCGCGAGACGGCGAGCTGCGCCGTCTTGGTCATGCCGTAATGGATCATCTCGGCAGGCGTGTTCAGCGCCGATTTACTGGAGACGAAAATGATCCGGCCCCAGTTGCGCGCGATCATCTGCGGCAGGTAATGGCGCGACAGGCGGACGCCGCTGAGCACATTGGTCTCGAAGAAGCGAAGCCAGTCGGCGTCCGAAATCTCGCCGAAGGGCTTTGGCTCGAAAATGCCGAGATTATTGACCAGGATGTCGGCCGGTCCCGCCGCCGCGAGAAAGGTCTCGCAGCCTTTCGCCGTGGCGAGATCAGCGGCGATTCCACTGATGTTTTCGCCCGGCGCCAGGGCGCGCATTTTCGCGACCGCCTCGTGGACGCGCTGCTCATTGCGGCCGTTGAGGATCACCCGCGCGCCAGATTGCGCCAGGCCAAGGCCGATGGCGAAGCCTATGCCCGAGGTCGATCCCGTCACGATGGCGGTCTTGCCGTTGAACTCTATTTTCATGACGTGTTCCTCGATCATTCCTGCAGGAAGTTGGCGACCAGCTTGACGAAGCGGGCGCTGTGCTCGATCTGCGTCCAGTGGCCGCAATGGCCGAAGACATGAAGCTGGGAGGCGGGAATCATCTCCGCAAGGCGGTAGGAGACCTGGGGTGGGATGACGCGGTCCTCGCGGCCATGGATGACCAAAGTCTCGTGCGGCAGGGCGCGGATGGCGTCTTCGCTCGACGCCAGCGCGTCGACCCAGCGCTGGCGCGGCGCCGGGAACATGGCGGCGAAGGATTCCTGGAAGCCGGGGCGGATGCTCGCCTTGTAGCGCAGCTCCGCCAGTTCGTCGTTGACGAGGTTGCGGTCGTAGGCGAAGAGGTCGAGCAGGCCGCGCATCGCTTCAAACGAGGGCTGATAGCCCCAGACGCGATCAAGGCCGTCGGTGATCGGAAAGCTGAGGCCGACGCTGCCCATCAGCACCAGCCGCCGCACCCGCTCGGGATGTTCTATGGCCAGGGCGAGGGCGAGGGCGCCGCCGAAGGAATTGCCGACAAGGTCGACCTGATCGAGCCCCAGCGCATCCAGAAGGCCGAGCGTCTGG
Organism: uncultured Alphaproteobacteria bacterium; assembly: GCA_963849665.1. Lineage (GTDB taxonomy): Bacteria > Pseudomonadota > Alphaproteobacteria > Rhizobiales > Beijerinckiaceae > Rhodoblastus. The sequence continues at coordinate 94,079 of CAWKJW010000071.1, read as the reverse complement.
CGCAGCCACAACGCCTTGTCATAGACGATTCCGTCCGGTCGTTCCGTATAGCCGAAGCCCGCCATATCGGGGGCGATGACGCGAAAATCGCGCGCCAGTTCGGGCAGGATGAGCCGCCAGTTGGCCCAGGCCGACACGCCGGGGCCGGAGCCATGGATCAGGACCACGGGACGTCCCGCGCCGCGATCGTGGACATTGGTCGACAAGCCGCCGCAGCGGATGGACGCCCCGATTTCAGGATTTTCTGCCGACATGTCGTCCCCCTGGCGCCGCATCGCAAAGCCGCCGCCCGATGCTGGGGCGCGCGATGGCTGGCCAAGCTAGCGCGCGCGGACGATCATCGTCAATAATATCGATATTTAATTTTATGCCGATATTTTTGTCTTGCGCCGGCCGGCCTGGGGCTTTTCCGGCGCCATTCCCTTTTCCTGCGCCTTGCTGGCGCAGCGCGGCCCGAAGGCGAGCCGGAACACGGTCAGCGTGCGCTCGATATGGTCGGCGGTGAGCTTGCAGGCGAGATCAACGTCGCGGGCGAGCGTCGCATCGAAGATCGCCTTGTGCTCGGCGTGGACGTCGCGCGGCACTGTGCGTTTCGAGATCGCCATCCGGCGGTAGCGTTCCGACTGCTGGTATAGCAAAGCGTTGAGATGATGCAGCCAGCGTGACGGGCAGGCTGCGATCAGCGCCTGGTGAAACTCGCGGTTGCGCTCCTCGAACTCGGTCAGGGCGCCGAGCGGATTCTCCGCGAGTCTCTCCTCGACTTTCGACAGGCGATAAAACGCCGCGACGACCTGGCTTTCCCAGTTCTCGTCGCCGGCGGCGATCGACTGCCGCAGGGCCTCGGTTTCGATTAGCTTGCGCACCTCGGTCAGGTCATGGAAATCGTCGATTGAGGCGGGGGCGACGCGGAAGCCGCGCTGGCCCTCGGTCGTGACCAGCGCTTCGCCAAGCAGGCGGGTCAGCGCTTCGCGCACCGTTGAGCCGCCCGTGTTGTAGCGGGCGCGCAATTCCTCGGTGCGCAGTTTGGCGCCTGGTTCGAACGCTCCTTCGAGAATCTCGCGACGCAATGTCGCATAGACGGTTTCGACGAGGGTGCGTCCCTCTTCCTTGACCCCGTTGGGGCGATCCGCGACGATGGCTTCTCTTGCGGTTTCCATTTTGACCTGCGTCAGTGATTCCCCGGAATATTCATTATAGCGTCAATTTGGGGGATTGTGCACCCTGACGTTTTTCACCAACAGATAAAAAAATATCGACATTATGGTTTTCGCAGCTAAGAAAAAAAATATCGATATTTATGTTGACTAGCGACAGTGGTCGCGTTAGAAAAAACCGTCTTGTGGTCGAGAGCCGAAAAATTGGCCGGCGCCCGGACGAGGAAACGAACATAGTCTTCGGGAGGGGACCGTGATGGGCCAGTGTGATGCTGGCGCCACGCCTGAGAGCGCGCGCGCAACTACGGCCATCAGGAAATTCGTGCGGGTCATCGGCACGCGGCTCGGCAAATATGTCGAGTTCGAATTTTCCGTCAACGACGCCGACCTCACCGTCGAACTCATCCTGCCTTTCGCCGCTTTCGATGAATTTTGCGCGCTGCAGAACGCGACCGTTTTGCAGCCGGAGCCGGCTGTCGCCGGCCAGCTGGAGCAACTGGCCTGGCGTACGCGCCAGCCCGGTCTGCTGCGCCGTGTCAAAAACGCGAGCGATCCGGAGGGCGCGGAAAGCGCGCCGGAAGGCGCCGAGGATTAAGTCAGGTCCATTCCTGGGAGGGAAACAATGACCGTTCAGATCAAGACGATGGATTACGAGCCGAAGCGGCAGACGTTCGGCCATGTGGCGCGGCGGCTGGGCGGCGACAAGCCGGCGACGCGCTATCAGGAGGCGACGCTCGACGTGCAGGCGACCGCGAACTTCCACTACAAGCCCCTGTGGGAGCCGCAATACTGGCAATACGACCTGGCCAAGACGGCGGTCAAAATGGAGGACTGGTACAAGCCGCTCGACCCGCGCCAGTATTATTACGCCACCTACAACATCGCCCGCGCCAACATGAACCAGGCGGTCGAGCGCAGCTTCGCCTTCGTCGAGGAGCGCGGCCTGATCGAAAAATGCTCCGCCGAAGCCCGCTCGGCCATCGAGCACGGCCTGCTGCCCCTGCGCCACCTGCATTGGGGCGCCAACATGAACATGACCGAGATCTGCCAGCGCGGCTACGGGACCGCCATCACCGCGCCCTGCATCTTCTCGGCGGGCGACCATCTCGGCATGGCGCAGATCGTCAGCCGCGTCGGCCTCGTGCTCGACGGCCAGACCGGCGTCAGCCTCGACATGGCCAAGGAGACCTGGCTCAACAATCCGGCCTGGCAGGGCGTGCGCAAGCTGATCGAAGACACGTTCGTCGAGCGCGACTGGTTCGAGCTTTATGTCGCGCAGACGCTGGCGGTGAACGGCGTCGTGCTCGACCTCGTCTATAAGCACGCCGACGCGGCCTGGCGGGACGCCGGCGTCACGGTGGCCATGCTGACCGAATTCATGACCGACTGGCGCGCCGAGGAAAGCAAGTGGAGCGATTCCGTCATCAAGACGGTGGCGGCGGAAAGCGCCGAGAACAAGGCGCTCATCTCGCAATGGGCGAAGCGCTGGATCGACCGCGCGGTCGAGGCGGCGAAGCCTTTGTCGGCGTCGCTGCTCGGCGACAACGGCGCGGCGGCGGAGGCTGCCGGCGAGGCGGCCCGCAAGCGCGCGACATCCCTGGGCCTGGCGCTCTGACGACAAGAAAATGGAGGGACGCCACAATGGCGCAGATTGCATCGCTCACCCTTTACCACAATGACGAGGCCCGCCCGATCATCGAGGCGATCATCGCCGACAATCCCGGCGTGCGCGTGATGAACATGCCCGGCTGCGTCAAGCTCGACTGCGACGACACGCTGGTCGTCAACCGCGCGTCGGTCGAGGCGCGGCTCGGCCGCTCGTGGGAGCCGCAGGAATTGCAGCTCGTGCTGATTTCGATGGCCGGCAACCTCGACGAGGACGACGACCATTTCACCCTCAGCTGGCGCCATTGAGCCTGTCTTTTCAGCAAGGACATGCGCCAAAAAATGTGAATTCCGGGAGGACATCATGACTGCCAAGAAACTGGGGCTGAAGCAGCGCTACGCCCATTTGACCCGCGGCCTTGACTGGGAAACCACCTACCAGCCGATGGACAAGGTTTTCCCCTATGACACGTTCGAGGGGATCAAGATCAAGGACTGGTCGCAGTGGGAGGACCCCTTCCGCCTGACCATGGACGCCTACTGGAAATTCCAGGCCGAAAAGGAGCGCAAGCTTTATGCGGTGCTCGACGCCTTCGCGCAGAACAACGGCCAGACCAATGTGTCTGACGGGCGCTACATCAATGTGGTGAAGCTATTCCTGACCGGCATTTCGCCGGAGGAATACCAGGCGCATCGCGGCTTCGCCTTCACCGGCCGCCACCTGCGCGGGGCCGGTCCCCGCGTCGCGTGCCAGATGCAGTCGCTCGACGAATTGCGTCATATCCAGACGCAGATTCACACGATCAGCCATTACAACAAGTATTTTGACGGCATAGGCGAATTCCCCCATATGCACGATCGGGTCTGGTACCTGTCCGTGCCGAAGTCATTCTTCGACGACGCCCGCACCGCCGGCCCGTTCGAATACATGATCGCGATCGGCTTCGCCTTCGAATACCTGCTCACCAATTTGCTGTTCGTGCCCTTCATGTCGGGCGCGGCCTATAACGGCGACATGTCGACCGTCACTTTCGGCTTCTCGGCGCAGTCCGACGAAAGCCGCCACATGACGCTCGGCATCGAGGTGATCAAGTTCCTGCTCGAGCAGCACCCCGACAACCTGCCGATCGTGCAGAAATGGGTCGACAAATGGTTCTGGCGCGGCTTCCGCGTCCTCGGCCTCGTCGCCATGATGATGGACTACATGCTGCCCAAGAAGGTGATGTCCTGGAAGGAAGCCTGGGAAATCTACTTCACCGAAGCCGGCGGCTCGCTGTTCCAGGATCTTGCGCGCTACGGCCTCAAAATTCCGAAATACGCCGACGTGGCGACGGAAGCCGCCGAGCATATTTCGCACCAGAACTGGGCGGTGTTCTACCAGTACACACACGCCGCGGCCTTCCACACCTGGATGCCGGACAAGGAGCATCTCGACTGGCTGTCGGAGAAATATCCCAACACCTTCGACAAGTACTATCGGCCGCGTTGGGAAATGTGGGCGCAGGCGGAGAAGGAAGGCAAGCGCTTTTACAACATGGCGCTGCCGCAGCTCTGCAATGTCTGTCAGATTCCGATGGCCTATACCGAGCCGGGCGACCCCACCACGATCTGCTTCCGCGAGACGCAATTCAAGGGCGAGACCTATCACTTCTGCTCTGACGGCTGCAAAGACATCTTCGACGGCGAGCCGGAGAAGTACGTCCAGGCCTGGCTGCCGGTGCACCAGATATTCCAGGGCAATTGCGGCGGCCCGACCGTGCCGGACGTGCTCGCCTGGTACAAGCTGAACAACGGCGCCGACAACCTTGATTACGTCGGCTCTCCCGACGAGAAGCTGTGGAACGAATGGCATGCCAAGGCGGCCAAGGCCGCAGGCTGATCCCAACCGAAATCGACGGCGCGGCGGCGAACGCCGCGCCCCCAAAATAACGGGAGAGAAACATGTCCGTCACGGCTCTTGCGCCCGACTATGAAAGCCACATCGACTATCGCGACGCCGAGAAGAATTTCCATGGCAATCGGCTCGTCTATGTCCACTGGGAACAGCATCTGTCCTTCTGCTCGGCGATCGCCTTTCCGCTGCCGCCGAACATGCCCTTCGGCGCCTTTGTCGAGGCGATCGTCAAGGGTCATTACAACACCCATCCCGACTTCGAAAAGGTCGACTGGGCGCAGGTCGTCTGGATGATCGACGGCGTCAAGAAGGTTCCCGACCTGTCGAAGTCGCTCGAGGAAAACGGCCTTCGCCACAAGTCGCTGGTGCGTTTCTGGACGCCCGGCCTCGCCGGCTACAAGGGTTCGGCGAGCTGAGGCAAGGGACGCGGGAGAAGAAGATGACTGCTCATCAACTTACGATCGAACCATTGGGCGACACGATCGAAGTCGCCGAGGGCCAGACCATCCTGGACGCCTGCCTTCGGGCCGGCGTCTATCTCCCGCACGCCTGCGGCCACGGCCTTTGTGGCACCTGCAAGACGCAGGTGCTGGACGGCGAAATCGACCATGGCGCGGCTTCGGATTTCGCGCTGATGGATTTTGAGCGCAGCGAGGGTTTTGTCCTCGCCTGCACGGCGACGCTGACGAGCAATGTGACCATCGAGGCCGATGTCGAGGAAGACCCGGACGCGCGAAAAATTCCGATGCGCGATTTCAATGGGACGGTCGTCGGGCTCGACGATCTGACCCATGACGTAAAAAGCGTGCGTCTTGCCATCGAGGGCGAGAAGATCGATTTCCAGGCGGGGCAGTACATCAACCTGACCCTGCCGGGCGTGGACGCCTCGCGCGCCTTCTCGATCGCCAACGCGCCCTCCGACGGCGCGCATGTGGAGTTGCAGATCCGGCGCGTTCCCGGCGGCGCCGGCACCGGCTACGTGCACGACAAAATGAAGCTCGGAGACAAGCTGTCGTTCAACGGCCCGAACGGACGCTTCATCGTGCGCAAGTCGCGCGGCGGCCCGCTGCTGTTCCTGGCCGGCGGCACCGGCGTGTCCAGCCCGCGTTCGATGATCCTCGACTTGCTGGAAGAGGGCTATGCCGAGCCGATCACCCTTGTCCACGGCGTGCGCGCGCAGGCTGACCTCTATGGCCGCGAAGAGTTCGAGGCGCTGGCGAAAGCGCACCCGAATTTCCGCTACATCCCGGCGCTGTCGCAGGAGCCGGAGGCGAGCGACTGGCAGGGCGAACGCGGCTTCGTCCACGACGTCGCCAAGCGCGCCTACGGCGGCATGTTCGCCGGCAATACCGCCTATCTCTGCGGACCGCCGCCGATGATCGAGGCCTGCATATCCACGCTTATGCAGGGGCGCCTGTTCGAAAAGCACATTTTCACCGAACGCTTCCTGACCGCGAAAGACTGCGCCGAGAAGCCGAAAAGCCCCTTGTTCAAGAGGCTGTGACATGGCGAACGAAAGATTTGCCATTGAGCTCGAAGGCCACGGCGTCGCATCTGGCTATGCAAACGAACGGGTGCTGGTGGCGCTGGAGCGCGCGCAAGGGTTCGGCCAGCTGAAGAACATGCCCTACCGACTGCCGGTCGGTTGCCGCCGCGGCGGCTGCGGCGTCTGCCGCGTGCGCGTCACCAGTGGCAAATATCGCTCGGACCCGATGAGCCGCGCCCATGTTTCGGCGGAGGACGAAGCGGCAGGACTTGTGCTTTCCTGCTGCGTCTATCCGCTATCCGAACTTTCTCTGCGGCTGGAGCCACCCGCCGCGGTCAAAGATAAAAGCCGCAAGGCGGCAGAGGCTGTGTGAGGAGGAAACATCATGGCTATTTCAGGAGTATTGCGCCCAGGCTTCGTCCAGCTACGTGTTCTGGACATGCCGGCGTCGGTTGACTATTACACCAAGCGCATCGGCCTTCATCAGGTCTGCGAGGGACCCGACGGCCGCGCCTATCTCAAGACCGCCGACGAATTCGATCACCATTCGATCGTCCTCCGCCGCGCCGATACGGCGGGCATCGACCTGATGGCGTTCAAGGTTTTCGAAGACGCCGATCTCGACAAGTTCGAAAAGCGCGTCACGGATTACGGCTTTGCCGTCGATCATGTGCCGGCTGGCGAAATGCCCGGCATCGGCCGCCGCATCGGCTTCACCATCGCTTCGGGACACCGCATCGAACTGTTCGCGCACGCCGACCAGTCCGAGCCCAAGCCGCGCATCCACAATCCCGACGTCTGGGACGTCGAGCCGCACGGCATGGCGGCGCGCCGTTTCGACCATGCGCTCCTATATGGACCGGAGATCGAGAAGAACCTCGACTTCTTCACCAAGGTGCTCGATTTCCGCTGCGCCGAACGCGTCGACATGCCTGACGGCCTGCTGGCGATCTGGCTCACCTGCGGCATGAAAGCGCACGACATCGCCTTCGTGAAACATCCGGAGCCGGGCAAGCTGCACCACGTCGCCTTCGATCTGGAGAATTGGCAGGCGGTCGGCCATGCGGCCGATATCCTGACCCGCTACGACATTTCGGTCGATATCGGTCCGACCCGCCACGGCATCACCCGCGGCCAGACGATTTATTTCTTCGATCCGTCGGGCAATCGCAACGAGGTGTTCGCGGGCGGCTACACCTATTATCCGGATCTGCCGACCCGCACCTGGGACGAGACCCAGATCGGCAAGGGGATCTTCTACTACGAGCGCCAGCTCAACCCGGCCTTCCTGTCGGTTGTGACCTAAGGATCGAAAAACCATGCAGATCGTCGCTTCAATTCCCTCCATCACCTCCGCCGCGGCGCTCGCGGCGGTCCAGGCGGCGGCGGCGCACGGCCGCTCCATCGGCAAATCGGTGGTCGCGGCGGTGGTGGATGTCGGCGGCGATCTGATGGCCTGCCTGCGCGCCGACGGAGCCTATTCGGCCTCCGTCGGCATCGCCCGCGACAAGGCCTATACCGCGGCGACCTTCGGGATCGCCACGGACGAACTCGGCAAGGCGCTGAGCGGCAATCCAGTTCTCCTCGACGGCATCGCCCTACGGCCCGGCGTGATCCTGTTCGCCGGCGGCCTGCCGATCATCGTCGACGGGGAAGTGGCCGGCGCGATCGGCGTTTCCGGCGGCTCCGAGGACGACGACCGGAATTGCGCGAAAGCGGGGCTTGCCGCGCTCGGAATAAAATAAAACGACAATACGAAATAATATCGATATTTTTGTTGAACAACGAAAAAAAACGTGGCACGGTCCGCGCGAATTCGCATTGCGGAACGCGCCTGCCGGCAAGATCGAGGGAGATGGGGCATGACTGTTCAACCTTTGCACAGGCCGATTTAGGTTGGGATTGACACGGCGCGCCGCGACGCCGCGCATTTCATCGACGGCGTCTTCACGCAAGGGACGACGGGCAAGAGCTGGGAGAACCGCTCGCCGCTCGACAACAGCCTGATCGGCCGGGTTCCCGAGGGCGGCCAAGCGGAAATCGACGCTGCAGTGCGGGCGGCGCATGCGGCGCTGGAAGGCCCCTGGGGCAAGATGACGGTCGTCGAGCGCACCGATCTGCTGGCGGCGGTCGCCGACGAAATCAACAATCGCTTCGACGATTTCCTGGCCGCCGAATGCCTCGATACGGGCAAGCCTTACGGTCTGGCGCGCCATATCGATATCCCGCGCGGCGCCGCCAATTTCAAGATGTTCGCCGACACGGTCAAAAACATCTCCACCGAAACCTTCGTCATGCCGACGCCCGACGGCAAGGGCGCCATCAATTACGCGCTGCGCCGCCCCAAGGGCGTGATCGCCGTCATCTCGCCATGGAACCTGCCGCTCCTGCTGATGACGTGGAAGGTCGGCCCGGCGCTCGCCTGCGGCAATACTGTCGTCGTGAAGCCGTCGGAAGAGACGCCGCTTACCGCGACCTTGCTCGGCGAGGTGATGAACAAGGTCGGCGTGCCCAAGGGCGTGTACAATGTCGTGCACGGTCTCGGACCCAATTCGGCCGGCGAATTCCTGACCCAGCATCCCCTCGTCAACGGCATCACCTTCACCGGCGAAACGCGCACCGGCGAGGCGATCATGCGCCAGGCGGCGCATGGCATTCGCCAGGTGTCGGCCGAACTCGGCGGCAAGAATCCCGCTCTCGTCTTCGCCGATTGCGATCTCGACAAGGCGATTGAGGGCACGCTGCGCTCGGCCTTCGCCAATTGCGGCCAGGTGTGCCTGGGCACCGAGCGCGTCTATGTCGAGCGCCCGATCTTCGACGCTTTCGTCGCCCGTCTGAAGGCCGGCGCCGAGGCGCTGACGCTGGGCCGTCCGGAGGATTCCTGCACGCAATCTCGGCCCGCTGATCAGCCAGGAGCATCGCAACAAGGTGCTGTCCTATTACCGGCTGGCGCTGGAGGAAGGCGCGACGGTGGTTACCGGCGGCGGCGTCCCCGAAATGCCCGGTGAATTGAGCCAGGGCGCCTGGGTGCAGCCGACCATCTGGACCGATTTGCGAGACGACGCGCGCGTCGTCAACGAGGAAGTGTTCGGGCCCTGCTGCCACATCCGCCCCTTCGACACCGAGGACGAGGCGGTCAGGCTGGCCAATTCCACGCCCTATGGCCTCGCGGCGGCGGTGTGGACGGAAAACCTCTCCCGCGCCCATCGCGTCGCGGCGAAAATGGACGTCGGCATCTGCTGGGTGAACTCCTGGTTCCTGCGTGACCTGCGCACGGCCTTCGGCGGCGCCAAGCAGTCGGGCGTCGGCCGCGAAGGCGGCCTGCATTCGCTCGAATTCTACACCGAACTCTCCAACGTCTGCATCAAGCTTTGACAATTCACCAAGGAAGGAAGCCCTTGTGACGGACCAGGCAGCACAACAGGTCGCGGACAAGATCTTCGAGGCGCATCGCCTCGGAAAGCCCTGCGCGCCGGTGCGCGAGCTCTTGCCCGAAGGCGCGCTCGATCTCGCCTATGCGGCGCAGGAGATCAACACCAGGCGCTGGCTTGACGCCGGCCGCAGGCTGGTCGGCCGCAAGATCGGCCTGACCTCGCTCGCCGTGCAGAAACAGCTCGGCGTCGACCAGCCCGATTACGGCATGCTGTTCGACGACATGGCCGTGCCGGACGGCTGGGAGATGAGCAGCAGGCAGCTGATGCAGCCCAAGGTCGAGGCGGAAGTGGCCTTTGTCATCGGCCGCGATCTCGACCAGGAGCGCCTCACCATCGCCGACGTCTTGCGCGCCGTCGAGTTTGCGCTGCCCGCGATCGAGGTGGTCGATTCGCGCATTGCCGACTGGAAGATCGGCATTCTCGACACCATCGCCGACAACGCCTCCTCGGGCCTCTATGTTCTCGGCGCTTCGCCGAAGAAACTGGAGAACCTCGACCTGCGCGCCGCCGGCATGGTGATGGAGAGCGGGGGCGAGCCGGTCTCGGTCGGGGCGGGCGCGGCCTGCCTGGGCGATCCTTTGTCCGCGATGCTATGGCTGGCGAAAACCATGGCTCGCGTCGGGCGTCCTCTGAAAGAGGGCGACACGGTGATGTCGGGCGCGCTCGGTCCCATGGCGCCGGTCAAATGGGGTGAAGTTTTTGAGGCGCGCATCCACGGGCTCGGCTCGGTGCGCGCGGCCTTTGCGAAGGAGCAGGCTTGATGGAGAAGATTCCTGCGCGATCATCGGATCGGGCAATATCGGCACCGATCTGATGATCAAGATCATGCGCGCCTCGAAGCATCTTTCGATGGGCGCGATGGTCGGCATCGATCCCAAATCCGACGGACTTGCGCGCGCGGCGCGGCTTGGCGTGCCCGTGACGCACGAAGGCATCGAGGGCCTGCGCAAGCTGCCGAACTACGGGGACATCAAGGTGGTGTTCGACGCCACTTCGGCGGGCGCGCATATCCACAACAACGCCATCCTGCAAAAGGACGGCAAGAAGGTGATCGACCTGACGCCGGCGGCGATCGGCCCCTTCACCATTCCCGCGATCAACGGCGACGCCAATATCGACGAGCCCAACGTCAACATGGTCACCTGCGGCGGCCAGGCGACGATCCCGATGGTGCGCGCCGTGCGCCGCGCCACCGACCGCGTCATCTGGGGCGAGATCGTCGCCTCGATCTCGTCGAAGTCGGCGGGGCCGGGGACGCGCGCCAACATCGACGAATTCACCGAGACCACCTCGAACGCCATCCGCATTCTCGGCGGCGCCGAGCATGGCAAGGCGATCATCATCCTCAACCCCGCCGAGCCGCCGTTGATCATGCGCGACACGGTGTTCACCCTGTCGCAGGGCGGCTCGAAAGAGGCGATCGAGCAGTCGATCCACGACATGGTCGCCTCCGTCCAGAAATACGTTCCGGGCTATCGGCTGAAGCAGAAGGTGCAGTTCGAGAACATCGGCGACAACGCGCCGGTGCGCATCCCCGGCGTCGGCCTGTGCTCGGGCCTCAAGACCACGATCATGCTCGAGGTCGAAGGCGCGGCGCACTACCTGCCGGCCTATGCCGGCAATCTCGACATCATGACCTCGGCGGCGCTGGTCACCGCCGACCATTGGGCGGCGAAGCAGTTGCAGAAGGAGGCCGCGTGATGGCCCGCATCAACAAGAACAAGCTCTACATCCAGGATGTGACGCTGCGCGATGGCATGCACTCCATCCGCCATTCCTACAATCTCGACGTGGTCAGGGCTATCGCCCGCGCGCTCGATCGGGCGAAAGTCGACGCCATCGAGATCAGCCATGGCGACGGCATCACCGGCTCGACCTTCAACTACGGCTTTGGCGCGCATGACGATTCCGAATGGATCGCGGCCGTCGCCGGCGAATGCGCTTTCTCCCGCGTCACCGTGCTGCTGCTTCCGGGCATCGGCACGGTGCACGACCTCAAGCACGCCTATGACGCGGGGGCGCGCAGCGTGCGCGTCGCTACCCATTGCACCGAAGCGGACGTGTCGCGCCAGCATATCGAGGCGGGCAGAAAACTCGGAATGGACACGGTCGGCTTTCTGATGATGGCGCATATGGCCTCGCCGGAGAAGCTGGTCGAGCAGGCGCTGCTGATGGAGAGCTATGGCGCGGAATGCGTCTATGTGACGGATTCGGCCGGCGCGCTGCTGCCGAGCCAATACGCCGAACGCGTTGAGGCGGTAAGAGCCATGCTGAAGCCGGAGACCGAAATCGGCGTCCACACCCATCACAACCTGACGCTCGGCGTGGCGAATGCGGTGGCGGGGATCGAGGCCGGCGCGGTGCGCGTCGACGCCTCGCTCGCGGGCATGGGCGCGGGCGCCGGCAATGCGCCGCTCGAAGCTCTGGTCGCGGTGCTCGACCGCATGGGCATCGAGACCGGCTGCGACCTGCACATGCTGATGGACGCGGCCGACGACCTCGTGCGGCCCTTGCAGGACCGCCCCGTGCGCGTCGACCGGGAGTCCCTTTCCCTGGGCTACGCCGGCGTCTATTCGAGCTTCCTGCGCCATGCGGAAAACGCCTCGAAGCTCTATGGCGTCGATACGCGTGACATTCTCACCGAACTCGGCAAGCGCCGCATGGTCGGCGGCCAGGAAGACATGATCGTGGATGTCGCGCTCGACATTCTCAAATCTCGCGAAGCAGAGGTCGCCGCGCAATGACAAGTCTCGCCAAATGCGCTGAAATCGTCGACGAGGCCGCGCGCACGGCCGGCGCCATTCCTCAATTCACGGAAAGCGCGCCGCTCGGCGTCGAGGAAGCCTACGCCATTCAGGCGCTGTCGATGGAGCGCCGTTTTTCGCGCGGCGAAAAGCTGGTCGGGGTCAAGATGGGCCTGACGTCGCGGGCGAAAATGATCCAGGTCGGCGTGGACGAGGTGATCTGGGGCCGGCTCACCGACGCCATGCGGCTGGAGGAGGGCGGTTCGCTCTCCAAGAAGCTTTACGTCCATCCGCGCATCGAGCCTGAGCTTGCCTTCCTGATGAAGCGCGACCTCTGCGGCGTCGTCTCCGGGGCCGAGGCCCTGGCCGCGGTCGAGGCGATCGCTCCGGCGATGGAGATCATCGATTCGCGTTACCGCGATTTCAAGTTCGCGCTGCCCGACGTGATCGCCGACAACTCTTCGTCCTCCGGCTTCGTCGTCGGAAACTGGGCCCGGCCGGACCAGGATTTTTCCAATCTCGGCATCGTCATGGAGGTTGACGGGCGTTCCGTGCAGATCGGCTCGACCGCGGCAATTTTGGGCGATCCCATCCGTTCGCTGGTCGCTGCGGCCAAGGCGACGGCCTCGATCGGCGGTCTCAAGGCCGGCTGGATCGTGCTCGCGGGCGGCGCCACCGCCGCTCATACGCTTGCCGTCGGCCAGCATGTCCGCACCACCATGCAAAATATCGGATCGGTCTCGATCCGTGTGGAGGCCTGAATGCCGATCGTCGATATCACCCTGATCGAAGGCCGCTCTTCCGAAGCCAAGCGTCGGTTGATCGCCCAGGTGACGGACGCCGTCGTCGAATCGATCGGCGCGCCGCGTGAAGCGGTGCGGGTCATCATCCGGGAGGTTCCCGGCGAACATTTCGGCGTCGCCGGCGTGGCGAAAGGCGCGACGAAAACGCCTTCCTCTGCGGATGCGTCCTGATCGCGGCGGGACAACCAACGACAAGCTCGGAGCTCCATGCCGCATTCTCTCACCACGAAAAGTGACATGGCGCCCGGTTCCGAGATCGGATCGATCTCGGCCAGGCTGGAGAAGGTTTTGCGTGCGGTTGGAGAAGCCCGCGCGCGGCGCCGGCTGACGGTCGAAGAGGCGTTCATCTTCTTGGCCGCGGGTTACCTGGGCGTTTCCAGGCGCGGCAGCGGCGTCGCGATCAGGCCGGTCTCCTGCGTCGACGTTGCCGGCATCCTGAAAATTCCGCGCGAGACCGTGCGCCGCAAGGTCGCGAACTCTCGCCGAAATGCGGCTCGTTTCGATGACCACGCGCGGGATCGTGGTCGAGGACCTGGACGCGTGGCGGCGGCTCGCCGAAGACATGCTGCATTGACCTTTCCGCCGCGAAACGGAATCGAGCCGAAATCGCGGCGCTGAGCCGCTGATTATTGTGACAAAACTGCAACGTACACGCCAAATTGATACAGCGCCCCAAATTGGGGTCTGTAACCCAGACAGAATCACTCGCCGATGCTATCTATCGTCATGCTGCGGCAAGTAGTTTTGAAGAATGGCGACATGGGCAAAGTGTCTTCGTCCGTCAAAAAAATGAGATAATCGCGGCGGAGCCCATTCGGCGAAACCGGGCGCATGGCTCCGAAACGGGGCCTAGGCCCGAAGATATGGATTAATGGAGGGGACAATGAAAAAAGCTAAAAAACTCATCGCGTCTGCGGTCGGCGCGCTGTCGCTTTGCGGCATGGCGACGGCGTCTTACGCCGGCTCGGAAATCCTGCCGGGCATCACCACGGGTATTCCCCTGGGCGCGCCGTTGCCGCAAGGTTTCTTCATCGTCGACATGCCGAGCTACGGCTATCGCAATTCGAATCCGCAGCAAGACGTTCCCGCGCTTGTGCCGGCTTGGCTGATCTGGTCGACGCCATGGCAGATCGCCGGCGGCCATGTCCTCTTCGACTTCGCGTCGCCTATGCCCTTCGTCGATGTGAAAGGCGTCCTGAACAAGGGCGGATTCGCCAATCCGCTGCTCAATTCGCAATTGAAATGGGACCTCGGCAGCGGCTTCTTCGGCGGCGTCCACGCCGGCGTCTACCTGCCGGTCAGGGACGATCTGACACCCCTCGGCATCCCGCGCAATTTCGCTTCTTTCCAGGGCGTCGCCGCGCTGTCCTACCTGGGCGGCGGATGGGATATCAGCGGCACCTTCATCTACGGCACGGGGCAGTCGGGCAATGCGTTCACGGCGCCCGGCAATTTCGCGCCGGACTGGATCAACGTCGACCTGACGGCGACCAAGAAGTTTGGGAAGTTCGAAATCGGCGCCGTTGGATTCGGATCGACCGATCTCAATTCGCCAGTTCCCGGATATGCGAAGCAGAGCCAGATCGCGGTCGGCGGCCTGGTCGGCTATGACCTGGGTCCGGTCAACTTCCAGCTCAAGCTCACGCGCGACGTCGCCGAAACCAATTACGGCGGTTACGAAACCCGCGCTTGGGCCAATATCATCATCCCGGTCTGGGTTGCGGCCCCGCCGCCGGTCGTCGCCGCGAAATACTGAGTCCAAAAGCGGAGGAGCGCCGCCTGTTCGGCGCTCTTCCATTCCAACGTCGGCGGAGCAACCGCCGTCGTCCTTCTTCGAACCGGCCTGGCGCACAGACGCCGCCGTTCGGCAATTCAGAAATCCAAACAAGAAAAAGCGGAGGCGACAACGCACTCCGCCGAGCAAGGTTTTCCTGGGAGGGAAGCATGAGCAAGCCCCATATCGTTCGTCGTCAATTTTTGAAAACCGCCGCCGTCGGCCTCGCTTCGACATCCTTCAGCCGCCTCGCCTTCGCCGCGCCGCGTCCGATCAAGATCGGCCTGGTCGTGCCGCAGACCGGTCCGCTGGCCATCTTCTCGGAGCAGGTTCCGTTCGTGGTCGCGCAGGTGATGAAGGCGACCGGCGGCCAGGTTCTCGTCAACGGCCAGAAGCATCCGCTGCAAATTCTCCTGCGCGACAGCCAGTCGAACCCGAACCGCGCCGCCGAAGTGGCGAAGGACCTCATCCTGAAGGAAAAGGTCGACATCATCACGGCCTGCGCCACGCCGGAAACCGTCAATCCGGTCGCCGACCAGGCGGAACTCGCCGGCGTGCCGTGCCTGTCGAACGACGCGCCGCTGGAGCCCTATTTCTTCGGCCGCGGCGGAGACCCCAAAAAGGGCTTCGACTGGACCTATCACTTCTTCTTCAGCGCCACCAACATGGCCGAAGCCTATTTCGCCTCCTGGGACCAGGTTCCGACCAACAAGGTGATCGGAGCGCTCTGGCCGAACGACAACGACGGCCAGGCCTTCTCGAAGATCTTCACCGCTCTTGCCGCGCAGAAGGGCTACAAGATCGTCGATCCGGGCCGCATCGACCTGCCCGCCGGCAATTACAACGCACAGATCGCCGCCTTCAAGTCCGCGGGCGTTGAAATCATCTCCGGCGTGCTGCCGCCGCCCGAATACACCGCCTTTTCGAGCGCCGCCGCGCAGCAGAATTTCCACCCGAAAATCGTCGCCATGGCCAAGGCGACGGAATTCCCGGCGGCCGTCGCGCCGCTTGGCGACAGGGCCCTCGGCCTGTCGGTCGAAGTGTGGTGGTCGCCGACACATCCATACAAGTCCGGCCTGACCGGCCAAAGCTCGCAGCAGCTCGCCGACGCTTACGAGGCGGCGAGCGGCAAGCAGTGGTCAATGCCGCTCGGCTTCCGTCACGCTCTGTTCGAAGTGGCGATCGACGCGCTGAAGCGGACCAGGAAGATCGACGATCCCGCCTCGATCCGCGACGCTATCGCGGCGACGGACATCAATACGATCGTCGGGCCGGTGAACTTCAAGAAGGGGCCTTTCCCCAACACTTGCGCGACGCCCCTGGTGATAGGCCAGTATTTCAAGGGAAAGAAATTCCCCCATGATCTGGTCAATGTCGACAATTCGACCGCCAGGGACATTCCCGTCGGCGGCAAGATGATCGCCGTGCCTTACCGCGCCTGATCGATCCGGGCCTCCCGGCTCCCGACGGGAGGCTCCATTCTGGAAAAGGCTCGGCCATGCTGGAGTTGCGACAGGTCTCGCGCCGTTTCGGCGGTCTGCGCGTCATCGAAAAACTCGATCTTCATGTCGCGCGCGGCGAAATCGTCGGCGTGCTCGGCCCCAACGGCGCAGGCAAGAGCACCCTGTTCAATCTCGTCGCCGGGGTGATCGAGCCCAACGAAGGTTCGGTCGTATATCAGGGCCGCGACATCACGCGGATGAAGGTGTGGGACCGGCGCCGGCTCGGCATCGGCCGGACCTATCAGGTCCCGAAGCCTTTCACGCATCTCAGCGTGTTCGAAAACGTGCTGGTGGCGGCCGTGCATGGCGGCGGCCTGTCGATCGCCGCCGGACGCCGCGAGGCGGAATCGGCGCTGGACCTGACGGGCCTCGCCTCGCGCGCCGGGCTCGCCGCCGGGAGCCTGTCGCTGCTCGACCTCAAAAGGCTCGAACTGGCCAAGGCCATCGCGAAGCAACCCGATCTGCTGCTGCTCGACGAGATCGCGGGCGGCCTGACCGAGGCCGAATGCGACCAGCTGATCGACATCCTGAAGACGATTCATGCGCGGGGCGCGACCATCGTCTGGGTCGAGCACGTGCTGCATGCGCTCAAGCGGATCGCCACGCGGCTGGCGGTTCTCTATTCGGGCGCCGTGCTGGCCGAAGGCAGCCCCGACGCGATCCTTGGCGACGACCGCGTCAAGGAAATCTATCTCGGCGCTTGAGACCCAGAGTCAGAAGTCAAGGCTTCAAACTCCGGGTTAGGAGCGAATGCGGCGCCGAGCTTACGCGAGGGGCCTTCTTGATCGCGGCCTGTCGCGATCAAGAAGGCTTGGTTTGAAAAGGATGCGCATGAACACCCAAGCCGCCGTCCCCCTGCTGAGCGTCGAAAAGCTCTGCGTCTTCTACGACCAGTTCCAGGCAACTCACGAGATCGACCTGCGCGTCGGCGCCGGCGAGATCGTTTCGATCATCGGCGCGAACGGGGCCGGCAAGTCCTCGTTCCTCAAGGCGCTGGTCCGGCAGGTCGATCGTATTTCCGGAACGATCCGGCTCGACGGGGCAGATCTTGCCGGTTTGTCGACGCCGGAGATCGTCGCGGCGGGCGTCGCGCTGGTTCCGGAAGGGCGGAGGCTGTTTCCGTCGCTGACGGTGTTCGAGAACCTGCGCATCGGCTGGGAGCTGGGAAGGCGCGGCGCGATCGACCTGCGCAAGGTCTATGAGTGGTTTCCGTTGCTGGCCGAACGCGCCGACCAGCCGGCGCGCGTCCTGTCGGGCGGGCAGCAGCAGATGGTGGCGCTGGGGCGGGCGCTGCTGACCAATCCGCGCCTGCTGCTGTGCGATGAAATCAGTCTCGGGCTCGCGCCGCTGGTTATCAACCAGCTCTATGAAATTATCCCGAAAATCCGCGACGCCGGCATCGGAATCGTCGTGGTCGAACAGGATATCGGCCGCTCGCTTGCGGTCGCTGACCGCTTCTACTGCTTCCTCGAAGGCAGGGTGTCGCTCGCCGGACGGCCCGCGGAAGCGGATCGCGGCCTCATCATGCAACATTATTTCGGTGAGTGAGCGTCCATGATCGTCAACATTCTCAATCTTGTCGTGCAAGGGGTTCTGACCGGCGGGCTTTATGCGCTTTTTGCCGTTGGCCTGTCGATTTCCTTCGGCGTCATGCGCTTCATCAATATCGCGCATGGCGACTTCATCGTGCTGGCGTCTTTCCTGCTGATGTCCCTCGCGACCGCGCTCGGATGGAATCCCTTCCTCGCCGCCGCCCTGGCGCTGCCCTTGGCGTTCCTCGTCGGCTACGCGCTCCAGCGCCTGCTGCTGCAACGCATTGTCGGCGAGAACGTCCTGCCCGTGATCCTCGTCACCTTCGGAGTGTCCATCATCATCCAGAACGGGCTGCTGCAAACTTACGGCCCCGATACGCGCAAACTATCGGGCGGCGCCATCGAAGTCGCCTCGATCAATCTCGGCGGATTGATCGACATCGGCGTTTATCCGCTGGCGATCTTCCTGACGGCCGTCGCCACGCTCGCCTTTCTCGATGTCTTCTTCAACCGCAGCGCGATCGGCGCGCGAATTCGCGCCGTGACCGACGATCCCGCCGCGGCGGCGCTGATCGGACTTTCTCCGGCGCGGATTTATTCTTTCGCCATGGGAATCGTCATGGTCACCGTCATGCTCGCCGCCTGCTGCATGTCGGTGTGGAGCAATTTCGATCCGGCCACCGGCCCGAGCCGTCTTCTCACCGCCTTCGAGGTCGTGGCCATGGGCGGCCTCGGCAGCCTGTGGGGCACGCTGGCGGGCGGCGTCATGCTCGGCGTGGCGCAGAATATTGGCGCGCAATTCGACGCGTCGTGGCAGACGCTGGCGCAGCATCTGCTGTTTCTCGTCGTTCTCGTCCTGCGTCCGCAGGGCCTGTTTTCGAAAGGCTGAAACGGCATGCGCCCGACACCGCTCGCGAAGATTTCGTCTTCAGGCCTGCGCGCCGCCCTGGTTCTGGCGGCGCTGGCCTGCCTCGCCGGTCCCTGGCTTTTTCGGCTCGACCAGCTGTCCCTGCTCACCGAATTCTTTACGCTCGTGACGCTGGCGCTGATGTGGAACCTGCTGGCCGGCTATGCCGATATCATCAGCGTCGGCCAGCAGGCGTTCGTCGGCGTCGGAGCCTATGCCTTCTATGGCCTGACCGTGCACGGGGGGACCGACCCCTGGCTGGCGATGCCGCTTGCGGCGGCGATCACCTTCTTGCTGGCGATTCCGGCGATGGCGGTCATTTTCCGCTTGCGCATGGCCTATCTGGCGGTCGGGACATGGGTCGTGGCGGAAGTGTTCCTGCTTGTCGCGGGCAAGCTGCCGGGGTTCGGCGGCGGTTCGGGCGTCAGTCTTCCCATCTCGGTCGTGAAGGCTTTCGGCGCGACGATGTCCGGACGAACGACGACGATCTATCTGACGAGCTACGGCCTGGCGCTGGCCGCGTTCGCTGCGACCTGGGCGCTCCTGCGCTCGCGCATCGGCCTCGGGCTCACGGCGATGCGCGACAATGAGGAGGCCGCCGCTTCGGCCGGGGTCAACGTCGATCGCTCGCGCGTCCTGTGCTTCCTGTGGACGGCGCCGTTCCTTGGGCTTGCCGGCGTGCTGGCGACGCTGCAGAAACTGCGCATTGCGCCGGGAGCTTCGTTCAGCCTGATGGACTGGACGATCTTCATCATCTTCATCGTCGTGATCGGGGGGATCGGCAGCCTGGAAGGCCCGATCATCGGAACGATCGCCTTCGTTCTGCTGCGCGAAAATTTGTCGGGCTACGGCGCGTGGTATCAGATTATCCTCGGCGCGGTGTCGATCGCGGTCATCCTGATCGAGCCGCGTGGACTTTGGGGCCTGTGGCGGCGGTTCAGTCCGCTCGAGGCGATTCCGGTGTCGCATCGCGCGCCGGTCGGACCGCGAAGCGGATGCGAATAATTTTACGAGGTCGGAACAATGTCATCGGAAATCATCACCAATCGTTTCAAGGCCGCGCTGCGGGACGGCCAAAGGCAGATCGGCCTCTGGCTGGCGATGGCCGACCCCTACAGCGCAGAAATCTGCGCCGGCTCGGGCTTCGACTGGCTGCTGCTCGACGGCGAGCATTCGCCGCTCGACCTGCGCACAATGCTGGAGCAATTGCAGGCGGCCGCGCCCTATCCGGCGCATGTCGTGGCGCGTCCGCCGACCGGCGACCCGGTGCTGATCAAGCAGATGCTCGACATCGGCGCGCAATCCCTGCTCATTCCGATGGTGGAGACGGTCGAGCAGGCCGAAATGCTGGTGCGCGCTACGCGCTATCCGCCGCAGGGATTTCGCGGCGTCGGCGCGGGCATAGCCCGCGCGGCGCGGTGGGGACGGGTCGGCGACTATCTCGATCAGGCCAATGACCAGGTCTGCCTGCTGCTGCAGGTCGAAACCAGGGCCGGCCTGGACGATCTCGAAGGCATCGCCGCCGTTGAGGGCGTCGACGGGATCTTTCTGGGCGCCGCCGATCTTTCCGCCTCGCTCGGCCACATCGGACAGCCGCAGCATCCGGAAGTGGTCGCGGCCATGGAGAAGGCGATCCGCGCAATCCTGGCGCACGGCAAGGCGCCCGGGCTGCTGGCGACCGACGAGGCCGTGGCGTCGGCTTATCTCGGGCAGGGAGCGCAATTCGTCGCCGTCGGCGTCGATGTGCTGCTGCTTGCCCAGACAACGCAGGCGCTGGCGCGACGCTTCAAGCCTGATGGCGCGAAAGAGGCGGATCGTTCCGCCTATTGAGCGGCGCGGCTGGCAGAGGCAGGCGACCATGACTCTTTCTCCCGGACAGGATATGGAGGCGCGCCGCAACGACCATGGAGATGCGTCCCAATGGAGCTGATCGCCGGCCTGGCCGCCGTCATCGGTCCGGTTTTTCTGATGTCGGGCATGGGGTTCCTGTGGCGGCGGCTGGGCTATAGCTTCGACCAGGCGTTCGTGACGCAGCTGGTGACGCTGATCGGCGCGCCCTGCCTGGTGTTCTCGACTTTCACCTCGGCGAGAATCCCCTTTGCCACGGCCGGAGCGATGGTCGGCGCCACACTGGCCTGCCTCTCCTTGTTCGCCCTCGTTGCGACCATCGGATTGCGGCTGGCCGGCATGCCGCTCAAAGTCTATCTGCCTTCGCTGATGTTTCCGAACATCGGCAATCTTGGGCTTCCGGTCTGCCTGTTCGCGTTTGGCCAACGGGGGCTGGCGCTGGCGATGGTGTTTTTCGCGGTGACGACGGTCGGTCAGTTCACGCTCGGCCCCGCTATCGCCAACGGCCGCCTCGACCCCGGAAAGTTGTTGAGGATTCCGTTCGTCTACGCGGTTGGCCTGGCGCCGGCGGTGATCTGGCTGGGAATTCCTGTCCCGCAATGGGTCGCGCGCACGACTTCGCTGGCCGGCGGGCTGATGGTTCCGCTCATGCTGATGTCGCTCGGCGCTGCGCTCGCCGGGTTCCGGGCGTCCTCGTTGCCGCGCGCGCTCGCCATGTCCGTCGCGCGCTTGGGCATGGGCGTCGTGGTCGGCTGGATCGTCGCCTCGCTCCTTGGTCTCGAGGGCGCCCAGCGCGGGGTGGTGATCGTCGAAAGCGCCATGCCCGTGGCGGTTTTCAATTATCTTTTCGCCGCCATGTACGACAACGAGCCGGAGGAGGTGGCCGGCATGGTCCTGGTCTCGACGCTCCTGGCCTATCTCGGGCTGCCGGCCCTGGTCGCCGCGTTGATCTGACGCCCGGCGGCGTCAACCCTTCACGAAGATTTGACCGACGCCACGAGCGCCGCGCCGCTATTGCGGCAATAGCGCGGCGCTTCCGTCCGGCGTCGCCAAGGCCAACCTCAAGTCATGGAACCACAAGCATATTTCTGCGTTGCGCCGCCGCGGCTGCTTCGGCCCCGAGCGCGTTTTGGGCCCCGCCCGCGTCGCGGCCAGCCGTCGATCGTTCTCCGGAGTAAAGGGAGGAAGCCGATGAAAACTCTCGCAGCAGCATTGTTGGGCGCCGTGCTTCTGAGTTCGCCTGGGGCTTGGGCTCGAGAGGCCGGTCAACGGAACTCGGAGTGTTTCGTGCGTCCCGGTTATTGGGGCTATGCGCCCGAGCCCTGTTACCAGGACTGGAATTTGTATCGGAGCGAGGAGCACGGGCGGCGCTCTTCGCATTCGCACGACTACGACTGATACTCAGACTCAGAAGTCGTGACTTCTGAGTTTGGGTTAGGAGCGAACGCGACGCCGAGCTTATGCGAGGGACCTCCCCAATCGCGACGAGTTGCGATTGGGGAGACTTGGTATGAGCCGCTGTCGTCGTCTGCGGCTCAGGGTTTCGGCGCCGCCGCGCCCTGAGCGGCGGCCGAGACGTCGGCCCATTCTTCCCACTGGGCGAGGCGCGCTTCATAGGCGCGTTTCGCGAGGAGGAGCGGCTTGTCGCCCAGGAACAGCCGCAACGGCGGCTTTTCTGCGTCCACGACCTGCAAAATCGCGGCCGCGGTCGCTTTCGGATCGCCTCGGCTTTCGGGCGAAAATCTGCCCGCAAGGCGTTGGCGGGCGCCTTCATAGGCCGGATTCTCCGCAATCCGCACAGAAGAGGCTCCGCTCCAGTCGGTGCGAAACGGCCCGGGCTCGATCAGCGTGACCTTGACCCCGAATTCGGCGACTTCCTGGGCCAGAGAATCGTTCATCGCCTCGAGGGCCCATTTGGAGGCGTTGTAAAGCCCGAGAATGGGCAGGGCGATGATTCCGCCGATGCTCGACACCGAGAGAATGTGTCCGCGTCCCTGCTGGCGCAAAAACGGCAGCGCCGCCTGCAGCACCCACAGCGCGCCGAAAACATTGGTCTCGAACTGCGCGCGGGCGTCCGCCTCGCTGATCTCCTCGATGGCGCCGAACAGGCCGTATCCGGCGTTGTTGACGATGACGTCGAGCCGCCCGAAATGGGCATGGGCCAAGGCCATGGCGGCGAAAACGGCGGCGCGATCGGTGACGTCGAGCGCCAGGGGAAGGACGGAATCGCCATAGGCGTCGGCGAGCGCGGCGACGCTGTCGAGCGCCCGCGCGGTAACGGCGACCTTGTCGCCCCGCTTCAGCGCCGCCTCGGCCCAGATCCGGCCGAAACCGCGCGAGGCGCCAGTGATGAACCATACTTTTTCCGACATGAAATTGCTCCGGCGTGAACTGACGCGGCAAGATACATTGTTCGCGTCTGCAGGAACGCGCCTTTCCGTCCGGGCGCCCGCGCCAAGGCGGGCATCCGGGTTTGGCTCAGTTGTTGCTGCCCTTGTAGCCGTTGAGGCCGGGCGTCCAGAAGCGGATCAGCGATTTGTGGCCGACGCCGTTCTCGGCGATCGACTTGGCGAATTCCGGCGCGACTTTCTGGCCGTCGACCATCCAGATGGCCTTGGACCAGTCGATTTTGCCGAAGTCGGGATGCGGACCGTAGATGCCGGCGACGATTTCGGTGATCGCGCCGAAAGGCGTGTCCGGCGGCAGCGGCAAGGCGACGGCCGACACGAAGGAAATATGCTGCTCCCAATGGACATAGACCAGCAGGGCGCCGTGATAGAGGTCCTGCGTGTCGCGGTAGGGAGCATGTTTGTCATAGTCGGGCGTGATGGCAGTGACGGGCATGGACGTTTCTCCGAGATGTTGCGCGTCCGGCATTCGCAGCCGGACGCATTTCGAGGCGTGTGGATCAGCTCGCCGCATCGACGCGCGATGCGGCGGCTTTCCAGGACTCCCAGAGCTTGTGGTCCTCCGATCCGACATATTCGCCGTTATCGACGCCGACCTTGATCTGGTACCATTCGAGCACTTCGGGGACGGTCGGGCCGCCGCAATTGCCTTGCAAAATCTGGTTCACGGGCAGCCAGCTCTGCACATACTTCTCCGGCTCATCATCGAATATGTCCTTGCAGCCGTCCGAACAGAAATGATAGCGCGTGCCCTTGAACTGGGTTTCACGGAAGCACGTCGTGGTCGGATCGCCCGGCTCGGTGAAGAACATCGGCAGCTGGCAGGTGCTGCAAAGTTGCGGCAGGCCCATCATGTAAAAGCGCTTGCCCTCTTTTTCCATATTGGCCCACAGTTCGAATTTGGGGCGGTAATATTTGTCGAAGGTGTTGGGATATTTCTCCGACAGCCAGTCGAGATGCTCCTTGTCCGGCATCCACGCGTGAATTCCCGCGACATGGCAGAGCTGGTACAAAAGGCCCCAGAGCTGGTGTGGAACATGTTCGCAGGCTTCCGTCGCGACGTCGGCGTATTTCGGCATCTTCAGGCCATAGCGCGCAAGATCCTGGAACAGCGAGCCGCCGGCTTCGACGAAATAAACGTCCCAGGCCTCCTTCCAGGACATCACCTTCTTCGGCAGCATGTAGTCCATCATCATGCCGACGAGCCCGAGAAGACGGAAGCCGCGCCAGAACCATTTGTCGACCCATTTCTGCACGATCGGCAGGTTGTCCGGATGCTGCTCGAGCAGGAACTTGATCACCTCGATGCCGAGCGTCATGTGGCGGCTTTCGTCGGACTGCGCCGAGAAGCCGAAAGTGACGGTCGACATGTCGCCGTTATAGGCCGCGCCCGACATGAAGGGCACGAACAGCAAATTGGTGAGCAAATATTCGAAAGCGAAGCCGATCGCGATCATGAACTCGAACGGTCCCGCTGTGCGCGCGTCGTCGAAGAACGACTTCGGCACAGAGAGATAGAACACCCGATCGTGCATGGTCGGGAATTCCGACATTCCATTGAAGAATTTGTTGTAATGGCTGATCGTGTGAATCTGCGTCTGGACATGGCGCAATTCGTCGAGCGACTGCATCTGGCACGCGACGCGGGCGCCCGCGCCGCGCAGGTGGCGGCCGGTGAAGGCGAAGCCGCGATGCGCCTGGTATTCCTCCGGCGAAATGCCGGTCAGAAACAATTTGATCGCGTTCACGTAGCGCGCGTCGGAGAGGTTGGTCTGGCCGTTGTTCTGCGCGAAGGCGTCGATGACCGCATAAAGCTTGCGCTCCTTTTCGGCCTGGAATTTCCAGTAGGCGTCCATGGTCAGGCGGAAGGGGTCCTCCCACTGCGACCAGTCCTTGATCTTGATCCCCTCGAACGTGTCATAGGGGAAAACCTTGTCCATCGGCTGGTAGGTGGTTTCCCAGTCAAGGCCGCGGGTCAAATGGGCGTAGCGCTGCTTCAGCCCCAGTTTCTTGGCAGTCATGATGTCCTCCCGGAATTCATAATTTTCGACGCCTTAGTGACGCCAGCTGAGGGTGAAATGGTCGTCGTCCTCGTCGAGGTTGCCGGCCATCGAAATCAGCACGAGCTGCAATTCCTGCGGCTCCCACGAGCGGCCGAGCCGCGCCTCGACCGACGCGCGCTTGACGACCAGCGTGTCGTCGCAGTCGAGCTTGACGCAGCCGGGCATGTTCATCACGCGCACGCCGGGATTGTCGGCGATGATCGCCTCGATGATCGGGCGGGCCTCGTCGTTGTGGTAAAGGGTGAGCGATGCAATCTGCGCCATTGTGGCGTCCCTCCATTTTCTTGTCGTCAGAGCGCCAGGCCCAGGGATGTCGCGCGCTTGCGGGCCGCCTCGCCGGCCGCCTCCGCCGCCGCGCCGTTGTCGCCGAGCAGCGACGCCGACAAAGGCTTCGCCGCCTCGACCGCGCGGTCGATCCAGCGCTTCGCCCATTGCGAGATGAGCGCCTTGTTCTCGGCGCTTTCCGCCGCCACCGTCTTGATGACGGAATCGCTCCACCTGCTTTCCTCGGCGCGCCAGTCGGTCATGAATTCGGTCAGCATGGCCACCGTGACGCCGGCGTCCCGCCAGGCCGCGTCGGCGTGCTTATAGACGAGGTCGAGCACGACGCCGTTGACCGCCAGCGTCTGCGCGACATAAAGCTCGAACCAGTCGCGCTCGACGAACGTGTCTTCGATCAGCTTGCGCACGCCCTGCCAGGCCGGATTGTTGAGCCAGGTCTCCTTGGCCATGTCGAGGCTGACGCCGGTCTGGCCGTCGAGCACGAGGCCGACGCGGCTGACGATCTGCGCCATGCCGAGATGGTCGCCCGCCGAGAAGATGCAGGGCGCGGTGATGGCGGTCCCGTAGCCGCGCTGGCAGATCTCGGTCATGTTCATGTTGGCGCCCCAATGCAGGTGGCGCAGGGGCAGCAGGCCGTGCTCGATGGCCGAGCGGGCTTCGGCGGAGCATTTTTCGATCAGGCCGCGCTCCTCGACGAAGGCGAAGCTGCGCTCGACCGCCTGGTTCATGTTGGCGCGGGCGATGTTGTAGGTGGCGTAATAATACTGGCGCGGGTCGAGCGGCTTGTACCAGTCCTCCATTTTGACCGCCGTCTTGGCCAGGTCGTATTGCCAGTATTGCGGCTCCCACAGGGGCTTGTAGTGGAAGTTCGCGGTCGCCTGCACGTCGAGCGTCGCCTCCTGATAGCGCGTCGCCGGCTTGTCGCCGCCCAGCCGCCGCGCCACATGGCCGAACGTCTGCCGCTTCGGCTCGTAATCCATCGTCTTGATCTGAACGGTCATTGTTTCCTCCTTGCGGGTCGCTTGCCGCGACCTCGGTTTCGATCAGAAATCATCGCCCTTCGGGTTCGCGCGGCGCAGCAGGCCCGGCTGTCCGGCGCGCTACGCTGATTGCTCGAGCCCCCCGCTGCTTGGGGATCGGGCGGCGGCAGGACGGCGCTTTGAGCGACGCGGAATTCTTCAAACGCCGCCAGCGGCAGGATCAACTCGACGGTCAAGTCCTCGTCGCCGATGGAAAATTCGGACTCGACAAAGCGTCCGCTACGAACCCGCAACACGCGCACGAAACTTTGCGGCCAACCCGCGTTTGGCGGCGCCATGTCGTCACAGGAATTCCGGCTTGCGGCGGATGCAGGATGAATGCTGTCGCGTTGTCGGCGCGATGACGCAAAAGCCCAGGCAGGGCCGATTGGAAATTTCTTTCATTCTTGCCCTTCCGCTCATTTGCCGCTCGATTGTCAATAATTCTGAAAAGAATTTTCGGGGTTGAAAAATACCTTTATTCATGACGAACCATGCCGTCTGAGTATGGCTTGGCGCGCGTCCGGAGTGGGCTAATTTCGCTCGACCGACAGGAGTTCATTCGCCATCGCCAGCCATGCCTCCGGGCTGGTGACGACAAGGCCTGTCGTCGTCATGCGGAGCAGGTCGAGATCGAGCAGGCGCTGCGATTTCCGGCGCACGGTTTCTTTGGGAATCGCCAGCAGGCCGGAGGCTTCGACATAAGAAACCGGGCGCAATGTGATCGTGCGCGTCGATGCGTTCAGGCCGAGATGCCCGATCGCCATGAAGATCAGCACCTGGTCGGCGGTGAGTCCGTAGTTTCCCCGAGCGGCGCCGAGATAGCGCAACACCCTGCCCATGTCACGCGACTGGCGGGCAAGTTCGTTGAGCGTGACGCCGCCGGTCAAATCGGGCCGCCTGTTGCGCGCTTCGACATCCATCGGCTTCAACATTTGCCCGGACTCCCAGCCGGCTCAGCCGGCCAGCCGCTTTTCGCGCGCCGCGATTTCGGCCGCGCGGCTGATGCTTGCGGGAACTCCGCCTATGCCCCACAAATCCGGCTTCGCATTGGCGATATGGACGCGGATGCGGCCCTGCTCGACGCCGAGGAGCCCCGCAATGATTTCGCTGATCGCCGCGATGATCCGATGATGCTGTTCGACCGGGCGGCCTTCCATCAGCACCATCTCGACAAAAGGCATTTCGACTTGTCCACGCGGCTCCCGCGCGAGGACTTCGCTCGCGGGCTCGCCCGATACGCCCCACAAGTCCGGGTCGATCTCGGTGATCCAGACCTCCAGCCGGTCTTTCGGCGCCGCGAGAATTTGCGACATGGCCTCGGACACTTCGCCGATGAGCTGGCGCAGGACGGCGCGGTTGTGGCCCTTCAAGAGATTGATGTGTGCGACCGGCATGAGAATGCTCCATCGATTGGCGTTGGAAATCAGGGAAGTCCGCGCCGTCGGCCGGCGTCCAGCATGAGCGTCGAGCCGGTCATCGCGTCCGCCTCTTCATCAAGCAGCAGGCAGACGGCCCAGGCGACCTGCGACGGCGTGACGAAGGCGCCAAGCGAAGAGTCCGCGCGCATGGCGTCGAGGATTTTTTCGACATCGACGCCCGCCTGCGCCGCGCGCGTCAAGGCGACATTGCGCAGCCGTTCGGTGTCCGCAGGGCCGGGCGCGATGATGTGGCTGGTGATCCCGCGCGGTCCATAGGCGAGGCTGAGCTGGCGCGACAGATTGACCAAAGCCGCATTGCCGACGCCCGCCGTCGCGGCATAGGCGGTCGGCTCCAGTCCGTAATGGCCGCCGATGGCGACGAGACGGGAATGCTTTTCAAGACGCGCGTCCACCGCGCGGACGAGGCGCAGAAAGCCGTTGACCTTGATATTGAAAGCCTGCAGCAGGGCGTCTGTGGGGACTTCCGTCACGCCGCCGGCGACAGGAACGCCAGCCGCATGCACGACGATCCGCACCGGGGCGTCGAGCTTTTCCGCAATGGCCGAAATGGCGGAATCGTCGCCGATGTCGGCGACGCAGGCGCGCACGCCGCTTTGACGCTTTGCGAGCGCGTCCAGTTCGTCCTTGCGGCGGCCGACGGCGATGACGCCAAGCCCGCGTTCGACGAGGCGCGCGACAATGACTCGGCCGAAGGCGCCGCTGCCTCCGACGATCACCGCCAATCCCTGTTCCTGCCGCGTCGCCATGAATTGGCTTCCCCCCCTGCTTCAATGCAAATCCGGGTCGGACCGCTTCACGCGAAGCGCACCGAGACCGATCCAAGGCTTTGCGCCCTCAGTTCGACGTGGTCGCCAGGCTTGACGGCGACCGCTTCTGTGACGCCGCCGGTCAGGACCAGCGCGCCCGCTGGCAGGCTCTCGCCGCGCTTGGCGAGCAGGTTCGCCACCATCGCCACCGCGGAGGCCGGATGTCCGAGGACTGCCGCGCCGGCGCCGAAGGAAAACGGCGTCCCGTTTTTTTCCATGACGACGCCGAGCGTGCGCAGGTCGAGGTCTGCGACGGCGCGCGAGCGGCCGCCGAGGACGAAGCGCGCCGACGAGGAATTGTCGGCGACGACGCTTGGCAGATCGAACTTGAAATTCTCGTAGCGCAAGTCGATGATTTCCAGCGCCGGCAGGACGAAGTCGGTCGCAGACAGGACGGCGCCGATATGGCATCCGGGCCCCGCCAGCTCCCGCTTCAGCACAAAGGCGATTTCCGGCTCGACGCGCGGATGGATAAGCTTTTTCGTGTCGACCTGGGCGCCGTCGTCGACGCAGAAATAATCCGCGAGAAAGCCGTAGGACGGCGTGTCCACTCCGACCTGGAGCATTTTCGCGCGCGAGGTCAGGCCTGCCTTGAAGCCGACGATGCGATGGCCTCGCGCCTGCTTCCGGCGGCGGATTTCATTCTGGATCGCATAGCCATCCTCGACGTCGATGCCGGGATGCTTGAGCGAAATCTGCGTGATCGTCCGCGCTTCGAGCTCGGCGCTCTCGAGATATTCGGCCAGTTCGGAGATGATCGCTGCGGAAAGAGCCATGATGTCCTGCAGGCAAGAGGTTGAAACAGAAAACGGGGCTCAGCCGAAACGCACGGAGCAATCGCCGAGGCCGCCTATCGACACGCGCAGGTGATCGCCGGCGGCGACCGGAACGAGCGTCGCGAGCGAGCCGGACAGGATGATTTCGCCCGCCTTCAGCGATATGCCGAGCGGCCCCAGCGTGTTGGCGAGCCAGGCGACGGCGCTGGCCGGATGGCCGAGCGCCGCCGCGCCCGCGCCGGTGGCGACGACGTCGCCGTTCTTCTCCAGCACCATGCCGCACAGGTCGAGATCGACCGCATGCGGACTGCGGGCTGAGCCTCCGAGCGCGAAAACGCCGCAGGAGGCATTGTCGGCGACCGTATCCTGGATGCCGATCTTCCAGTTCTCGATGCGCGAATCGACAATCTCGAAACAGGGCATGACGCATTCGGTCGCGGCCAGAACCTCGGCGATGGTGACGCCGGGTCCGGTCAGGCCGCGCTTGAGGATGAAGGCGATTTCGCCTTCCGCCTTCGGCTGGATCAGGGCGTCCATTGGTATGGTTTCGCCCTCGTTGTAGATCATGCTCGCGAGCAGCATGCCGAAGTCGGGCTGGCTCACTTTTAGGAGATTTTGCACGGCCGCGGAGGTGGCGCCGACCTTCTTGCCGACGATCCGGTCGCCGCCCGCGAGCCGATGCGACAGCATCCGCTCCTGGATGCGATAAGCCTCCTCGATCGAGAGATCGCAGCCGCGTCCGGAAAGGGGCGCGACGGGCTTGCGCGTCGCCAGCGCCGTATGGAGTTCGTCGCCCAGCGCGGCGATCAACCCCGCGCGGTCAGAGCTTGATGCAGACATTTTTCAGCTCGGTGTAGAATTCGAGGGAATGCACGCCGCCTTCGCGGCCGATGCCGGAATTCTTCGCGCCGCCGAAGGCCGTGCGCAAATCGCGCAGGAACCAGGAATTGACCCAGACGACCCCGGCTTCGACTTCGGCCGCGACACGATGCGCGCGGGCGAGGTCGCGCGTCCAGATAGCAGCGGACAGGCCATATTGCGTGGCGTTGGCGCGCTCGACCACTTCCTCCTCGCTGTCGAATGCGAAGACGTGGCAGCACGGGCCGAAAATCTCTTCGGTGCAGACGGCGGCGTCGTCGGGCAGGCCGGTCCAGATGGTCGGCTGCGCCCAGGCGCCATCGGCGAGTTCGCCGGGCATGTCCGGCACGCCGCCGCCGGTGACGACTTTCGCGCCTTGGTCGACGGCCTTGCGATAATAGGACAGCACCTTCGCCTGATGTTCGCGGGAAATCAGCGGCCCCATGCCGGAGGCGGGATCGCTGGGCGGGCCGACTTTCATCTTCTCGACGGCGGCCTTCAACGCTGCGACAAAAGTGTCGAACAGCGGCCGCTCGACATAGACGCGCTCGGTGCCAAGGCAGACCTGGCCGGTGTTCATGAAGGCCGAACGCATCGTGCCCTCGATCGCCGCGTCGAGATCGGCGTCGGCGAAGATGATCGCCGGATTCTTGCCGCCCATTTCCAGCGACACCGGGCGCGATCCGTCGGCCGCCGCCTTCATGATCGCCGCGCCGGTCCGCGTTTCGCCGGTGAAGGTGATGGCGGAGACATGGGGATGGGCGGTGACGAACTCGCCGGCGGAGCCGGGCCCGAATCCATTGACCACGTTATAGACGCCGGCGGGAACGCCGGCCTTGTTCATCACCTCGCCGAGCAGCGCCGCCGTCTGCGGCGTTTCTTCCGACGGTTTGACCACCACCGTATTGCCGCAGGCGAGCGCCGGTCCGACCTTCCAGGTCATCAGCAGCAGCGGCGCGTTCCAGGGGCAGATGACGCCGACGACGCCGACGGGGCGGCGGAGCGCGTAATTGAACGCGCCGCGGCCGTCCGGCGTATTCATCTCGAAAAATTCGGATGGCGCGTTCTTGATGACGTCGGCGAAGATCTTGAAATTGGCCGCGCCGCGGGCGCACATGTGCTTGGCCACCAGGGTCGGCATGCCGGTATCGGCGATTTCCGCCGCGACGAAATCGTCGGCGCGCCGAACCATTTCATCGGCCAAGGCATGGAGAAGATCGACGCGCGCCGCGACATCGAGCTTTTTCCAGGGGCCTTTCAACGCCGCGCGCGCCGCCTCGACGGCGCGATCCACATCCGCCCGGCTGGCTTCCGCCACGCGCGCTATGACCCGATTGTCGAGAGGCGAACGTTTGTCGAAAAACCGTCCGTCGGCCCCCTCGACATAAGCGCCGTTGATGAAATTCTGAACCTTGAGCATTTCAATTCAATCCGGCTGGCGGCCATGCGGAAGGCAAGGTCTTGAGCGCGTCCGGCGCGAGGCTGCGCCGGACGCCAGGTTCGTTTCCGAAGATGTCAGCTGAAGACGGTTAGGAAGGTCTCGTGCAGCTTGCGCTGTGCGTAATCGAGGCCTTCCGGCAGGTGCTGGATCGGCCAGGTCAGCGGGTGCATGTCAGGATAGGAAATATAGCCGCCCGAAAAAGTCTCGAAGCGGTTGCCGGAGCGGTCGAAGGCGTAGATCGTCGCGCCGCGCGTAATTCCGTGCCGCGTCGGGCCGATGTCGACGGGGACATTGTTCATCGACATGATGTCTGCCGCGCGCAGGACCTTTTCCCAGGTTTCGAGCCAATAGGACACGTGATGCAGTTTGCCGTCCTCGGGCGCGCGGACGAGGGCGATGTCATGCGTCTTGTTGGAGCAGCTCAGCCAAACGGCGATCTGGGTCTTGCCGTCCTCCGCGACGACGTCCTCGGTCAGGTAGAAGCCGAGCACCTTGACGAAAATGTCGCGCGCGCCGTCGAGGTCGATGCCGCCGAGCAGCGCGTGATCGAGGCGCGTCGGGGCGATGCCGCGTTCCGCGTCCGGGCACCACGGCGCGGGATTCTGGTAGGGCAGGCCGTTGCCGACGTCCTTCTTTTCCGCATAGAGCTCGATCGTATGCCCGTTCGGGATGAGGAAGCTGACGCGTTCGCCGGTGTTGAGCATTTCGCCGGCCGGCACGCGCTTGGTCGCGACGCCAAAGGCGTTGAGATCCTTTTCGAACTTGTCGAGCGTTGCGACGCTGTCCACCTTGAAGGCGAACAGGTCGAGGCCGGCGCGGTCGGCCTGGCGAAGCACGAGGCTGTGGTGGTCGCGCTCGTCCCAGGCCTTGAAATAGACGCGCCCATAGGAGTCGCGGCCCATTTCGACCATTCCGAGGACATCGCGATAAAACTTCACGTCCTCTTCGAGATTGAGGACGCGAACCTGCGCGTGTCCTGGACGCAATACGCCTGTAATCGCCATTTTTCTTCTCCCTAGTTTTTCCCGCTATTCATCGACGGCGCCGCGCCGAAGGATTTCCGCATCTTGCCAATGACGCGAACGGTCACGTTCTCCTGCGGCGTGATGCAGCAGGCGAGAACGCGGCCGGCGGCCAGGTCTTCGTCGCTGACATATTCCCGGCTCATCGGCCGGCTTTGGCGCCAGGCGCCGCTGATGATCTCGATCTTGCAGACGGAGCAGCCGCCGCTTCGGCAGCCGATCGGAATGCCGCGCTTGCCGAGCCGGCGCATGCTTTCGAGCACGCTGTCCTGGGTCCGGCAGCGGAAGGCCTCGCCGGTCTCGGCGATCGTGACCGTCACAAATTCGCTTGCAGCGCCCCCTTCGTCGGGGACGCGGACGTCCTTGGCCGTTTCCATCGAACCTCACGCGTTTTCGCGTTCTTGTGGCCATGAACATGGAAGAAATATTCGGCCGGAAAAAATACTTTTTTTGCGCGCTGGCCATACGTGCTAGGTATGGCAGGGCAGTTCCCCGCGCATTGCTTGCGCAAACAACAAGAACCATTTGCTCAAAAAATGGGGAGAAGGCGCGATGGAGTTGCGTCATTTGAAATATTTCGTCGCTGTCGCCAAGGATCTCAGCATCGGCCGGGCGGCGATCAGCCTCAATATTTCGCAGCCGCCGCTGACCCGGCAAATCCAGCAACTGGAAGACGACCTCGGCGCCAAACTGTTCATCCGCTCCGTCAAGGGCGTGGAGCTGACCGAAGCCGGAAAGATGCTTTATTCGGAGGCGGGCAATATTCTCGCGCTGGTGGACATGGCGTCCGAGCGGACGCGTCGCGCGGCGCAGGGGCTGGTCGGCCGGCTGGACGTGGGGATATTCGGCTCGGGCATGTTCGACATCGTGCCGCGCGTGCTGCTGAAATTCCGCAACGCCTATCCGGAGGTGAAAATCGTCCTGCACACATTGAGCAAAGGCGAGCAGGTCGAGGCGCTTCGCCAGAGGCGGATCAATGTCGGGTTCAACCGCCTCGTCCCCAGATATCCGGACATTTGCTCGAAGGTCGTGATGTGGGAGCGGCTCTTTGCCTGCGTTCACGCCGCGAACCCCTTGGCGGAACGCGCCGAAATTGCTTTGGCGGACCTGGCCAACGAGCCTTTCGTGCTGTTCCCGAAAGCGGCGCGCCCCAATTTCTCGGATTTCGTCGCCAACCAGTGCCAGGTGCATGGCTTCATGCCTAATGTGGCGCAAGAGGTCGGGGATGCGGTGACCGGAGTCGCCGTGGTCGCCAGCGGCTTCGGCGTCTGCATCGTGCCGGAATCCGTCAAGTCGTTCCAATCCTCGGGCGTGGTCTATCTGCCGCTGAAGGAATCCCCGCCGGTCATGCTCGACGTCAGCTGCCTCTATCTTGCGGAAGGACGCTCGGCGCTGCTCGAAGAATTCATCACCATTCTCGACGCTTTCCGAGACGAATGCGGATTGAGCGACGCGGCGCCGGCTTTGTGACGCGCCGGCTGGGGCAGAGCGGTATACTCAACGGGTATGTTATCCGGCGACAAACGGTATTGGACGCGATTTTCAGCTGATCCTATTTTTCATTCAGGCAAAAAAACCGCCGTCGTCCGACCGGCGGCTTTCCTTATGGAGCTTGCATGAAGAAAATCAAATGCGCCCTGATCGGCTCCGGCAATATCGGCACGGACCTGATCTACAAATTGCGTCGCAGCAATGTTCTGGAGCCGGTCTGGATGGTGGGGATCGATCCGGCTTCGGAAGGTCTGGCGCGGGCGCGCGAAATGGGGCTGAGGACCACGGCCGAGGGCGTGGACGGACTCCTTCCGCATGTCGCCGCCGATGAAATCCAGATCGCCTTCGACGCCACCAGCGCCTATGTCCATGCCGAAAACAGCCGCAAGCTGAACGAGCTCGGCGTGATGATGATCGACCTCACGCCCGCCGCGATCGGGCCTTTGTGCGTGCCGCCGGTCAATCTCGCGGAACACGCCGCGAAGCTCGAAATGAACGTCAACATGATTTCCTGCGCCGGACAGGCGACGATCCCGATCGTCTTCGCCGTCTCGCGCGTCCAGTCGGTCGAATATGCCGAAATCGTCGCAAGCCTTTCGTCCAAATCGGTGGGGCCGGGCACGCGCGCCAATCTCGACGAATTCACCTATACGACGTCGAACGCCATTTGCGCGGTGGGGGGCGCGCGGCGAGGCAAGGCGCTGGCGATCATCAATCCCGCCGAGCCGCCGATGATCATGCGCAACACCATCTATTGCCTGACCGACGACGCGCCGCGGCGCGAGCGGATCATCGAGTCCATTCTCGCAATCATCGGCGAAGTGCAGAAATACGTTCCGGGCTACCGGCTGGTGAACGGCCCGGTGTTCGACGACAACAAGGTCGCGGTCTATCTCGAAGTTGCCGGCCTGGGCGACTACCTTCCCCGCTACGCCGGCAATCTCGACATCATGACCGCCGCCGCGACGCGCACGGCCGAAATGTTCGCCGAGGAAATTCTCTCCGGCAAAATCCAGATCCCAGCCCGGAAGGTCGCGTGATGAGCGTCTCCAATTCCCTGAAAGGCCGCAAGGTCATCATCCACGACATGACGCTGCGCGACGGCATGCACGCCAAGCGCGAGCAGATTTCCATCGACCAGATGAAGAAGATCGGCGCCGCGCTCGACGAGGCCGGCGTGCCGATGATCCAGGTGACGCATGGCGCCGGGCTCGGCGGAGACTCCTTGCAGCACGGCCGCGCCCCGCACAGCAACAAGCAATATATCCAGGCCGTCGCCTCGCAGGCGCGGCGCGCGAAAATCTCGGTCCTGCTCATTCCCGGACTGGGCACGATGCAGGAGCTGGAGCGCGCCTACGATTGCGGCGCGCGCAGCGTCCATTGCGCGACCCATTGCACGGAGGCCGATACGGCGCGGCAGCATATCGCTTTCGCGCGCAAGCTGGGCATGGACGCCAGCGGCTTCCTGATGATGGCCCATCTCAACACGCCCGAAGGGATAGCCGAGCAGGGCAGGCTGATGGAGTCCTATGGCGCGCAGACCGTCTACGTGACGGATTCGGCGGGCTATATGCTGCCCGGCGACGTCCGCGCGAGGATCGACGCCTTGCGCGCCGCATTGAAGCCCGAAACCGAGATCGGCTTCCACGGCCATCACAATCTGGGCATGGGAATCGCCAATTCCCTGACCGCGATCGAAGGCGGCGCCAGCCGCATCGACGTTTCGTCGGCCGGGCTCGGGGCAGGGGCGGGCAACACGCCGCTGGAAGTCTTTGTCGCCGTCTGCGACCGCATGGGAATCGAGACCGGATGCGACCTGTTCAAGTTGATGGATCTGGCGGAAGACGTCGTCGTGCCGATGATGGACCACATCCTGCGGATCGATCGTGACTTGCTGGCGCTCGGTTTTGCCGGGGTCTATTCGACCTTCCTGCTGCACGCCAAGCGCGCGAGCGCGAAATTTGGCGTTCCCGCGCGCGATATTCTTGTCGAACTCGGCCGAAAGAAAATGATTGGCGGCCAGGAAGACATGATCGAGGACACGGCGATGACGATGGCCAGGGAACGCGGCCTTCTGCCGGGAGATGCCGCGTAACGTCGAAAAACGGAGGGACGGCAGGACGGCCGAGCGCGAAGCAGACGTCCTCGGTTTTTCCGTCATGGTTCTTGCGCCACGCGCCAATTTCGCCTGCGTTGGCCTCGTCGGCGACAGAGCGGCTTCCTTGCGCCGTAGGAGGTGGCCCTCCTTCCGACGTTCTTCGCCGGAAACTTGCACGCGCGGCCGAATCTTGCGCTGACTGCCAGGAAATTGTACGGGAATATCCGTGGCCCCGCGCGAATGACCTTTCGCCGCCTTCGGTGAAGATCGGTCGCGCGCGATCTTTGGACCGCTTCCGGGCCGGTCGTTTCGGCCTTTTTGTCGGCCGCCCCTTTTCGCGGCCTTGCGATCGTCGCGATAGCCCCCAAAGGACGAAAACGAACGAGCGCGAAAGAAACAAGGATCCTTATGGCGGAATGCGCTGAAAAGCAGGAAAATCCCAGCCGCAACGACACCTGGCGGTTTTCCGTCGCGCCGATGATGGATTGGACGGACCGCCATTATCGCGTGCTCGCGCGGCTGCATTCGCGTCGCGTCCGGCTTTACACGGAGATGGTGACCTCTGCGGCGATCGTCCATGGCGACCGCGCGCGCCTGCTTGGACTATGACGCTTTCGAGCACCCGCTCGCGGTTCAGCTAGGCGGCTCCGATCCAGCGGAACTGGCGCGCGCCGCGCGTATCTGCGCCGAATTTTCGGCTACGACGAAATCAATCTCAATGTCGGCTGCCCATCGGATCGCGTGCAGAACGGCGCATTCGGCGCCTGCCTGATGCGCGAACCGCGGCTGGTCGCCGAATGCGTCGGCGCGATGAAAGAGGCCGTCGATCTCCCAGTGACGGTCAAATGCCGTATCGGCGTCGACGAGCAGGAGCCGCGCGAGGCCGTGTTCGCCCTGGCGCGCGCCGTCGTCGCGGCAGGCGTTGACGCTCTGGTCGTGCATGCGCGAAAAGCCTGGCTCAAGGGCTTGTCGCCGAAGGAAAATCGCGATGTTCCGCCGCTGGACTACGCCCTGGCGCATGAGTTGAAGCGGGCCTTTCCCGACCTGCCGATCGCCATCAACGGCGGCGTCGACACATTGGACGCGGCCCGGGAGCAATTGGTCGCGGTCGATGGGGTGATGGTCGGCCGCGCCGCCTATCACAATCTCTCCATGTTGCAGCAGGTCGACCCGCGACATCTTCGGCGAGCCCGCGCCGTTCGAGGCTTCGCGCGCGGCGACGCTGGCCTATCTCCCCTATATCGAGCGCGAATTGACGCAAGGCGTGCGGCTGGCCGACATGACGCGGCACATGCTCGGACTTTTCGCGGGACGCCCCGGCGCCCGCGCCTTCCGTCGCCACTTGGCCACCCATGCGGTTCGGCGCGGCGCCGACGCCCGGATCGTCGAGCAGGCCCTGGCCTTCGTCGATCAAGAGATTGTCGTGCAAGGTCAGAATCGCTTGCTTGCGCAAGCGTCAGATTGTTCGCGAGCGGGCAACGAAATGTTTGCCAAGTAAATTCATTTCGCCTGACCCATCGTGACCTGCGCTTCGGCTTCCGCAATCTGTTAAGGCCCGTGCGCTAATATCCGGGCTGTTCAGTCGCGACGCCGATTTGTTTCGGCAAGGGGACTGTTCGGGGTGGAGCCCGTGTGAGCTTGACAGGGGGGGTAGATGCGGCTGTTTTTGTGTTTCTGGAAGGACCAGCGCGGCGTGACGGCGATCGAATACGCCATCATCGCCGGTCTTGTCTCAGCCGGGTTGATAGCCTCCTTCACAAATATCGGCGTCACCGTCGCCAACAAGTTCCCGTCCATCAGCAACGCCCTGAACTGACGCCGCCCCCGGCCGCCCGGCCAGTTGGCGCATGATAGCGCGCCGCTCCGCTTCCGTGATTTGCCGCCAGGCCGCGATTTCCGCGCGCGTGCGGCGGCAGCCGACGCAATATCCATCATTCTGATCGATCCGGCACTGCTTCACGCAGGGCGTGCTGATCTCTTCCAGGCTCATCCGGCTGCTCCAGCGAAAACCAGCAGGACGGAGATTTCCGCGATCTGCTGCGCGGCTCCGGCGACATCGCCGGTCTGGCCGCCAATTTGCGCCCGCGCCAGGGCGCAAAGGCCCCGGACCGTAAAGGCCGACAGCAAAGCGGCGGCCAGGCAGGCGGCGAAGGAAAAGCCGCCAAGCCAGGGCAGGGCGGCGAAAGCCAGCGCCAGGCCGAAGGCGGGGCGCGCCTCGACGGCGGAAAAGCCGCCCGCCGCCCGTCCGGAGCCGTCGGCGCGCGCCGGCGGCAGCAGGATCAGCGGCGCGAGGCAGGCCGCGCGCGAAACCGCTCCGGCCGCCGCCAGGACCAGCGCGGCGCTGCCGGGAGAGGCGGCGAGCGCGGCAAGGGCCGCCGCTCGCAAGCCGAGGCTCAGGACGAGCGCTATCGCGCCATAGCTCCCGATCCGGCTGTCCCGCATGATCTCGAGCTTTCTTTCGCGCGAAAAACCTCCGCCGAAGCCGTCTGCGACATCGGCCAGCCCGTCCTCATGCAGGCCGCCGGAAAGGAGAACGCCCGCCGCCAGCGCGAGCAGGGCCGCGACGAGCGGCGGCTCGCGCCAATGCAGGGCGAGAGCGAAAGGCAGCGCCGAGGCCAGGCCGAGCAGGGCGCCGGCTGCAGGCGCCATGCGCAGCGCGCCGGCAAAATTCGGCCCGTCAGGCGTGGCCGGCAGCGGCAGGCGCGAGAAAAAGCGCAGGCTCGACTTGAGATCGCGAAAGAGATTCATCCGGCGAATTCAGCGATGCAGGTTCTTGGCGGCCAGCGCGTCGAGATAGTCCCGCCACAGCTCCGGCTGACGCGCCCCGAGATCGAAAAGGTAGTCCCAGGTGAAAAATCCGCTGTCGTGCATATCGTCGAAAACCAGCCGCACCGCGTAAGAGCCGACCGGCTCGGCCTTGAGGATGGCGACATTCTTCTTGCCGGCGACCGTGATCTTCTGGCCCGGCGCATGGCCCTGGACTTCGGCGCTAGGGCTGTTGACGCGCAGGAATTCGGCCGGCAGGTCGAAAGTTTCGCCGCTGTCGAATTCGACTTGCAGATTGTGGCCCTCGTCCTTCAGTCGGATCGCCGTCGGCCAATGGGTTTCGTCGGTCATCTGTTCCCCCCCCTGAAAGCGCAATCGCCAGCGGGCATTGCAAATGGCCGATGGCGCCGCGCCGGCTGGCGCGGCGGCGGCTGATGCCGCCGGGCGCCATTGCATCCGACAAGTCGGATGCAATGGCAATGGCATTATCTTTGCGCAAAATCCTGTTCGCGCTCCGGAAAGTGCTTATATAGGGCCTATGCGCCCGGAAAACACAGAAAACCAGCCTCCCGCAGCGACTTTTCCCGCTCTGCCGCCGCTTGTCAACTCGTTCGCCCGGCGGATCGACTATGTCCGCGTGTCCGTGACCGACCGCTGCGATTTCCGCTGCTCCTACTGCATGTCGGAAAACATGCATTTCCTGCCCAAGGCCGATCTCCTGACGCTCGAGGAGCTGGAGCGGCTCTGCGCGGCCTTTGTCGCGCGTGGCGTCAAAAAAATCAGGCTGACCGGCGGCGAGCCCCTGGTGCGGCGCAATGTCATGCAATTGTTTCGCGGCCTGTCGCGCCATATCGGCATGGGGCTGGATGAACTGACCCTGACCACCAACGGCTCGCAACTCGCTCGCTACGCCTTGGAACTGGCCGATTGCGGCGTGAAAAGGATCAATGTCTCGCTCGACACGCTCGACGCCGACAAGTTCCGCGCCATCACCCGTTGGGGCGATCACGCCCAGGTGCTTTCCGGCATCGACGCCGCGCAGCAGGCGGGCCTTCGGGTCAAGATCAATTGCGTCGCGCTGAAGGACGGCAATGACGGCGAATTCCTGTCGCTGACCGAATGGGCGCACGGCCGCGGCATGGACATTTCCTTCATTGAGGCCATGCCGCTCGGCGAGGACGCCGTCCACACCATCGAGAGTTTCCTGCCGCTCGACGCGGTCGCCGACGAACTGGCGCAAAAGCTCACCCTCGACGCCCTCGACCTTACGCCAGCGGCGGCCCCGCGCGCTATTTCGACGTCGCGGAGACCGGCGGGCGCGTCGGCTTCATCACGCCGCTCAGCCATAATTTCTGCGAGACCTGCAATCGGGTGCGCGTCACCTGCACCGGCGCGCTCTACATGTGCCTCGGCCAGGAGGACCAGGCCGATCTGCGCGCTCCTTTGCGCGCGTCGACGGACGACGCGGCCCTTGCACGCCGCTCTCGACGAGGCGATGCGAAGAAAGCCGCGCGGCCATGATTTCGTCGCGCAATGGGCGGGCGCGCTGGCGCCGGGCCGCCGTTCGATGAGCCTGACCGGCGGCTGAATATTTTTTTCGGCTTTGCTGTAACCTTTTTTTGTCAGCTCCGTACATCTCCTTGCAGGCCGCGATGGCCTGTTCCAGCGCTCTCAAACGTTAGAGCGACGTCCCCAGGGAGTTCGACCATGCAGATGAAAATCGTTTCCGGCGCCAGCCTCGCCGCCGCCGCCATCGCCCTCGCCGTCGCCGGCGCCGGGATCACCACCCAGGCGCAGGCCAAGATGGCCGGCGTGCATTGCATGGGCATCAATTCCTGCAAGGGAACCAGCGCCTGCAAATCCGCCAGCAACTCCTGCAAGGGCCAGAACTCATGCAAAGGCATGGGCTGGCTGCCGAAGAAGTCCGTCAGGGCCTGCGCCAAGGCCGGCGGCAAGGTCGGTTGATTCGTTTTTAGCAAAGCTTCCTCTCTCCGCTCCTGCGGGGAGAGGGCCAGATTTTTTCTCCCGCTCCTATTTCGCCAAAAGGGATCGCTCCATGCCATCGCAGAAGGCGCAAGGCTTCGGGCTCGGCCTGCGGACGGTCTATTATCCGGACATTCTCTCCGCGCCGCAGCCGGTCGACTGGTTCGAGATCATTTCCGAAAACTACATGGTTCCGGGCGGCCGCCCGCTCGCCATGCTCGATCGCATCCGCGCCGATTATCCGATGCGCATGCACGGCGTCTCCATGTCGCTCGCCTCGACCGATCCGCTCGATCTCGATTATCTGCGCGACCTCAAGGCGCTCGTCGCGCGCATCGAGCCGGAGCTCGTGTCCGACCATCTCGCCTGGACGGGCGTCCACGGCCGCAATCTCCACGACCTGCTGCCCATTCCCTATACGCTCGAGGCGCTCGACCATTGCGTCGAAAGGGTGTCGCGTGCGCAGGATTTCCTCGGCCGCCGCATCGCGCTGGAAAATCCTTCGACCTACGTGTCCTTCTCGCGGTCCGACATGAGCGAGCCGGAATTTCTTGCGGAGCTGTCCAGGCGCGCAGACTGCCTGCTGCTGCTCGACATCAACAATGTCTATGTCTCCGGCTTCAACCACGGCTTCGACGCCAAGGCCTATCTCGACCTCGTGCCGAAGGAGCGCGTGGCGCAGATCCACGTCGCCGGCCACACAAGCCTGCCGACGCACAAGATCGACACGCACGACCATCCGGTCTGCGACGACGTCTGGTCGCTCTTCTCTTACGTGCGCGAGAATTTCGGGCCGATTCCCGCGATGATCGAACGCGACGACCAGTTCCCGCCCTTCGAGGACTTGCTGGCGGAGCTGCGTCACATGCGCGCGCTGGCGGAAACGCGCCAACGGGAGCCGGCATGAAACTCGCGCAGATGCAGGCCCTGTTCCAGATGAGCGTGCTCGGCGAAAAGCCCGATCCGGCCTTCCTGGAGCATCTCAGCCCGCCGACACGGGCGGAAAGAATCGAGGATGTTTTCGCCGTTTATCATGAAGG
Source organism: uncultured Alphaproteobacteria bacterium (assembly GCA_963849665.1). GTDB lineage: Bacteria > Pseudomonadota > Alphaproteobacteria > Rhizobiales > Beijerinckiaceae > Rhodoblastus. The sequence goes on along the minus strand of CAWKJW010000071.1, from coordinate 51,901 downwards.
GTTTCGTCTGCGCATGGCGGAGTTTCTCTCCAACGACTACCCGGTCCTGCGCGCGGCGCTCGGAGACGACGCCTTCGAGGAAATCGCCGCCGCCTACGCCGCCGCGCGCCCCTCGCGCTTTCGCAATGCGCGCTGGTTCGGCGCGGGCCTGCCGGATTTCCTGCGGCAGACGCCGCCCTTTTGCGAAGACAGGACGGCTTGCGGGCTGGCGGCGCTCGAGGCGGGGCTGGCGCAAAGCTTCGACGCCGCCGACGCAGGGGCCCTGCCGCTCGAAATTCTCGGCGTCACGCCGCAGGAAGACTGGCCGCGCCTGCGCTTCTGCTTCCATCCAGCCGTCGTGATGGTCGAGGCGACCGCCGCGGCGGTGGCCTGCTACGAGGCCGTGCAGGCGGAGCAGTCCGACCCCGACCTGTCGGATGTCGGCGAGGAGGAAGTCGCCATCCTGGTCTGGCGCGCCGGGCTGGACGTCAATTATCGCCCGCTCGACGACCTGGAGGCGCTGGCGCTGCGCGAGGCGCTGCGCGGGGCGCCGTTCGGCGAAATCTGCGGTCTTCTGGCCTTTGCGCGGCCGCAGGAGCCGGCGGAGGAACTGACCATGACGGCGGCGGGATTTCTCGGCCAATGGTTTTCCGCCGGGATGATCGTCGCCGCCGGACCGTAGCCGGAACGAGCATACGCTTGCCGTGTCCCGGGGGCGAAAGGCTTACGCTTGATTCCCGGAGGCGAATGACGAAGAACGGCTCATTGTTGATCTTCCAGATCGTGTCCACGACCGTCGCATTACGATCGATTCCTGCCGGTCGGCGCTCACCGCTGTCGGCTGAAGGAGATATTGCAGAATCGACGTTATTTCAGGCCAGCTACGGCGGCTATAAGTTCTTCCGGCTTATGGTCTCCTGTAAGCGTAATCGTGCGCCTAACCCTGGTGCATTTGTTCTCCAGCGTATAATCGATTTCAGGGGCCGACGGGAAGTCCGAACTCGGCCAGCCAACAACCGTCAGCGCGCAAAATAACCAATACAAAATAGGGCGCCTGCCGTGTATAGATATGATTATCCAGCCATCTATTTCATCTGCAACGGAAGCCATATCACATTTCTTTCGCCAGTTATTGTTGTTCAGGATAAGGTGGCGGCGCGCTTGAATGTGCGGGAATATAGAGCATGGACAATGAATAAACACCGAAGGTCGACGCGCTGAGTGTCTGCTTGATCCACAGCAGCGGTCAATCACGGCGCGGCTGCCAATGGTCCGAGAACCGCCAATTCCTGCCCGCCGTGGTCGTGGGCCATCGGCTCTAAGGCGACCTACCAGATCGGGCCGGCGACCGTCTCGTCATGAGCAATCAGCAGCCATCAGGCCGCCTGAACTTTACGCCTCTCTTAAGGTGATGTTGACGCGCGGCGACTATGCTGATTGAGCGCAAAATGCTCGATTTGCTCAAAAAGCACGGAGCCTAAAATATAAGGAATTAGGTATGAAAAAATCAGTTATATCCCTTTTTTTCCTGCTTGTTACCCTAACAGGCTGTGGCGTATCTACTGATTTCAACAAGGCGTTGAATGATTATGCGTCTAAATATGCAAACGAAGTTAATCTTTCAAAATCATATATTTCAATGATTCAAGCTCACGATTTTAAAAATATCGAAGAAAAAATTGATCCTCGCCTAAAAAACGATCAACTACGTAATAACCTTGAAAAAATTGCCGATTTGTTCCCCGCTGGCAGCCCGACTGACGTTAAATTAATCGGTGTTTTTCGTAATGAGTTCTCAAATGGCGCGGAAAGATCGTCAGTAACCACTATTAACTATGAATATAACTTCTCCGGCAAGTGGTTGCGGGCGGGGGTTGTCCTGCAAAGAAAGAACAATAATGATTATATTGCAGGGATAAATGCCATTCCTATGTCGGGGCCGCTTGAGGAAATAAATAAATTTACGTTGTATGGAAAAAAACCAATAAATTACATTGTGTTGGTCGCCACATGTATAGTGCCAATTTTAATCATTTTTGCCCTCATTGTTTGTATCAGAACACCCATACCAAAAAGAAAATGGCTTTGGATCGTATTTATTTTGTTTGGCTTCGTGAGCGTTACATTAAATTGGGTTGATAGCAGTATCCACATCAACCCATTCTTCTTCAACCTTTTCGGGGCAGGCTTCTCTTCAGGAAGCCCGTACGACCCAGTGATGTTATGGTTTTCGTTTCCTGTAGGGGCAATCGTGTTTTTATTGAAGCGCAAAAAATGGACACCTATTTCCGGCACTCCGGCCATCCGAGAGCCGGCATTCAGCGGCGCCCCGCGAAAAATCTTTGGTCGACGCGGGTCCGCTTGAGTTTTTCGGGCCAAATAGTGGACGCCCCAAGGGGCGATCCACAGCTAGCCTTTCGCGCGAACGTAAGACTTTTGCACCCATGGCCGATCAAGCCCGATCAATGGCCGCAACCCGCGCCAAGCCGACTTTGCCGGCGGCGCTTGCGGGCTTCCGCTTCCCGCCGTTCGACATAGGCGGGATACTGGTGCTGTCGGTGCGTAAGGCCAGCACTGAATGTGCGACGCCGACGCACACAGATGTGCTTGCTTAAAATTTCAATCGGCGTCAAAAATTTAGCGGGGCTAAAATATGTCTTTTAATGTGTCAGACGATGTAGTTGGTTGGACAATAATAAATATTAATAATGATTATGGTATATTATACATGATAATTTTTTTATTATATAGCTTTATGCCGGGTGGAAAACTACCAGAGCCGCCGAGCATAAGCTATAAACTACAAAATAAAGGCACCGGCGCGGTTCGCAAAGTTACGCTGCCGGGCCGGCATAAGCCGGAGGATCTCATTGCCGCCGTTGGCCGGTTGCAATAGGTCATGTCCCCCGCCGAACCGATCGCGATGGCGGGCCATGACGGTGAAAGGCGACGAGCCACAAACATCCGCTGCCGGCGCGCCGAGCCGCCCTTTGCCGGTGCCGCTCGCCGCCTTCCGCTTCCCGCCTTCCGCTTCGCTTCCCGCCGAATCTGGTCGTAGCCCAAAGGCGAGATTGCCCTCGTGAAGCATTTTCACATCAATACAAACATCTGGAGCCCCGATCCGATCGGATCGGGGCTCCAGCAGCATTAGGCGCAACTTTCAAAAACCGCCGGCCTTACCGGCAAGGCGGTTCGCCGGGCGCGCCGCAATGCGGACGTTCGTGCGGCTGAGGCGCCGGGCGGGGGGCCGGAGGCGCCACATGCGGCGGCGGGGCCGGGCGCGGCGCAGGCGGCGCGACATGGGGCGCAGGCGGCGCGACATGGGGCGCAGGCGGCGCGACATGGGGCGCAGGCGGCGCGACGTGAGGCGCAGGCGGGGCGACGTGAGGCGCAGGCGGGGCGACATGGGGCGCAGGTGGGGCGACATGGGCCGCAGGCGGCGCGACGTGAGGCGCAATCGGCGCAACGTGAGGCGCAATCGGCGCGACGTGAGGCGCAGGCGCGGCCGGCGTGGCATGCGGCGCAATCGGCGCGGCATGCGGCAACGGCGACCCGGCAGGTTTTTGCGCGGCGGGCGCATTTGGCGCAGCATTCGGGGCGGCGTTCGGCGCGGCATGCGGCTGCGGACCCGCGTGGGGCAAAGGCGATCCTGCCGGCTTCTGCGCTCCGGGCGCGCCCGGCGCGGCGGGCGCGGCGGATGGCGGATTGGCGGAAGGCGCGCCCTGCGCCCGACGATTATGCTCGTTGTAATAAGTGTTCGCGTCGGGATCCCGCGCCTGAACCGCGGCGGGCGCGTGGAACAGGCCGTGCCGCACCGCCGGAATGGCGAAAAGCAGAGGCGCCGCGACCAGCGGCAGCGGCAGCAATCCATGATGAGGCGGCGGCGGCGGCGCGCGGTCGACCAGCTCGCGCTGCTCGGGCAGCAGATAGGCCATAGGCGGAGGCGCGCCGTAATCCTGGTCGTCGAACACCATATAGGGCCGGTCGAAATAGCTTTCCTCCGCCTCGGGCGGCGGCGGCACGTCGAAATCATAAGGGTCGTATTGCGCCGGCGGCATGAGAGCGGCGTTCAGAATCGCCAGTCGGCGGCGGGCGTCCTCGGCGTGCGGGCCGCGCGGATAGCGATGCAGATAGGTCCAGTAGGCGCTGGGCGTATTGGCCCGCCAGGCGCGCCGCCAGGTGACCGCCTCGCGACGCGCGGCGAGCATGGCGCGCACCCTTCTGGCGTAAGCGGAATTGGGATAGGCGTCGAGAAAATCGGCATAGGCCGCGATCGTGTCCCGCTCCAGCGCCGCGGCATAGGCCTGGTCGACCGGATAGTCGCGGATCGGCCGGGCGCGGAGGTTGGCCTCGGCGTCGACCGATGCGGCCGGCGGCGGCGCGCCAGGGGCGCGGACGAAGAGCACGGGGGCCGGCGAAAGCTTCGATTCGTCCCAGGGAACTTGCGCCCCCTTGGTCTGTTGCGAAACGCGCAGGCGGACGCGGGCGAAGGCCTCGTCCACCGGCAGGCCGCCTACGCGCAGCATTTCGGTCAGCGCCTGGGCATAGACGCCATAGGGGCCGGTTTCGTTCGGCGCGACCGAATCCGGCGCCGCATTATAAGCGATCAGTTCGCCGCTTTCCGGCTCGACTAAAGCGAGCCCGCCGGCCAGTCCTTGCGCGGGCAGTCCCTGGGCGTTTGGCGCGAAAGCGTTGATCCGGGCCGCGTCGAGCACGACGATGCGCGCCTTGAGCGGCGTCTGCGCCAGGGGTTGCAGATAATCGCTCAGCCGCACCGCCTCCAGCGGCACATTGGCGGCGCGGGGAATCGTCGCCTCGACGGGGGCGAGATAGTTCTCGCCCGCATATTGCACGGCGCGGCCGCTGAGATAGATGAAGACCGTCGCGTCCGGCCCGGCGGCCGCCGCCTTGTCGACGAATTCGCGCAAGGCTTTCCGCAGCCCGTCCTGGTCGAGATCGGCGGCGCCGGTCACGTCGAAGCCCGCCAGCTGCAATGTGTCGGCGATCAGGCCGGCGTCATTGGCGGCGGAGGAGAGCGGGCCGGTCTTGTAGGCCGCCTCGCCGATGACCAGCGCGAGGCGCGGCGCGCCCCCGGCGCCTGCTGCGCGCGAAGCTCCGCCAATCCGGCCAGCAGCGCCCCGACGACCACGGCGCCCGCCGCAAGACGCGATTTCAGATGGCCCACCCTGCGCGACATGAATTCCTCCGAGAAAAAACGCTCCCTCGCGCCATTTTGATTCGGCGCGAAGGGCAGGGCGTCATCTCACGGGATAAAGGCTGAATATGGGCTGAATGAATTGAGGTGTATTGCCGGCTGCGTTCAGCGCTCGACGACCACGCGCGCGCCGACCTTCACCCGGCCGTAAAGGTCGATGACGTCGTTGTTGGTCATGCGGATGCAGCCGGAGGAGACCGCGTGGCCGATCGTGTCCGGCTCGTTCGAGCCGTGGATGCGGTAAAGCGTGGCGCCGATATAGATGGCCCGCGCGCCGAGCGGGTTGTCGACGCCGCCGCTCATGTGGCGCGGCAGGTCGGGCCGGCGCTCGATCATCTCCTGCGGCGGCGTCCAGTCCGGCCATTGGCGCTTGCCGGAAACCCGGTGCACCCCCGACCATTCGAAGCCGGGCCGTCCGACGCCGACGCTGTAGCTCAGCGCCTGCCCGCCGCCGAGCACGAGATAGAGGCGGCGCTCCCTGGTCGAGACGATGATCGTGCCGGGTTTTTCATGACCGGAATAGACCACGGTCTCGCGCTGGATGGCGGCGGCGAGCGGCCGCCCGTCCTGCGACGGGGGCGCGGCGGAAAGGTCGGAAAGCCCCGCCCGTGCCGGCGCCGCGCAAGACAATGTCAGGCCGATGACCGCGGCGGCTTTGGCCAGGTCGGCGCCAAAGGAAAAACGACACAGCATGAGGCTTGCTCCCACTCGACGAATTTTTTCTTGGCCGGCGCCGGTCAAGCGCCCGCCGGGGTTCCTAACGCGCTCAAGCTGCAAAAAGTCGCAGGGGCTAAACCAAATATGTCCAAAAGAAGGAGCAGGTGTAACCCGTCATTTCATATGGCCATGCCGGGAGAACGTGGGAGAGGGAGGGATTTCGCGGGATGGCCCTAGAGGAATGGGGGCTTCGCAGGCGGCCGAAGCGACTCGGCGAGATCGGAGGCGCGACAGATCAAATGGCCAAAATTGAGGAGCGCCGTCGTCGTATTCCGGGGCTTTGCGGGCCAAACATGCAACTGGACGCGGCGGCGGCGAATCGAGGCCATTTTAATCGAAAGCCGCGCGGCGCTTGGGCTTGAGCGAAATCGCCATCGAGCGGCCAACGCGGCTAACATGCAACTGAAATCACCTTTCAATGGCCTTTATCGGCGTCGTCTTGACGGGCAGGCGGCGCCCTGGCGCCTTCATTCGCGCACCTGGTCTCCGGAGGCGTTCCGCAGGTGCCCTTGAGCGCCGCCCAGCCGACGCATTTGCCGTCTGGGCCTCTGTAGCCAGGGCCGCCGCGCTGGCCGCATGTGGCCAAGGCGGGCCCCGGAATGCATAAAATGCATATGCAAAATATGCAAAGGCGGTTCACCGGCTGACGCCCCCGATGCCGCGCATGATCTCGCGGAAAACCGCCCCGCTGACCGTTTTCAGGACAGGAAGAACGGGCTCCCTGGGAGCGCCAGGCGTCGGCGTCCAGATGTTTTTGAAGGCGAACCAGAAGAGAGCGATGATCACGCCGCAAGCCGCGCCGACGAAAACGATATTTAAAAGGTGAAACACGCCATTCGAAGCGATCTCGGCGAGAACAAAGAGCGCAAACAGTGCGAGCAACGCCGATTTAAAAAGCTTTGAAGCGACACGCATAATGATAGCCCCCAAAACGCGGCCTTTAAAGCCGGTTATCCCACCAGATCACCTTGCCGATGATCGTCAGTTTGCCGTCGCGGCCGGGCTTGAAGATTTCGGGCGGGTGGGCGTGGATATTGTCACTCATGATGGCGACGAATTCGTCGTCGATCCGCCGCAAACGCTTCAAGCGCAGGCCGTCAGAGGTGAAAAACACATAAATGTCGGGCTCGGACCGGCGCATCTTTGCAGAGCTTGGCGGTTTCGGCAATTCCTTCTGCGCCTCGTCGACGATCAGCAGCGCGCCGTCGAGAATTGTCGGCTCCATCGAATCGCCGCGCGCCCTGAGGCTGCTTAATTTGGCGCGGCTCGCGAGCGCGCCAAGCAGCCGGCCGAGGAAATAGGCCGGGAAGGCGAATTCCGCCTCCGCCTTGACGACGTCGACCAACCGGCCGGCGCCGGCAGACGCCTCGACGTCGAGAACGGGCACCATCACCGTTCCTGGCGCCTCAAGCACGACCGGCTCTGGCTTTTCAAAGCCATAAAACCACTCCAGCGGCTTGTGCACCAGGTCGGCCAGCGCCTGCAGCTCGGCGGCGTCCGGCCAGGTTTCTCCATCGATCCAGCTTTGCAGCGTCTGGCGCTTGAAACGGCGGTTTGTGGCCTTCTCGAAGGCCAATGCCTTCACCCTGCCGCCGATCGCCTCGTCGATCCTTCCCCGCAAAATGAAAAGCCGGTCGGAAATCACGCGGCTCTCCTGTGAAAAAAACCACACTTTCGCCAAATCAATCTTGACTGAAGTGGGATTTTAATCGCACAGTTCAGACATTGCTGATTTGCATTGGTGATTGATTCACACACCGCCCACGGGAAAACGAACTTGTCTGAATTTGCATCTTCTTCGCCCGGCTGGCACCGCGCCGACATCATCGCGGCGGTGCGTCGCAAGGGATCGAATCTCTCGCAGATCGCCGAGCAGATCGGCCTGTCGCGCAAGAGCATGAGCTGGGCGCTAGGCAAGCGGCATCCGCGCGCGAATCTGGCCATTGCGGCCTTCATCGGCGTCGATCCACACGAAATCTGGCCCCGGTTTTTCCTGCCCACGGGCGCCCCCTCCGGGCCGGAGCCTAGCGCAAAAACCGGCAAAGAGTCTCATTCGAAGCGAAAGGCCGCGTAAAAATGGTCTATGCGAGCGGATCGGCGGCGAGAACGTCACTTTGCCGGTCGATCCCAACGGCGGCGTCAAGGCGATGCGCCGTCGCGCCGAAAGGGCTCTTGACGAAGGGCTTTCGGCGGACGAAGCTGCGCGACGGTCGGGCTTCTCGTCGCGGGCGATTTATTTCCGCAAACGCCGCCGCAAGGACGGAAGCCGCTCCCCCGATCTTTTCCTCGATTTCGACGAGTTCTGGCTGAAGCTCTTCAGCATGGAGGCTCGCGCGCCCCGCGCCTAATTTCGGGATCGTCCATCCCGGAGCCGCGCGTGATCCCCAATTCCATCATCTTCATTGCGCAACTGCGCCGGCTCGCCGTCGTGCTGGCGCTCGCCTTCGGCCTGGTCTTGGCTGGCGGTCCCGCGCGCGCATGCCGGATGCTTCATGGCCTTTGCTGACGGCTTTCCTCTCATTGCTCCGCGAATTCCGTCATGTAACGCGCTCGCCCCGCCTCGTCGCTGTCGCCCTGCGCTATCTCGGCCACGGCAATTTCACCCATTTTCATGGGCCCTGGTGCGCGGCGGCCGAAGGCAGATGGCTGGCGCTCGCCGGCTATCACCGGCTGAAGAGCCTGCGCGCCATCGACTACCGCCATTACGGGCGGCCCTCGCGGCCCGCGCCCGGCGCGATCGCCGTGCTGCGCCATCATGTTGGCATCGTCGTGCGCATGACCCCGCGCGGCCCGCTGCTGATCTCGGGCAACCATCGCCACCGCGTCGGCCTCGGCGTCTATTCCGCCCGGCGCATTCTCGCCTATCGGAGGCCCGTCTGATGACCTTCCTCGCCAATCCCGTCGGCCTCACGCCTCCAGAATTCAAGGACTATGTCGCGAAGCTCCGCTGGACCAAGTGGAAGCCGCGCTTCATCACCCTGCACAACACGGCCGAGCCCAATCTCAAGCAATGGGCGCATGGCTCGGGCCAGCTCTACGAGCATCAGCGCGTCGTCAACCTCAACCACTATTACAAGGTGAGCGAAGGCTGGCATTCCGGCCCGCATCTGTTCATCTCGCCGCGCCTGATCTGGGTGGCCTGCGATCTCACCGCCATGGCGTCTCGGTCTGCGTGGAACAGCGAGACGCTCGGCGTGGAGATGGTCGGCGACTACAGCGAAGAGTTGTTTGACTCGGGCGACGGCCTGAAGGTCCAGGACAACACGGTGGCCGCGCTGGCGATCCTGCACAAGGCGCTCGGCCTCGCCGCGCCTTACGAGATCGGGGTGCGCGGCCTTCCTGTCGATCAGCTGGGAGGACGGCTCGGGCAAGAACGACGGATAAGGCGACGCTGACCATTGTGGGTCCTCCCTCGCAGGACGACGCTGCCGCCGCGCGACGCACAATATACCCTTCTCGCCGGGCTGGGACGACATCGGCGCCGATCCTTCAGGGCATCTATAAGGTGCAGAATTGGTCGCCGCGCGGCAATCCCGAGGAAGGCGATCAGATCGAGATGACGCTCAAGGCCGCGGATTTTGTCGATAATCTCAAGCAGCACGGCCACAAGCACTACGACAAGGGCACGACTTTCGGCCAGATCGTGCAGTCCGAGGCGCAAGACGCCGGCCTGTCGGCGACGGTCGATCCGTCGCTGGCGTCGATTGTCATGGACTATCAGCTCAAATGGAGCCGCAGCCCGGTCGATTTCCTGCACGAGCTGTGCGAGCTGGTGGGCGGCACGCTCAAGCTCGGCGGCGGCCAGATCCTGGTGATGAAGCGCGGCGCCGGCACAAGCGCCTCCGGACAGGCGCTGGCGCCGATCCTCCTGCAGAAGACGATGGGCTACAGCTATTCCTGCACGCTCGAGCCGCGAACCCAGCACGGCAAGATCGCCGGCGCCTATATCGACCAGAACGGCCAGCGCCAGCTGGCGCAGGTCTCGACCGGCCTCGACGGGCCGGTCTACGTGCTGCCGCACCCATACAAAAGCCAGACGGAGGCACAGAACGCCGCCCAGGCCGAGGCCTACGAGCGCGGCAACAACACGTTTTCAGGGACATTCGAGAGCCCGGGCCTGCCGACGGCGCGCGCCGAAGCGCCGGTGACGCTGTCAGGCTACGGCTGGCCGATCGACGGCCCCTGCAAGGCGGAGCACGTCAAGAGCCAGATTGGCTCGGACGGGTCCTACACCACGACGGTCGAGGTGAAGAGCGGCAACCAGGACAAGGGGAAGGGCTCTTCGTGAGACGGGACCGGGCCGAGACCCGGACGCGGGCCAAGTTTGGCGACACAACCCGCGCAGCGCCAAGTCGAATAACGCTCCCCGCCCGCCGACGTCGGCGAATTCAAAGGGGGCCGATTTGAGATTTTGCACAATGGAGCAAGAGAATGAATTCCGGGCCGTGCGGCCTTTATCCCCCGCAGCCGGCTATATTGGCGGCAAGAAACAGCTGGCGCGGCGGCTCATCGAAAGGATCGAGGCCATCCCCCATGAAATATATGGAGAGGCCTTTGTCGGCATGGGCGGCGTCTTCCTTCGGCGATCGAGCGCTCCGCGCGTCGAGGTGATCAACGATAAATCGCAGGACGTCGCGACCTTTTTCCGCATCCTCCAGCGCCACTACCAGGCTTTCATGGACATGCTGAAGTGGCAGTTGACCAGCCGCGCCGAGTTCGAACGGCTGCGCGGGCAGGCGCCGGAAACCCTCACAGATCTGGAGCGGGCCGCGCGCTTTCTCTATCTTCAGAAGCTGTCGTTCGGCGGCAAGGTGGCTGGACGCACTTTCGGTATCCAGATGACGGGACCGGCGCGATTCGATACGACGAAGATCGGCGTGCTTCTGGAGGCGATCCACGCGCGTCTGGCCAGCGTGACCATCGAATGCCTGGACTGGGAGGAATTCCTGCGGCGCTGGGATCGGCCGGGATCTCTCTTTTATCTCGATCCGCCGTATTTCGGCACCGAGGGCTATTACGGCGCCGGCCTGTTCTCACCGGATCAACACGAGGCGATGGCGGAGGCTTTAAGCGCGCTTAAAGGCCACTTCATCCTTACGCTGAATGATCTGCCCGAAACCCGGCGCCTTTATCGCCGGTTCAAGATCGAGACGGCCGATCTGACCTATACGGCGGCTGGCGCGCAGGCGGCGAAGGCGGTGCGGGAAATCATAGTCACGGGCTGATTGGTCCAAGGACGCGGTACACTTCGACCCGAGGAAGAGCGTCAGTATGGTCATAAGGAGATGGCCATGAAACACGTTTTGCCGACGAACAACGAGGCCTGGGGCTTCACGGGGACAATTGCCGCCTACTCCGACGCCGAAAAGGCCTGGGCGGAAGCCTTCGATCAGATCAGGAAGGCCACCGCCTGCGCCGATTACGGAATCCGCGACTTTCTTGACAGCCCGCACGGCCGCCATTTCGCAGACGACGTGACCAACGGGCTGGCCGCTGGCGACACGATCGAAGAGGCGATCGGCGCGGCAATCGCCACATGGCAGGGCTGGCGAATTGGCCGCCCCACCCAGCGAGAAGAGGGCATCCCGGCCGGCCTCCCTTACCTGGCCGGCTGGGTCGCCCATTTCGAGCTTTCAGCCGCCCTTTGAACCCTCTTTAATGACCAATTGAAAAGGGCCCCACGAAGGGGCCTTTTTGCCGTCCAAGCGAAAATTGAGGGTGGGCCATTTGATCTGTCGCGCTTGGCCATATGAAATGGCGCGCTACAGCAGGCGCGCCGGCGCCTTGACGCGGCGGCGCTTGTTTCCTAAACAGGGCCTCCGACGTTCAGGCGTCCGGGCGATTAGCTCAGCGGGAGAGCACACCCTTCACACGGGTGGGGTCATAGGTTCGATCCCTATATCGCCCACCATTTTCCTTGCATGATCAGGCGGCGTAAAAGGCTCGTCAACCGCGACGGCCTTTGGCCGAGCCACTTTCTCCCGCCAGGGGAGAAGGAAGCCGCGACGAAAATTTGGGCCCCTCAGAAAAACGCTTCCACCGCTTCCGGCAGCTCATCGAAATGCGAAATCACCCGGTCGGGCGAAAATTCCTCGATCGGGCGGTCGGTGTAGCCGAAATCCACCGCGATCACCGGAATGCCCGCCGCCCGCGCCGTTGCGATGTCGGTCTTGGAATCCCCGATCATCAGCGTCCGCGAAACCTTGCCCTTCGACGCTTCGATGGTGCGCAGCAGCGGCGTCGGGTCGGGCTTGGCGACGCCAAAGGTGTCCTGGCCGCAGATGAAGGCGAAACGGTCGGCGACGCCGAGCTTTTCCAGCAGCAGCCGCGCGGGACGCTCGATCTTGTTGGTGCAGACGGCGAAGAAATCCCCTCGCGCGGAAAGCGCGTCGAGCGCTTCGACCACGCCGGGATAGAGGCGGCTGTCGTCGGCGATGCGCGTTTCGTAATAGGCCAGGAAAAGCTGGAACATCTCCTCCATCTTTTCAGCCGAGACGCTTTTTTCCTGCGCCGCCAAAGCGCGGAGAATCAGGGCGCGCGCGCCGGCGCCGAGCAGCGAGCGGGCGTCGTCGATCGGCGTCGCGGCGAAGCCCTCGTGCAGCATCACATAGTCGAGCGAGGCCATGAGGTCGCCCGCGGTATCGGCGAGCGTGCCGTCGAGATCGAAGACGTGAAGCACGGGTTCTGGCGAAGCAGGCAAGCGAAGCTCCTCGAAAAAGACGCTTTGCGTCTCTAGCACCCCGTGCGCGGGGATGCCAGTTTTTCGACCCGCGGCCGGGTTCGGCGGTAGGATTCCGGAGAGGCGCCGGTGATCCGGCGACGAAACGGGACAGATGGCGACGGGAATGGCGATGGTTCCGAAGGGCGCAATCCGATGGGGCGCTTTGGCGCTTTTTGTGGCGACGGGCGCGGCGCAGGCGGCGAATTACGATTTTCTCGCCGCGCCGGAGACCGATCTCAACCGCGTCTACCGGCTCGACAAGGCGACCGGCGAAATCGGCGCCTGCCAATATGGGCTGAAGGACAGCGGTTCTGTCGGCGTCACCCTCTGCTACCCGCCGGGCGAAAACGCCGGCTCGCAAGCGCCGAGCGACTACGCCCTCATTGCATCGCGGCACGAGCGCGAGGGCGGCGTGTTCCGCGTGGATCAGCGCACCGGCGCCATGTCGATCTGCTACGTGCTCAGCGAAAAAGTCGTCTGCACCCCGCCGGGCAGGTAAATTTCGCAAGCGCGGTCAGCCCGGCGCAGGCTGAAGGTCATCTGATCGTCGCGCACGAACAAGATAAAGGCGGATGCCCGCCGAGGATCGCCCATGCGCCTGATAAGCCTGATTTTCGCGCCGCGCCACAGCGCTCTCCTGTTCAGCGTCATTTTCTATTTCTGGACCCTGGTCGAAATGGTCCTGCACCGCGACCAGATCGACATCCTGGTCATTCCGCTGGTGATTTTCGGTGGATTGACCACGGTCGGGCTCGGCGACCTGATCCAGAAGCGCCATTCCGTCCTGCGCAATTACCCGATCCTCGCGCATTTGCGTTTCATTATCGAGGAAATCCGCCCGGAAATCCGGCAATATCTGTTCGAGAGCGAGACGGACGGCTCGCCTTTTCCCGCGACCGCCGCGCGCTGGTCTATCAGCGCGCCAAGATGCAGCTCGACAAGCGCCCGTTCGGCACGCAATTGCCGGTCTATTCCGACGGGTTCGAATGGATGCTGCATTCGCTCAGCCCCCGGCCGGTGGCGAAGGAGCCCTTCCGCATCCTGGTCGGCGGACCGGACTGCCAAAAGCCATATTCGGCGTCCGTCCTGAATATTTCGGCGATGAGTTTCGGCTCGCTCTCCGCCAACGCCATCCGCGCGCTCAATGGCGGCGCGAAGGCCGGCGGCTTCGCGCATGACACCGGCGAAGGCGGCTTTTCGCCCTATCACGCCGAGAACGGCGGCGACATCATCTGGGAGATCGGCTCGGGCTATTTCGGCTGCCGCACGCCGGACGGCGCCTTCTCGCCGGAAAAATTTGCGGAGGCCGCGAAGAATCCGCAGATCAGGATGATCGAGATCAAGCTCAGCCAGGGGGCGAAGCCCGGGCATGGCGGCGTCCTGCCGGCCGCCAAGGTGACCGAGGAAATCTCGCGCATTCGCGGCGTGCCGCAGGGCCGCGACTGCATTTCGCCGCCGAGCCACAGCGCCTTTTCGACGCCGCTGGAAATGATGGCCTTCATCAGGCAGTTGCGCGAATTGTCCGGCGGCAAGCCGACGGGCTTCAAGCTTTGCCTCGGCCAGCCGGTCGAGTTCCTGGCCCTGTGCAAGGCCATGCTCGAAAGCGGCGTCGCGCCGGATTTCATCGTCGTGGACGGCAAGGAGGGCGGCACCGGCGCCGCGCCGCTCGAATTCATGGACCATCTCGGCATGCCGATGCGCGAGGGCCTGAATTTCGTTCATAACGCGCTGGTGGGCGCGGGATTGCGGCAGAAGATCAGGCTCGGCTGTTCGGGCAAGATCCTCACCGCCTTCGACATGGCGCGGGCGATGGCGCTCGGCGCCGACTGGTGCAATTCGGCGCGGGGCTTCATGTTCGCGGTCGGCTGCATCCAGTCCCTGTCCTGCCACACCGACACCTGCCCGACGGGAGTGGCGACGCAGAACGCCTGGCGCGGCCGCGCCATCCATGTGCCCGACAAGTCCGAGCGCGTCGCCAATTTCCATCGCGCCACCTTGCACTGTCTCGCCGAGCTGACGGCGGCGGCCGGCCTCGACCATCCCAACCAGTTCGAGCTCGAGCAGTTTCGCCGCCGCGTTTCAGAAAGCAGCGTCGCAAGCTTCGCCGATCTCTTTCCGGCGATGGAGGAGGGGGAGTTTCTGCGCGGCGCCCGCGACGAGCGTCTGCGCGCGATCTGGGACCGGGCCAGCGCCGAGCGGTTTTCGCCGTTGCGGGTCTAGAGCCTTCCCTGCTTCGCTTGAAGCGGGGAAGGCTCTCGGGAGCGAATGCGAGGAATTCGCCAATCGTGACGAGTCACGATTGGCGAGAAATAGTCCAAGCCTCAGTTCTTCCGCAGGGCCGAGGCCACGCGCGGCGGGAGGGCGGCTGCCGTCTCGATCGGCTTCGGACGCTGCGGACGGCCGATACCGTCCAGCACCTGCGCCAGCAGGCGCGTCGAAATGCCCTTGGCGATGGCGCAGAGCACCAGGAACACGGCAGAGCCGACGCCACTGGCGATCAGGGTGAAATTGAAACGGGCGGTTTCCGGCCAGTCGCCCAGCAGATGCAGCCGCGGCCCGCACAGGAAAAGGACCAGGCAGACGCCGATCACGCCGACGACGCCGTTCAGCATGCGTCCGAAGGCCCGGTCGCCAATCGTCATGTCCGTCAGGACGCCGAAGAAGATTGCGTAGACG
The DNA here is from genome assembly GCA_963849665.1 of uncultured Alphaproteobacteria bacterium. Lineage (GTDB taxonomy): Bacteria > Pseudomonadota > Alphaproteobacteria > Rhizobiales > Beijerinckiaceae > Rhodoblastus. Next base: position 36,593 of record CAWKJW010000071.1, on the reverse strand, counting down.
CACAGGCCGAAGGTGAAAAGATCGCGCTTTTCGCCGGTGAAATCGTAATAGCCGATCCAGTCCACCAATTTGTCGACAATGGCCACGCTCGCGCCGTCATCCTGGCCCGCGGCGAGCGCCGGTTCGCAAGTCGCGACGGCGAGAGGCCCCAGGAGCAGGATCAGGGAGATGGTTTTCGGAAAGGTCAGTTTCATCTGCGGCGCGCCTCACGGCTTGAGGCCGTGAAGCGATTGTTATGCGCAGCGGCTTGAAACTTCGTAAATATTCGTTCGGGAAGAACTCTTGCTTCTCGTTCACATGTTCGGATAGTTCGGGCCGCCGCCGCCCTCCGGCGTCGTCCATGTGATGTTCTGCGCGGGGTCCTTGATGTCGCAGGTTTTGCAATGGACGCAATTTTGCGCGTTGATGACGAAACGCGGCTCGGTCTTTTTCGTCTCGTCGGCATAGACCACTTCATAGACGCCGGCCGGGCAATAGAGCCGCGCCGGCTCGCCATAGAGCGGCAGGTTCTTCCCGATCGGAATCGTCGGATCGGCGAGCTTCAGATGGACCGGCTGGTCTTCCTCGTGATTGGTGTTGGACAGGAAGACGGAGGACTGCCTGTCGAAGGAAACGACGCCGTCGGGCTTCGGATAGACGATCGGCTTGACGTTGCCGATAGGCCTCAGCGTGGCGTAATCCGGCTTGCCGTGCTTGAGCGTGCCGAACAGGGTGAGGCCGAACAGATTGTTCAGCCACATGTCCAGGCCGCCGAGCGGCACGCCGAGATAGGTGCCGAGCTTCGACCACAAGGGCTTGACGTTGCGCACCTTTTTCAAGTCGGCCCCGATCGGGCCGCTGCGCCAGCCGGCTTCGTAGTCAACGAGTTCGTCATGCGCGCGGCCTGCGGCGAGCGCCGCGGCGGCTGCTTCCGCCGCTTCGATGCCGGAGAGGATGGCGTTATGCGAGCCTTTTATCCGCGGCACGTTCATGAACCCGGCCGCGCAGCCGATCAGCGCTCCGCCGGGAAAGGACAGTTTGGGAACCGACTGCCAGCCGCCCTCGGTCAGCGCGCGCGCGCCGTAGGCCAGCCGCTTGCCGCCGATAAAAGTATCGCGAACAAAGGGATGCGTCTTGAATTGCTGGAACTCGTCGAAAGGCGACAGGGTCGGATTCTTGTAGTTCAGGTGGAGGACGAAGCCGACGATGACCTGATTGTCCTCGATATGATAAAGGAAGGAGCCGCCGCCGGTGCCTCCCGTCAGCGGCCAGCCGAAGGAATGCTGCACCAGGCCGGGCTGATGCTTTGACGGATCGATCCGCCACAACTCCTTGATGCCGATGCCGTATTTCTGCGGCTCGCGGCCCTCGTCGAGTTTTTGCGCCGCGATGATCTGCTTTGACAGCGAGCCGCGCGCGCCTTCGGCGAGCAGCGTGTACTTGCCCCTCAGCTCCATGCCGCGTGTGAAGGAATCCTTGGGCTTGCCGTCGCGGCCGACGCCCATGTCGCCGGTGGCGACGCCCAGAACCTCGCCCTTGTCGCCATGGAGGATTTCGGTCGCCGCGAAGCCCGGATAGATTTCGACGCCGAGTTCTTCCGCCTTGGCGCCGAGAAAGCGGCAGACATTGCCGAGCGAGCCGACGAAATTGCCGTGGTTGTTCATCAGCGGCGGCATCAGGAAATTGGGCAGGCGCAAACCGCCGGAGGGGCCGAGCAGATAGAAGCGGTCTTCTGTCACCTGCACCTTCAGCGGGCAGTCGGCGTCGTCGCGCCAGCCGGGCAGGAGCTTGTCGAGGCCAATCGGATCGATCACCGCGCCGGACAGGATGTGGGCGCCGATTTCGGAGCCCTTTTCGACCACGACGACGGAGCAGTCCGGATTGATCTGCTTCAGGCGGATCGCCGCCGCGAGGCCCGAGGGGCCGCCGCCGACGATCACGACGTCATAATCCATCGCTTCGCGCGGCTCGATCTGAACTTCGCTCATTTCTGTCTCCAGCCGGCGCCCAATCGTGATCGCGCCCTTCCTTGCCCACTTCATAGCGCGCCGCGCGCCGGTGTCCACTGGCGAAACGGCCAATTGCAATGACAATAGTTCATATATGAACAATTGCGCAAAGGGAAGGCGAAAGCTAGAAACAGGGATGACCGTCCCTCGCGCGCCAGATCAGGAAGCCCTCGCCACGCTCTTGCGCTGGTATGTCGACATGGGCGTCGATTGTCCGGTCGGCGAAGCGCCGGTCGATCGGTTCGATCAGTCGGCGGGAAAACCGCCCGCGCCGCCCGAGGCGGCTGTACGGCTTCCCGAGCCGGCGCCGGAGCGGGCGCCGGCCGCGCCAAATCCCGCGCCGCCGAAATCCGCGCCGATAAAATCCGCGTCTCTTGCCGCCGAGCGTTTGTCGCGCGCTGCGCCAATCCCGCGGCGCAGGCGGCCGCCTTGTCGCATGACGCGGCGGCGAAAGGCGCGCGCGAACTGGCGGCGGGCGCGAACACGCTCGCCGAATTGCGTGAAAGGCTCGCCGCATTCGAGGGCTGCGCGCTGAAGAATTCCGCGACCAACCTGGTCTTCTCCGACGGCGCGGAAAATGCGCGGGTCATGATCGTCGGCGAGGGGCCGGGCGCCGACGAGGACCGGACGGGCAAGCCCTTCGTCGGCCGGGCCGGACAATTGCTCGACAGGATGCTCGCCGCCATCGGCCTCGATCGGACCAAGGTCTATATCGCCAATGTCGTGCCCTGGCGGCCGCCCGGCAACCGCACGCCGACGCCGCAGGAACTCGCCCTGTGCCTGCCCTTCGTGCGCCGCCAGATCGAACTGGTCTCGCCGGATTTCCTCGTCCTGCTCGGCGCCTCGGCCGCCCAGACCCTGCTCGACGAGAAGGAAGGCATCATGCGGCTGCGCGGCCATTGGCGCGAATATGAGTGCGGCGGGCGGAAAATCAGGGCGCTGCCCATGCTGCACCCCGCCTATCTCCTACGTGCGCCGCTGAAAAAGGCGCAGGCCTGGCGCGACCTGCGCAGCCTGAAACATGCGCTCGACGCTGCGGACGCCAAATGACCAGCGCGCATTTCGAGATCGAGACCGTGCTGATCGCCGAAAAACTATGGCCGGTCGCCGGCGTGGACGAGGTCGGGCGCGGCCCGCTCGCCGGTCCGGTCTGCGTCGCCGCCGTCATCCTCGACCCGGACAACTTGCCGCAGGGCGTCGACGATTCGAAAAAACTCTCCGCCCGCCGGCGCGAGGCGCTTTATGAGGAGATTTGCGCTTCCGCCCTGGCGATTTCCGTCGTCCTTGCGCCGGCGGCGGAAATCGACGCGGTCAATATCAGGCAGGCGACGCTGGCCGCGATGGCGCGATCCGTCCGGTCGCTGTCGCTTGCGCCGCTGTTTGCGCTGGTGGACGGCAGGGACCTGCCGGACTTGCCCTGCGCCGGGCGCGCGGTGATCGAGGGCGACGCGACCAGCCTGTCGATCGCCGCCGCCTCGATCGTCGCCAAGGTCACGCGCGACCGGTTGATGGCGCGGCTCGACCTGCTTCATCCCGGCTATGGCTTCGCCGACCATGCCGGCTACGCGACCGCCGCGCATCGCGCGGCGCTGGCCAAAATCGGCCCCTGCCGCGAACATCGCCGCTCCTATGCGCCGATAAGGCTTTTCTACGCTCCCGACGCCGGCTGAGACCTTTCGCCGCAGCGCTCCCCGCTCCGTTCGCGCCTGACGAATGGAAAGTCGGGGCTTGCCTTCACCGCATCTTAACGCTTGTCGTCTATCGCGCGGGAAGTTCGTTAACCATAAGAAACGCTTAAGGTTTCCGTTCGGAAAAGGGACACATCGGCGGGGGGCGCCTAAACCTCGTCTTTACCGCGATGCGCGTAATTTCGCTTTGTCAGTCAGTCGCGTTGCGGTTTTGAGTTCATGAGTATCCACCAGACCCGGACGGCCGGCGCCAAAGTCCAGAAACTAGTTTCGCGTACTGGACCGAGGCCGGTTCGCCGCCCGGAGACGGGCGGCAAGCCCCGGCTCGCAGTTCTCCCGCCGCTCGACTCGATCCTGGTCGGCGACTGCGTCGAGGCGATGCGCGGCCTGCCCGAGGGCAGCGTCGACCTGGTCTTCGCCGATCCCCCTTACAATCTCCAGCTCGAAGGCGGCCTGACCCGGCCCGACCAGTCCGAGGTCGACGCGGTCGATGACGACTGGGACAAGTTCGCCTCCTTCGCCGATTACGACCGCTTTACGCGGGAATGGCTTTCCGCCGCGCGGCGCGCGATGAAGCCGGATGCGACGATCTTCGTCATCGGCTCCTACCACAACATCTTCCGCGTCGGCGCGATCATGCAGGATCTGGGCTTCTGGATCCTCAACGACATCGTGTGGCGCAAAGCCAATCCCATGCCGAATTTCCGCGGCCGGCGCTTCACCAACGCCCACGAGACGATGATCTGGGCGTCGAAAGGCCCGCAGGCCAAATCCTATACGTTCAATTACGAGGCGCTGAAGGCCGGCAACGAAGACCGCCAGATGCGCTCCGACTGGTTCTTCCCGATCTGCACCGGCGCCGAGCGGCTGAAGGACGATTCGGGCCGCAAGACCCATCCGACGCAAAAGCCCGAGGCGCTGCTGGCCCGCATCCTGATGTCGGCGTCAAGACCCGGCGACATCGTGCTCGATCCCTTCTTCGGCTCGGGGACCACCGGCGCCGTGGCGAAGAAGCTCGGCCGTCATTTCATCGGTTGCGAGCGTGACGACATCTATATCGAGGCGGCGCGCGCCCGCATCGCCGCCGCAGAGCCGCTGGATGAGGCCTCGTTCCGCACGCCGGTCGGAAAACGGCAGGAGCCGCGCGTCGCCTTCGCTAGCCTCGTCGAGGCGGCGATGATCGCGCCGGGAACGGCTTTGTTCGACGAAAAGCGCCGCCATTGCGCGGTGGTGCGCGCCGACGGCGCCGTGGCGCTCGGCGAGATCGTCGGCTCGATCCACAAGATCGGCGCTCTGGCGCAGGGCCTGCCCGCCTGCAACGGCTGGACCTTCTGGCATTTCGAGCGCGACGGCAAAACGATCTGCATCGACGAGTTGCGCGGCCAATACCGCGAAATCGCCAAAGGCGCCGACGAGGCGTGAGCGGACGGCGGCCCGCCGCTGCGCTCAGCCGACGTCGCTGGCGGCGATGCAAGCCAGCCAGATGAGATGCGGAAGGCTTTTGGCGCGCATCCTGGCCATGATTTCGGCTCGATGGTTTTCGACCGTGCGCACGCTCAGGCCCAGCTCGGCGCCGATCTCCTTGTTGGACGCGCCTTTCAGCAACTCCGCCAGAACTTGGTTCTGGCGCCCCGTCAAGGTCGCCCTTCTGTCGCGCAGCAGTTGCGCCTCGGTCTTGTGGACGTCCCGGTTGCAGGCGTGCGCCAATGCCGAGCGCACGGCGGCCACCAGGATTTGGTCGTCAAATGGCTTTTCGATGACGTCGGCCGCGCCCAATTTCATGGCCCGAACGGCGAGTGCAATATTTCGTTCGCGGGTGATCGCGACGAATTGAAGCGCAAGCCGCCGCCGGTTGAATTCGGCGAGCAGTTCAAGACCGGTCATGTCCGGCATGCTCAGATCCGTCACGACGCAACCCGGCTCGCCCGGCGCGACATGGCTCAGGAGGCTTTTCGCCGAGCGATGCGTCCGAACAGCAAATCCCTCTCTCTCCAGCAGAAGACGGATGGCGTCGCGCTCGGGCGGACTGTCGTCGATCAGGTGAACGACGCCTGTTCCGGGGGCCTCGTCGTCAGGCGCGGAGGCGTTCATGGCGCGGGCGCCTCGCGCAAGTCAGGCCGTCTCCGGCGGCGTCCCGCCTTCGGACGCCGTGTCGCCGTGCGGCGCCATGAGCGAAACCAGCACCGCGATCCGCATAAGCGCGGTTGGGCTCTTCGCGTCCAGTTTCTCGATCAGCCGGGCCCGGTAGGTCTCGACCGACTTTGGACTGACCGTCAGACGCCTGGCGATTTCCTTGATCGAAAGTCCCTGCGCGATGAAATCGATGACTTCGCGTTCCCGCGGCGACAGAGCCGTCATTTTGGCCATGGCCGTAGCGGCCTCGGCGCGAAGTCGCGCCGCCGTGCTCAGGCCGCCAGCTGCATTGCCAATATTGCGTTCCGATTCGGGCTCGGCCCGGCCTGTGGAATTGTTGTGCGGAGGGACATCGTTCTGGTTTTTCTCGTCCGCTGTCGCGCTCATTATGTTTGAAATCCATTTCACAAAATCGTGATGAGAATGGTGAATATCGGACTTCCCAAAGGATTTCTTGTCGGATTGTTCCTGACAAGCAGAAGCTTCCAGGCCGCTGGAGCCGCAATTCATGGCGCCTGAGGATCGATTTCAGTTCAATCCGGTTCACGGGCCGGCCCAAAAGCCGGGCCTTTTCATCAAGATCGTGTCATGCGGACAAACAGTAATTTCAAGATGTGTTTACTTGTCCGGCCAATCTCCGATCGTCGCGACGCTGGGGCAATTTCTGGTTTGCCGACGACGGTTCGTCGCGTGAAGATCACAAACGCTCGGTGAGAGACGCCAGCAATGCGATTCGCATCAGGCTCGCCGGCGACTTCGCGTTCAGTTTCTCGACCAGCCGCGCCCGATAAGTCTCCACCGACTTGGGACTCAAGGCCAGGCTGCCGGCGGTCTCCTTGATCGTCAGGCCCTGGGCCAGGCAATCGAGCACATCGCGTTCGCGGGCCGATAGCGCGCCCAGTCTTGCCGCGGCGTCCTTCGCCTCCGCGCGAAGGCGCGTTTCTGCGCCGTGAACGCTCATCGCGCGATGGATCGCCCCTAACAGGGGAGTTGCGTCAAACGACTTGCCAACGAAAATCGAGGCGCCCGCATCGATGGCATCGGAAACCAGCGGATCGTCGGAGCGGGCGCCGACGGCGATGACCCACAACGACTTCCTTTGTGCCGCAAGCGCGCCGATCAGATCGATTCCGCTCATGCCGGGAAGGCGGACATTGACGACCACGCACCCGCGGCGGACGGCGTCGAACTCGGAAAGAAACGCCTCTCCCGACGTGTAAGTCTCGACCGCCATCCCGGCAGCGCGCAACACGTAGGAAAGGCCTTGAAGAAATTCGCCGTCTCCGTCGACGAGATAAATAGTTGAATTGTCAAACGCGGTCGACATCGCGATTGTCCATCGCAGCGCTGGGCCTGAGCGTTAAATTTGCGAAGGCCGCGCCGGGCGGCTCTTTTGACCGAATCAACAAGCGGCGCGCGCCAAAGTTCAATTTATGTTCCGGGCGGCGCCCGGATGGCGCTTGACCGGCGGCGTCGGAGAATTTCCGATGGGGAGCGACCGGGAGGCAATCGCATCCGGCTTCGGCTCGTGCGTCGGGAAGGCGAGTGAATCACGGAAACGCGGGATAAGTCAGAACCTGCGCGATCTTGCGGCGCAATCGCTCGGCGCTGATCGGCTTGTGCAGCAATTCGAATCCGCTCGCGCTTATTTCTTCGATACTTTTCCTTGCGGTGTCGCCGGTAAGGACCAGCGTCGGAATTCGGCGGCCGGACCGGCGCGCGATTTCCCAGGCGAGTTCGCGGCCGTTCAGGCCGCCGGACAAACGATAGTCCGTGACGATGGCGGCGAACCTGCCCGGCTCCGCCTGGGCGAACTCGAGCGCCTGTTCTCCGCTGGCTGCCGCCAGCGTCTGGTAGCCCCATTCCCGGATCATGGTTTCCAGGCCGTGGCGCAGAATCGCGTTGTCCTCGACGATCAGGATGCAGCCGCCAGGATCGTCCAGATCGAGCTGCTCCGAGACGGCCGGCGCGACGAACCTGATCAAGTGGAGCGACAGCGAAAACCGCGACCCGCGCCCGGCTCTCGAAGCCATATCGATTTTCGTTCCCAGCAGCGCCGCCAGCCTGGTGACGATGGCGAGGCCGAGGCCCAGCCCCTGTTCAAGGTCGCGGCCAGGATTGTTGAGCTGACAGAATTCGTCGAAGATCGCCGCCTGTTTCTCAGGCGGAACGCCAACGCCCGTGTCGATGACGTCGATCCTGACGTGATCGCCGCGGCGCCTCATGCCGATCAGGATTTTCCCACTCGGCGTGTAGCGGATCGCGTTCTCGACGAGGTTGCGGAGCGCACGCTCGAGCAAGGCGGGGTCGGTTCGAACGAAAAGTTCGCGCGGCGCCATCCGCAAGCGGAGACCCACCTCGGCCGCCTTGGCCTGGTATTCGCCGCCCAGCCGCGTCACGAGCGCGCCGAGATCGACAATCTCGATCGACGGCTCGACCACGCCAGCGTCGAGCCGGGAAATATCGAGAATGGCGGTAAGCAGGCCGTTCAGTCCGCCCAAGGCCTGCTTCATCATTTGCGCCGTCGCGGCCGCCTTGGGATTTGTCGCGACCTGGCGCTCGATCAGGGACAGCAGCAGCACCAGCGACTGCACGGGCTGGCGCAGATCATGGCTGGCCCAGGCCAGAAATTTCGATTTTGCGAGGTTGGCGCGCTCCGCTTCCGATTTGGCGGTCGCGAGATCGCCTTCAATCGCCTTTTGCCCGGATATGTCGCGGAAACAGACGGAAATGCCGCCTTCGCGAGTCGGATAGACGCTGAATGCGGTCCATCGGCGGAGGAGCGGTGAAATCAACTGGAAGTCTAGCGGCAGTTTTTCCGCCATCACCTTCCGGTAATTGGCATGCACTTCCGTGTCCCGGACGACCGGGAAGACGTCGAAAAACGAACGGCCGATAATTTCTTCGCGTGTCTTTCGGAGAACCGCTTCCGCTCGGGCGTTGCAATAAACGAACCGCCAGTTCGCGTCCAAAGCGTAGAACCCGTCGGCGATGCTGGCGAGTATTTCGTCCGCCTTGTCCTTGGCTGCAGCCAGGGCGTTGCGAGCTTCGACCATCGGCGAAATGTCGAGGATGGTGGCGAAAACGCGCGCCGCCGAACCGTCGGGACCGAATTCCGGGCTCCAGGCGCCCTCGAAACACCGCTCGACCCCATCGTCGCCAATCACCCGATATTGCAGATTGCCGCTCCCGCCGGCGAAGATGTTGTCGAACATTGCGGATACCGCTGGGCGGTCCGCCTCCGCGACATGCTCGATCAGGCCGGATCGGGCTCCTTCCAATTTGCCGCCCGCGGGCGGCGTTCTAGGCCTGTAACCCATCACATGGACGAAATTCTTCGCGACCTGAACCCATCGCCTGGCCAGATCGAACTGGACATAGGTCAACCGCGCGGCGTCGGCGGCATGGCGCAGGCGCGACTTGGACTGGCTCAGGGCCGCTTCGCTTTCGCGCAGGGCCAATTCGGCGCGCTTGGCCTGATCGATGTCGGTGACCACGCAGATTGCGCCGGTTATGGCGCCGCTGTCGTCCCGCAAGGGCGAGGCCGTGACCTGTGTCCAGGTCTCGCGTCCGTCCGGTTCATTGTAGATCGCCTCGATCGCGGCTTCGCCCTCGCCGCGCAGGGCGCGCGCGCTCGGATAGCGCGACCGGTCGACGGGATGGCCGTCGGAGTCGATGGCGCGCCAGCGGTCGCAATTTTCCTCGTCCATCGACGCCACGCGATCCTTGGCGAAGCGCGACATGCGGGAGTTCTTGAGCCTGAATTCGCCCCGGGCGTCGGTCACGGCGATGGCGACGGGCATTTGCTCGATCGCGGCGGCGAGCAGCGCCTCGCTCTTGCGCAAGGCCTCCTCGGCGCGCTTGCGCTCGGTGATGTCGGTCCGGATGGCGATATATTGGCGTGGCCGGCGCGAGGCGTCGAGGAACGGCGCGATCGTCGTGTCGACCCAGTAGAACGAGCCGTCCCTCGCGCGGTTGCGCAACTCGCCGCGCCAGACCCTGCCGGCGGCGATGGTTTGCCACATGTCCTGGAAAAATTCCTTCGGATGGAGGCCCGAATTGACGATCCGGTGGTCCTGGCCAAGCAATTCCTCGCGGGAATATTGCGATATGGCGCAAAACCTGTCGTTGACGTGCGTAATGATCCCCCTGGGGTCCGTGATCGCGACGATGGCGTGCTCGTTGAGCGCCTCCCTGAAATCGTCCGCCTCCTTTCGCGCCAGATCTTCGAGCGCATCCTGGGCGACGATCTCGTCGGTGATATCCCGAATGGCGCCGATCAATTTGCCGGGAGCTTCGCCTTCGAGTGCGAGGCGCGCGCTGAACCTGATCCAGCGCTGCGCTCCGTCATTGGCTCGGCGGATGCGATAGACGAGTTCGAAATGCCGGGGGCCGTCAGGCTGGAGCGCCGCCGCATAGGCGGCGTCAAAACTGACGAGATCCTCGGGAAGGATGAGATTTTCGAACAATTCGCGGGTGATTTCCGCGTCGGACCGAAGTCCGAAGATGGATTTGGTGGCGGCTGGCCAGTTTTTCGTGCGGGCGACGGCGTCCCAATTCCAGCCGCCGGCGTTTTCGCGCCTTGTTCGCGGCCCATGCTCGATCGGCTGCATTGGAGCGAACGGCGGGCTTTTCGCACCGATCATTATTGATTTCTTCCCGCTTGAAAAAAGGTCGAGAGAAAAATCTTTCATTCAAACAATCCGGTTACGACAATGGACTGCCGCACAGGCGCCTCGCGCTTCTCCCGGAGGGCGGTCGCTGCGCCGTGTCGAAACTTTAGAAACGTTAAAAAAGATACCTTATCAATCCGGTCATTGCTTGTCGGGATATCCCTGACAAGCAGCGCGGCTCGCCCCGCTTCCCGCCACGTTGTCGCCAGACTTGTCAGCGACTACAATCGTGCAAAATTCGCCGAGGCCTCCATGATCCGCGCCCTTCGCCCGCTGCCCTTTCTCTGCCTCGCGCTGGCCGCGCCGGCCAGCGCCGACGAATTGCTGCCCTTTTTCGCCGGCGGCGAATCGCCTCCCGCGCTGAAAACCGTGAGCCAGCAGCAGCTCGACGCCGCGGCGCAGCAAAATCCGTGGGCCGGCTTTTACGGCGGCACGGAGGCTTTTGGCGTGTCGGGCTCGGGCCACGGAGCGCGCGGCGGTTTCGGCGGCGACGCCTTCCTCGGCTACAACAAGGAATTCGCCAATAATGTCGTGCTCGGATTCCAGGGCAGCGGCGGCTACATGCCCAGTTTGAGCAAATTCGGCCCGCGCGGCTATAATTTCGCCATGGCGGATGTCCACGTCGGCTACGACATGGGCCGTTTCATGCCCTATGTCACGTTCGGCGTCGGCAAGGCGGGCGCGTCGAATCTCATGGGCTCGCGCGGTTTCGGTTCGCTCAACAACGCCTTCACCCATTCATCGCAATCGGTCACGCTCACCCGGGTCGGCGCCGGCTTCAACTACGAAGTCACCAATAATCTGCGCGTCGGCGTCGAAGTGGACACGATCCAGGCGCATGGCAATGGCTTTGGCGCGCCGCTGCAGCCGGGATCGGCCGGGATTCCGTAAGTCCTTCGCCTTTCTTCCGCTTTCGCGGCGCCCGCCGCGCGCCTATAAAGCGGGCATGAACGCTCCGCATCCTTCCCGCGTCCCCGATATTGCAACCCTCGCCGAGCGCCTGCGCTCGGGCGACCGCGCCGCCTTGGCCCGCGCCATCACCCTGGTCGAAAGCCGAAAAGTCGAGCATCAGTTTTTGGCGCGACAGCTCGTGCAGGACGTGCTGCCCTTCACCGGCAAGGCCATGCGCGTCGGCATTACCGGCGTGCCGGGCGTCGGCAAGTCGACCACCATCGACACTCTCGGCTCCAATCTCATCGCCGCTGGCCATAAAATCGCGGTGCTGGCGGTCGATCCCTCCTCGTCGCGCACCGGCGGCTCGATTCTCGGCGACAAGACGCGCATGGCCAGGCTTTCGACCGAGCGCAACGCCTTCATCCGTCCGTCTCCCTCGTCGGGCACGCTCGGCGGCGTCGCGGCGAAAACACGCGAGACCATGCTTTTGTGCGAGGCGGCGGGTTTCGATGTGATCCTGGTCGAGACCGTCGGCATCGGCCAGTCGGAGACGGCGGTCGCCGACATGACCGACTTTTTCCTCGTGCTGATGCTGCCGGGGGCGGGCGACGAATTGCAGGGCATCAAGAAAGGCGTGCTGGAGCTCGCCGACATGATCGCCGTCAACAAGTCGGAAGGCGAGGGCCGCGCCCGCGCGGTGGCGGCGGCCGGCGAATATCGCGCCGCGCTGCATATCATGCAGGCGGCCTCGCCCAACTGGTCGCCGCCGGTGATGCTGATCTCCGGCCTGCAAAATGTCGGGCTGGAGGAAATGTGGGCGCAGGTGGTGGAGCATCGCCGCCGCTTCGACGCTTCGGGCGAGGGCGCGCAAAAGCGTCGCGACCAGCAGGTGAAGTGGATGTGGACCATGCTGGAGGATTTTTTCCGCGCCCGCCTGCGTTCGAACGCTTCGGCGAAGGCGCTGCTGCCGGAGCTGGAGCGCCAGGTGGCGGAGGGCGCGCTGTCGCCGACGCTGGCGGTCGAAAAGATCGCCGCCGCCATCGGCCTGTGATCGGAAAATGCGCAAGTCCTTGCTGGTCTGCGGTTTCGGGGCCTTTCCCGGCCACTCCGTCAATCCGTCGCAGAAAATCGCGGAAAATCTCGGCCGGCGCAAAAGGGCCTTCGGCCTGGCCGGGATCGACCTGCATGTGGCGATTCTGCCGGTCGAGCATTTCGCCCTGTCGCTGCTGTTGAGCCGTCTGTTCGCCGAAACGAGCCCGGACGCCGTGCTGCTGCTCGGCGTGGCGGCGCGGCGGCAAAAGCTTTCCGTCGAGATTTTCGCGCGCAATCGTGTCTCGACGCTGCGGCCGGACGCCGCCGGACAGGTCGCCTGGAGCCGCGCCATCGTCCACGGCGCGCCGGAATTTCTCCGCGGCCCTGCTCCGGCGGCGCGCCTCGCCGCTTTGGCGCGCAAAAACGGCGTCGCGGCGGCGGCCTCGCGCGACGCCGGCGATTATCTGTGCAACGAAAGTTTTTATCTGTCCCTGCTGATGGATCGGCGCGCCTGTTTCCTCCATCTGCCCGACTGGCGCGGCCGTTCGCTCGTTCGCGCCGGACGCGCCATCGAGGCCATGGCGAAAGCGCTCGCTTTGGAATAGGGTTTCCCGAATTTTTTTGCAGGGGAAGTCGAATGGTCGTCTCGCAGTCTCTCGCCGGCCTGATCGAGATCGTTTGGCTCGACCTCATCCTGTCCGGCGACAACGCCGTGCTGCTGGCGCTGGCGACCCGCGCGCTGCCGCAGGAGCAGCGCCGCCCCGGCGTCCTGTTGGGAACCGTGCTGTTCATCCTGCTGCGCATCGGCGTCGCCTTTGGGCTGCTGACCTGCGCCGGACTTCCCGGCGTCGGGCTGATCGGCGCGATCGTGCTGATCTGGGCGGCGCTGGCGCTGGCGATGCGTCACGAGGCGCAGGAACGGAAGACGCCGGCGCGCAAGGCGCCACAACGCACGCTCTCCGCCGCACTCTTTGCCTGCCTCGCCGCGGATGCGCCGGCGGCCCTGCAGAACATGACCGCCGTCCATGCTGCGGCCCAGGGCGTGCGGCCGTTGGTCCTGTTCGGCCTCGCCTTGTCCATTCCGCTGCTCGCCCTGGGATCGGCGCAATTTATCAATGTCCTGCGCAGGCCGCCGTTGCTGTGGGCCGGCGCGGGCCTGCTGGGCTGGATCGCCGGGCAGATGGCCGCGACGGACGCGCTGGTTCTCGCCAGTCCGATGCCGCCGGCTATCATGAACGATTTCGCGCCGCCGGTGGGGGCGCTGCTGGCGATCTTGATCGCTTACGGTTATGTTCGCGGGCGGCATATCAAGAGCGTGCCGCAGGAATAGGGGGGAAGGGGCATGTTTTTTTCACGCAAGTCTTTCGGCGCGGCAGTGGCGCTTTCCGCCGCCGCCGCACTTCTCGGCTCGGCCGCCGCCGCCTCGGCCGGCGACATCGACGTCTCCGCGCCGTGGACGCGCGCCACCGTGCGCGGAGCCAGCGTCGGGGTCGGCTACCTGACCATCGAGAACAAGGGCAAGGAGGCTGATCGCCTGACCGGCGCCGACACCGACGCCGCCGCCAAGGTTGAAGTCCATGAAATGAAGATGGACGGCGGCGTCATGCGGATGCGCTACCTGCCGGACGGGCTCGAGATCAAGCCGGGCGCGACCGTCACGCTGAAGCCGGGCTCCTATCACCTGATGCTGATGGGTCTGAAAAAGCCTTTGCTGCCCGGCGAAAGCGTGCATGTAACGCTGAATTTCGCCAAGGCCGGCGCGATCGCCGTGGAGATGCCGGTCGGAGGCTTCGGCGCGACCAAGCCGCCCGCCGAGCCCGCGCCCGCCGCGCCGAAGCCGGAGCATTGACGTCGGCGCGTGATTGCGCCCGAAATACCGGTCTTGAAATCTGCGGGCGCTGCTGCCTCCGTCCTGAGCGCCCGCGTCAACACGGATGAATGCCGCAGGCTGCAGCCAAGTTCGAGGCGCTCGAAACGGCGTTCAAAAGGCTTTGCTCGTGATTTCGCCAGACCGACACCTGCATATCGGCTCCTTGCTCTTCGAGGGACTGGACCAGATCGACCTTACCGGGCCCTTCGAGGCGCTCTCCAGAATATCGAATTCGACCTACAGGCTTTATGCCAAGGATATGGCGCAGGTTCGGGACGTGCGCGGACTGAAGCTCGCCCCCGACGCCGATCTGGCTGCTGCGCCCCCGCTGGACGTGCTGCATGTTCCCGGCGGCTTTGGGCAGGAAGCCTTGATGGAGGATGAGGTCGTCATCGATTGGATTCGACGCCAGGCGGCGTCCGCGCTCTGCGTATTCTCTGTATGCACGGGGGCGTTGCTCTGCGGGGCGGCCGGTCTGCTGATCGGGAGGCGGGCGACGACCCACTGGTCCGCTTTCGACCTCCTCCCCCATTTTGGCGCGATTCCCGTGAACCAGCGCGTCGTGGAAGACGGAAACATGGTTTTCGCGGCCGGCGTCACCGCCGGGATCGATGCGGCGCTCCGGGTCGTGGCGCGTCTTCGCGGCGATGAGGAGGCGCAGGGCATCCAACTTTACATGCAATATGCCCCCGAGCCTCCCTTCGATGCGGGATCTCCGGACAGCGCGCCGGCCCCGATCGTCGCGCGGGCGCGCGAGGCGGCCGCCGCCATCACGGCGCAGCGCGAGGCGACGGCCCGACGCGTCGGGGCGCGTCTCAAGCGGTGATGCCCAAGCTCAGAAGGCGCGACTTCCGAGTTTGGGTCAGGAGCGAACGCGACGCCGAGCTTATGCGAGGGAGACCTGGTGTAAAAGGCTCCCGTCACATGGCCGAAAGGCGCTCCAGGCGCGCGCTGGCCGCGGCCAAAACCTCGGCAAAACGGTCCGACAGCATAAACGCCAGCTCCGTCTCGCGGGACTGTGTCACCGGGTCAAGTCGCGCGAGTTCCTCATCGACATGGCCGGGATGGCACATGATCAAGGGTTTTGCGCCCGGCGCCTGCAGGTAGGTCGCGAAATCGGCGGCGTAGTCGGCCCCGGCGTCGAAGTCGGAAAAGCCGGAAAATCCGTCGTTGACGATAAAACCCGCCGCCCGCGCCTTTTTGCGGAAGCCGCGCGCCAAGGCCGAGACGGTCAGCGCCTTGCCCCAATGTTTTCCGCGCGCAAAAATCCGCTTTGGCCGGTCGGCGCTGTCGCGCAGCCAGAAATTTCGCGCCAGTTTGCGCGAAGACAGCTCAGCGATGAGATCGTCGGCTATGCCCGGCAGGACCTGCACATGCTGGTGGCCGTCGACGAAATCCGGCGGCGCGTCATAGGCCTTCTCGAAAGCATCGAGCTGGCGGCGCAATTCGTCGAGAATTTCAGCGCGGGGCAGGGCGCCGCGCCAGGCGGCGGGAACGATGGCGTTCATCGCCGGAAAGCCGCCGCCCGGCGCGAAACGCCGCATTTCGCCCAGGGGGCCGCCGAGGGTCAGATTGAAATGCAGGCCGAGATCGGCCCGCGGCGCCAGCTCGCGGAATTTTCGCGCCGCCTCCGGCCATGAAGCCTGTGTCGTCATGGCGGAGGTCGCTGTCAGCCGTCCGGCGGCCAAAGCTTCAAGAATGCCATCGGTCACGGCGGGCGAGAGGGCGAAATCATCGGCGCAGAGCGCGAAGAAAAGCGTGGAGGACATGAGTCTTTTTCGGTGCGGACGGAAATTTGCCCTTTTCTTGCGCATTTTTGCGCCGCGGCCTAGAGCCTTTCCCGATCCGATGGAATCGGATCAGGGCTCAAGTTTCTGCTTGGACGCATTTTTTCACGCAAACCGGGGCCGCTTCGGTTGAAAATGCTTTAGATGATTGTCCCCAGAAACAGGCCGCGCGCAGGTGGAATAGCAAATGACTGTCGAACTGGGCGCCAATGCGCCGGAACTCTCGGTGATCGTGCCGGTGTTCAACGAATGCGAGAACCTGGCGGTGCTGCTGGACCGGCTGGTCCCTGCGCTGGCCTGCGTGGAAAGTTTTGAAATCCTGTTCATCGACGACGGCTCGCAGGACGAGACGCTGAAAACCCTGCGCGAAATCGGCCAGGCCGATCCGCGCGTGCGGGCCTTGTCCTTCTCGCGCAATTTCGGCAAGGAGATCGCCATCGCCGCCGGCGTCGACGCGGCGCGCGGGCGCGGCGCGGTGATCATGGACGCCGATCTGCAGCACCCGCCGGAGGCGATCAAGGATTTCGTCGACAAATGGCGCGAGGGCTATCAGAACATCTACGGCGTGCGGCAGAGCCGCGACACCGATTCGCCGGCGCGCAAATGGCTGACCGCCCATTTCTACCGACTGTTCCGGGCCTTTGGCGAGATCGACCTGCCGGAGGGCGCGGGCGACTTCCGCCTGCTCGACCGCGTGGCGCTCGACGCGCTGAAGGGCCTGCGCGAAAAGGCGCGCTTCAGCAAGGGGCTTTACGCCTGGATCGGCTTCAGATCCGTCGGCGTGCCGTTCGAGGTGGCGGAGCGCCATGCCGGCGAATCGAAATTTTCCTATCGCAAGTTGACGCGCTTCGCGCTCGACGGGTTCATTTCCTTCACCACCGTGCCGCTGAAGGCCTGGACCTATATCGGCACGGCCGTCGCCACCTTCGCCTTCGTCAACGCCGTCTATTACCTGCTGGAGTACCTGGTGGTCGGGACCTCGGTTCCGGGCTTCCACTCGCTGATCGTCTCGATCATGTTCTTCGCCGGTGTGCAGTTGATTTCGCTCGGTGTGCTCGGGGAATATGTCGGCCGCGTCTTCAACGAGGTGAAGGGCCGCCCGCTTTATCTCGTCGCCGAGGAGGTCGGCGCGGCGGCGAAACCAGACCTTTCCCAATCTTGACGGCGTGACGGGTAAATGCGTTAACCCAAACTTCCGGCAACCATCGGCGCGATATGTACAGAAGTTTTCTTTCGGTCAGCGGATTCACGCTGCTCTCGCGCCTGACCGGGTTTTTGCGCGACGTGATGCTGAGCGGGGTGGTGGGCGCCGGCCTGCTCATGGACGCGCTCACCGTCGCCTTGCGGCTCCCCAACCATTTCCGGGCCATTTTCGGCGAGGGCGCGTTCAACGCCGCCTATGTTCCGACCTATCTGCGAGTCTATGAGCAGTCCGACATCTGGGCCGCGCGGCATTTCGCCAACCAGATATTCACCATGCTGCTGATCTCGCAGGTCGTCCTGCTGGCTTTGGGCTGGCTTTTCATGCCCGGCTTCGTTCATCTCCTGGCGCCGGGCGTCGCCGATGATCCCGAGAAATTCAAGCTCGCTGTCAGCCTCACGCGCGTCACTTTCCCTTACCTTTTCTGCGTCACCCTCGTGACGCTCAATTCGGCGACTCTCAACGCCCACGGCAAATTCGCGGTGGCCGCCTTTGCGCCCGTGCTGCTCAATGTCGTCACCATGGCGTTTCTGGCCATGGCCTTCCTGTTTCCCAACGCCGCCTATGCGGCGGCGACCGGCACCACCATCTCCGGAATCGCCCAGCTGGCGCTGGTCATGGTCTCCGCGCACCGCGCCCATCTCATGGAAAAGATCGCGCGGCCGGCGCTCTCGGCGGACGTGCGCGCCTTCTTCCGCATGTTCGGCCCGGCGGTGATCGGCTCCTCCGGCCTGCAAATCGCCATGTTCGCCGACACGATCATCGCCTCTCTCCTGCCGACCGGCGGCCTGTCCTCGATCTATTACGCCGATCGACTTTATCTGTTGCCGATCGGCCTGGTCGGCGTGGCGGCGGGCACGGTGCTGCTGCCGGAAATGAGCCGCTGCTTCGCGCGAGAGGACTGGGAAGGGGCCTTCACCGCGCAGAATCGCACACTCGGCCTGACCATCGCCCTGACAGCGCCCTTCGTCGTCGCCTTCATGGTCATTCCCGACACGATCGTCCGCGCCGTATTCGAACACGGCCGCTTCCACGAGGCCTCTGCGCTCGCCACGGCCGCGGTCCTGCGCGCCTATGGCTCCGGCCTGCTGGCGATGGTGGCGATCAACGCGCTGCGCTCCGGCTTCCAGGCCATGGGCGACACCAAGACGCCGATGATGGTGTCGCTTGGCGCGCTGGCGGTCAATCTGCTGTTGAAAATCCTGCTTTACAAGCCGCTGGGCGCAGTCGGCATCGCCCTGGCCACGTCGGTCAACGCGTGGATCAATCTCGGCGTGCTGCTTTTCCTCGGCCTGCGCCGTTATCTGTTCCAGCCCGACGAGACCTTGAAGAGCGTGGCGCTGGCGGCGGCGACGGCGAGCGTGATCCTGGCCAATGTCGCGCTCTGGCTGCAGGGGCCCTTCGCCGCGCTGGCGGCGCGTCTCGGCTCGCTCGGCAGCCTTGCCGCCCTGGCCTGTTTCGGCGTGATCGGCGTGATCGTCTATGGCGGCGCGACGATCGGCGGCTGCAAGGCGCTGGGCGTCGATCCGGCGAGCCTCGGCCTGTCGCGGCTGTTTCGGCGCAAAACCAAAAAGACGGCTTAACGCCGAGGCTCGGAGGTCCCGACCTCGGAGCCTTGGTTAGGAGCAAACGCGACGGAATACGCCTAGCCCTTGGCGAGCAGACACAGGCGCACAAGCTCCGACAGGCTCGAAACCCCGGTCTTGGCCATGATATTGGCGCGGACGCTCTCGACCGTCCTGATGCTGACGCCGAGTTCGTGGGCGATGATCTTGTTGAGCTTGCCTTCGAGCAGGCAGGAGAGAACCTCGTTC
The DNA here is from genome assembly GCA_963849665.1 of uncultured Alphaproteobacteria bacterium. GTDB lineage: Bacteria > Pseudomonadota > Alphaproteobacteria > Rhizobiales > Beijerinckiaceae > Rhodoblastus. The sequence continues at coordinate 17,513 of CAWKJW010000071.1, read as the reverse complement.
TCGCGCTCGGACAGCTCGGCGAAACGATTCGCATGGTCCTGTCGCGCGGCGTTCTCGCCCTCGCCGTCGAGGGCGGACCGCACGGCGGCGATCAATTCCTCCTCGCGATAGGGCTTTTCGATGAAATCCGCGGCGCCCATCTTCATCGCCTGCACGGCCAGCGCGACATCGGCATAGGCGGTGATCATCACGACCGGCAGACGCTTGTCCATCTCCTTCATCGCCGCCATGAGCTCGAGGCCGGTCATGTCGGGCATGCGCATGTCGGTGACCACGCAGCCGAATTCGGCCTTGTCCGCGATCGCGAGAAAATCGCGCGGCGAGGCGAAGCCGAAGGCGCGGAGGTTTTCCAACTCCATCAGCAGGCCGAGGGATTCGCGAATGGCTGAATCGTCATCGACGATATAAACGATGGGTTCGACGCTTGTCGGTTCAATGCTTTTCGCTTCGACGCTTCTCATGGCGTTTCCATCCAGGCCAATGGCAAAGTGAAATTGAAAACGGCGCCGCGCTCGGGATTAGGCTCCGCCCATATCTTTCCGAAATGCGCCTCGATGATGGCGCGCGCGATCGACAGGCCGACGCCCATGCCTTCGGACTTCGTCGTGAAGAAAGGCTCGAAAAGATATTTTCGCGCCTGCTCCGACAAGCCGGCGCCCGCATCGATCACGCTGACTTCTGATCATATCCTGCTCTCGCGAAGTGGCTAGGACGATTTCGCGCGGACCGGGGGCGGTCGTCGCCTGAACCGCGTTGCGGACGAGATTGACCAGGACCTGGGAAATCTGCACCTTGTCGACGAGAACGTGATCGTCGTCGGCTTCGAGCCGAAAGATCAGGCGGAAATTCGCCTGCGCCTTGTTCTCGCTCAACGTCTTGCCGACGTCCCGGATCAATTCATGCAGGCCCTGGAACGTCTTGTCCGGCTCGCCGCGCCGCGAAAACTCGCGCGCCCGCGTGATGATCTTGCCCGCCCGCACCATCTGTTCCGAGGCCTTGTCGAGAAGCTGGCCGACTTTCGCCGAGCCTTCGTTCGGCGGCGCGGCGAGCATTTTACGCGCGACGGTCAGGAAGGTCGCGCCGGCGGTCAGGGGCTGGTTGACCTCATGCGCCAGGCTCGCCGCCATGGCTTCGAGCGACGCCAGCCGTTCGTCGTTGAACTGGCGGACCCGCGCCTCGATCCGGCGCTGCTCCGTCAGGTCGCGGGCGAATCCGACAAAGAGGCGCGTTTGCCCGTATTTCACCTGCGATATGGTCAGCGACATCGGGAACGGCGCGCCGTCGCCGCGCAGGCCCTGAATCTCGCGGCTGGGGCGAGAGTTGAATTCGTCGCCCATTTCGACGCGTTCGCGCAGGCGGGACGCATACTCGCTGCGATAGGGCTCGGGCATCAGCCGGCAGACCTCGTCTCCGATCAGATCCTCGACCGGGCGGCCGAAAATTCGGGCGCTGGCGGCATTGGCCGAGGATATCACACCCATTTTGTCGAAAGCGAAAATGGCGTCGGCGGCGCCTTCGATCATCGCGCGCGCCCGCGCCTCGCTCGCCGCCAACGCGCTTTCCGCATTCGCCCGCTCGGTCACGTCCTGCAGGTAGCCATGCCAGACGATGCCGCCGTCATCCTGCCGGACCGGCGCAATCGCCCTCTATCCAGATCAGGCCTTTATTCGGGTGATTGTAGCGGAAGGTCATGCGCCAGGGCGTCATCCGCCGCTGCGAAACATCAGTCGCCGCGACGATCTTTTCCTGGTCCTCGGCTGGGACGCGCTCGATCATGGCCGACATGTCGTCGAGGAAGACCTTCGGGCTGAAGCCCAGCAGGTTTTCGATGTTCGGGGACGCATAGGGCAGGAAGGCCGAACCGTCGTCGCGCCGCTTGTAGGAGTGGATCGCGCCCGGCAGCGCCTCGGCGAGGCCGGTCAGCTGCTCGGCCAGCCGCGCCTTCTCCTGCAGCGTCGCTTCCGCATTCATCTCGTCGGTGATGTCGCGGTTGACGCCGACGATGCGCGCGACCGCGCCATTCACGAAAGTGGCCCTCGCGCTGGCGCTCACCCAGCGCAGGGCGCCGTCATTCGCGCGCCGAATGCGGTATTTCGTTTGGTATAGTCCATCGCCCTGGGGATCCATCGCCTTGGCCAAAGCGGCCAGCCGAGCCGGCCGGTCTTCTTCTATGACAAGAGCGCCTACCGTTTCGGTCGTGAGCGGCGCGTCGTCGACGACGCCGAAAATCTTCCGCGTATTGTCGCCGAAAAAGGCGGAATTGGTCACGTAATTGGCCTCGAACAGGCCGATGGCGCCCGCGTCGACGGCGAGCCGCAGCCTCTCCTCGTTGCGGTCTATGGCGTCCAGCGCCTGCCGCCGCCGGACGGCCTGCGCCAGGGTGGACGCGGCCGCGACAAAAGCGCCGCCGGCGACAAAAAGCGCCAGTGTCCGGATTTCGGCGCTGGTTGCGGGCGGCCGAAATCGCCAAAGCGCCATCGCGCAGACGCACAGGGCGGTCAGCCCGCCCTCAAGGCCGCCGAGCAGGGCGGAGATCGCCACGAAAGGATAGACGGCGGCCAACGACAATGGCGCGCCGGTCACCCGCGCCATGACGGGATGGAGCAGGGCGCCGAGCGCCCCGAGCGCCAGTCCGAGCGCGAAACGGACGCTTCGGGAATCTCGAACGGCCAGGATCACGGGAGCCGCTGGCGCGAAGGAGTCGGGGCGATCGTGATGCGAAGCGGATGGCCAATGCAAGGTCGCGAATCCCACGTAGCGCGGCGCGGCTTCCAGAATCCGCCGGAACAGCGAAAAGCTCAAGAACTCAGCGCAAATCGATCATCTGGCTCGAACGCGCCTGAGCGAAATTCCTGAGCGGCAGCACGAGTTCGACGTGGTGGCCGGACGCGGATTTCATCAAGGTTTCGATGGAGCCGAGGGCCTCGGAGGATTTTTTCGACAATTGCTCGCGCCGGCGCGGCGCCGCCTCGCCTTCGGGCGTGGTCAGCTCCACCACGGGCGCCTGCTCGGACTGGAGCGGCAGGCCCGGCAAGGGCTTGAGATCGACGCCGCTATGCGCGTAGGCCATGATGTCGTGCCAGGTCATCGCCGGCAGCGAGCCGCCGGTCATCTTTTCCATCGGCTGGTCGTCGTCATTGCCGTACCAGACGATGCCGACGAAATTGCCGGTGTAGCCGCAGAACCACGCGTCCTTGTAATCGTTGGTGGTCCCCGTCTTGCCGGCGACCGTGATCCCGTCGAGGGCGGCGCGGCGGCCAGTGCCCTGCTGGACCACCTGCGTCATCATGGAGACGAGTTCGTCGATGTAGCGCGGATCGATCACCTGCTGCGGCTTTTCGGCGTCGCGGTCGTGGCTGTAGATCAGATCGCCATGGCTGTTGAAGATTTCGAGCGCGGCGTAAGGCTGGATCCTCTTGCCGCCATTGGCGAAAGCTGCGTAGCCGGTGGCCTGGTCCATCACCTTGACCTCGTCGGCGCCGAGCGGCAGCGACTGGGTGTCGGGCAAGGGCGCGGTGACGCCGAGCCGGCGCGCGGTCGCGGTGATGAGGGCGCGGCCGCGCTTGGCGTCGCCGTCGCCAATGGCGATCGAGAGCTGCACCGCCACCGAATTGATCGAATGCGCCAGCGCGTTCCACAAAGGCATCGGCGCCGCCATACTTGTCCCCGTAGTTTTTCGGGCACCAGTTGCGAATGCAGGTCGGGCGATCGACCACCCTCGTCGTCGGCGTGAATTTGCCCGACATCAGCGCGGTCAGGTAGACATAGGGCTTGAAGGACGAGCCAGGCTGCCGCAGCGCCTCGATGGCGCGGTTGAACTGGCTCGCGCCGTAATCGCGTCCGCCGACGATCGCCCGCACCGCGCCGAGCGGCTCCAGGATCACCGTCGCCGCCTGCTTGGCGTGGTAGCTCGGTCCGCTCTCGCGCAGCATGGTCTCGATGGTCGCCTCCGCTTTTTTCTGCAAGCTGGAATCGAGCGCCAGCCGGACGGTGAAGACGCGGTCCGAGCCGAGCTTGCCGGCGTCCGACAACGCCTTGACCTCGTTGAAGGCCCAGTCGAGATACCAGTCGGGAGTGGAGGACGCCGAGCCGCGATCGACCGGCGAGGCGGGGTGGCGCTTGGCGTCGGCGATCTGGTTTTCCTGCAGGTAGCCGGCGGCCACCATGTTGTTCAGCACGTCGTTGGCGCGGGCGCGGGCGGCGGGAAGATTGACATGCGGCGCATATTTGGTCGGCGCCTTGAACAGGCCGGCCAGCATGGCCGCCTGCGCGAGGGTCACGTCCTTGACCGAGCGGCCGAAATAGAATTGGGCCGCCGCCTGGATGCCGAATGTGCCGCCGCCCATATAGGCGCGGTCGAGATAGAGCTGCAGGATCTGCTTCTTGGTCAGGTGGGATTCGAGCCAGAAGGACAGGAAGGCTTCATTGACTTTGCGCGTGACGGTGCGCTCGTTGGACAGGAACAGGTTCTTCGCCAGCTGCTGGGTGAGGGTCGAGCCGCCCTGCACCACGCCGGACGAGCGGGCGTTGACGGTCAGGGCGCGCAGGAGGCCGATCGGATCGACGCCCCAATGGTCGAAGAAGCGCCGGTCCTCGGTCGAAAGCACCGCCTGAACGACATAATCGGGATATTGGTCGAGTTTCACCGCATCGTCGTGCAGGATGCCGCGACGGCCCACCTCGACGCCATAGCGGTCCTCGAAGGTCACCGCCAGGTCGGTCTTTTTCAGCCAGTCGCCGGCGGCGGTGAGGCGGAACGCCGGCTGCGCCAGCACCACCATCACCATCCCGCCGAACACGCCGAGCGTCAGCGCCTCGCAGGCCAGCTCGACCGCGGCGTGGGTCGGGCCGCGCACATGGAAACGATCCATGAAGCCGGAAAAATCCTGCCACAATTCCGTCGCTTCGACGCCGGCGTCGTAAAGCGAGGAATCGATCCAGGAATCCAACGCCAGAAAAGCGTTGCGCAGGACGCGAAACCATTCGGCGTTGCGGAAATCATAAGCCAACACGCTGACTCCGGCAGAGCGGCTTCAAGGGAGCGCGGCGGGCTCGCTCGAAAACGCATCCAAACAACAATCTAGACTTCCGATCCGATTCCGGCGGACCGGGCGAGCCGTTCGCGCGGCTTGCGCCGCACGAACGCTTTTAACATTGTCTTAACACTCTTGACGAGCAAGTCCTGTCGGCGCATCCCCAGTCGGAAAGATTTTTCCCCGCCTCGAGACAGGCTGGCGAGACGCCGGCGGCGCAAGAAGCGCGCCAGCGCCTTTTGCGTCAATTCGAAGCAGGAATCATGACGAAGAACACCATTGAGCCGTTCTGGCGCGGGCGGAAACTGGCGGAATTCTCCAAATCCGAATGGGAGAGCCTGTGCGACGGCTGCGGCCGCTGCTGCCTGGTCAAGCTCGAGGACGAGGATACCGGCGAAATCCACTATACGGATGTCGGCTGCCGCCTGCTCGATATTCGGGGCGCCCGCTGCGCCGATTACGGCCATCGCTCGCGCCGGGTGAAGGATTGCCTGCGCCTCGATGCGGAAAACGCCGGCAGCCTGCGCTGGCTGCCGCCGACCTGCGCCTATCGCCTGATCGCCCAGGGCCAGGACCTGCCCGGCTGGCATCCTCTGGTCAGCGGGCGGAGGGAAAGCGTGGCCGAGGCCGGAATCTCCATCCTCGGCCGGGTCAGCGCGCTCGAAAACGAAATGACCACCGATGAGCTTGTCGACCACATCGTCGCCTGGCCGGGAAAGGTTCCCAAGGCCGCGAAGAAATCCGCGCAACGACCTGTCCGGAAAAAGTGACAACTTAACAATATCTTGCCTGTTAAGATTGCGGTAACGCCCGAAACGGGATTGCGCGACTGGAACGGGAATGGGACCTGAACGAATTGGTATTTCGTCGCTTTGCCTGTTCGTTCCGCCTCATTCGCGCGCGATCAGGTCGATGAGCGCTTGCGCGGCGCGCGAGCGGTAGAGCTGGCGGTGCGCCAGCATGTAAAAGGGGCGCTTCGGCAGGTCGCAAGGCAGGCGGATCAGCGCGCCGGATTTAAGCGCGCCGGCGACCGCCAGATACGACATGACCGCCAGTCCCGCCCCAGCCTCCACCGCCATGCGCACAGCCTCGTTGGAAGGCAGCTCCAGCACGATTTTCCGCGCCGGAGCATCGGGCGCGAAATCGCTGACGGCCTTCTCGAAGGCCGAGCGCGTTCCTGAGCCTCTTTCCCGCGCCACCCAGGGCGCCTCGAACATTTTCTCGCGCAGGCAGTCGCGATAATGCGAGGCGAGGGAGGGCGATGCGACGACGATCAGTTCGTCTTCCGCGATCGGCGTCTGGTCCACGCCGGGCTGGTCGTCCTCGCCCTCGACGAAACCGAGATCGATCTCTCCCGCGCTGGCGAGCAAGGCGACGTCATGGGTGTTGCCTATGGTCAGGTGCAGCGCGACGCCGGGATAATTCAGCGCGAACCGGGCGAGCCGCGTCGGCAGCCAGTAATTGCCGACGGTCTGGCTCGCCGCCAGTTTCAGCGCCCCGGTCTTCAGCCCGCCGAGATCGGCCAAAATCTGTTCGGCGGCGCGCGCCCGCGCCAGCAGGGCGCGCGCCTCGCCGAGAAACTGCCGGCCGGACTGGGTCAGGGCGACGCGCCGGCCGATCCGGTCGAACAGTTTGACGTCGTGGCGCTGCTCCAGCGCGGCGATCGCGGCGCTGACGGCTGACTGGGTCAGGTTCAGCGCCTGCGCCGCCTGGGTGACATGCTCGCGCTCGGCCACGGCCACGAAAATGCGCAATTGCTCCAGAGTCACGTCAACGCTCCCGGTTTCCCGTCATCTTTGGCCTTTATGATCATTCCATTCAACCGTCATTGCGAGCGGAGCGAAGCAATCCAGAGCGTCCGCGCGGGCAGGACTGGCTCCCGGAGAACGGCGCGGTTAACAATTCGCCGCCAGCGCGTGAGGCCTCTGCGGACCAAATCGGGAAAGCGCGATCATTGCCTGATCAAAACCGGCACGAATCACTTTGCCGCGCCTGTCGCCTTTTGTTCGTTCCGCGCCTGTCCGGTTGAGGCAGGCGCCAACCACATAGGGACTTGGCGGCGAGCCTGATCGAGATCGCCCGGCAGGCCGCGTTCGGCGGTTCTCGGACCATCGGCAGCCGCGCCGTGAATGACCGCTTCTGCGGATCGGGTGGACGCGCAATGCAGTCGCCCTAGAACGGTGGCCACTGGGCTCACTGAGCGACTTCCAGACGCAGTATCAGGTTGCCGGAATAGTTGATCCGCACATAAAGGCCTTCGCGGATTGGGCCGCCGTGCGTGGCGGTATTGTGGAAGCCCGATGTCACGTCAATGTCGGAATAGGAGAAGCGCTTGCCATTCACAGTGAACCGTTCCGAGGAATGACCACCATAACCGCTGTAAGGCGTTGACACAAAATCGGTAACAGGACCTTCGGCGACTGAGCAGCGTCCCGCACCCAAGTCCGATATGGCAGTCTGGTATTGGAGGAAAGTGGCAAGAAAGATTATCGCGGACAACAGAAGCGCAAATATGAAAAAGGCCCAATTGAAAAGCTTCGTTGCTTCTATCTGTACTTTGACCTGATCGCCGACGAAGCCCCGCAGCCTTACCATGAGCGCGGGCCTAAAGACCGCCAACGCCCCGATAACAACGAGAGGCAGGCAATAGTAACAGGCCCAGCCCGTTGTATATCCCTGCTGGCCTGCATCGAAGATTGTATTGAATGCCATTTCCTATGACCCTAACGGCGGTGGCGTGAATTGCTGATTTAGTCCTTCGATAGGGATATTTGAAACAGGCATAGCTTAAGCCCGTTTAACGCGTGTTAACGCAGGAGAAAATGCGCGCCCGGATAGGTCCGAACGACCGCCTTGGGTGTGCGCCGTGAAAGGCGGCGCTTTCCAGTGGGTGCGAGACCCACCCGGCGACAGCTCCCGCCGGAAGCAATCGGGGCAGGCATGGAGGCGACGAAATGTCTGAAGCCCCCGAATAGCCGTCACGATGTACGGTGACGGTGCGAGTGTGCAGGCCGCAACGTGAGTGAACGCTGAGCAAGCCTCGAAAAGGATGACGCGCAGGCCGACCCGACAACCCAATCGGGGAAGGCTGATACGGCTGGGCGAAATGAGCGAGAAGACGCCCAGACGCTGCGCCGGGGTAGTGGCGGCGGCATGTACACAAGGAAAGCGCACGCAACACGGGAAGCCTCATGGCGTGGTCAAGGATGGCCAACTGGACGCCCGCGAGGGACAGGCCGGGCGCCCTGAGGTGACGGAGAGGTCCGCAGTACCGCTGAAGCCGGGTAATGCTGGTGGAGGGAAGGGACCTCAGTTCAAGACAGACGCAGCAAGCGATGAGGGACCTGGAGATTGGGAAACCTATCAACTCCAAAGAGTGTTCAGAAATTGCAGATGGCGTTGCACGCGAAAGCGAAGGCAGAAGCCGGTTATCGCTTCTACGCCCTGTACGACAAGATCAGTCGCGAGGATATTCTTGCGCATGCCTATGCCCAGTGCCGCTCCAACAAGGGCGCGCCGGGCGTCGACGGTCAGGACTTCGCGGATGTCGAGGCGTATGGGGTCGCGCGATGGCTTGCTGAACTGGCGCTTGCGCTTAAGGGAGAGACCTACCGACCGGACCCGATCAGAAGAGTGTTCATACCGAAGGCCAACGGCAAGCTCAGGCCGCTGGGCATCTCGACCTTGCGGGATCGGGTCTGCATGACGGCAGCGATGCTGGTGCTGGAGCCGATCTTTGAAGCCGATCTTCCGCCGGAATTATACGCCTACCGCCCCGGGCGAAACGCCCAACAAGCGGTGGTCGAGGTGGAAGAGCTGCTGTTTCGCGGCCACCCGGAAGTCGTGGACGCCGACCTCGCGGACTACTTCGGGAGCATTCCCCATGCCGAATTGTTGAAATCGGTGACGCGCCGGATCGTTGATCGGCGCGTGCTTCATCTGATCAAGATGTGGCTGGACTGCCCCGTAGAAGAAACCGACAAACGTGGCCGGAAAACACGCACGACCGAAGCCCGAGACAAGCGGCGCGGCATCCCGCAGGGCTCACCCGTCTCACCGCTGCTGGCGAATTTATACATGCGCCGGTTCGTGCTGGGATGGAAGAAGCTCGGGCTGGAGCAAAGCCTCGGCACTCGGCTCGTGACCTACGCCGACGACCTCGTGATCCTGTGCAGAAAGGGCAAGGCCGCAGAGGCTTTGCAGCGACTGCGCGAAATCATGGGCAAGCTGAAGCTCACGGTCAGCGAGGAGAAGACACGCATCTGCAAGGTGCCGGAAGGCGAATTCGACTTCCTGGGCTACACGTTCGGGCGGATGTATTCAGCGAGAACCGGCCAGGCACGCCTGGGCTACCGGCCATCGAAGAAGAGCATCAAGCGCGCGGTTGAGAAAATCCATGCGCTGACCGACCGAGCGGGGACATGGCAAGAAACCACAGAGCTGGTGGGCAAGTTGAACCGCTCGCTGCGCGGATGGGCCAACTACTTCAAAGTAGGCGCCGTCAGTAAGGCATATCGAGCGCTCGACAGCTACGCCGCAGTGCGGTTGCGCCGGTGGTTGCGCTCCAAGCACAAACTCAGGGGACGCAAGGGCGGGGCTTATCCTCTCTCGCACCTTTACGGGCACTTCGGGCTCGTACGCCTGAGCAGGCTTGGGCACGACGTGCCGTGGACGAAGGCGTGATGTTTTGTCCGAGAGCCGGATGCGGGAGATCCGCATGTCCGGTTCGATGAGAGGGGTGTGGAAACGGAGCTATGGACGAACCGCTAAGGCACCGCCAGACGAAAGGGGCGGAAACAGATATGCTTGGCCTAACGCCACCGCGCCACATCCCGACTTTACTCGATTTGAGACCTCCGATGGCAGGATCGGGAAGGTCGCCTTCGAGCCGAGGGCTGACGACCGCGGCGGGCAGGAATTGGCGGGAAGGGGAAGTTCGCAGCCGCTGCCGCAAGGGCGGCTTTGTGTCCGACGGGTCGAGTTTGAACCCGACGAACGGCGCGGTGGACAGGCGTTGGCAGGTTTGTCACCGGTGCCTCTGAGCAAAAAATCCTTCTGGTATCTCAGGTTTGTAGCGGTGGATTTGGAGGGGCTGATTTTTGTAAAGCTCGCTCCTGCCAGCCAATTATTAGGCGAGCGAACTCTTCGAGTGAAAATCCGTAGGTGTTTGCGATCATGACGTCCGACTTTGGGTTGCTGTTTAATGAAAAGGCGATGCAGAATTCTTTAGGGACCCTCGAAATAATACTGTCGCCGCGCTCGTTGTAAATTGGCCTTATATTTGAAATATTTTCCCATTTGTAAAGTCGTTTAATAAATGTATCCTCAGAAATATAATCTTTATCTAAGGTAAGAACCGGCGGCCCTTTTGATAATTTGATAGATTATCAAAGCAAAAAATATTCCGCTGAGTATCAGAAGGCTAATTCCCCCATAAATAAATTTTCTTTGAATTACTCCAAATAATCCGAGACCAAATAAAAATAAACCTAGAATGAATAATTGAGATTTGTTTCCAGCTGACCGCAAAACCAGCCGGTCGGGAAAACGCGATAGCAGCGTATTGACGTTGCGCTCAAGGGTGAGTGGTAAATGATTGTCGCCATTATTTGACATGTACCTGCCGATATTCTGGGGATGGCATTAGGTTGACGCCGCGCTTTTGTCGAGCTTTTGACCTGAAAATTGTCAGATCGATTCATCTCTGTGTCAACGTGGTGTGGTGATCGCTGGAGATCGAATTCGACCAATCCGACCGGCATCTCGGACGTTGACGCGGGACGGACGCCAATCAAGCCAATATTGGCTTATTTTTTCAGAATTTTGGACGCTTCCGCTCGAAGCAGACGTTCGCCGAACAACGTATGACGTCCGCAATGAGCCGATCTCTGCCGCTGCATCGAGCACGCGACCCCCCCGATATGAAGTGTTTGTCGGCGGGATAGGGGCGGTTCGTTCAAGGCCGCGCCGCGATCCAGATCATATGCCGGGCGCCCCTTCCGCGCCCGGCGCGGACGCGGTTTTCCTCGACCTCGAACCCCGCCTTGCGCAGGCGCCGGGTAAAGGAATTGTCGGGGCCGGAGGACCAGACGGCGAGAACGCCGCCCGGCTTGAGCGCCTTTTTCGCGGCGGCGAGGCCGGCGGAATCGTAAAGCGCGTCATTGGCTTGGCGGGTGAGGCCATCCGGGCCGTTGTCGACGTCGAGCAGGATCGCGTCATAGGCGCCCGCGCCGTCGCGGATCAGGGCGAGCACGTCGCCCTCGCGGAGTTCTGTGCGCGCATCGTCGAGCGAGCCGGCAAAAACCTCGGCCATCGGCCCGCGCGCCCAGGCGACGACAGCGGGGACGAGCTCCGCGACCTCGATGCGGGCCGCAGGGCCGAGCGCGGCCAGCGCGGCGCGCAGGGTAAAGCCCATGCCGAGCCCGCCGATCAGGATTTTGGGCGCGACATGATGCTTGATCCTGGCGGCGCTCAGATCGGCCAAAGCCTCTTCCGAGCCGCTGAGGCGCGAATTCATCAGCTCGTTGTCGCCGAGCATGATGGAAAATTCCGTCCCGCGCCGCTTGAGCCGCAGCTCGCCGCCGCCGGGAATGGCCGCTGTGTCGAGGAGAATCCAGGGAAGCACGGGAGATCGCCTGTTTAGTCGCCGTCATTGCGAGCCAGAGGGACCGCTTTGCGGTCCCATCTGTTAGCGAATTGACGCCCGGCGCAAGCGCCGGGCTATTGGAAGCAATCCAGACCCGGCTCGCGGCTTCTGGATTGCTTCGTCGCTTTCGCTCCTCGCAATGACGACCAAGGTTAACGATTGTTCTGCCGCCCATGCGACCCGGACGTCCAGAAATGGGATCAGCCGATCAATGCCGGATCAAAACGGGCACGAATCAGCCTTGTCGCAATGTTCCGCTTTTCGTCCCCTACTTCGCCAGAGCGTCAAGAATCCGCGCCCAGCTGCGCGCGCCCTTGCGGAAGGACGACAGTTCGTATTTCTCGTTCGGAGAGTGGATGCGGTCGTCGTCGAGGCCAAAACCGACCATCAGCGAATCCATCTTCAATTCGCGCTTGAACAGGCCGACTACCGGGATCGAGCCGCCCGACGCCGCCAGCACCGCCGGGCGGCCCCATTCGGCCTGAAGCGCGCGGCTCGCGCGCTGGATCGCTTCGGAGCGGAAAGGCAGCGACAAAGCGGGGCTCGCGCCATGGCTCAGGAATTCCGCCTCGCAATCGTCGGGCAGACAGCTTTTCACATAATCGCGGAAGCTTTCGACAATGGCTTGCGGGTTCTGCTTGCCGACGAGGCGGAAGGAGAATTTGGCGCTGGCCTGGGCCGGCAGCACGGTTTTCGAGCCCTGGCCCACATAGCCGCCGATCATGCCGTTGACGTCGCAGGTCGGGCGCGCCCAGATCTGCTCCAGCACCGAATAATCCGCCTCGCCGGCCGGAACGGACAGGCCGACCTCGCCCAGAAATGCGCTTTCGTCGAATTTCAGCGCTGCCCACTGCTCCCTGACCTCGTCCGGCAGCTCGGGAACGCCTTCATAAAAATCGGGCAGGGTGATGCGGCCGGAATCGTCGTGCAGGCCGGCGATGATTTTCGCCAGCACATGGATCGGATTGACCGCCGGGCCGCCGAACATGCCGGAATGCAGGTCGCGGCTCGCGCTCTTGACGATCACTTCCTCCAGCACGAGCCCGCGCAGCATGCAGGTGATAAGCGGGGTGTCGCGGTCCCACATGTTGGTGTCGCAGACCAGCATCAGGTCGGCCTTGAGCTCCTTGGCGTTTTCCGCGACGAAGGCGGGCAGGGAGGTCGAGCCGGATTCCTCCTCGCCCTCGAACAGGATGGTGACGTTGCAGGGCAGGCCGCCATTGGCGCGAAAGGCCCGGCAGGCTTCGACGAAGGTCATGAGCTGGCCCTTGTCGTCGGCCGCGCCGCGCGCCACGATCCTCTTGGCTCCGTCCGCCTCCGCGACCCGCGGGGCGAAGGGATCGGTCTGCCACAGGTCGAGCGGGTCGACCGGCTGCACGTCGTAATGGCCGTAGAACAGCACATTTGGCGCATCGGCGCGCACGGCCTTGGCCTTGGCGACCACCATAGGATGGCCGGCGGTTTTCCGCGAGGCCGCGGTGAAGCCCAAGGCCTGCAATTGCCCGACCAGCCAGTCGGCGGCGCCGGCGCATTCGGGCGCATAGGCCGGGTCGGTCGAAATTGATTTGAATCGCAGGAGTTCGAACAGGCGGTCCAGCGCGCCCTGGCGGTCGTCATCGAGCGTTGCGAGCACTTTGTCGAGGTTGGGCATGGCGGCTCCGGCGAGAATCGTGGGGTAAATTAACAGCAGCGGAAGGCCGCGTCACGCGGCCGGCGCATTACGGCGCCATTTCGGCCTTGCCTGCGTTACTCTCCTGCGAGGGAGGCCCCGACATGACCGACATTCCGCAAGGCTGGAGCGGCGACGAAAAACGCATCGCCAAAGTGTTCAAGTTCAAAACTTTCGCCCAGGCGCTCGGTTTCATGGTCGAAGTCGGGCTATTCTGCGAGCGCGAAAATCACCATCCCGAATGGAAGAACGTCTACAACAAGGTCTGGGTGGAGCTGACGACGCACGACGCCGGCCGCGTCACTGACAACGACCGCAAGCTGGCCGCGCATATGGATGCGGTTTTTGCGCGGGCGGGCGGCTGATTTCCGGTTCACGCCGCCGTGGAAAGGGCAATCTTGTTGCGCGCCGCCTCGCGCGGGCCGGGCAGACGGACGCAGACTTTCGCGCCGTTTCCGGGCGAGGACTCGATGCGCAGCGCGCCCCCGTGCATTTCCACCAGCGAGCGCGCGATCGCCAGGCCGAGGCCCGGCCCTTTCATTCCATCCTGCATTAGGGGCGAGCGCTGCTCGAACGGGTGGCAGACCAGCGCCAATTCCTCGACGCTCATGCCGCAGCCTGAATCCTCGACGATAATCTCGTGCGCCGCGCCCCGCCGCAGCGCGCGCACGGCGATTTGCCCGCCTTCCGGGGTGAATTTCAGGGCGTTCTTCAGGAGTATGCCGACGATCCGGCGCAGGGCCTCGCCATCGGCGACGAGCCGGCTGTCCTCGGGGGTGGAGAATTCGATCGCCACATTCTTCGCTTCCGCCGGCGCGCGAAATTCGTCCAGCGCCCCGGCGAGCGCCGGGCCGAGATCGATTTCGCTGGCGTGCAGCGTCACCTGGCCGGCGTCGAGGCGCGACATTTCCAGCACGTCGCCGATCACGCCGTGCAGATATTGGCCGGATTGCCGGATATGGCTGGCGTAATCGACATAGCGGCTGTTGCCGATGTCGCCGAAGAACTGCTGCTCCATGACTTCCGCGAAGCCGATGATATGGGTGAGCGGCGTGCGCAGTTCATGGCTCATGTTGGCGAGGAAATCGGACTTGGCGCGATTGGCGCTTTCGGCGCTGGCTTTCTGCTCGAGATAGCGTTCGGCCAGCTCGGCCAGTTGCTGCGCCTGCAATTCCAGCGTCTGCCGCGACTTGCGCAGGTCGGCGATGGTCGCCATCAGCCGCCTTTCGCTGTCCAGCAATTGCGCCTCGTGCCGCTTGAGATTGGAAATGTCGGTGCCGACCGAGACATAGCCGCCGTCCTTGGTCCGCCTCTCGTTGATCTGCAGCCAGCGGCCGTCGGCCAGCCGGGCCTCGTAGACGCGGCCGCCGCCGTCCAGCGCCCGCGCGGTTTCCGCCTCTTCGGGAAAGCTCTGGGCGAAACTCTGAGAGTGCGCCATGGCCTGTTGATAGGGCGTGCCTGGAACGGTGCAGTCGGCGGGCAGGCCGTGCAGGCGCTGGAACTTCGAATTGCACAGGACGAGGCGGTTCTGCGCGTCCCACAGGACGAAAGCCTCGGAAATCGTTTCGACCGCGTCGCGCAGGCGGAGGTCGGCGGCGGCGCTGCGCTCGGCGAGCAGGACATGCTCGGAAATGTCGATGGCGATGCCGACGAGATGCGGCGCGCGATCGCGCCCTTCACGGATGATCTGCGCCCGCGCCCTGATCCACAGCCAGCCGCCATGCGCGTCGCGGATGCGGAAGGCGTGGTCGATAGCGTTCACGCCTTGCGTGGTCAAACGTTCGGCGATTTCGGAGAGGTCGCCGTCGTCAGGGTGGATCAGCGCCTTGACGTCGCCGAAGGAGAGGAAGTCGTCGCTCGGGGGCATGCCGAGCATTTCATACATCGATTCCGACCAGTAGATGCGGCCCGAGCCGAGATCCCAGTCCCACAGGCCGCAGCGGCCGCGGTTGAGGGCCGCGTCGATGCGGTTGCGGATGCGGGCGCGGTCGGATTCGGCATCGACGGCGCGGCTCGCCTGGGCGAAATAGGCGAAGGCGACGATCCCCATCACGGCGCCGGTGAGCGCGAGCAGGATGGCGGAGCGCCAGGCGCCGGCGCGCCATTCGGCGAGGGCGCTGTCGACGGGCTGAAGGATCGCCATCTGTCCGAAGGGCGGCGCCAGATTGCGAACGGACGCGAGCGCCTCGGAGCCGTCCGGCAGCACGATGCGCATCGGGCCGGCCTTGTCGGCGAAAACGGTCAGCGGCTGCGCCGGGCCGAGCTTTGCGGCGAGCGCGCCCGCGCCCAGCGCGCCGTTCGGCAGCGCGGCGACGATCTGGCCATTGGCGTCCGTGACGGCGATGGACCGGCCGTGCGCCAGGATGCGGCCTTGCGCCGCGTCGAGGATCACTGCGGCCGGCGCGCCGGGGGGCGCGCGGCGCAGGGCCGCGTCGAAATCGTCGACGGCGAGCCGGCCGACCATGTCCAGCTCGTTCAGGGCTTCAGGCAGAACCTTGGCGTAGCTTTGCGCGCCGATCTGGGCGGCGACGCCGAACAGTGTCAGCAGGAACAGGATGATGATCGCGGGCACGGCGCGGCGGAGGAGGGGCTCCATGCGTTCGGCCGGCGAGAGGGGGGCGGCCGGAGCGCTGGCGTCGGATTGATTCTGTTTTTCATCTGTCCCTTCCTGTAGTCTATTCTTTTTAATCTATAACAGGTGCGACATATCTTTTCTAAATCTTCTTGCATCTTTTTTGGCACAATTCGCCCCGTTTAATTCGGTATTACATTGACTGCAAAGTCTTATCATTTGTCTCCTTTTTCTTTTGCCATCTATGCCTTCCTTTTTTTACACTATCTCGTTGATTATCACTATTAGTTCCTAACCATAAATGATCGGGTTTAACACAGGAAGGATTATCACAAGTATGGCATACAAATAATTTGTCGCGAATTTCGCCCTTAAAAATAATATATGATGCCCTATGGGCTCTATAATATTTTTCCTTTTATCCAACCAAAAGCTACCATAGCCAGCTGGGTCTTTGCTGCCCGTCCAAATCCAACAATCATTTTCGATTTTAACATAATTCCAAAATCTGCATCTATCTGAACAGAATGCCAATTCATATTTTTTTAAACAGGGAATACCGCATTTTTCACATGGATATTCCTTTACAATACCCATTTTTCTTTTATACGAATTTAAATAGGCTCTGCGCCGATCTCCATAAATTTCATGTTGCTTTACAACCACTTTGCTTCTACACGGCTTACATTCATTTCTAAAATGCTTACCATTTCTTCCACTCTTAGCCGCATTAAATTCATTAAGGTCGCATTGACAATGTTTACAAATCTTTTTTTTATTAAGCATATTAATCCCTAAATAATTAAATATGCCCAATTCTAACATGAATTTACTGCCACCATAAGTTTGCATTATTCTAACTTTCAATTAGTATTAAAAGTTTCCGCCGTACCAACCCCATTGATTATTACCGCCGCCCCATCCTACTTGTTCAGTATATATAGTGGCTGTACGCTCATTTGTGTACTGCACTATGGTTCTTCTAAGGCATAGTTGTTCTTGTTTTTTTGTATTCAGGCAGTATTAGTGCGACGCTTTCCAAGTCCATGCGGTCTTCGAATATCTTCTTACTAGCACCGTATGCTATGTACTGCCACCATTCTTCAAGCTGTGGAGCTTGGTTGTCCGCCATCAAAAAAGTAGGACGGACGTAGGCCTCAAAGTTAATTTGATATGGTTGATCTGGCACAGGGCGTAAACAAATTTATTATCATAAAACAGCATAGCTTGCGGCAAGGATACAATTTGTAATACAGTTTGTGAATTAATTGCGAATCCAGACTGAGGAGCTATTGGGAATGTTATAACAAAATTTCCAGTTACATAGTTAATGTAATTTGTTGGATTTACACCCGTAGGAAGCGCGGGAGGAACATTATAATTTGTAATTAATGGATAAGTATCTTGAGTGGTTGGTTCGGTACCCGGAACATATAAATTGCCCCACACCGTTGGATTACCAGTGGTACCATCTAGACATGGCACATCTATTAAACTAAGGCCATTTCCATTGATATCAACCGAATCAAATAATACCTCACCCTTAACAAAACATGATCCTTGTTGTACCCTAGGGTTACACTCTGTACTAAT